>NZ_JBHEEH010000014.1:0-64493 GCF_041929845.1 Paenochrobactrum pullorum
TACAATTTTCTTTTCAACAGGGAAAACGAACAAAATTAACCAAATCGAAACACAAAACCATAACCAATCAAGGAATCAGAGCCTTTAATCTGCTAATTTGTGCCTTCTATATATAGAGTGTAAAAATACCTCTTCAAGGCATCGTGATCCGGTAAATTTGTGTTTGCACCACAAACAAAAGCCGCCCGCAAATTGCTTTATGGACGGCTTGGATCTCTGAATTATTTTGAAAAAACTATCTCGCAGCTACGACTCGCTTTTCAAATGGCCCATGGGGAATCGTTGGCGGTGCAAAACTTTCTGCGGAAGCGCGCTCCCACCGGCTGTACCAATCGGATAATTCTTCAATTTCTTCCTCTTGAAGCAAGAATCCATCCGGTAAATATGGATAGACTTCATTGCCATCGAGGAATTTGTTGTCATTCTGTCGGAACATAAAGTGATAAGGCATGAAATCACGCGGATCCGTCAAACCCGCGGCACCGGCAATTTCACCCAATGCATGCATTGTATTACGATGGAAGCGTGCGACTCGATCACTTTTATCACCGACATCAATGGCGCGCTGACGTAACGGGTCTTGTGTAGCGATTCCCACCGGACATTTATTAGTGTGACACGCCTGTGCCTGAATACAACCAATGGCAAACATGAAACCGCGCGCTGAGTTACACCAGTCAGCACCCAGCGCAAATGCACGAGCGATATCGAATGCGGTGATAATTTTACCGGCAGCGCCGATTTTAACCTGCTCGCGAATCCCCGCACCACGCAATGTATTATGTACGAAGGTCAAACCTTCCAACATCGGCATACCAACGCGGTTGGCAAACTCTACCGGAGCAGCACCAGTTCCGCCTTCTTTACCATCGACCACGATAAAGTCTGGAATAATACCGGTTTTGAGCATTGCCTTAACGATCGACATGAATTCACGACGATGACCGATGCAGAGTTTAAAGCCGACCGGCTTGCCGTTCGACAACTCGCGCAACTGTCCAATAAATTCCATCAGGCCAAGTGGTGTAGAGAATGTACTATGTGCAGGAGGCGAGATACAGTCCACACCAATCGGAATACCGCGCGCTTCAGCAATTTCTTCTGTTACCTTAGGGCCTGGCAGCATACCGCCGTGACCGGGTTTAGCACCCTGACTGAGTTTCAGCTCAATCATCTTAATCTGAGGATCTGCTGCAGTTTTAGCAAATTTCTCCGGTGAAAAACTGCCATCATCATTGCGGCAACCAAAATAACCGGATGCAATTTGATAAATCAGATCACCACCGCCTTGTCGGTGATAGCGGCTGATCCCTCCCTCGCCCGTATCATGAGCGAATTTTCCCTTACGCGCACCAATATTCAGAGCAGAGATGGCATTAGCAGATAAAGCTCCAAAACTCATTGCTGAAATATTATAAAGACTGGAATCATACGGCTGGGTACATTGTGAACCGCCGATATGAACACGGAAATCTGTGTCTGCATTTTGAACCGGAGCGGTTGAGTGTGTCAGCCAGGCATAGCCGGAGCTATAGACATTTTCGATGGTGCCGAAAGGACGCTTGTCTTCTTCGCCTTTGGAGCGCTGATAAACCAGACCACGATCCTGACGGCTGAAAGGCACTTCGTCTTTATCACTCTCAATCATATATTGACGGATCTCGGGGCGGATACTCTCCAGAATATAACGCATATGTCCCAAGATAGGATAGTTGCGCAACACAGCGTGTTTTATCTGAATGACATCGTACAACCCAACGAGCGTCAATCCACCAAAAACAGGCAGGCCGATCCACCACCAATAACTGTGAAACACGCCGGCGATTAACAGCAGGAAAGTGAGTAACGCGACAGCAGCAAATACCGCGTAGCGCAGGTTCAAATACATAGGTTCCACCTTAGTCATTGCCCGTTTGACGGCCATCTATGAGACTGCTCTCATATTGTCAAATAGCATTTTGTTGTGTCCGAAGGTTAACGGTGATCGTTATGATGTGCAAATTAGACAAGGATTGGGCGAACAAATCGATTTAGATCCTATAATGAAAACAATCGGATGCAAAATCGCTTGATCTTAGCGTTGTCATTTAAAATATGTCTCTATAATATTTTTGCTAATGGCTGGTAAAATTTTACATTTTATGTGATGAACTCCCTAAAAATTCTGACCAATTATAAAAAGTCGTGCCATGTCTGAGAGCATTCATCCTCCTTTTCGTTTTCATGATCTAAAAGCTGCACTTTGTCTGATGCTCGTCGGAGCTATAGCTCTTCTGATCGCAATGCTCAGTCCTACAGGTGTTAATTATCAATATGGCGTGGTAATGCCGCTGTGGTCCGATACAGGTGAAACACTGGCCATGATCGGACGGGCAAATGGCGAGATTATTTCGATCAACGATAAAACAGGCATTGCGCTTGTTTATTCCGATGAAGATGATTTTGTCAGCAAAATTTATGAAGCCGGCGCATGGCTGGTTTTTGAACCTTTGGAACTTGGCGGCTGCATTAGTTTTGGCGAAAGTTACGGTGCTTAAATGAACGTTGAACTTGATAAATTACGCACAAAGTTCAGTGGATTTCTGGTCATTTTATTATGGCTCCATCTTCCGCTTTTATTTTTAACTGCTCATGCGCTGGATCAATCACCTTATGGTGCTCTACTTGCCGGTGCTGTGCTTGCCGGTGCTTATAACATATCATGGTATAAAAACGGCATTGCCGAAAGTACTCGTTATATTTCTGCTGTAGCCTTAATGGGCGAGCCGATCATTCTCCTTTATTTGTTGCGCGGTCATGAGTGGCAAATGGATGTACATATGTACTTCTTTGCCATGTTGGCGCTCACAATTGCCTGGTGCGACCGTCGCGTCATTATTCTCGCGGCAGTGACAGTCGTCATTCATCACTTATTGCTTAATTTTGTGCTGCCTTATCTGGTTTTTCCAAATGGCGCTAATTTCAACCGTGTCGTTTTACACGGTGTTATCGTGGCATTCCAATCCACAGTGCTGATCTGGTTTTGCAATATGTTGGTGGAGAGTTTCCATCATAACGAAATTATGCGCAATGAAATTGAAGCAAAAAACAAAGCGCTTGAAGAAAGATCGAAGGCGGCAGAAGCTGCCTATGAGGCTAAGGGGATTTTCCTCGCCAATATGAGCCATGAAATCCGCACGCCGATGAATGCGATACTTGGTTTCTGCCATTTGATCATGCGCACGGATTTGAATGAAAAACAGCGCGATTATATGTCGAAAATCAGCGGTGCCGGTTCATCATTGTTGCGCCTGATTAACGACATTCTTGATTTTTCCAAAAACGAAGCTGGCAAGCTCACTCTTGAACGTCGCTCTTTCAATCTGCGCAATGCCATCGACAACCAGATTTTTTTGGTTACCAATGAAGCCGACAAGAAAAGTGTCAAGTTAAAAACCCTGATTGCACCTGACGTCCCGACCAAGGTGATCGGCGATGAATTGCGCTTCAATCAAGTTTTGATGAATATTGTCAGCAATGCTATTAAATTCAGTGAAAACGGCAATGTGACGGTTGAAGTCAAGCTCAACCAGCCAGCTAATGAAAAAGTCAGCCTTGCCGTTTCTGTAACAGATACCGGCATCGGGCTAACCGAAGAACAGCAAAAAAACCTCTTCAGTTCCTTTGCGCAGGCTGACAGTTCCACCACGCGCCGCTTTGGCGGCACCGGATTGGGTCTCATAATCAGCAAGCAGATTGTTGAGCAGATGTCCGGTAAAATCGAGGTCAAAAGCGAACTCGGTCAAGGCAGTACATTTACATTTACGATCGTTTTCGATTCTGCCGAAAATGAAAAACGTGAAGTCACCGCGCTGCCCACCCATATTCAGGCATTGCGTGTATTGGTGGCTGACGACAATCCCGCTTCGCGTGAAATTCTGCAAAGCATTTTTGCATCATGGTCGATGAAGATTGATTTGGTCGCTTCCGGCGAAGAAGTTATTGGCGCTTTGCTCAATCATCAAAACAGTAATACGCCATATGATTTACTGCTGCTGGATTGGAAAATGCCGGGAATGGATGGCCTCAATACTTTGAAGGTCATGCATTCGAATACCCAAATCAACCAGTTCCCGCATGTCATTTTGATCAGTGCTTATGGCCGTGAACAATTCGAGCAGGAAGCAGAGCAATCGGGCGTTACCAGTTTCCTGACCAAGCCGATTGAAGAAACTGTGCTGCTGAGTACAATCTGCAATTTGTTTGCGGATGAGAAGACTACGAATGACACTCAAACCCTGACCACACCAACCGTTTCAGCAAAATCACAAGGCAAGCAAATTTTGTTGGTGGAAGATAATGCCATCAATCAGGAAATTGCTGCTGAATTGTTGATGGATGCAGGTTTGAATGTCGACACAGCCGACAACGGATTGATTGCAGTTGAAATGGTCAAAGCCAATCCGGATAAGTATCAGGTCATTTTGATGGATGTGCAAATGCCGGTTATGGATGGCATTGAAGCGACCAAAACAATCCGGCAAACAATTGCATCGGATCGCCTGCCGATTATTGCTTTGACAGCGCATGCTTATGAAGAAGAGCGCAATAAATGTTTCAATGCCGGTATGAACGACCATGTATCCAAGCCAATTGATCCACAATTGCTGGTAAAAACGCTGGATAAATGGCTTCACGCTAATGTAGCCCCAACCGGACAGACAAGTGCAGCACCTGCCACAGTTGCAAGAACAGAAGAAAACCTGCCGGATGAATTAAGCCCTTTTGACATCAAAGCGGCTCTTGTACGTGTTAATGGAAAGCGTAGTTTGTTGCGCAAACTCATCATCAATTTCGCTGATAGTTTTGAGAATGTCGTCAAGGAATTGAAAGACAAACAACTGGCAAATGATATGGAACCAGCACGCCGTCAGGCCCACACGCTGAAAGGTGTTGCCGCCTCGCTTGAACTTGCGCAGGTCTCTAAAGCAGCCCACCAGTTGGAACTCGCCTATGCGGCGCAAGATCTCAGCAATATCGAAACATTATTGTCCAATCTGGAAACCTTTATTTTACCAGCACTTACAGCGGCTCGAAGTTTACAGCCATCACAACAGCAAAATTCAATTGTCAAAATAACGGGTCTCAATTTTGACGATTGCATGAACGACACATCAGTTCTGCGTGAACTGCTCGTCAAGCGCAGCCTCAGAGCACGAAGTCAATTTGAAGAGTTGGCAAAAAAACTCAACACAGCCACCACAGATATGCCGCTTCTGCCTGTAAAACAGGCAATCGACAAACTAGATTACGATCAGGCTCTGAAGGTGCTCGATCAATTATTATCTGCGCAGACGGACAAGTCATTATGAATAATCGCGCTGTCATCCTGATTGTGGATGATGAAGTCACCAATATTGAAATTATGAATGCAGTGTTGGAAGACACCTATGAAATTTGCTTTGCTACGTCCGGCGAGCAAGCACTTGAGGTTGCGCGCAATGTTTTGCCCGATCTCATTCTGCTTGATGTCATGATGCCGGGCATTGATGGCTATGATGTATGCGAGCGCATCAAATCTGAGCGCCTGCTGGCAGATGTTCCGGTGATCTTCACGACCGGTCTTACCGATGAAGATGCCGAGGTTCGAGGCCTCTCACTTGGTGCAATTGACTATATTACCAAACCAATCCAGCCGGTAGTGTTGCGTGCACGTGTTGCCAATCATGTGGAACTCAAACGGCTTCGTGATCAACTGGCACAAATGGCTGTCACCGATGCATTAACAGGTTTGAGCAATCGCCGCCATTTGGAAGAAACAATCAAAACAGAAATTACCACATTGGCACAAACCGAAGACTTATTATCAGTGATTTTACTTGATATTGATTTCTTCAAATCATTCAACGATACATACGGCCATCCAGAGGGTGATCGTTGTTTGACCATGGTTGCATCTGCTTTGAGCCGTGCCATTCATTTGTCCGATAATACGGTCGCGCGTTATGGCGGTGAAGAATTCGCCTGCATTTTACCAAGCACTGATTTTTCAACAGCCATGAAAGTGGCGCATGATATCCGCAATCAAGTTCAGGCGCTCAACATTCCGCATTCAGGTTCATCTGTCAGTCCATTTTTGACCGTCAGCTTAGGAGTTGCTACTGCTATAGCTCAAAGCGGTATGACATCATACGACTGGATTACACAGGCTGACCAACAACTTTATTTAAGTAAAGCCGGTGGTCGGGATATGATTTCCGGAACTATTTTTGGTCAAGAAAACTCTTAAATTTATTCTTCAAACTTTATTTACTTTGAAAAAACCGCGTCTGATTCACGCGGTTTTTTCTTTAACAAATTTAAAATGATGAAAAAAACAAAGAAAATTTGAATATATTAGAATTCTATTAAAATATATTTTTTCAACTAAAACTTGTATTTTACGCTTTTTAAGCAACAAACTAAGCTTTTATTATAAATTCCATGCATTTTGTTACCTGATTTGTTCTCAAACAATTGCATTTTGGATGACATGACGTTATTCCCATCTTCTGATTAAATGCAAACTGCAATCAAGGCCAACGACAGCACAAACGGGAGTTCCTCCTCAATGCTAAAAGTGCGTATTCGCACATTTGCCTTCATGCTCAACAGGATTAATCACTCAAAGGCACGCATTAGCATGCGTTCTATCGCTTACATACGATTGAAACGGATACAAGAATGGCTCAAGAACTGAATTCCCCTGCGCTAAATATGAGAACAGAGCACGACATGCTCGGTGAAATGGATATTCCGCTACACTTACGCTATGGGATTCAGACGGTTCGAGCGTTGGAGAATTTTCCAATTTCCGGTGTAAGTATTGGCCAGTTTCCAAGCCTCGTTAAAGCTTTTGGTATCGTCAAAAAAGCAGCCGCTGCCGGCAACTACGCTGAAGGCAGCCTGAGCAAGCAGCAATTTGATGCTATTTGCCTTGCCTGCGATGATGTTATCAGTGGTGCGTTGAATGATGATTTCGTTGTCGATGTTTTCCAGGGCGGTGCCGGTACATCCACAAATATGAATGCCAATGAAGTGATTGCCAACCGCGCTTTGGAACACCTTGGCAAGCCGCACGGCGCTTATGATGTTATCCATCCCAACGAAGACATCAACCGGTCCCAATCCACCAATGATATGTATCCGACTTCCGTGAAGCTCGCGATTATCCTCAGCAGTCAGGATTTGCTGGATGCACTGGATATTCTGATCGCATCATTCGAGAAAAAAGCAGCTGAATTCAATGACCATGTCAAACTTGGTAGAACCCAGCTTCAAGACGCTGTTCCGATGACCTTGGGTCAGGAATTCAACGCATTTGCGACCATTTTCAAAGATGATATTATCCGCTTGAAAGACGCTGTGCAGCAGATGACTGTGGTTAATCTTGGTGGTACGGCAATCGGCACATGCATCAATGCATCACAAATTTATATTGATGCAGCATTTGAAAACTTGCGCACATTTAGCGGCCTTGAAATGACGCCTGCTAAAGACATGCTGGCAGCCAGTTGGGATATGGGGGCTTTCATCTCTTATTCCAGCGCCTTAAAGCGCATTGCATCCAAGCTTTCCAAAGTCAGCAATGATTTGCGTTTGATGTCCAGCGGCCCACGTGGTGGCATTGGCGAGATCAAATTACCGGCTCAGCAACCGGGCTCATCCATTATGCCGGGTAAAGTCAATCCGGTTATTCCGGAATCTGTCAATCAGGTCTGTTTCCAGGTTATCGGTCATGATGTGGCTGTCACCATGGCCGCAGAAGCCGGCCAATATCAGCTCAATGCTTTTGAGCCGTTGATTGCTTATAATATTCTGACCTCGATCCAGCTGCTTTCAAACGCATCGCGTAACTTGGTCGAAAAATGTATTAATGGCATTGAGGCTAATGTAGATGCGTGCCGCACAATGGCTGAGACCTGCACCACATTGGCAACGGCGCTTGTGCCGGTCATGGGCTATGATGCAGCAATCCGCATTGCAAAATCAGCGCTTGATGATGGCGTGAGTGTGAAGGAAGCAGCTATTGCCGAGGGCCTTGATCCGGCATTGGCGGCTGAATTGCTTGAACCTATGCGTATGACCAATGCAAGGTAATGTTTCCAGTTCTATAAACTGAACTATTCTTTCTATGCCATTGTCTTCAAAATTTAGAGGACAATGGCATTTTTATGCAATAAGCGCGTTATTATTATAAATAAGACGCGTCTATTCGCGATAAAAGTCAAGAATACAGTGGTTCAAGATAATCTTGTTGGAAATAAGCGTCATTCGTTTTAAAGATCACATATCGAATATTTTTTTACGCATGGCGCTCATCCATGCAGACTACCATTTCAAGATCGCGACGGAATATGCCGGAAAATTATAACATCACACTCAATTTTCTTGATAACGCCAATAAGCAAGCTGATGATTTATTCTATTCGGACCGCTCGGCACAGCTCACCTATGGCGCCATGCAAAAGCTGGTTATTGAACTGGCAAGCTTTATTACTGCACGTAAACGGCCTAAAAAAATCGGCATTTTAGCGACCAAAAGCCCGCAAGCTTACATGGGTATTTTAGCGGCTGGCTATGCCGGCGCGACCTATATTCCGCTTAATCTGAAATGGCCGGAGCAACGCATTGTTCAACTTTTGGAAGCTCTTCAACTTGATGCTTTGATCGTAGACAAACAGGGTTTGGGCTTGCTTACGACAGATGTTTTAAAAGCCGCGCCCGATCTGGTTGTTTGCACTGATAAGCAAAACCTGCAAGCTGCATACAACAAACAACTGATTGTAGAATTTTCTGATATCAGCGCCGAAACTCTGATTGAGCCAGCACAGGTCGATGCAAAAGATCTGGCCTATATTCTCTTTACCTCCGGCACCACAGGCTTGCCAAAAGGGGTGATGATTTCTGCAGGTTCGCTCAAGAGCTATCTGGATGAAAGCCGGTCATGGACAAATCTGACACCGCAAGACCGATTGGCTGAAACCTGCGATGTTACATTTGATCTGAGCGTCCATAATCTGTTTTTATGCGTTGATGCCGGTGCATCACTGCATATTTTCTCATCATTGGAAATGCTCGCACCAAGCCGCTTTATTCGCGAGCGTTCGATAACTGTCTGGATGTCTGTGCCAACGCTTGCCGCAATGATGCGCAAAAGCGGAGCGCTCAAAGCCGACAGCCTGCCTAGCCTGCGTCTTTCCATCTTTTGTGGCGAGCCACTGCCTGTCGCAACAGTTGAAGCATGGGCACAAGCAGCCCCTAACGGGGTGATCGAAAATATTTACGGCCCCACCGAAGGCACTGTTATTTGTTTGCGTCAAAGGGTCGATGCAAAACCTGCTATCACCAAGGGACGCGATATTATCGCAATCGGTACACCTTATAAAACCATGCAGGTTGAAATTTTTGATGAAAACCAGCAAACCCTTGGTCTAGGACAAGCGGGAGAGATCGCATTAAGCGGCCCGCAGCTTGCTGAAGGGTATTTCGATTATGCCAATACCAATCAGAATGATCGTTTTCGGGAAATCAATGGGCAGCGATGGTATTTGACCGGCGATCTGGGCATGAAAGATGAAAACGGCATTTTTCATCATCTCGGTCGTACAGACAATCAGATCAAACTGAAAGGTAACCGCGTCGAACTCGAAGAAGTCGAGGCGCATTTGAGAAAAGCTGCCCAAAGTGAGATGGTGGCTGTTGTTGCTTGGCCGATTGTTGAAAATTCAGCGCAAGGTTTGGTCGCTTTCTGCACAAGCGCTTTAACGACTGATGCCATCAAAACAGCTCTTCTAAGCAGTTTGCCGCGCTACATGGTGCCGGAGACCATTCATATCTGCGATATATTGCCCGTCAATATCAATGGTAAAATTGACCGCAAACAGCTTCTAGAGCAAATCTAACACACATCCAAAATCATTCAAAAATAAATGAGTCATATATCGATGTCCGCTTCAGAATTTCAACAGATCAAAACCTATATCCTCGGTGTTCTTGCAACTTATAATATTCATGATGTTGCTGATGATCAGCCACTTTTTTCATCCGGCATGATGGATTCACTCGCAGCCGTGCAGATTTTAACCCAGCTGGAAACAGATTTTAACATTGATCTGGCTGACGAAGATTTTGATATCAATCACATCGACAGCCTCACGGCGTTGGAAAATTTTCTGTCTAAACGCCAAAATTAAGACGATAGTTTTTAACCGGTTCAAAGCTTGAAATATGAAACTGCGCGCAATAGAAATAGATGAACTCGATCAAGCGGCAACCTTGCTGCATGAAGGATTCAGCAAGCGTTCCAAAGTCAAATGGCTGGCCGATTTGCGTGATATGCACAGACACGCAGAAGAACTGGGTTATAAAAATATTGGCTTCATCGCCTCCAACAAAGAAACTGATCTCGGAATTTGTCTGGCCGTACCGTTAATACGTTCGATTTATGAAGCCGAACCTGTAAAAGCCATCAATATAGCCGCTTTTTATATGAAGCCGGAATTCAAATGGATGGCGGCACTTTTTTTGCGTCGTATCATGACGGAAAATGATGTGGATTATGTTGATGTGACGGCTTCCTCATCAATGAGAAAAGTCAATGCGCATTTGGGCTTTACGACATCCGCGACAGGATTGCTTGTCGTGCCGCTTATCGCAACGGCATTCCGTCCGTTTAAACGTGCCAAAATCCGCCGCTATAACCCCAAGAAATCAAGGTTATTTGCAGATAATACAAGCAAAATTCTTCAGGATCATATTGCGCTTGGCTGTCGTGTTTTGACCATTGAGCAAGATGGTCAAATACATCCGGTTATTTTAAGTCCTAAAAAGCGTGGCAGCCTTCCAAGTGCACGTGTGATATTGACCAAAGATCGCCAATTGATTGAAAATTCAATCGGATCACTTGCACGTTATTTATTGATACGCGGTCTCTTTTTTCTGGAAATGGATGTTTTTTCCAAACCAGATTTATGGGAAAGCTCGCTCAGAAAAAGATCTGCCCCTGTCCAGTCGACCCGTATTTCATCAACAGAAGCAATTGATCATACCTATACCGAACTGGTCTTTGTTCGCTAGAGCGTGTCGCACTTAATCGTATCCACTGTGCTCGCTCTAGCGTTTTGTTTTTACGCATGTCTTTATCCCAAAACTAGTGCCCACTTTCGGGAGACATGCTCTAAATATGTATTGAAGATTTTCTAACAAAAAACTCCCCCGACTAAGCTGCCGGGGGAGTTTTTTGTTTGAATGCTATATTTTTTATCAGAATTTAGATGTCATGCTAACCCAGAGACGGCGCCCGTCAAGGGTTGTATTGAAATCATCAACACCCACTTTTTTATCAAACATGTTATAAACAGCTGCATTAAAGGTCAGGTGTTCGTTGAATTCATAAGTGGTACCAATATCGAAGGTCATGTAGGAATCATATTTGCGCGCGATGACATTACCTTTTTCATCATAAGCAGCAGGTTTACCATTACCTCCGATACGGCTACCCGCATTGATTTCTGAGCCATGATAGTTTGCCACTGTCCATGCAGACAAACCTTCGACAGGTGTTGTCCAGTCAGCGCGGATATTACCCATATGCTCCGGTGTCCGCGTCAAAGGCAATCCATCAAAAATGCCGCCCTTCTGGCGTGAATGCGTATAAGTATAGTTTGCACGCAAACGGATATCATCGGTTACTTCCCATTGTGCAGTCAGTTCAACACCCTGCATGACTGCATTATCGATATTGAAGCTACTCCACAGTACATAGTTTTGGTTTTCACTCCAGCGAACCGGATTTCCGTTGCTATCCAAAACCTGCGTGTTGGAAATTTTATCTTTAAAATCAGTATAAAAATAAGTGGCACCCAGCTGCAGTCCGTCCTGATTGTCCCACAAAGCCGCAAACTCATAGCTTGTACTTTTTTCAGCTTTCAGACTGCCATCACCGATGATGACACCACAAGGGTTTTTACCGTCAGGCAGACTTGCCTCAGGCCCATAGTAACAACCTGCGCCACCGGTTGTATAAGCGTAACCAGGCGCAATGGTGCGAATTTCAGGTGCTTTAAACCCTGTGGAGATGCCGCCCTTTAAAGTCAGCTGCTCTGTTGCATGCCAAACCGCATAGGCACGAGGGCTCAAATGTGAACCATAAACCTCATGGTCATCCATGCGTAAGCCACCGGTCAGCGAGAAATCCGGTGTAATCCACCACTCATCTTCCGCAAACAATGCCCATTGCTGAATGCTAAATTTCTCGTCGAGACCTGTTCTGCGTCCGGGATTTTGGTCGATCAAACGAGAATCAATAAACTGACCGCCTGTTACGAGCGTATGTTGGCCATAAAATTCGAATGGGGTTGTAAATTTACCGTCCAAGACCGAGTTACGCACTTCCGGTGACCGTAAATCTTCTTCATAGGCCCCATTTGGTGTGTTTTGGCTGTAAGCGGTGCGTTTTGCCCATTCTTGAGAGAATGAAAAATCAGAGGTTGTCGGACCCCAACGGCCTGTGTGACTGATCATCCAATGGTCACGGTCATTGTCATTGTAGTTGTTCTTGCTTCTGCCGTCATCAGCCATTGATTTGCCAATTTGCCCTTCACGGCGCAGACGTGAAACACCACCTTTAATGATAATGTCATGATCTTCGTTAGGCGTGATGGTCAGCTTACCGCTCAGATCGCCATCACGCTGTTCTTTGGTACCACCAACTATCTTGTCTTCATTGCGTTTCATGCCGCGCCCCCAAACCTGCAGGCCGACAACATCCTTCACAAGCGGACCATTGGCATAAAATGAAATCTGACCGCTATTGCCATGATCAGATTTTTGTAAAGTGCCATCAACAGTGACTTCACCGTGCCACTCATCATCAACTTTTTTGGTAATGATGTTAATAACACCACCCATAGCATCCGAACCGTAAAGCGAAGACATCGGGCCGCGCACAACTTCGATGCGTTCAATCGCAGAAGCAGGCGGCATATAACTTTGTTCAAAGCCCGAATTACCATTCGTGCGCGCTTCGCGTGTGCTCTGGCGCTTGCCATCCACCAAAATAAGTGTGTAGGCACCGGGCAAACCACGGATAAAGATATCCTCTTCATTGGCAACACCGGTAACGCTCACTCCCTGTACACCTGCCAAGGCATCGGTCAGGTTACGGAAAACACCTTTTTTCAACTCTTCCTGCGGAACGACCGTAATACTGGCAGGAGCATCTTTCACATTTTGCTCGAAGCCCGTTGCCGTTACCACGATCTGATTCAGCAAAATACCGCTACCGCTTTCAAGCGATTGCGCAATTTCTTCTTCTGTAAGTGCAGGTTTCTTTTTCGCTGTCTGGGCATTTGCGGTGACAGTCAGAGACAATAAAGTACCCGCCAAAATTGTACCGCATGCAAGTCGCGATAAATGGCGTAATTTTATCGGATTTAACAATTGCGAAACAGACAAGGCTTCAGTTTTATGTCCCATTCTGGTCATTTCCATTGCTCTCTATTATAAATATGAGTTATTAACTCCTATTAATTAGGGAAGAGCAAAGAGGTCAATTGCCATGATTCAAACTTATTTCAACCTCAGCTTTTTGCAATTTAATAAAAAGTAGATTGTTCCCCTCCTTCTCTTCTAAATATTATATATTTTATAAGGACTTAGAGCTTTGCCTGAAGATAAAAATACCAGTAATCTGCCATCATCCCGCCTCGGGCAATTACGTTTACTGGTGGCTCTCGACACATTACTTGTTGAGGGGAGTGTCCAAAATGCCGCAGTTGAAATGGGTTTGAGCGCACCTGCAATGAGCCGTTTACTCAATCAAATCCGCGAAGCATTTGGCGATCCTATTTTTATCCGTTCCGGACGCCGCATGTTACCAACACCAAAAGCCGAAGCCTTACGGTTACGTTTGCGTGCTCTTAGCGCCGAGGCGGATGATCTGTTGAAACCATTACCCGACGATCAGCGCCAACACGCGCACAATGATTGGCAATCCACAGCCCTTATGTCAGCACCACCACTCTCGCTTCGAAAGCCTTTGCTGGACGGTCAGCCAACGCCACAGCAACTGGCAACCCAACTTGAAAACCTTACTCAACACAATGATCCGGCCATTCGGTTTTCGCGCTTTCTTGGCATTATCGGTCGGGGCAGCGGCAATAGCCGTCCTTTATCCATAGAGGAAGCAGATGAAGCTTTCTCTTTAATATTAGAGGGACGTGTTGACCCTCTCCAACTTGGTAGTTTTTTAAGCCTGATCCATTATCGCGGCACATCTGCACAAGAACTCGCAGGCATGATTTATGCAACCCGCCGGTTTTATGACCTCGACAACCCGAACATCCAACGCGCTGATCTGGACTGGCCTGCATATCTTTCACCCAATTCACAGCGTGCACCCTGGTTTATGCAGGCTGCGAAATTATTAGCGCAGGCAGGCTATAAGATCGCGTTGCATGGAAATAACGGCACAGGTGCCAATAGCGGAAAAATTGAAAAAGCCGCTAGAGCCCTCGATATTCCGATCGCATGCAATGTGATGCAAGCAAGCCAGAACTTAGCGGCCAACAACATTGTCTATCTGCCGCTACCGGCCTTTGCCCCGCATGTTGGTGCTTTGAACGCGCTTTATCCGCTGTTTGCAGCACGCTCTCCTGTCGGCGACTGCGTCCATTTAATCAACCCCTTGCAGGCACATGCAAGCCTGTTGGGTGTCTCACGCCCAGCCTATCGTGAATTGCATCGCGATACGATCAATCTGATGATTGAGCAGCAAAAAAATGCAACGCTTTATACCAATTCATTGAAACAACTTAATATATTGAGCGGCAATCGGGATGTGGCTGAGTTTTTCCCATTCCGTGACACAACAATCTTAAATCTGACAGAACGCAAAAGCGCCGACATTTTTATTCAAGCACTGAAAGAACCGGAAGCGCATCCCCGTATTGCCATGGATTCATTTGAATATTGGTATGCAATATGGCAAGGCACGGCCATTGATAAAAGATTAGAAACGGTTATTACCGCAACAGCAGCACTTGGTTTGATGACATTACAACCAAGTGAGCCTTTCGAGACCTGTCACCTGTTTACAAAGAAGCTTTGGCAAAACAGACATAATAAGCCATGAGATATGATACATAGTAATGCATCACAAACCGTATAGAACTAACGATAGACTATCAAAGCCAGTCCGATCACAACAAATGCTGCACCTAACCACGCTCCGGCGGCAGGACGCTCGCCCGTGCGCAACCATAAAAGTGGTAAAATAATCACCGGTGTTGTTGCTGAAATAGTCGAGACAATTCCGGTTTTCCCGCCTGATAAAGCATATAGAAGCAGCGTCATTCCCAATGCTAAAGATAAGAACCCCGATAGTGCCGTCATTGCCAATATCGGCAGTGTAGGTTTGTTACGGGGTTTAACCGAAGCAATCGGTAATTGGGTCAATACACTTAAACAAGCCGCAGCCACCCCTACACGCATCATTGAGCCGACAAATGGATCAATACCTGTTTCCATCACCGGCCGGACAACAATAGAACCAATGGCTTGGCCAAGAGCTGACAACATACCAAGTAAAACGCCCACCCATAATGTGCCTTTGACTATTTCCCACGGGTGATTTTGATTGCGCCGTTTACCAAAGAAAATTGCGAGGCAGACACCACCAACAGTAATTGCAATTCCCAATACGGCACGGGCGGTCAAAACCTCTCCCAAAATCAGCCAGCCCAGCAAAGCAGCAATGGGCGCATTCATGGCAAAAAGAATGCCGGAACGTCTGGGTCCCAAACGATTTAAGGTTAGAAATAGCGCGGTATCGCCCAAAAAAATACCAATGAACCCGGAAAGGATCAAAGGACCAATATTGGAACCGCTTAGTTGCTGCCACGCTCCTGTTGTCATGACATAAAGAGCAAGCAGGCAGGTTACAAAAATCTGGCGATAAAGATTATATGTCAGTGCGCCAAGATGTCCGGCAGGGCCGGCAGAAATTAATCCTGTCAATGCCCAGCAAAAAGCGGATCCTAGAGCCGCAAGTTCGTAAACCGGCATATTGGGCCCCTCGGACTTATTCGCCACTTGATTTTGTTATGAAAGCTTTCTCAAAAAAGCTCATAAAACAGAGACGGATCAAAATCAATCGACCATGTGTTTACGCCAAAGGTTTAAATTCTGACGTGAACATATCGCTTGAAAAATCAGCGTGGAAAACGTTGATTTTCTTCAAGAACATTCAAATCCATATGATTGCGCATATAGCGTTCTGATGCCTTTTGCAGCGGTTGATAATCCCACGGATAATAAGCCCCGTTACGAAGTGCCGGATAAACTACATGGCGCCGTGCCTGACTGGCACGCACCTGCGCATCATAAAGCTCAAGATTCCATCGCTGATCAGCCAATTCCGTCAAGTTTTGAAGCACTTCCCGATACTCGGCTGAACCGGCCAGATTGTTCAATTCGTCCGGGTCATTCTTCAAATTAAATAATTGTGGCGGATCAGCGCGGCAAAGGTTCAATTTCCAATCACCGTCACGCAACGAAACCATTGGTGCAATCGTGCCTTCCGCCGCATATTCCATCGGAACGATACCGCGTGCGCCATTACCATTAGCAACATCCACCAGGGACATGCCATCCGTCCAAGGCATAATGCCATGAAGATCAATACCAGCAAGATCAGAAAGTGTTGGCAACACATCCAATGTCGAGACGGGTTGGTCTACCAATCCTGCCTTTAACTGCGGCGCAGCTATCAATAGCGGAACACGTGCCGAGCCTTCAAAAAAGTTCATTTTGAACCAAAGGCCGCGTTCACCAAGCATATCGCCATGATCGGAAGTAAACACGATCAAGGTGTTTTCGCTCATCCCGCAGCGCTCAAGCACATCCAGCAAACCACCGATCTTCTCATCCACGTAAGAAATATTGGCAAAATAGGCCTGACGTGCGGTTCTGATCTGTTCAACGGTCAAAGCATAATCTTCTGCCTTGCAGGCACGCAACAAACGTTCGCTATGGGGATCAATATCCTCTGCTTTTAAAGGCGCAATTTTCGGATCAAGCTGAGGAATATCAGCATAAAGATCATAAAAACGTTTACGCGCGACATAAGGGTCATGCGGATGGGTAAAACTTACCGTGAGACACCAAGGCCGTTCATCATGCCCGCGCGCAAGATCATAAAGTTTGGCTTCAGCCTGATAAGCCACTTCGTCATCATATTCCAGCTGATTGGTGATCTCTGCAGTACCGGCACCGGTGATCGAACCCAGATTGTGATACCACCAATCAATACGCTCACCAGGTTTGCGATAATCAGGCGTCCAGCCAAAATCTGCCGGATAAATATCGGTGGTCAGACGTTGTTCGAAACCATGCAATTGATCTGGCCCAACAAAATGCATTTTCCCCGATAAAGCGGTTTGATAGCCTGCGTTACGCAAATGATGCGCATAGGTCGGGATTTCGGAAGAAAATTCCGCAGCATTATCATAAACACCAGTTCGCGACGGCAATTGTCCCGACATGAATGATGCGCGCGCAGGCGCACAAAGTGGGCTTGGGGTATAACAATTAGCAAATCGTACCGAACGCTCAGCAAGCTTGCGCAGATGAGGGACATGCAGAAAATCTGCCGGACCATCCGGAAAGAAAGTTCCGTTCAGCTGATCGGCCATCAAAATGAGAATGTTCGGCTTTGTCATTAGATTAAACCATCAAAAATAAGAAATTATCATGCAAAACGGCGGGCATCTGAAATGCCCGCCTGCTCACAAAATCTATAACACAGATTAAAGGCCGAGTTTAGCTTTAACAGCTGTTATGCCCGTTTCCCCTTTATATGTGGTAACACCCTCAAGCCATTTATCCAGCTTGTCCGGATTGGCTTTCAACAATGTTTTAGCAGCAGCTTTGCCTTCCGTGCCATCATTGAGAATTTTATCCATCAGCTCATTTTCCATATCAACTGTAAAAACCAGTTGCTTGAAAAACTTCGAGGCATTCGGGCATTGTTCCGCCCAACCGGTACGGGACAACGTGTAAACTTCGGCACCACCATAATTGGGGCCAAAATAATCATCGCCACCAGAAAGATACTCAATATTGAGCTTGGTATTCATCGGATGCGGAGCCCAAGCCAGAAATGCGACCCATTGTTTGTTTTTATTTTTGCGCTCTACTTGCGCCAGCATGGCTTGTTCGCTTGATTCAACAAGCTTCCAGCCATCAAGTTTAAGATTTTTATCGGCAAGAATCTTTTCAATATTCTGATTTGCAGGTGCCCCCGGTTCAATCCCGTAAATTTCTTTACCGAATTTATCGGCATGCGCACTCAGATCAGCTAAATCTTTAATGCCTTCCTGGGCAACATAATCAGGAACCGCCAATGTAAATTTGGCCCCTTCCAGATTTTTCACCAATATCTCCGCCGCTTTTGCACTATCAAGATCGTCGCGGAATTTTTGCTGTGCCGGCATCCAATTGCCGAGAAACACATCAATATTGCCGGTTTTCAAGGCTTCATATCCAATGGGCACCGACATGGTTTTAATGTCGGCCTTATAACCAAGGCCGTCAAGCAGAACGGCAGCCACAGAATTCGTTGATGTTATATCAGTCCAGCCCGGATCAGATAAACGGATTGTTTGACATGCCTCAGGATCTGCCGCAAGAGCAATACCTGTTAGCCCCGTCAATCCGGCTAGTGCCAATGCTGTCAATTTAAGATAGCGCATAAATATTTCCCCTGTCCGGCTCCACTTTAAAAACGCATGCAAAATCAAATTTCGTTATGACTTGCATTCTTGCTTTTAAAGAAAACATCTTTAACGATAGGGGAAAAGACATTGATTTTTTATCGCAGATATAAAGGTTATTTATGGCTTCTCCATCTTGGGATCTCGGCAGCTTAAGCGTTTTCGAAGCTGTCGGACGCTTGGAAAATTTAACCTTGGCAGCGCGTGAACTCGGTATGACGCAACCTGCGGTGAGTTATCAAATTAAACGCCTTGAAGATCGTTTAGGTGTTGCTCTTTTTGCAAGACGCGCCCGTGGCGTAGAAATGTTACCGGAAGGAGACATTCTTTATACAGCCGTTCGTCAGGGGTTGAGCGGTATTGATGAAGCCTTGCAACAAATTAAACGCCGCCAACGCAGCCCCGGTCTCAGAATTGCAACAGATTATGGCTTTGCCGCATTTTGGCTTATGCCACGAGTGGCAAAATTTCGCCCGAAACATCCAAATGTCGACGTACGCATTATGGCATCTTCCATGCTGCAGCAAAATATATACAAAGAGGCTGATATAGCGATTTTATTTGGCGGACGCGAAGATTTTCCCGCCAATGCCATCCGTTTCATTGGTGAAGCGGTAACACCGGTGTGCTCACCGGCTTTTTTACGAAAATTTGGGCCATTTTCTAATGGAAAAGGTTTGAATTCTGCACCTCTCCTGCATCTGGACACATTACAAGGCGCCCGCTGGTACACTTGGGAAAGCTGGCTTGACGAGGTCAATTTAGAAATTGATGATCACAATTCAGGTCTGGTTTTCAATACTTATAATCTGGTGCTGGAAGCGGCCATTGCCGATCAAGGCATCGCGCTTGGCTGGGCAGGGCTCACCGAGGAGGCACTCAAGCGCGGACAACTTATTCCAGCCTGTGATGTAACTTTGACAAGCAATAAAGGTTACTGGTTGATCACCAACCCTGATATTTCAGATATAGCCGAAAAACTATGTTCCGAACTTCTGACGATTGAGCCGGATCAATAAATCAATCGGCTCGAACAGGATACACCTTTTCCAGCAGGCTTTAAGCACCAACAAAGCCAATTCAGCTCGCTCGACAGGTTTCAATTCAAAAGAATGTTTTATATTGATTGCTTCTGGTTCATATTTTTGCTGTATCTGCAATAAATTGTAAGCGGTTCAATCGGAAAACTACCATGTCAACTAAATTATCGGCTCTTGAGGCTGCTTCAAAATATCTTTCGCCTGATGACAAAGCAGAATATTTAAAGATCAAACGGACAATGGAGGCAGCTGGTGCCCCACGCTCCAAAATCGAAGAGCGACTGCACAACTTCATCTGGGAAATCATTGAAAGCGATGATGACGACTATGAAGATGATGAAAACATAGAGGAATAATATTAGACTATCTAAAATGTGCCGATAAACACCTTGTTAATTAAAAGCTTTTACAACAATAGCCATGATTAAAGCATTTGTTACATCATCTGTTATTTTTTCCGTCATCTCCATCGGTAACTTAGCCCATGCCAATGAGCTGATTGAGTATGGGAAAAAAATCGTTGAAGTAAACTGCTCCGGCTGTCATGCAATCGGCACAGATGACAAAAGCACCCATAAAGATGCACCACCATTCCGCACTCTTTCCAAGCGCTACCCGATTGACGCGTTAGCGGAAGCTTTTGCTGAAGGCATTTATGCCGGTCATCCCGATATGCCGGAATTTGAAGCATCACCTGAACAAATTGATGCAATTCTGGCCTATATGAGCAGCATTCAGGAAAAATGATGAAAATGGCGCGTGCATTATAAATGCCCGCTCCTGTTCCCGCTCCTGTTAATGCGCAATAACGGTTTCCGGCTGAATATAAATGCGCTCATTTTTGAAAATGATATCTGCCTCTATTTTATAGACATTGCGCAAATTTTCAGCTGTCAAAACGGCTTTTGGTGTGCCGTCTGCAATAATTCTGCCCTTCTCCAACATAATCAATCGTGTGCAACGATGTGCTGATAATGACAAATCATGCAATGAAGCAATCACCGTTTTTCCCGCTTGTGCCAGCTCTGCAAAACATTGCATCAGACTCAACTGATGCGCCGGATCAAGGCCGGAAACCGGCTCATCCGCCAAAATCAAGGGCGAACCTTGCGCCAATAAACGCGCAATCAAAACGCGGGCTTTTTCGCCGCCGGACAATTCCTGCACGGATTTTTTGGCAAATTTAGTTACATCCATCTGCGCCATAGCCTCTGCAATAACTTGATGATCATCAGGGCTGAGCGACGCAAAAGCGGAACGCTGCATATGCCGGCCAAGACCGACAATTGTTTCTACCGAAACCGGCCATGCGACATCGCGTTCCTGCGGCAAATATGAAAGCCATTTTGCACGCTCATTATGCGCCATTTTAACAGTTAACGCACCGTCAATCACGACCTCACCACTATAAGAGATGAAGTTCATTATCGAACGTAAAAGCGTGGTTTTACCTGCACCATTGGGACCGATCAAACCGATGAACTCACCTGCATTTGCTTCAAAGCTGATCTGGCGTAAAATGTCTTCGCCATGCATCGAGACGGATAAATCGCGTACATTGAGACTCACAGCATTTTCCTTCTGTAGCGCAAAACCAGCCAAAGGAAGAACGGCGCACCGACCAAAGCCGTCAACACCCCTAATTTCAAATCACGCGATGGTGCAATAATACGCACTGCAATATCAGCCATCAGCAGTACCGCTGCACCACCAAGCGCACTGACCGGCAACAGGCGCGACGGTTGCGCGCCGACAAGCGGACGCAAAATATGCGGTACGATCAAACCAACGAAACCAATTGCGCCGGAAATTGCCGTTGCAGCACCCACTGCCGCCGCAGTGCCGGTAATCGCAAGAATTTGCACACGCTTTAAATTAACGCCCATACTGACAGCTGTTTCTGTGCCCAATGTCAACGCGTCCAATGCCCGCCCCAATGAGAGCAGCATCATGGCACCGACAAGAATAAATGGTGCCGCCAGCATCACATGCAACATGGAGCGATCTGCCAATGATCCAAGCAACCAGAAAACAATTTCCATTGCCGCATAAGGATTAGGTGACAAATTAAGCGCCAGCGATGTCATGGCAGCCGCGAGTGAAGACAAAGCAACACCCGCCAGAATAACTGTTAATGTCCCGCCATGAAGGCCTGCCAATGTTTGCACGATCAATACAGACGCAAAGGCACCAACCAATGCCAATAATGGAAGCGCCAACGGAAAAAGTGCTGAAAGTCCGGTATAAATTGCAATCACCGCGCCAAGAGAAGCGGAAGCACTGACACCCAGCAAACCCGGCTCGGCTAGCGGATTGCGTAGATAGCCTTGCAAAACAGCACCCGACAGCCCCAACGCACCACCAACCAATAGACCCAAAATGGCACGCGGCAGACGAATTTCACGCATGACCAGCACAACCGCATCACCTTGTCCGGTTACCAGCGCATGAAGACTGTCATAAGCGCCCAATGCTGCAGGGCCGATCAGCAAGGACAGCATAAAAAGCAAGGCGACCAGCATGGTCAGCCCTGCGCATAACCAATGATAGCGCCTTGTTTCACTCATGTGCAATATCCGATAAAATTTTCACCGCTTCCACCGTAAAAGGGCCGCCGCACACGGTCAGATTATCCGGTAATGTCACGGAAACCGCTTGCTTTTTAATGGCCTGCAAAGCTGGATGTTCATAATTTTGATAGGCAAGCGCTGCGCCGTCATAACGCTCTCCCATCAACAAATAATCAGGCTTGTGCATCACCAATAATTCAAGCGGCATCTGCCCATATCCGTTAAGTGATAACTTGTCCGCCAGATTGGTAAATCCGGCATGGCGCACAACCGTGTCCATCAAACTGCCACGCCCTGAGGTATAATTATTGGCATAGTATAGCGCGATTGTCCGTGTGCGTTTTTTCAACTCTATTTCAGCCAAACCCTGATCTATTTCTGCAATCAAAGCCTCGGCTCTTGTCTGTTGTTCCAGCAACTCGCCAACACGTCTGATATTAGCGCGGATATCATCAAAAGTAGATGCAGGACGAAACTCTTCCACCTGAAAGCCCAAACGTCGCAACAAATCAACCGTCGCTCGCGCCGTAAAACTGCCAGCCAAAACCAGATCCGGTTTTTGTAAAAAAATCTCTTCTGCCCGCCCGTGATTAAGCGGATATGTCATGGCTTTATCTGCCAGATATGACGTTTTATGATCGAGTGACAAATAAGAAACAGAGGTCAGTTGATCTTTATCTGCCAGCAGCATCGCCAACTGATCAGTGCAAACATTGATAGACGCGACTTTAGGCGCTGCCTGTGAAGGGGCAACATTGCCAAGCAGCATCCCAAAAAACACACCAAGCAGTGCTACGCTTTTGCAAATGCCATGACCGGCACAGGATGCGCTGGTCAGATAGCCAATATATGAAAGTACAATGCGCAAATTACGATGTCTTTCTGCACTTTTCATTAAAACTCAGAACCGAATTAGAACGAACGGCTATAGCCCAAGCTCATAGTTCTGCCCGGCATACGGAAACCGACCGCCGTCTCATATTCTTTATCAAAGATATTCTCGACAGAGAACTTAATCTGTGACTGCGGATCAAAAGCATAAAATGCTACAAAATCCGCGGTGATATAGCTATCAAGTTTTTTCTTATTCGCCTCATCCGCATAACGGGAAGAGCCATAAAGAACGCGCGCTGTTAAATCCAATTTTTCATCTGGATGATAGCTAATCTCACCGCTTGCTTTAAACCGGTCGGCATTAATCAAATAACGACCACTAGAGCCACCACTTTTATTAAGAGGCTCCCGCAAATCAACGCTCGCTTTGAAAGCCCAGACATCATTAAATTGATGCTGCACGGCCGCTTCTACACCACGGATGCGAGCCTTTTCTACATTTTTTGGTGTCATGCCAACCCAAATAATCTGATCCTCAATATCATTTTGATAAAGAGCGATATCAAAATGCGTTTGCTGAGCCATCTGCCAGTTGAAACCAACTTCAAAAGAGCCGGACGTTTCAGGTTTCAGGTCAGGATTACCATAAGAAGGGTAATAAAGATCATTAAAGGTCGGCACACGGAAACCTGTGGCATAAGAAGTGCGCAAGACGAAGTCCTGCACAACTTCATAACTGGCTCCTATATTATAAGTGACCTTATTCCCAAATTGCTGATTGTGATCATAGCGCAGCCCCGCATCAATAAGAATATCTGCATAATCAATCGAATATTGAGCAAACAAAGCGCTTAAATCGCGACTGGACTTTTCATACTCAACATCGCCGACTTTCTCACGATAAAATTCACCACCAACGACAATGATCTGCTGGGTTTTATCCGTGTTAAACGCCTTCTGTGTTGAAGCAAAAATGCCGTAACGCTGGGTTTTAAATGTATCGCCTTTTTTGGAAGCACGAAATTGTCTCGATTGATCTAAAGAACTGGTCACTTCGATGGTTGAAAACCAATCATCGCTATGATCAATTCGCGCGCCAAAGCGACCGGAAAAATTATGCGTGTCAGCACTATCAAATGCTGTATTGCTTGTACCATCATAATGGTTGCGGCCGCGGGTATAAAGCCCGTCCATATAGACCCGCCCCCATTCGACATCCTTGGCCAATGAAAGGTTTAAGCTGCCTTGCAGAAAACCATCGCGATCATTCTCTATCGGAGATGTCGTGAAATCATAACCTTGCGTACCCAGAATGCTGGCACCCAGACCATATTCAATACCGTTTGTCGATTTGCCGGAAATATTACCGGAAGCAAAACCGCCCCACGGATGGGTCACGCCTGTCGTCCATGAGCCGCAATAGGCCTTGCCATTTTCGCAAGCGCCACCCTGCTTGGTAATAATATTAATAATTCCACCCATCGCATCCGCACCATATTGTGCCGAATGCCCGCCTTTGGCGATTTCAATCCGCGCAATGGATGACAGCGGAATGCTGGACAGGTTGGGTGTACCGGATGTTGCCGATCCCATACGCACGCCATTAACAAGTACAAGTGTCTGACTTGATGAAAAGCCACGCAAGGACACCCCCGATGATGAACCCTGTCCGCCATTTGCGATCATGGTCACGCCAGTATAAGTTTTCAGCAATGATTGCAGGTCAGGTGCGGCTGATTGCTCGATCTCCTTTTCATCAATCACTGTCACCGACGAAGTGGAACGCTCCAACGCGCTGGCACGGCGCAATGGTGTGGTGACCGTAATAGTTTTCAGTACAATTTCATTGTTTTCGCTTCCAATGCTTTGTGCTTGTGCAGCAAATGAAAACAACACCAATGCTCCGGTAGCGACACCGCCGAGCAAAACAATTTTTCTAAACATTCACTCTCCCCAACAAGGTTTGCAACAGGCCATTAATGACCATTAA
This sequence comes from Paenochrobactrum pullorum, assembly GCF_041929845.1. Taxonomy (NCBI): domain Bacteria; kingdom Pseudomonadati; phylum Pseudomonadota; class Alphaproteobacteria; order Hyphomicrobiales; family Brucellaceae; genus Paenochrobactrum; species Paenochrobactrum pullorum. The sequence goes on from NZ_JBHEEH010000014.1 coordinate 25,229, forward strand.
ATAACCAAACCGCTTGTCGGGAAATGAAACATCATCCGGACGCACGGCAACATTTGTTCAATGTCACCGCCACGGACGACCGCGCATGGACACACCCCGTATCCGTGCATGGGTGACCGAAAAAGGCAGGTCTCCTGACTTCCGGGTCTTCGCTTCTCTTTCACCTTCCCAATGATTAAAAACCATCAGTGGTTTGAAATGCTTGGCTATCTGCATTTCTCGAAAAATCACTCACCGGTTACAGTTGCGGGGGCAGTCACGGAATAAGACTTAAAATCGCAAGATTTAAAAGGTCGGCACCATGTTCCCTTTTCATCTGCTCATCACAAGCAGAACCTCTTCCACTATCGGACGTAGCAAGCATCGCCAACAAAGACAACTCTTATAATTTAACTAAAAATAAACCATATTGCCGACCTTTTAAAACAGTCTTCAAACATATTACCGCTTGCCGCTTGCCGCTTGTCGCAAACTCACCTATTCCTTATAAAACCGCGCATGAAAGAGGAGGCACCAGCCGTGCCGCAAAGAGCTTCGCCCCTTGCTCCGTTCCAGCATAAAACCTTTCGGGCCCTTTGGTCTGCAACGCTGGTTTCCAATCTTGGCGGACTTATTCAGGCAGTCGGTGCCGGTTGGATGATGACAACCATTGCAACTTCCCAGGATATGGTTGCTTTGGTGCAAGCCTCCACTACGTTGCCGGTCATGGTGTTTTCTCTTGCAGCCGGCGCGCTGGCCGACAATTACGACCGCCGCCGCATTATGCTCACCGCACAATCCATGATGCTGCTGGTATCGCTTGCTCTGGCAGTCTTTGCTTATTTCAACCTTCTCACACCTTGGCTATTGTTAAGCTTTACCTTTCTAATCGGCTGCGGCGGTGCGCTGCACAACCCGTCATGGCAAGCTTCCATGGGAGATATTGTCCCGCGAGAAGATCTACCTGCCGCAGTTGCGCTCAACAGCATGGGTTTCAATCTGATGCGCAGCGTGGGGCCTGCCATTGGTGGTTTGATTGTTGCAGCTGCGGGTGCTGCAATGGCATTCATTTTCAATGCCTTCAGCTATATCGCATTGCTGGTTGCGCTGTTTAAATGGCAGCCGCCAAAATCGCAAAACACGTTACCACGCGAATCTTTTGGTCGCGCTATTGCCGCCGGTCTTCGCTATGTATCGATGTCGCCCAACCTTTTGAAGGTCATGTTTCGCGGCTTTTTGTTCGGCTTTTCCGGCATTGCCATTCTTGCACTTTTGCCAATTGTTGCGCGTGATCTGGTAGCAGGTAATGCGCTCACCTATGGTATGATGCTCGGAGCTTTTGGTCTGGGTGCTATTGGCGGCGCAATGCTGAGTGCACGTTTGCGCGAAGTCATGAGCAATGAATGGATCGTGCGCCTTGCTTTTTTGATGTTCGCGGGAAGTTGTATCTTTTTAGGGTTAAGCACCCAATTTTGGCTCAGCTGGTTGTTATTGCTGCCTGCAGGTGTCGCTTGGGTGCTGGCACTCTCGCTTTTCAATGTCACTGTGCAGCTTTCCACGCCGCGTTGGGTCGTTGGCCGTGCACTGGCATTATATCAAACTGCAACTTTCGGAGGCATGGCGACTGGCAGCTGGGTTTGGGGTTCTATCGCTGAATCGCAAGGTGTCGATTTGTCACTTATCATTGCCGGTATTGTGCTCATCGGCGGCGCGGCTATCGGCCTGATGTTCAAATTACCTGAGTTTGATGCGCTCAACCTTGATCCGGTCAATCGTTTCAACGAACCGGAACTGAAACTCGATATTCGCTCGCGCAGCGGCCCGATCATGATAATGATTGATTATAAAATCGATCAGGATGACGTAAACCAGTTTTTGAGTTTAATGGCAGATCGTCGCCGTGTGCGCATCCGCGATGGTGCGCAACAATGGGCATTATTGCGAGATCTGGAACAGCCGGAAACATGGACCGAAAGCTACCATGTGCCCACATGGGTTGAATATGTTCGCCACAACCAACGCCGGACGCAAGCCGATGCCGAAATATGGACACGCTTGAAAGCTCTCCATCGCGGTGAAAAACCACCTTTCGTGCATCGCATGATCGAGCGACAAACAGTATCATTGCATGATGATATGCCATTGAAGCCGCATACCGATGACCATACAATTGTGTAAGCTATGGTTGAGCAAAATATTACGCATAAACTAGAAGAAATTTTGCACAGGCTGGAACAAAGACGCGATTGCGAGCGTGTCTTTAGCCGCATCTATGCTGAAACTGCATTAGCAGCAGCTAACGAGGCAGATGAGCGTCATCGCAATGGCCAAAGTTTAAGCCCGCTTGATGGCCGTATTATCTCGGTCAAAGACCTGTTTGATGTCAAAGGTGAACCAACCCTTGCAGGTTCGCTCATTCGCAAAACCAGTGCCCCTGCCCGAAAAGATGCGGTGATTGTAGAACGCTTGCGTCAAGCCGGTGCCATTATCATCGGCAAAACCCATATGACAGAATTCGCCTTCACTGCTGTCGGTTTTAATCCGCATTATGGTGTGCCGGAAAATGCCATTATCAAAGGTGCCATTCCCGGTGGCTCGTCCTCAGGCGCAGCCGTATCGGTTGCAGAAGGCACCAGCGAAATTGCAATCGGCTCGGACACCGGCGGCAGCATCCGCATACCGGCCGCGCTCAATGGTCTTGTCGGCTTTAAACCCACCGCTAGCTGGATACCACATGAGGGTGTTTTTCCTTTAGCACCGACATTGGATTCCATCGGTCCTTTAGCAAAAAATGTTACGGACTGCATTATAACTGATGCGATCATGGCGGATGATGCGCCACCTTTGTCACAAGCACATTCATTAAAAAACTTGCGCGTCGCGGTTCCCGACGGGCACCTGCTGGCACTGACTGAACCAGATATTCTGGCGCGCTTCCACAATGTTTTAGACTTACTGAAACAGCATGGCGCACACATAATATCATTCAACATTGATGATCTCATCGATGATATGGCACATATCACCCGCATTGGTTCGATTGCCGGTATTGAGGCCAGTCATGTTCATCGTGACTGGTTGCAAGATGATAATGCGCCTGTCGGCCAAGATTTGGCGCGCACATTACGCAAGCGCAGCCTGATTTCTAACGAGACTTACCAGCAGCAACTCTTTGAACGCCAGCAACTCGCGCGCCTGATGGATGCGCGTTTGAGCAATTATGACCTGATGGTCACGCCAACATGTCCGATCTTTGCAGCCCCTATTGCTGATCTTATCCATAACCGTGATGAATATAATCGTGTGGAAGCATTGTTGTTGCGCAACAACCAAATTGCCAATCAATTTGATCTCTGCGCGATCACATTGCCAATGATAAAAGCGCCAAAACCCGCAGGTTTTATGGCGTTTGCCCGCAACGGTCACGATCATAAATTACTAGCGATCAGCATGACACTCGAACAGATTTTTGAAGAACTTTAAAACATCTGCCTACTTGCCAGATTTGTGTGTTAGCGTTACCCCCTAAAGCCATGCGCATAAAGGCTATGAGGTAACAAGATGCTGGAAAAAATAATTGATCAGGGTGCCGGTCGTGAACAAGCCGACTTGGTACTGAAGGGCGGCAAGTTCTTCAATCTTGTAACCGGTGAAATTGTCGAAAGCGACATTGCTATTTGTGGTGATCGTATTGTCGGCACTTACGGCACCTATAGCGGCAAACGCGAAATTGATATTAGCGGCCGCATTGTGGTGCCCGGCTTTATCGACACCCATTTGCATATTGAATCCTCCCTCATTACGCCGCATGAATTTGATCGTTGCGTGCTGCCGCGCGGTGTGACCACCGCCATTTGCGATCCGCATGAAATCGCTAATGTACTGGGGCTCGAAGGTATTCAATATTTTCTCGACAGCGTTGCCGAAACCTTGATGGATATCCGTGTGCAGCTTTCAAGCTGCGTGCCATCCACCCATATGGAAACGGCAGGCGCTGAACTTCTTGTCGATGATCTTCTGCCATTGGCCGACCATGAAAAGGTCATCGGCCTTGCAGAATTCATGAATTTTCCAGGTGTTTTGAACAAAGACCCGGAATGTATGGCAAAGCTCACCGCCTTTCAGGGGCGCCATATTGACGGTCACGCGCCACTCTTATTGGGCAAAGATTTAAACGGCTATATTGCTGCCGGCATCCGCACCGAGCATGAAGCTACATCTTACGAAGAAGCGCTCGAAAAACTGCGAAAAGGCATGCATGTGCTGGTGCGTGAAGGCTCGGTTTCACGTGATCTGCAAGCCTTGATGCCGCTCATTACCGAGCGCAATTCGCCTTTCATCGCTATTTGTACCGATGACCGCAACCCGCTCGACATTGCCGATCATGGCCATCTCGACCACATCATCCGCACTGCAATTAATGGCGGTGTTGAACCCTTAGCGATTTATCGTGCTGCCAGTATTTCTGCCGCGCGCGCCTTCCGCTTGTATGATCGCGGCCTCGTCGCGCCGGGTTTGCGTGCCGATCTGGTAGTGCTGGATTCATTGGAGGGCTGCCACGCCCAAATGGTGCTGGCAGGCGGTGAAGTGGTCAGCGAAGAAGGCTTCGCCAAACGCAAAAAGATCGAGCCGGTTGGCCGCAACAGTGTGCGTGCCCCTGTGGTCAAGCCTGCCGATTTCCGCTCTTCATCCAATAGCGGCAAAACCCGTGCCATCGGTATTATTCCGGGCAAAATTATCACAAAGAGCATAGAATATGACCTGAATGTCGGGCCTCATGGCGTCGAGCCGAATTTGGCGCGTGACGTTTTGAAAATCGCAGTGGTGGAACGCCACGGCAAAAATGGCAATATCGCCACAGGTTTCATCAATGGTTTTGGCCTCAAAACTGGTGCCATTGCTTCAACCGTCAGCCATGATAGCCATAATATTTGCGTGGTCGGCACCAATGATGAAGATATTGCTGCCGCTATTAATCGCCTTGGCGAAATTGAAGGCGGCTTTGTTGTCATCCGTGATGGTCGCGTGCTGGCAGAGATTCCGCTTCCTGTGGCAGGCTTGATGAGCCTGGAGCCGCATGAAGTGGTGCGTGAAGATTTGCGCAAACTGCGTCAGGCCGCTTTTGATATTGGCTCACAACTGGATGAACCCTTCCTGCAACTGGCCTTTATCGCTCTTCCGGTTATCCCGCATCTGAAAATCACCGATATGGGATTGGTCGATGTCGACAAGTTTGAATTTGTCGGCAATTAATGAAATTGGATCAGCCGGATTAAAATAAATCCGGTTGACTCAAATCTTTCTTCATCGCTTGTTTGAAGGCCGCTTGTGTTGCTTTCAGATTGACCATGGCCTGCGGATAGGTTTGCCCTAAAACCACCCCCGCGTCAGATAAAACCCCTTGCGGCGCATCTGATGGCTGATGAATCCAGCGATCAGGCATTGCTGCTAATTCCGGCACCCATTGGCGCACATAGTCCCCTTGCACATCAAAGCGCTGGCCTTGTAAAACCGGATTGAACACTCGGAAATAAGGCGCTGCATCAAAGCCGCATCCAGCCACCCACTGCCAATTGCCCGGATTGCTGGCAGTGTCGGCATCAATCAATGTGTCCCAAAACCATTCTTCACCGATGCGCCAATCCACCATCAAATTTTTGGTCAGGAAAGATGCCACCAACATACGCACACGATTATGCATATAGCCGCTCGCCCATAATTCACGCATACCAGCATCGATCATCGGAATGCCCGTTTGCCCCTTTTGCCATCGTTGGATTTGTGCATCATCATTTTTCCAATGCAAATTTTGCAATGTATCGCGCATGTCAAAGCGTGCGATATCGGGCAAATAAAATGCCTGATAATAATGAAAATCACGCCACAACAATTCCGACATCAGCTTCTGCGTGCCTTCCGCCAAGGCATCATTCATATCGCTGATAAAGGCTGCCTTTTGCCAAATCTGGCGCGGGCTGATTTCGCCAAAACGCAAATGCGGTGATAAAAGCGACGTGCCTTGCTTGTCCGGACGGTCACGATCCTGCTTATAAGCTTGAAGACTGTCGTTTAAAAAATCATCCAGTTTTTGCTGGGCGGCACTTTCGCCAATCTCCCATAGAGATTCAAATTTCTGCCCCCAAAAATCTTTACTTCTACTTTGATTAGTCAATGATGAAGGAGAAACATTAATTCCGCTCTCCGTTTCAGGAAAGCCTGTTGTGCCGAGTATTTTTCGCACCGCGCGCTCATAAGCGCCAAAAACTTTATAAGGGCTTTCGTCCGCAGACCTAACCTGCCAAGGCTCCAATAATAAATTGCCTTGAAAAGATGCGGCCTCAATACCAACCTTGTGCAAATCTGATTTTACACGCGCATCATAATCGCGCTCATAGGGTAAATAGCGTCGGTTCCAATAAACTCTGTCAAAACCTTGCTTTATGACCAGCAAATTTAAAATATCTGCTGCATTACCCTCCTCAACAATCAAAGGAATCTGAGCAGCGTTCAGTGCAATTTCCAGCTTTTGTAAGCTGTTTTCAAGCCACCAACGGGATGCAGCGCCTAGTTTTCGTGAGCCACCATCCATTTCATGAATAAATATGGCGGTGATATCGGCCTTAGAGGCTATTGCCGAAGCAAGTGCCGGATTATCATTGAGACGCAAATCATTACGCAACCAAATCAATATCTTATTGCTCATCTCCTTACCCACAATGCATAAGTTACATCTGTCTTTTTAGCATTCTTTTTTATCTTTATTGCCACCAAAATTTAAAATTTCTTTCCATTCACAGTCATCGTTATCTGCCTGTCATAAATATGCGCGATTAAAGCGCTGTCGCACACGAGTGCAGACTTGATGTTTTGATGCAAGTGAAATGACAAGCTGAATGTCCGAAATCGTAATCCAGAACCTAAACAAGTCCTATGGTGGTGCTTCGGTTCTTTCCAATATTTGTCTGGCCATTGGTGACGGCGAGTTTGTTGCCGTGCTTGGACCTTCCGGCTGCGGTAAAACAACTTTATTACGCATGATTGCGGGTTTTGAACAGCCGGACAGCGGCACTATTCATATTGATGGCAAGGCTGTCACCTCGGACAAAAAATTCGTTCCCCCTGAAGATCGCAATCTCGGCATTGTCTTTCAAAATTACGCGCTCTGGCCTCATATGAATGTTGCTGAAAACGTCGGCTACAGCCTAAAAGTGCGTAAGACCCCGGCGGTTGAACGCACGCAGCGCGTCAATACAGCACTCAAAACAGTTGAAATGCTTGCCTTTGCCCATCGCAAGCCGGCCGATCTTTCCGGCGGTCAACGTCAGCGCGTAGCGCTTGCGCGATGCTTGGCTCAAGGCAATAATCTTGTTTTGCTGGATGAGCCGCTCGCCAATCTGGACGTGAATTTGCGCTCTGCAATGGAAGATGAATTCTCCAAATTCCATCGCTCCACAGGCGCCTCGTTATTTTACATCACCCATGATCAGGCTGAAGCTATGGCACTCGCCGACCGTGTCGCGGTGATGAATAAGGGCACCATCATGCAGTTTTCGACGCCGTATGAACTTTATAATGAGCCGCGCAACACGATGGTTGCCGAATTTATCGGCGATGGTTTCACGCTCAATACCGGTCATGTCAGCGCCGTCAACAATGGCAAAGCAATCGTCAAAATCGAAGGTTTTGATGTGGAAGTGCGCTGTCACAAAAATGAACAGCCACGCTCATCCGGCGTAATTGCCATGCACCCGGAAAACCTCAAACCAGCACCGGAAAACCAAGGCCATATCCGCGTAAAAATCACCCGCAAAGTGTTTCGCGGCAGCCATTACCGCATGGAAGCAGAAGCCATCCGCTTCCCCGGCGTCAAGCTTGCTTTCCATGTCGATCAGCTAACCGATCTTGAAACAGGCCAGACCATCTCGCTCCTGATCGATGATGCCTGGCTTATACCCGTCTCCCAAGCATAAACCCCACAGTCAAAAAGGCTTATCTCATGCGTCTTATAACTGCTCTTACTGCCGCGCTTCTTCTCTCAACGGCTGCCAATGCAACCACATTGCAGCTTTACACATCGCAATCTCCTGAAATTGCTCAAGCGACCGTTGATGCGTTTCAGGCTCAATATCCTGACATCAAAGTGGAGTGGATGCGCAACGGCACCAGCCAATTGATGAACATTTTGCAGGCTGAAATTGAAGCAGGCGCGATCAAACCGGATCTGCTGCTTGTAGCTGACACCATCAATCTCGGTGCTTTGAAAAAAGACGACCGTCTGCTTGCTTATCCTGAAGCACCTGTCGGTGATTTTGACAAAGCAACCTATGACAAAGACATGACCTTTTTCGGCACCAAGGTGATCACCACTGCGATTGCCTACAACACCAAAAATGCCGAAGCTGTGACCTCTTGGAACCAGCTGCTTAATGAAAAGAACACCGGTCAGATTGCAGTCCCAAGCCCGCTTTATTCGGGTGCTGCACTCAACCATCTGCATTCGGTTAAAAATGTCGACACGATCGGCTGGGATTTCTACAAAGGTCTTGCCAAGCTCGACATTCACCCTGAAGGCGGCAATGGCCCGGCATTGAAGGCTGTTGCCAACGGCATGGCAAAATACGGCATCATCGCCGATGCTGATGTTATCCGTGCCAAGGCAAGCGGCTCGCCGCTCGACATCATTTTCCCGACAGAAGGTGTGAGCTTCATCACCGAACCGGTTGCGATCATGAAAAACACCAAAAACGCCGATGCTGCCAAGAAGTTTGTTGACTTCGTGCTGTCCAAACAGGGTCAAGAACTGGTGATCAAGCAGGGTAACATGTCGATCGATAAATCCTTGCCGTCACCGGAAGGCTTCCCACGTCTGGAAGACATCAAACTCCTGCCAATGGATAGCGATGAAGCAGTCGCTTCCGACAAACAGACCCGTGAAACTTTCACTGAAATCTTCGGCGGATAAGCAGTTACGTGAAATACATATCTTCAAACTTGGAGCGTCGCTTTGCGACGCTCTCTTTTAAAACCGAGTGGGTTATTCTCGCTCTGTTAACCCTGCTGATTGCGAGCCTTTCCATCGCACCGGTTGCCCGTCTTGCAATGACGGCTCTAATGCCGGAAGGTCAATTCAGCTTGAGCTGGGTCTATAGTGTTTTGGCGAAGAAACAAATTTTCACCGCCACACTCAACACGCTTTATATTTCGGTTTTCTCCACTCTTTTGGCGCTCCTCATCGGCTCAGCCGCTGGTTTTTTGACGATTTTCACCAAGATGCGATGGAAACAGGCGTGGATTTTTGCCTTTGTACTACCTTTAATGATCCCGCCTCAGGTGACGGCATTGGCTTGGGTGCAGGCACTTTCGCCCACCAGCCCGCTTTTGTCTTATCTGCCGTTTACATTGAGCGGTGGCACCAAACATCCGCTTTATTCGTCCACCGGCATTATTATTCTGCTGGGTCTATATAATGCGCCACTGGTATATTTGACATTACGCGCCACATTGCGCCGTATTCCAGCTGATCTGATGGAAGCTGCACGCGCATCTGGCGCTAAACCTTGGGTGACTATGCTCAGCGTTGTATTGCCATTATCACGCACCGGTTTGCTGGCAGGTGCAGCTCTGGCCTTTGTTTCGGCCATCGGCAATTTTGGCATTCAGGCGATGCTCGGCATTCCGGCCAGATTTCCAACCCTGATTACCATCATCTATCAAAGATTAAACAGTTATGGCCCGACAGCCCTGTCGGAAATGGCAGTGATTGCGCTTTTCCTCACCATTATTGCCAGTCTTTGCCTGATCTTAAACAGCTGGCTTGCCAATCGCAGTGATGTGCGTGTTTCCGGTCTCGGTCAAAACATGGTCTGGGATTTGGGCAAATGGAAATATCCGGTTGAAATCATCGCATGGGGCTTTCACCTTATCACGTTGGTCTTGCCGATTTCCGCACTCATCGCTTCATCCTTGGTGCGCGGTGTGGGGCAGGAATTGAACTTCAACAATCTCACTTTTGAAAATTATCGTCAGGCGCTTTTCGCGCAAGAAGCCATTCGCAATGCTTTCATCACCAGCTTCAACCTGACACTCGCCTCTTCAGCCGTCATCATGGTGCTGTCGCTGTTTTTGGCATACTTCCTCAGTTGGCAAAAAGGTTTGCTGTCACGAATTTTGCAGGTAGCCAGCGAACTGACCTATGCACTGCCTGGCATTATTCTGGGAGTGGCGATGATCTTGTTTTTCCTCAAACCTATCCCGATCCTCAATATCAGTATCTACGGTTCGGTCTGGATTATTTTCGTCGCCTATATTTCCAACTTTTTGGCGCTTTGCTTGCGCCCAGCATTAAGTGGATTTGCGCAAGTCGATCGCTCCATGGATGAGGCCGCACGCGTTGCTGGCGCTGGGTTTCTTACCCGTATGCGCACCATAATCGCGCCATTGGTAGCACCAGCCCTTGTCGCTGGCGGCATTCTGGTTTTCATGAGTGCGCTCAATGAGATTCAGGTCTCAATTCTGCTGGTTTCTTCTTCAACCCGCACCATCGGCCCGATGATCGTATTTTTGGAAGAAGGTGGCTCGTCTGCTTTGGCAGCAGCTGTTGGCTGCCTGATCGTCATGATCATCTTCCTGCTGATGGCTTTCATTTCTCTCTTCTCGCATAAACTGCCAAAAGGTGCGCTTCCATGGCAAAATTAATCAATGTCAGTGGCCTTGGCGGCAAAATGCCAGCCTGTTTTGTGCTGGAAATGCACGGCAAACGCATTATGCTCGACCTCGGAGAAGGCCCTGAACAGGGCATCTATCCAGATTTGAGCCATGTTGGTGATGTTGATAGTATCGTACTGTCGCATGCCCATATGGATCACGCCAATGCACTTCATTTGCGCCCGCAAATCGGCAATCCGCCGGTTTATGCCACCCGCACCACATGGAGTTTCTTAAAAGATGCGCCGGTTGCGGAGGCTAACCGGCACTACCTGCCGGATCAAGGCGAATGCCTGATTGATGGACTGACGGCACAAACCGGACGCTGCGGCCATTCACCGGGTGGCATCTGGATACATTTTCCAGATTATGGCGGCATCACTTACACCGGTGACTGGAGCGTTGAATCCAATCTTCTCCCCTTTGATATGCCGCCCGTTGCCGACACATTACTGACCGATGCCTCTTATGGTGATCGCGATCAAGCTTTGGAAGATCAATTCAATAAAATTTATGAGGCATCGCAAGATGGTGCCGTGCTTTGTGTGCCCTCCCATGGACGCGGACCTGAAATTGCGCTGGCCTTTTTAGCGCGCGGCCATATTCCGCGTCTTGGCAAAAGCATTTACGCTGAAATCGAGCAATTGCTGGAAAATGAAACGCTTTATGATGTAACGCAAAAACCGGTTCTTAAAGCACTTTTACAGCAACAGGATTATAGCACAGCTTTCAGCGCCGATGATGTTATCATCACCACCGAGGCCAATGCAGAAAGCGGCCATTCGGCTGAATTGCTGGCAGAATTTGGAGATGGTGGAAATTTCATTTTTACCGGCCATGTGCCCGATAATACACCGGCCAAAACCATGTTGACTAACGGCACCGCGCAATGGTTTGCGTGGAATGTCCATCCGCGCCAACGTGATGTTTTAGCCCTTGCCGATCAGACTCGTGCACGCTTTGTTTTACCGGCTTTTGTGCCACCAAAAAACGCACAAAAACTGTTCACAATTTTAGGCGACCGTCTATGCTGTGAACAAGAGCTAACCTTGCCTTGATACCCCCATATGAAATGAGTTGAAAATGCCTGTTACCTTATTGCCCCCCACAGGAATGAACGAAAAGGAAGAAGATAGTTTTTCCATGATCGTGCCGGTTTTTGAAAACACAGGCGCGCAGAATGCAACGCTTTATATCGGCAATCAGGTGACCGCCAATGATGCGGCACTGCTTTTACAGGAAAACATCACCTCGACCATGAATGTGGCGGTGAATGTATATTTGGCACCGTTGCAACTGGCCAATGGCACCCATATCCGCCGCACACAAGTGGGCTTGATTGATGGTCACGGCAATTCGCTCACACATTTACTCGCTGCAGTTTTTGCACTTGACGGTATTTTAAATCAGGAAAGTCCGGGCAAGGCGCATTATCCGGCGCATAAATATGGCAATGTGCTGGTGCATTGCCGTGGCGGTCGCTCACGTTCTTTGGTGGTGCTTGCGGTTTATCTTTTCTGGCGCCACCGTGATCAATTCCCAAACATTGAAACGGCAATCAGCCATATTCGAGACTTGCGCCAGATTGAAGACAATTATCCCTTGCCCGGCATGATTAAACTTGCCGAAGAGGCAAGCCAGTTTCTGGGAGTGCAATTTCGGGCCTCATAATGTATACGCCCCGGCGATCAAGCGTTTTTTTTATCCTTTATCAGGCAAATTTAAAATAAATCAATATTGAGCTTGCAAGGATCAGGGCATATGGTTCCGGCACTTCATAACTGGCATGCCTTGGAATTTTTAGATGATCATCCGCTCAAAGCCAACGTTTAAAGATATACTCTTTTCCATCAACGGCTCTATCATACCACGCATTATCTATCATCTGATTGCTATTGCTATTTTGAGTATTATCGCGGTTTTGGCGTCAAAAGAATTTCCGGGCATTTTTGAACAGATCAGCGCCATTCCTTTCACCCTCATTGGTATTGCGCTTTCGGTGTTCATGAGCTTTCGTAACAATGCCTGTTATGATCGTTGGTGGGAAGGACGTAAACTTTGGGGCGAATTAATCATTGCCTGTCGTTCGCTGGCACGCCAAACATCAAAATTGGAGCGGCAAGATAAAGAGTTTATTTATCGAAGACTCTGCGCATTTGCAGCAGGTCTTGCCGCGCATACCCGTAAAACACCGGTTGATGTTGCCATCAAACCTTGGCTTGATATTAAATTGGATCCTGAAAGCCCCAATCTGACCAATGACGTATTGGATCAGATAGGGACATATTTTACCGACCTCACAGAGGCCGGGGAAATCAGTGCAATCCATTATTCAGTGCTTGAAACACAGCTGACAAAGCTCTCAACAGTTCATGCCGGTTGTGACCGTATCATGCAAACGCCTGTTCCCTTCGCCTATTCATTGCTGTTGCATCGCACAGCACTAACCTTTTGTGTGACATTACCCTTTGCATTGGCCGGATCACTGGCATGGTGGACATTGTTGCCGGTCTTGCTGGTAGCTTATACATTCTTCGGCCTTGAGGCTCTCGGTCATCAATTGGAAGACCCATTCGGCAATGACCCGAATGCGTTGCCATTAGATACAATGCGCCGCACAATTGAGCGCGAATTATTATTTGCATTAGGTGAAAGACCGATACCGCCCCGCCTTGAGCCTGAAGGCTATATTTTGAAATAGTCTTTAGCGTGCTTCTTGTTACGCTAGCCTTGACTTGAAACATGAGGTTGCTTATTTCACTTTCAAGCAGATGGAAAACCGCGATCTGCCTTTTCTTTTTCGTGATTATGAGTGCCGGGGCGTGCCGGCTCACAGGTTAGTTATCTAGCTCAGGAGCCGACTATGTTCGTCCTATCGCCGGTTAAACGGCGCATCCTTTATGTTGCTGTTTTTGAAATTATTGCCATTGCTGCATCAACCATCTTGCTGATGTTGTTGAGTGGTACTGACGCGCAAGGATCCCTACCGATTGCCACGGTCATCTCGCTGATCGCTGTTGCGTGGAACTATACATACAACTGGCTGTTTGAAAAAATGGAAGTCAGCAGAAAAAGTGAAGGACGCAGCCTCATTTTACGTATCGGTCACGCGTTGGGCTTTGAATTCGGCCTCTTTGTCATCATTATTCCAATTTACATGGCATGGTATTCTGTCAGCTTTTGGAAAGCATTTCAGATGGAGGCAGCTCTGTTGCTGTTTTTCCTGATCTATACTTTCGTTTTCACCTATATATTCGACCTGATTTTCTCGTTGCCGAATTACAAAACACAAACAGAAGAGCACTAACCGGAAGCCAGCAATTCCCTCACCAGAGCGGATGCTGGCTTTTTTAAATTCTCCAAAATCGAATAATGATTGTGTCCAACCTCTTCGATCAATTTGATCGGCACCATCCCGTCCCAGATCATGGCAAGTAAACGTGATTGACGTATAAATTCCGGACGCTCGTTTGCCCCCACCCAGCATGTCACCGGTATAGTGGATAAAGGTCGCAACAATACAGGGCTTTGGCACTCTGCCTCAGCATCATCAAGCCGTAATTTTTCATTCAGCCTTGTCTTTTGCAACAAGCGCAAATCATGCACACCACTGATAGACATTACATTTTGAATACGGGCTAAGATGGCCTTGTCTAGCAAACTATTCTGACAGATCATCCGTGTTACCAAATGACCACCAGCTGAATGACCGACAAGTTTGATCGGCCCCGCAATCAATGCAGCCGCTTTCGTGATAGCAGAGGTAATTTCGCCAACAATTTCAAAAATTTTAGCATTTGGTGCAAGGGTATAACCCGGAATAGCGACCGTCCAGCCGTTTAAACGCATACCTTCAGCCAAATCTGTCCAATCGGATTTGGAACATTCTGTCCAAAACCCGCCATGAACAAAAACGACAAGCCCTTTGCTTGTCCCCTCAGGAAAAACCAAATCCAAAAGATTGCGCGGCGCATCACCGTAAGCAATATCAAGCTGTACAGGCATTGAAGCACGATAATCGGCTGCATTATTTGCCCAAAGCTCAGGCAAAATTTCCGAGCCCGGAATATAAGCCGAATTTGCAAATTCTTCGTTCCAATCGCGCTGCATGGTTGGTCTACTCTTTTATAAAACTGGTCGCTCAGCGTTATTAAAGCTCGGTTCTGACACGCCAAAGCTCAGGGAATAATTCCACTTCCAACATACGGCGCAAATAAGTAACCCCTGCCGTACCACCCGTTCCGCGTTTAAAGCCGATTACCCGTTCAACAGTAGTGACATGGTTAAAGCGCCAACGGCGGAAATAATCTTCAAAATCGACCAGTTTCTCAGCAACTTCATAGGCTTCCCAATATTTTGACGGATCACGATAGACCTCAGCCCAAACGTTAAGAACATCTTCGTCAAACTGCCAGACCTGTCTTAAATCACGCTGTAATACGGCTGTTGGCACATTCAAACCAATACGGGAAAGACGGCGCAAAACTTCATCATAGAGTGATGGACGCGCCAGTTCAGCTTCCAATAATTTCAACAGATCAGGCCGATGTTTATGCGGTTTAAGCATTGCCAGATTGCGGTTGCCGACTGCATATTCAATCAAACGATATTGCCATGATTGAAAGCCGGAACTTTGTCCCAGATCATCACGAAAATGGGTATATTCCGATGGTGTCATCGTGCGCAGCACATCCCATGCAGAATTAAGCTGTTCGAAAATACGAACCACACGGCTGAGCATTTTCAAAGCTTCTGATGTGCGATCCTGCGCGATCATCTGGCGCGCACCATTAACCTCATAAAGGGCAAGTTTCATCCATAACTCAGTGGTTTGATGCTGGATAATAAATAACATCTCATCATGAGCCACAGAGAGCGGATGCTGCGCAGATAAAATCTGGTCTATATGCAGATAATCGCTATAGGACATGCGCTGGCTAAAATCCATCTGCGCACCATCTTTAGAAGGATCATAAGTCATTGTTTGCTCACTATTTTTTTGATGCCGTTTATTAAAAAAACTCGTTAAGAAAGCACCATATACTCAATTTTGCTATTTACAAAAGCCGAATATTTTAAATGACCTATGCCGCAGTAACTTTAGTGAAATAAAAAGGAGGAGCCCAAGCTCCTCCCTTTATAATCAATCAAATCACAAGGCTTATGAGTAAAAATCCGGTGCCTTTTTAAAGGTGCTCCACGCATCCGGATCATGGCCTGTGACAACCATCGCGCCTGTTTTTTCAGCAACTGTGCGCAGTTTCTGGACAGATCGCACAGAATCCACTGTCGAAGACAGAAAACCCGGCAGTGAGCGCTCTTCCCAATGGTCTGTTGTATAAGCTGCATCAACTGCCAGAATAATCGGCTTGCTGTTGGGCAGGCGAATGAGAAAAGACTGGTGACCGGGTGCATGACCAGGTGTAAAAATGGTGGTCAAAGTACCATCACCATAGATATCGTAAAAATCATCATGGACACCGTTGAGGAATTCCCATTTCAGACCTTCGCGGTCAAAGTCTTTGCGGATATAACCACCCTTTGCATACCAATCCGGCGTGAAGGCATATTCATATTCCGCACGCTGCACGATATGGGTAGCATTGGGGAAACGGCCGACCGCACCGGTGTGATCCAGATGCAGATGTGACTGCAGGCAATATTTTACATCGGCCGGATCAAATCCAAGTGCCTTGACCTGATCGACACAGCCCATTTTCGGGTCAAGCACAGGCCAATAAACATCGCAGATACCTCCCCAATAGCCGCGCGGATCGGTTGCCACTTCCACCGCATTACCGCCATCAATAATGGTGTGACCATCCGGATGGGTTATCAGGTAAAAAGGCACCGGAATTTCATAATCCGCGCCATTACCTTCATTCATTTTGATATTATGCACTTTGCATTTCAGCGTGCCGGACTGAAGCATATAAAGTCTGATATCCGTCATGACTTATCCTCCGTAACAAGACGTTTAGTTAGACTATGGCCAACTTTAAAAAGCTTCTCTGTATAGTGCCAAAGCATCCTCTTCTTTGACCTCAACAGGATTATTGATCAGCAGACGTGTTTGTTTCATGGCATCGCTTGCCAGCATAGCGAGACTGTTGTCGGTGACACCCACATCACGCAGACGACGCGGCGCACCGCTTTCATCCATGAGTTTCAGCATATGTTCGACAAAAGCGTCCGAGCGTGCAATTGCATCACCTTCCCCTTTAACGCCCAACACGTTAGCCAGTTCAGCATAAAGCGGCGCGGCAGCCTTTGCATTATAACGCAAAACCGGCCCCAGCATCAGCGCATTGGAAAGACCGTGCGGCACATGATAATGCCCGCCAAGCGGATAGGCCAAAGCATGAACGGCTGCGACCGGTGAATTGGAAAAAGCCTGACCTGCAAGGGTTGCACCAAGCAGCATCGCTTCCCGTGCTGCACGGTTGGTTGGTTCTTTACATGCTGTGATGAGATTAGCACCAAGCAAACGCAGCGCTTCACGTGCCAAAGCATCCGATATCGGGTTTTTCTTGTGCTGGCCGGTATAGGCTTCAATTGCATGCACCATTGCATCAATGCCGGTGGCGGCAGTGTGCAATTGCGGCAGACCAACAGTCAGTTCTGCATCGAGCAACACATAATCAGCATAAAGCTGCGGGGAAACAACGCCCATTTTGGTGGTTTCGCCGGTAGTGATAATGGAAATATTGGTAACTTCCGAACCGGTTCCGGCCGTTGTCGGCACCAAGATCAACGGAAGGCGATCGCCTTCCACTTTGCCGATGCCATACATATCTGCTAATGACTGGTCGGAAGCCAAAAGAACGGCCACAAGCTTGGCAATATCAAGCGAGGAACCGCCACCTAAACCAATAACAATATCGGCCTTGGCTTCTTTGGCTTGTGTGACGCATTCATAAAGAACATGCTCCGGCGGATCAGCCACAACCTTGTCAAAAATAACGATCTCAAAACCGGACGCTTCAAGATTTTTGGCAATCGGCGCAATCAGGCCGGCTTTAACCAAACCTGCATCTGTGACCAGTACTGCGCGCCGTTTACCAAATCGGGCAGCAACCACTTCGCCCAAGCGCCTGGCTGCACCCCAATTTACTTCCATTGCAGGAACCGTGCGGAATTCAAATGGATTGATTATCATTTTACTCCTCCGTCATTGCCAATCGATCAAGCGACCGCCGAGCAAAAATATTTAATTTCAAGATATTCATCGATGCCGTAATGCGAGCCTTCACGGCCAAGACCGGATTGTTTAATGCCGCCAAATGGTGCCACTTCATTGGAAATCAATCCGGTATTGTGACCAACCATGCCGTATTCCAGCGCTTCCATCACCCGCCACATCCGGCTTGTATTTTCAGTGTAGAAATAAGCGGCAAGACCAAACTCGGTATCATTGGCCATTGCAATCACTTCTTCTTCGCTTTCAAAGCGGAAAAGAGGTGCCACAGGGCCAAAAGTTTCTTCACGCGCCACAGCCATTGTCTGTGTTGCACCAGTCAAAACGGTTGGCTCAAAGAAAGTGCCGCCCAATGCATGACGTTTACCGCCAGTGACAATTTTCGCACCCTTACCAACAGCATCCTGAATATGGCTTTCCACCTTGGCGATGGCATCATCGTCGATCAAAGGGCCGATCAGCACACCAGCCTTGGTGCCTTCTCCAACGGGCAAAGCCGCTACTTTTTCTGCCAATCTCGTAGCAAAGGCATCATAAATGCCCGCCTGCACATAAAGACGGTTGGAACAAACACAGGTTTGTCCGGCATTGCGATATTTAGAAGCAATGGCGCCTTCAACGGCCGCATCAATATCTGCATCGTCAAAGACGATAAAAGGTGCATTGCCGCCCAGCTCAAGCGACAGTTTTTTGATCGTCGGTGCTGATTGCGCCATTAAAATACGCCCGACTTCGGTGGAACCCGTGAAAGAAAGCTTTCTGACCACATCACTGGCCGTCAACACACCGCCAATAATACGTGCATCACCGGTGACGAACTGAAGGACACCCGCAGGAATACCAGCTTGCTCTGCCAAAACACCAAGTGCCAAAGCCGTCAAAGGGGTCTGTTCGGCTGGCTTGACAATCATAGTGCAACCAGCGGCTAAAGCAGGGGCGGCTTTGCGGGTAATCATGGCGGCCGGAAAATTCCACGGCGTAATCGCGGCACAAACACCGATCGGCTGTTTCAAAACAATGATACGTTTATCACTTGCCGGAGCCGGAATAGTCTCGCCATAAATGCGTTTTGCTTCTTCCGAAAACCATTCAACAAATGAAGCAGCATAGAGCACCTCACCTTTTGCTTCCGGCAGCGGCTTACCTTGTTCTGCCGTCATGATGGCGGCCAGATCATCTGCGTTCTCCACCATCAGATCAAACCAACGACGCAGAATTGCTGTTCTGTCTTTGGCAGCCAATGCACGCCATGAAAGCAATGCTTTTTCGGCCGCTGCAATGGCAGCATTGATATCGGATGCTTGAAGCGATGGCACTGTGCCGACGACTTCGCCATTAGCAGGATTTGTCACTGCAATAGCTTCATTGTTGCTGGCCACCCACTGGCCATCAATCAAACAGTGATCTCGCAGCAGATCCGGATTTTTCAGGTTGACCATTCTCTCCTCCGACTATAAAAGTTCAATTAGATGAACTTGAATCAGTTAACTGAACTAAGTTGGCAGGAGTATAACAACGTGTCAAGCGCCGGATCAGCAAGGCTCAGGCAAGCCACATCACAAAAACAAACAGATTCCGTGCCCGCTCTCAGGCGTGCTGTTGCCATTCTCGATATGGTTTCAAATGCTGGCAGCAACTTGAATGCAGCCGAGATTACCCGTAATGCGGGCTTGCCTAAAAGCACCGTTCACGGTCTTTTGGCTGTCATGAGCGAGTTAAATTTGTTGGTTAAAAACGATGATGGCCGCTTTTCTGTCGGTGCACATCCTATGCGTTGGGCGAATAGTTTTCTCGGCCAAATGGATATTGTATCCATCTTCAGAAATTATTTTGCAAACGAGCCGGCACTTGATCACTATACTGTGACCTTGACCATCCGTGATCATGATGAAGTGGTTTATATCGGCTGCCGCAATTCCGACCAGCCACTTGGCCACTCATTTCGTATTGGCATGCGTCTGCCCGCCCCTTATACAGCAACCGGAAAAATGCTTTTGTCGGAACTTACCGATCAAACCATATCCGACATGTTTGCTCACGGTCTGCCACCGGCCTTGAGCGGCAGAAGTGTTAAAGACATCAATCTGTTAAAACAAGAATTAGCCGAAACCCGAACACGCGGTTACTCCATAGATGACGGCCAAATTCGGGAAGGTATGATCTGCATTGGTGCCGCTATCCGAGACCACACCGGATATGCCAATGCCGGTATTGCCATCAGCTTGCTGGAAAGCGAGGCAACGGCTGAAACAATAGAAAAATTGGGGCACATCATGCAAAAAGCAGCCTCTGATCTTTCCATGCAAATGGGTTATAGCCGCTAATATAAATTACGTTTCGCAATGCGGGTGCGTGAGGGCACGAGTTGACCTCACACGCATAATCATTTTATTTTTAAAATTTTTGATGTCTTAACACAAAAGCGTGAAACCAGATTGCACCTTTTTACGCCTTTTTCTAGTGTCCTCACATTGAAACCGTCAAGTACCCATGTTATTTATTTAACTTAAATACTTAGCACACTAATATATAGCCCCCAATGGATAATCTCGTGATCAGCTCAGAGTTTCTCGAAGAGCTCACCAAGGTGAGCCGTAAAATACGCAATGTTTTCAATCAGAAAGTCACCGAACACGGATTAACATATCCGCGTGCACGCACATTATTGCGCCTGATCAAAAAGCCCAATATGACCCAAAGCGAACTGGCTTTTGAACTCGAGCTTGAACAAGCAACCATGGTGCGTTTGCTTGATCGTTTGGAAGAAAATGGTGTTATCGAGCGCCATCCTGATCCCAATGACCGCCGCGCCAAATTATTGGTTTTAACACCACATGGCATTCAGCAAGCAGAACTTGTTCGCTCAATCGGTGAAACAATGCGCAAGCAGATGTTTCAAAACATGACTCAGGAAGAGCTAATGGCTTGTATTGAGCTTTTTCATCGCATTTCCGGTAATATCGACGATATGGACAACCTTGATGGCCCGGCTTGAAGCGTCAGCCAAGGCTGCGGCAGACGATGAGGAACGGATTGAACAACCAAGCGTTGAGCAATCTGTTGATGACGAGCAGGTTGTTGAAACCGCTGAGCCAAAGCCTGCGTCGGCACCAAAAGCACCTCCTCCGTTCATACCAAAGCCCATTTTTATTACGGCACTTTATATGCTTGCCGGTATTCTCCTTGCACTCACGCAAGGCTTTGGCATGAGCTTCTTAAGCATCAACCTGCAACAAATCGCAGGGCCGATGGGGCTGACCCAAACCGAAGCAACATGGTTGCAGGCAGCCTATCTTTTCCCTAATGCCAGTTTGACGCTGATGCTGTTCAAAATCCGTGCCCAATATGGATTGCGTAATTTTGCGGAAGTGGCCATTGTTGTTTATGCGCTTGTTTGCCTTGCACATTTTTGGGTGGAAACATACGAGAGTGCGCTTGCTTTGCGTTTTGTGGCGGGTCTTGCCGCAGCACCTATGACCTCGCTCGGGTTTCTATACACGTTGGAGTGTTTGCCGCCTGCAAAAAGAATGACCATCGGTCTTTGTACGGCATTAACAGCGCTTGTTATTCCGATGCCACTCACAGGTCTCATTTCACCTTATTTGCTGGATGCCGGTCAGCAATATTCGATCTATCTGGTAGAGCTTGGCTTTGCGATGATTTGTATGGGGCTGGTTTATATATTGCCGCTGGCCTCACCACCGCGTGCCAAAGTTATCAGCTTTCTCGATATTGTCAGCTATCTCTTTCTTGCCACTTCAATGGGTTGTTTTGCCGTCGCTTTCACCGTTGGCCGTCTTTATTGGTGGACTGAAGTGGATTGGATCGCATGGCTGATAATTGCCGGCATTGCATCAGGCGCAATTTTTGCGATGATTGAACTCAACCGCACCAATCATCTGGTAGATATACGCTGGCTTGCTTCAAAGGAAATCATCCATTTCACCGGTGCATTGATGGTTTCGCGCCTGATTTTGTCTGAACAAACCAGTGGTGCGATCAATTTCATGCGCATCAACGGCATGCAAAATGAGCAATTGAGCGGACTTTATCTCTCGATTATTGCCGGTGCGGTCACTGCCGCGGTTGTTTGTGCAAAAATCATGAAACCGGGACGTGAATCTTCCATTCACGCCGTTGCATTTCTGTTGATGGCACTAGGCAGCTATGTGGACAGCCTCTCAACCTCGCTTACCAGACCGGAACAAATGTATCTGAGCCAGTTTATGGTCAGTTTTGCCGGTGGCATTTTCCTACCCCCCGCCTTGATGATCGGCATGGCCGCCGCCATGAAACGGGGTCCCAGTTACATTCTTTCTTTCATCGTGGTGTTTCTGGCAGCTCAAAAGGTTGGCAGTTATTTTGGCAGTGCGCTTTACGGTACTTTCGTACAATGGCGCGAACAGTTTCATTCGTTTCGCTTGGTCTCGCAGCTTGCGTCAACCGATCCGTTGGTTACAACCCGCTTGAAACAATTAAGCGGCAGCTACGGCAAACTGCTCACCGACCCCAGCCAGCAAACGCTGCAAGGCGCATCACTGTTGGCAAAACAAGTCCAGCAACAAGCCTATACCCTTGCTTATAATGACTCGTTTTTATTCACCGCCTATTTATCACTCGGTGCGTTGGCGTGCCTTTGTATCCATGTGGCCTGGCGCAACAGGCATAAATTTTTCGCACTCAATAAAGCTGAAACAGCTCCCGTATAATTCAATAAAGCGAACCCAAAGAAGTTCATTCCATGTCAAAGATATTTCATTTTATCGCTACTTATGTTGCACTCGCCATTGGCTTGGCCGGTATTTTCATCGTATTATATGCTTGGAATTTGCCACCCTTCCATGGCGGTACCGAAACCACCAATGACGCTTATATTCGCGGTCAAATCACGCTTTTAAGCCCACAATTGGCAGGCTATCTGGTAGACGTACCGGTGCAGGATTATCAAAAAATCCATAAAGGCGACCTGATCGCCAAAATCGACGACCGTATCTATGTTCAAAAAGCAGAACAGGCTAAAGCAGCCCTCAAAGCCGCTGAAGCCTCCCTTGCTATGTCGGAACAAAGCCGCAAATCAGCCGAAGCCAAAATCGTCTCGGCCAAGGCAGCTCTGGAAAGCGCAAAAGCAGCTCTCGCCTCAGCTCAAACTGCGCATAACCGCACCCAGTCTTTGCTTGATCGCCATATTGCGACCCAAAGTGATGCTGAAAAAAATCTGGCAACCTATGATCAGGCACAAGCTGCCGTACATCAAGCCGAAGCAGGTATTTTGATTGCGGAACAGGAGCTGAATTCAACTATTGTCAGCCGCCGTTCTTTGGTGGCCAATGTAGAAAGTGCTAAGGCAGCCGTTGAACTCGCCGAAATCGATCTTGCCAATACGCGTATTATTGCGCCCGCTGATGGTATACTGGGCGAAGTTACCGGCCGTATCGGCCAATATGTCTCGGTCGGTACTCAGATCGGCTCGGTTGTTACCGAACATTTATGGGTTATCGCCAATTTCAAGGAGACACAGCTCAGCAAAATGAAAATGGGCCAACCTGTAACCTTCACAGTGGATGCTCTGGAAAACAAAGAATTTACCGGCACGATAGAGCGCTTTGCACCGGCAACCGGTTCGGAATTTTCGGTCATTCGTGCCGACAATGCGACTGGCAACTTTACCAAAGTCGCCCAACGTATTCCGGTACGCATCAAGATCGACGACAACCAGCCCTTGAGCGACAAATTAATGCCTGGCATGTCAGTTATTGCCAATGTAAGTTCCGCGCGCGAATAAAAACGAGGCTCACGATGGAAATCAAGATTGCAGCTGCTGCTTTAATGCGTGCGGATGGCGCAACATTATTGGTGCGCAAACGCGGAACATCTTCCTTCATGCAACCGGGTGGCAAAATTGATGCAGGAGAAACCGCAATACAAGCACTTTGTCGCGAATTACATGAAGAATTAGGCCTCAAAATTGAACATGATAAGCCGCATTATCTTGGAAAATTTTCAGCACCTGCCGCCAATGAAACAGGCGCGACAGTTATTGCTGAAATTTTTCAAATTGAAACAGATGCAAAGATTGAACCCCGAGCGGAAATCGAAGATGCTCGTTGGGTTTTTACCACTGACACAGATGATTTAGAGCTTGCACCTTTAACGCGTGACCAAGTGCTGCCCCTTATCTGGAAATAATGAAACAATTAGAAAAATAGCGGCAAGCACCTTGCCGTTATTTTTTCTGTATTTCTCTTCATCATATAATTTAAAAACACTGTATTTTTTAAAATAATCACTTATATTCATTCACATCGTTGCAATTTCATCGGATAGATAAATGCTGTAAAAACCGCACATATCATAAATTTTTACCTTATCAGTGGGCTATTAATTTGTGAGCTTGTTCATGTCTGCGGTTTTGAATTCTCCGGTTTGTGCTTATTTTTATTCCAATTTTTCGTCCCGACGCACAATCTCAGCCTCGATCCGCCAGACGCCCCATCTTCATTTCATGATGAGGTTTTAAAAAATGGAAATTATTGAACATTAGACGTGTTTCTTTCAGGTCGCTCTCCTGAACCATCACAAAAGCCAGCACCAATATATCCCTTTCTGCAATGCGGAAGGTTCTTGCTTGTGCTGATTTCATTTTCAAAATTTATTCTGAGGTACCAGATGACACATCATTACATAACGCTGGAAGGCGTTTCTTTTGTGTTGCCTGATGGCACGACACTTTTTCATGATCTCAACGAGCAATTTGACGGCCGACCGACAGGTCTGGTGGGTCGCAATGGCACGGGCAAAACCGTGCTTGCTAAAATTTTAAGCGGCGAAAAACAGCCAACAACCGGCCATTGCCTGCGTTCAGGCGCCGTGCATTATCTGGCTCAGCAAATTATTCAACCGGAAAACACAACACTTGCCGAGTTAACAGGCATGCAAACCACTTTAGATGCTCTCAAACGTATCGAACGCGGCAGCACTGAAATAGCTGATTTTGATGCAGTTGGTGACCATTGGGACATTGAGCAGCGTTTACGAACAGAGCTGGAGCGCAATAATTTAGGCTATCTTGATGCGACAACCCCTGCCCATCGTTTAAGTGGTGGTGAAGCGATGCGCGTAGCTTTAATCGGAGCGTTGCTGTCGAACACTGATTTTCTCATCCTTGATGAACCGACCAACCACCTTGACCGGCAGAACCGTCTTGCATTGATCGAACAACTGAAAAACTGGCCCCGCGGGCTCTTGGTTATCAGCCATGATCGCCAATTACTGGCTACGATGGAGCGTATAGTTGAGCTATCATCACTTGGCTTGCGCAGTTATGGGGGCGATTATAATTTTTATCGGTTAAGCAAGCAACAAGAGCACGAAAACGCATTCAAACAGCTTGACCACTTAAAGGCCGAGCGTCGTCGTGAGGAGCAAACCTTACGCGACCAACGTGAAAAACTAGAAAAACGGCAAGCAAGCGGTAACCGCACAGCCAAACAAGCCAATCAGGCAAAAATTCTGCTTGGCCGCCAGAAAAATCGCAGTCAAGCAACTGCCGGTAAATTAATACAGCAACAAAGTTCGGCACGCTCATTACTGTTACAAAGGGTTCTTGAAGCTGAGCAGAAAATGGAAGAAAACACTGCGATTACGCTCCATCAACTTCCCGTCACCAACGCTTCCCATAAACGTATTGCTGAATTGGACAATGTGGAACTCCCCTTTGTCAGCGGCACAAGCCGCAATATCACTCTTATCATCAATGGTCAGCAGCGCATCGGCGTTACCGGGCCAAATGGCTGTGGTAAATCCACTTTGCTTAGAATTCTTGACGGGCAGCTCAAACCACTGAGCGGCACCTGCAAAATCTTGACGAAAGGGATTTATCTCGACCAAAACTTGTCCAACCTTGATCCGGAAAAAACAGTGCTGGAGCAGATACGATTAGCCAATCCTACAATGCCGGAAGGTGATTTGCGTATGCGTTTGGCACAATTGGGGCTTGATGCACAAAAAATTACAATTGCCAGCGGTTTATTGAGCGGTGGCGAGCGTTTGAAAGCCGCTCTGGCTTGCGTCCTCTATGCAGAGCCTGCAACAGAGTTTTTAATGCTGGATGAACCGAGCAACCATCTGGACTTACCTTCTTTGCAAGCTCTGGAAACTATGCTCAAAAACTATCAGGGAGCACTGATAGTGGTGTCGCATGATGATCACTTCCTCAACAATATCGGTCTAACTGATCGTCTCCAGACGACATCAAAAGGTTGGCAATTACAAACTCTTTAGACAAATAATCATAAAGCCGGAATGATTTCCGGCTTTATGAAATTATAACGTCACGCTTTTCAATC
This sequence comes from Paenochrobactrum pullorum, assembly GCF_041929845.1. NCBI lineage: Bacteria > Pseudomonadati > Pseudomonadota > Alphaproteobacteria > Hyphomicrobiales > Brucellaceae > Paenochrobactrum > Paenochrobactrum pullorum. Next base: position 51,455 of record NZ_JBHEEH010000014.1, read on the forward strand.
ACGCAAAACGCTTGGCTCCTGCAACGCATAAAACCACAATCAGTGTTGAAGCCACCATCGTCCAGGCAATAGGCTCATGCAAAAAAATACCAGCTAGAATAAACCCAAAAAAAGGTTGCAAAAGCTGCAACTGACCCACTCCGGCAATGCCACCTAGCGCCAAGCCACGATACCAGAAAACAAAACCAATCATCATCGAGAAAACGGAAATATAGAACAATCCAAACCAACCGGCAGGTGTTACATTGCTGACAGTTTGCGGCACAGTGAAAAACCCGATAATAAACATAACCGGAAATGACACCAGCAAGGCCCATGAAATAACCTGCCATCCGCCAAGTTTACGCGATAATGTTGCGCCTTCCGCATAACCAAGTCCGCAAATAATCACGGCTGCAATCATCAACAAATCGCCAGTCAGATTACCGCCGCTGCTGCCATAAAGTGCAAAACCTGCAACCGTTACTGCCCCAATAATTGAAAATATCCAGAAAACCGGCTCAGGCCTCTCACCACCGCGCAACACGCCAAAAAATGCAGTCGCCAACGGTAACATCCCGACAAATACAATCGAATGCGCCGCCGTGATGTGCTGCAATGCTAAAGCGGTTAATAATGGAAAGCCCAAAACAGTACCGATTGCCACCAAAATGAGCGGAAAAATATCGCTTCGATCAGGCTTTTGCTGTTTGAGAACCAGCAAAAAAAATCCACCAAGCAAGGCCGCAATAACCGCTCGTGCCGATGTTAAAAACATTGGTTCAAAATCGAGAACCGCAACGCGTGTGGCAGGCAATGAACCGCTAAAAATGATAACGCCGATAAGGCCACTACCCCAACCTGCACTCAACTTACTCATAAAGCCTCACTTTCATAAGGCAGTGCATTACGCTTATCTTGCTGGCGTTAACAGAAACAGTATGATACAGTTTCAACAAACTGTATGGGTCAATATATCCATACAATTTAAAGGGCATTTTATGCGCACCACCGAGCAGACACGCACCGAAGAACTGATGAATGTCATCCGTGTCAAAATCGCCAATCGTGTGCTCAGCCCATCGGATCGGCTGCCTTCTGTTCGTCGTTTTGCGGCCACCATGCAGGTTTCCCCTTCCACTGTCGTAGAGGCCTATGACCGGTTGGAAGCAGAAGGTATTATCCGCGCGCGACGTGGCTCCGGTTTTTATGTAACGGGCGCTGATCTGCCACCAATGGCGCTTGCTGAAATGGGGCCGATACGCGAACGTGATGTTGACCCTTTCTGGGTTTCCAAACAGTCATTGGAAACCGATGATGGTGTTTTAAAACCCGGCTGCGGCTGGCTGCCACCGGACTGGATGCCTCATGAAGCATTACGAAAAGCCTTGCGTAGTATCAGCCGTTGGGAAGATTGTTTACTCACCGATTACGGCAATGCGCAAAGCACCTTGGCATTGCGCCGTTTGCTGCTCGGACGCTTTGCTGAAGAAGGTTTGAATATCGGTGCCGAACAAATTTTGCTGACCACTTCAGGCACACAAGCGATTGACCTGATCTGCCGCCTACTCTTACGGCCGGGTGATACTGTACTGGTCGATGATCCCTGCTATTTCAATTTTCAAGCATTGCTGCGTGCGCATCAGGTGAAAATTGCAGCTGTCACCTTCACACCATCAGGCCCTGATATAGACGCATTTGAAACGATTTTGAAAGAGCAGTCTCCCCGTCTTTATATCACCAATTCGGCACTGCATAATCCAACCGGTGCCAGCCTTTCACCACAAACGGCTTACCGTGTTTTAAGTGCTGCTTCCGCGCACGGCATGACCATTGTCGAAGATGATATTTTTACCGATTTCGAGCCTAATCTATCACCGCGTTTGGCAATTTCAGATGGTCTAAACCGTGTTATTCGTATTGGCAGTTTTTCCAAAACATTATCTGCATCTGTACGCTGCGGATATATTGCGGCTAGTCCTGAATGGATTGAAGGGCTGACAGATTTGCAAATTGCCACAAGTTTTGGCGGTCCAAGCCCCATCACCAGCGCAATAATTGTAAAAGTTTTGGCAGGTGGCACTTATCGCAAGCACATGGATGAAGTGCGCCACCGTTTAACACTTGCCCGACTGGATGTCGCAAAGCGCTTGTCGGCACTTGGCATCAAGCCTTGGCTGATGCCGCGCGGTGGTTTTTACCTATGGTGTCAATTACCGGAAGGTGTGGACTCTGCCATATTGGCGCGTCGCTGTATGGAAGAAAAAATCATGCTTGCACCCGGCAATGCTTTCAGTGTTTCACAATCCGCGGCAGCACTTTTACGTTTTAATGTCGCGCAAACACAAAATCCACAGATTTACAGCACATTAAGACGACTGTTGAAAGACATTTGATCACATTTGGCACGATTAACGCATCCCCTCATAACGCGAGAAAGCAGTGATGTTTTCATTGATACGACTTGTTTGCGTCAAGGGTGGAAATGCACGCTGCGCACAATTGGCACGTTCACATAATTTGCACCCCGCGCCAATCATGGTGCGCGCTTCCGGATCATTGATCGCCAGACCTTTAGAATAAACCAAGTGTGAGGCATGGGCCAAATCGCAACCAAGCCCAATGGCAAAGGTTTTTTCCGGTGCACCATAGCCGCCATGATGATGTGTCACTGTGCGCGCTATCCACAAATAAGCGCGCCCGTCCGGCATTTCGGCAATTTGTGTGCAAATACGATCAGGCGATAAAAATGCTTCATAGACTGTCCAGAGCGGGCAACTCCCGCCAACGCGGGAGAAATGAAAATCAGTCGCGGATTGACGCTTTGATATATTACCGGCTCTGTCGACACGCACAAAAAAGAACGGCACACCATGCGCACCGGGACGTTGCAAAGTGCTTAAACGGTGGCAAATGGTTTCAAAACCAACACCGAATTTTTGTCCCAGCAGATCAATATCATAGCGAAGTTCTTCCGCGGCGTTCAAAAAGCGGCCATAAGGCAAAATGACGGCACCAGCAAAATAATTCGCTAAGCCGATGCGTAAAAGTGCAATGGTTTCAGCATCTGAAAACTCGGCCTGACCACAGAGCTTTTGCAATAGGTTTTCTTGCTCCAGAAAACAAAGTTGTGTCGCTATTTGAAAAGCGGACTGCCCTAAAGACAAAGCCCTTGATAAGGTCAAAACTTTATTTTGCAGATCAAAGTGCCGGACAGTATTTTTCTGCGCCCCAGTATCAATATAATCCACCCGCACGCCATGCATTGCTTGCAATCTTGCTGTTAAAGCGTCAACCAAGCGACCATTTTTAACATCAAGACTCTCAGCCAATCGTTCTGCCTGTTCATCCAGTTCGGCGATATGATTACTTTTTGAATAAAAATAATCCCGCACCGCTTCATAAGGCATTGAACGATAGGTGTTCTCTGTTACCTGACGCGGATCGCCCAAACGGATCGCCAAACCTTCCGATTGCTCCACCGCCTGCCGCATTTGCTTGTAAAGCTGGATCACCGCACGCCCCATCGCTGGCAGATTGCTGACAATATCTTTGATATCGCTGTTGGAAATCGTCTCGCCAATGATCGGATTGGATAGGACTTGCCGCAACTCCCCCACCAGCCGCGTTTCATCCTCCTCCGAGAAGAATTGCACATCAACGCCGAAAGCAGAGTTCATCCGCAATAAAACCGGCACGGTTATCGGTCTTTGATTGTTTTCAATCTGATTGAGATAGCTCAGCGAAATACCCAATGCATTCGCCAAAGCTTGTTGCGTCAAGCTTTTTTCCTCACGCAGCCTTCGCAACCTTGCGCCGACAAATGGTTTTTTCATGCGCCACCTCTCCCTGCCCTTGTGAAGACTGAAAACTTCGCAAACTTTGCAGATTTGCAAAATTTTCTTCACAAAACTCCACAATTTCAGTCATTTACCTCATTCTTTATAAGTGGATATTGCAAACTATTACAAGTGGCACACGGACCAAAATCGTTTTTTGGTTATTTACTTATGGAGATGCATTCGTGAATTCACATACAGTCCGCACTTATAAATCAGCTGAACCTTTAGCGCGTGAAGATCAGCTGGCATGGAAAATTGCCAGCATTGCCGCTGATAATGTTCCGCTTGATGAAGATGTTGTCGACATGATCGGCAATCGTATCATCGACAATGCGTCGGTTGCAGCTGCCTCTCTTGCCCGCCGTCCCGTCATCAGTGCCCGTGCGCAGGCCACTGCTCATCCTTATAAAAAAGGCGCCACTGTTTTCGGTTTGCCATCCGACACCCGCGTTTCGCCGGAATGGGCTGCATGGGCGAACGGCGTTGCTGTGCGCGAACTTGATTTTCATGACACATTTTTGGCGGCAGATTACTCGCATCCGGCTGACAATATCCCGTCCATTTTAGCTGTTGCCCAGCATTGCGGTTTAAACGGTGCTGCCCTCGCCCGTGGCATTGCAACGGGTTATGAAGTGCAGGTTAATCTTGTTAAAGGCATCTGCCTGCACGAGCATAAAATTGACCATATCGCCCATTTGGGTCCTTCTGCCGCGGCTGGTATCGGCACCGCACTTGGTCTACCGGCTGAAACGATTTATCAGGCGGTTCAGCAGGCTTTGCATGTCACCACCACCACACGACAATCACGTAAAGGCGAAATCTCCAGCTGGAAAGCTTATGCCCCTGCATTTGCAGGCAAAATGGCAATTGAAGCCGTTGACCGCGTGATGCGCGGCGAAGGCGCACCATCACCGGCATGGGAAGGTGAAGACGGATTTATTGCATGGTTGCTAAGTGGCCCGAGTGCAAAATATAGCGTATCTCTGCCGGGTAAAGGTGAAGCCAAACGCGCTATCATGGACACCTATACCAAAGAACATTCGGCGGAATATCAAAGTCAGGCATTGATTGATCTGGCGCGCCGTATGCGCACAAAAATCAGCAATTTTGCAGATATCGCCAGCATTGTTATCCATACCAGCCATCACACCCATTATGTGATTGGAACCGGTGCCAATGATCCGCAGAAAATGGATCCGAATGCCAGCCGTGAAACGCTCGACCATTCGATCATGTATATTTTTGCAGTCGCACTGGAAGATGGCGGTTGGCATCATGAGCGTTCATATGCGCCGGAACGGGCAAAGCGTCCTGAAACGGTCAGCCTCTGGCATAAAATTTCAACGCTGGAAGATGAAACATGGACAAAGCGTTATCACAGTCAGGATCCGAATGAAAAAGCATTTGGCGGTCGCGTCGTCATCACACTGAAAGACGGCACTGTCATCGAAGACGAACTGGCAATTGCGGACGCACATCCGCTTGGTGCCCGTCCGTTCAAACGTGCTGATTATGTCAATAAATTCCGCACACTGGCTGAAGGCATTATCGAAAGAACTGAACAGGATCGCTTCATCGCCACTGTTGAACGCCTGACAAGCCTTAAAGCAGATGAGCTTGGCGGCCTGAACTTCAGCGTATCGCCTGATCGTTTGGGTCTTGCATCACCAAAAGGCATTTTTGACTGCAACGCCTGATTATCCAATCAAGGGAGAAAATAAGCATGACAACACCTAAGCCGAAAAAGTCTGTTGCTCTCTCAGGCGTTGTCGCCGGCAACACTGCATTATGCACAGTCGGTCGCACAGGTAATGACCTGCACTATCGTGGCTATGATATTCTCGATATGGCACGCGCCTGCGAATTTGAAGAGATCGCCTATTTGCTGGTACATGGCGAATTGCCAACCATAACGGAACTTGCAGCCTATAAAGCAAAGCTTAAAGCTTTGCGGGGCTTGCCGGAAGTGGTCAAGCGCACACTCGAACTGCTTCCAGCTGCCACCCATCCGATGGATGTGATGCGATCCGGCATTTCAGCACTTGGTTGTGTGTTGCCGGAAGCCGGTGATCACAACCATCCGGGTGCGCGCGACATTGCCGATCGCTTGATGGCCTCCCTTGGTTCGATGCTGCTTTATTGGCATCACTTTGCCTATAATGGCCGCCGTATTGAGGTGGAAACCGATGACGACTCCATCGGCGGACACTTCCTGCACCTCTTGCACGGCACAGCTCCAAGTGCCGATCATGTCAGAGCCATGCACACATCGCTCATTCTCTATGCCGAGCATGAGTTCAACGCGTCCACTTTCACCGCCCGCTCCATAGCAGGCACCGGTTCGGATATGTATTCCGCCATTTGCGGGGCAATTGGTGCGCTGCGTGGGCCAAAGCATGGCGGTGCCAATGAGGTCGCGTTTGAAATTCAAAAACGCTACGCAAACCCGGATGAGGCCGAAGACGACATTCGCCGCCGCGTAGAAGTCAAAGAAGTCGTTATTGGTTTCGGGCATCCGGTCTATACAATTGCTGACCCGCGCAACAATGTCATCAAACAAGTGGCGCATGAGCTTTCACTCGAAGCAGGCTCAACCCGCATGTATGATATTGCCGAGCGGATTGAAGCGACTATGGCCGAAACCAAAAACATGTTTGCCAATCTCGATTGGTTCAGTGCAGTTTCCTATCACCTGCTTGGCGTGCCGACAGCCATGTTTACGCCGCTTTTTGTCATTGCACGCACATCCGGCTGGGCTGCCCATGTGACTGAGCAACGCATCGATAACAAGATTATCCGTCCATCCGCCAATTATACCGGCCCTGAAAACAAAAAATTCCTGAGCCTCAATGAGCGCAGCAATCAGTCAATCAATGCACGTGCCGCATAAGGACTTATAATGACATATCTTATTGGATCCGAATTAAACGCAGAACCTGCCGGTCAGCGTTTTCGTAAACTGGTCGAGCAAAGCTCGATAGCCCAATTGCCCGGCGCCCATAACGGTATGGCTGCACTACAGGCCAAAAACGCTGGTTTTAAAGGTCTTTATCTCTCCGGTGCGGCGATGACCGCATCAATGGGGATACCCGATCTTGGGATGATTACGGTCGATGAAGTATCATTCTTTATCCGCCAGATCGCCCGTGCCAGCGGCCTGCCTTTGCTGGTCGATGGTGACACCGGCTATGGCGAAGCCCTCAATGTCATGCATATGGTGCGCACATTTGAAGATGCAGGTGCTGGTGCGGTTCATCTTGAAGATCAGTTATTGCCAAAAAAATGCGGCCATCTGAACGACAAAAAACTGGCAAACGCACATGATATGGCAGCAAAAGTGGCTGCCGCCAACAAAGCGCGCCGCCATCTTTATCTGATTGCGCGTACCGATGCAGCCGCCAGCGAAGGCATGGATGGTGCAGTAGCGCGTGCCAAGCTTTATATCGAAGCCGGTGCAGATGCAATTTTTCCGGAAGCATTGACCACTGCTGATATGTTCCGCGAATTTGCGGCGCGTATGCCCGCTGTGCCATTGCTTGCCAATATGACCGAGTTTGGCAGAACGCCTTTCTTCACTGCGTCCGAATTTGAAGAAATGGGCTACCGCATGGTGATCTGGCCGGTTTCATCTCTGCGCGTTGCTAATAAAGCGCAAGAACGCCTTTATGCAGCGATCAAGCAAAACGGTTCAACACAAAGCTGCCTAAGCGACATGCAAACCCGAGCCGAACTTTACGACACGATCGGGCTTGCCAATTATGAAGCGCTCGATGCTTCGATTGTCAGCACAATAGTGCCGGAACCGGTTTGATGATTAGAATCTCGGAGCCCGCTCGAATTGAGCGGGTTTCTTTCTATATCCGGTTTACCTGATACAGCCGATAGGTTTCAAATAGTCTATCATAAATTTCTCTGACCACGGCCTGTTTCTTCATATTATAGGCTTGCACATTATCGACACCCTCTTTTGCCGACAATTTTGCTTGACCGTAGAGTTCACGGTCTGCGTTATGCGTGATCAGCCAATCACGAAACAGAATATGGCGGATATGTTCCGGGCAATTCGGGGCAAAAACATGCAAATTAACCCGCGGTTCATTCAACCGCAACATACGGTGCTGATACCAAGAGCGCTCACGCACGGTGAGCTGATAGCCAAGCTGTTCCAGTGCCGGCACATATTGTGCTTCATCATCCGGATTTTCAACAATCAGATCAATATCGATAACCGGTTTCGCAGGCAAATCAGGAACAGCGGTTGAACCGACATGTTCAATCGCCAATGCCTGCTCAGATAATGCACCAGCAATATCCGCTTTGAGCTTTTCAAACCAATTGTGCCATTGCGGATCATAGTCTCTTACATCAATATGTTCAGGCTTCGGCTTTCCATGCACCCACGGATTTTCATCCGGATCACCCTCTTCAAATGTGGCAATCACCTCTGCAGCCGGCCAATTTTTCTCATATTTGAAAAGCATTATATTTATTCTCAAAAATCATTTTTATCAAACGGTTACAACAGCAATAGCAATGAAACGATTGTTCCACTACCAGCTGCATCAATATCCTGAAATAACCTATAAAGCAACCGGAGCCGCAACCTTTGTAATGGTGGCGTTAAAATCGTCTGAAATTCCGTTTGAGAGCATCGGCGGTACCGACATTGTAGCAACATTGCGTCGTAATGCCACCAAAGAAGCACCATTTTTGGTTTTCCGCACCGCGCTGGATGCACTGGCTATCATCGAAAAGGAGATACCAACTTTTATTAAAGGCATTGCGCAAAGCTGGGGCTGGAGACTACCGATTTTCTTCGGTCTGTTGATCTGGCCATCGGCAGTATTTTAAGCTTTATTACCACCATATACGGCACCCCAGTTTGCGTTAATTTGAAAACAGGAGACAGCTCATGTCGCAAAATATAACACTTGAAATAGTACGAGATTGGGACGCAAAGGATATTTTATGCAGTTTTCGTGATCGTTTTATCATTCCCGACGGCATGATATATCTGGACGGCAACTCTTTGGGGCCTGCTCCCAAAACTGCGCTTTCTGCCCTTGATCATGCAGCACGTACGGAGTGGGGACAAGACCTCATCCGCAGCTGGAACAGTGCCGGTTGGTTCGATCTGCCCTTGAAACTTGGCGATAAGGTTGGTGCGCTCACCGGCGCAGCTGCAGGCCAGATCGCTGTATGCGACAGTACCTCCATCAATATTTTCAAAGCTTTGAGTGCCGCCGCAAGCTTGCGCCCTGACCGCAAAACCATTATCGCAGAAGGCGCAAGCTTTCCGACCGATCTTTATATTGCCGAGGGTTTTGTCGCCAGCCAGCCACATCTAACACTCAAACTGGAAGGTGTAGATGCCGATAGGATAGAAGATTTACTTTCACCCGATGTCGGCGTGGTTTTGTTAAATCATGTCAACTACCGCAGCGGCTACCTGCATGACATGAAGGCGATGACCGCGCGTATTCAAGCGGCAGGTGCGCTTATCGTTTGGGATTTGTGCCATAGTGCCGGTGCGCTGGATGTTCAGCTTGATGATTGCAACGCCGACTTTGCCGTTGGTTGTACCTATAAATATATCAATGGCGGCCCCGGAGCGCCGGCTTTCATCTATGTAGCCAAACGTCATCAGCAACAAGCACGTCAGCCGCTTTCGGGGTGGTGGGGACATGCACGCCCTTTTGCTTTCGAGCAGCAATATGAAGCAGCGCCTGCCATTGCACGCTTTCTCTGCGGCACCCAACCTATTCTCTCCATGCAGTCGTTAAACGGTGCATTGGAAGCATGGCAAGGCGTCAATATGGCGGATCTGCGTGCAAAAAGTCTGGCTCTGACTGATCTCTTCATCAAACTGGTTGAGTGGCGTTGTGCTGGTTATGATCTGCAACTGGTCACTCCACGCAATCATAGCGAGCGCGGCTCGCAGGTCGGATTTACCCATCCTCATGCTTATGAAGTCATGCAGGCGTTGATTGCCGAACAGGTTATCGGCGATTTTCGTGCACCGGATGTTTTACGTTTTGGCTTCACACCGCTTTATCTGGGCTTTGAAGATGTGTGGAATGCGGTTGAAATTTTACAGGAAGTACTGACAACGGAGCGCTGGAAAGATCCCCGTTTTGCCGCAAAAAATGCCGTAACCTGAGCAGGATTACATCGTTTTGTCGCGGCTATATCAACCGCGACAAAACCCACCCATTCAAAAATTATATTAAAGTTTTAACCCTGCAATCGTTGCTGCAGTAACGCGATCTGATGGTCAGCAAAAACTTCAATACCGTTTTGACGCAGCAAAGCCGCTGTCACACCATTGCCGACATGTTTTTGATTACCAAAACTACCATCATAAATGAAGGCGCTGCCGCAAGAGGGGCTTCCATCAATCAACAAAGCAAAGCGGCATTGATGCGCTTTTGCCAACTCCAAAGCGGCCTGTGCCCCTTTGATAAAAAGTGCCGTTACATCTTCACCGTCCAATGCCACCACTTGCGCGTCACCAGCAAGCACGGCCTCGCCCGTTTGTGCGGCATTGATCTCGGCAGGCAATCGCGGCACACTAAAACCGCCTTTTAACTCCAGACAAACAGAGATGACCCGTCCCTCAATCTGCCATTGGTCAAGCAGCGCATGATGAAGAGGTTTCGCTTTGCCGTTATAGCGCACCGGTTGCCCCAACAGACAAGCGCTGACCAGAATTTTCTCGCTCATGGTAATTATTTCGACCATATGTAGAGATATGTTTTTTCATCAAAGTTAAATTTTACTGCCTCAACATTCAATCATCAAATTGATTATGTGACAAAGATTTCCTATCGAAACGTCAAGCAAGTCAAACGAAAACCACTCATGCAAATGCCTTCTTCTCTTATTCATGATCAAGCCAGCAGTGCCCTTGAGGTTTTGAAACAGCTTTTAGGCGATCATTTATTGGCCGTTTATTTGCATGGTTCCGCCGCCTCCAGCGGATTAAAACCGCAAAGTGACATTGATATGCTGGTTGTGGTCAAGCAATCCCTCAAGTTGGAAAATCGTCAAAAACTGCTGTCATCCTTACTTGAACTTTCATCACCTCATCCCGCATCCGCCAATGGTCCTCGTTGTCTGGAGGTTATTGTTTTTACCCTTGATGAACTGGAGAAACCACATTTCCCGGTCATTGCTGATTTTATCTATGGCGAATGGTTGCGTGATGGTTTTGTTGGTGGTGAAGTGCCTGTACCCATTGCCGATCCGGAAATGACACTTATTTTAGCCCAAGCCAAAAATGAGGCGATACCGCTCTTCGGCGCTCCGGCATCTCAGTTGCTGCCTACTATTCCTGCCGCAGATATAAGTAATGCAATGCTGAAATTATTACCTGATTTGACAACTAATCTACAAGGCGACGAAAGCAACGTTCTTCTGACACTGGCTCGCATGTGGTACAGCGCAACCACCGGTCAATTCATCAGCAAAGACATGGCCGCCCTTTGGGCAATCCCACAACTACCTGAAACAATGGCACAGACACTCATCTATGCCCGCGATGCGTATCTGGGTGAATTTACCGATAATTGGATAAGCCAGGCAATTTCTGTGACGCGGACTGCCTTTTATCTGCAAACGCAAATAGTTGCACAACTGGAGAATATCAATTAAAGGCACATTTCGTATCTCTCTGTTTGGAGGCATCATTGTGATGAAAGTCGAAAAAGCAACCCAATAAGCCGCACCAACTTTTTGTTGCTGCGGCGTTCTGTATTATCAAAAATTGCTGATAATTCATAAAGCAGATGCCGCTCTTATTTAAATCCCAGAGCGGATGATTTATTATGTCTACTTCACGCCCGATATGGGCTTATTCCCTGTCGGCAGCGCTGCTGCTGATGGCACCTTTTGACATTCTCGCTTCACTGGCGATGGATATATATCTTCCCGTTGTGCCCGATATGCCCGGTCATTTAGGCACAACACCCGCCATGATACAATTTTCACTCAGCCTCTATATGGTGATGCTTGGCGCAGGGCAGGTGATTTTCGGCCCCCTGTCTGACCGGGTCGGCAGACGTCCCGTTTTATTAACCGGAGCATTATTATTTATTATCAGTTCCATCGGTGCATCCTGCTCGACAAATGGAACAGCGTTTGTTTTGTTCCGTTTTGCCCAAGGTTGCGGTGCATCAGCCATACTCGTTGCAACCTTTGCAACAGTGCGCGATGTTTATGCCAACCGCCCGGAAAGTGCTGTTATTTATGGCAGCTTCAGTTCCATTCTTGCTTTTGTGCCAGCTTTAGCTCCAATCATCGGAGTAGGTATCAATACCATCTTTGGATGGCGCGCAATTTTCATAAGTCTCGCCGTCGTTGCCACAAGCGCCTTTATCCATGCTCTATTTTGCTGGCATGAAACAGCACCTGTTATCAAGACACCAAAAAGACCCTCTATACTTCCTATCTTTAGAAGCCCTGAATTCTGGGTCTACACTTTGGGTTTCAGCACTGCGATGGGTAGTTTTTTTGTGTTTTTTTCAACGGCACCACGTGTCATGATCGATATTGCAGGCTATTCACCCACTGCCTTTAGCATTTGCTTTGCAACTGTTGCCGTCGTGATGGTGATAACCACCCGCTTTGTTAAACACATTATCAACCGCTGGGGCATCGCGGGCAGTCTTTGTCGTGGTATATTTTTAATTGCCACCGGTGCTGTTTTATTGATGTTGGGCGAATTTTACACAACACCATCCTTTACCAGTTTTATTCTGCCGATGTGGGTGATTGCCGTTGGTATTGTTTTTACCAGCTCAGTCACCGCCAATGGAGCTTTGGCAAAATTTGACACAATCGCCGGATCAGCTGTCGCCTTTTATTTCTGCATTCAAAGTTTGATTGTCAGCATAATCGGCACATTAGCCATCATTTATTTAAACGGTGACAGTGCATGGCCACTCATCACCTATGCATCTGGCATGTCATTGATTGTTTTATCCGGCCAATTATTTTTACACAATAAAACAAAGCGACCATAAACAACGTACTGATCGGATGTAAGACCATCCGATCAGCATTATTTTTGTTTGTCAAAACCGTGTTTATCTAGGATGTGGACCTGATCAAACAATTGTCTTTATTGAGTGTTTTTATTGGTTTTAGGTTTTGACAGTAGAGAGGCTTATTATGAGCGATCTTTTCTGGCTTTCAGATGCTGCATGGAATGCAAGCGA
>NZ_JBHEEH010000015.1:0-55132 GCF_041929845.1 Paenochrobactrum pullorum
AAGAGGCCGCTTACTTGGCTGTTATGTTCAAAGACAAGCACGCAAGCTTGACGGCTTGCCATGTGCTGATCAAAGAGTTGTGCCGCATAGGCCGCCTGAAACGGATAATCAAAACCAGCTGCCCGATGACTTTCACGCAGCAGGTGAATGCAAGCCATCTTGTCAGAGTGTGTTGCGTGCCGGATCATCAAAATAGCCCTAAAAACTTCTTGCGCTTCTTCTGTGTTGGCACTTTGCCCTTTTCCGAGCCCCACCAGATTTCCCATTCGGTGGCCGTATCAGCATCGGCAAAGAAATCATCATACGGATCTCGCAGACGCTGTGTGGCATCTGATCTGGTATCGGGGTTGGAACGGGTAAATTCCTGCGTATGGCTGACACAGCTCAGCGTCACACCACCTTCTTCACCCTCAGCCGGTGTTTTGATGTCTATCTTATCAACGAAGCCGACAAATCGGCATTCAGCAGGTGCCACCATTTGTTTGGTGCTCGGATCAAACAAACCGCGATAGACTTCAACCCGCGCTTGCTGGCAATCATAATCACGCACAATGCGCTCAACACGCTCATGCACCTGTGACAGCCGAATCCTGATCTCTTGCACGGAAAGATTGGCAACCAGCGGGATATCGTCAATCACAACGAGACTGCCAGTTCCATACCAATCACGCGTGACAGGCAAGCCATTATCGGGATTGATGACAGCGGCAGAGACATTACCGACATCGGACCACAAACCTTCTGTCTGCTGGATGCCGCTCGAGCGATTACGGGCAACGATCCATAAGAAGTCACGCGCCTCCAAGGCACGCGCTTCAAGCGCCGCCTGATTGGCCGCTGAAATATAACGCATTATTCCTACCTGCTCTCTATCGCTTGAAATGTGATAGATCCACGACCGGTTCCGAGTTCTGCGGTGCTGGTTAAGGTTTCTGGCACCATGATCATCTTACAGCTTGGCCGAACAATCTTTACCGGATCGTTGACTTTCGTCTCCGGCCATAAGTGAGGCCGGATTTCCAATTCGGAACCAACAGCAACAATTTGATGCAGGTTCCTCGTTCCAATCTGGATGAAATCACCAACCGTAAAGCTATATCCGGCTGGTACACCAGAAAAAGCCACTGCCTGCCGACCGGAGCCAAAGGCTGCCAGCTTCATATTTACAGTATTACCGATACCCTGCCCTTTAGGATAAGCAATCGGATAACATCGGCTTGTCGGTCGCCCTAAGAACTCTTGCAAGCCGCCCTCAAGCAACTTCAATCTTGCTCGCCATTGATCAAGCTCATTCGGACGCATGTTGCGCGTCTGATAGGTCGCTATCCACAATGGCGAACCTAAGTTCTTAATCAGCGTCACACCTCCCGCTGTACGGCTTAATTCTTGCCGATATTTAAGGTCAAAATCAGTTGACCACCCAGGGAAAGTGACGAGGAAGTCAATTGGATATGTAACCATCAACCCAAACTCACATTTGAATTCTGTGCTTTTCTGATTGTCTGGATAACCCGTGACGGCAACTCACTTTGCATCCTAGCCAGCTGCTTTTCCAATCGAGCAAGGCCTTCATTATCAGCTCCGCGAGCATCAATCTGGATGGAGACCGGAGCAGATACAGAGCCACCACCGGCTGGCTGCGCTTTTAGGACAGGCATAGTCGGTGCTTTCAAGGCTGGCATCGCAACAGCACCACCAGCTGAATAGCCACGCATACCACGACGCATTGCCTCAACAGCAGCAACGCCACCCGCTCGGGCAACGTCCTTCTGCGACCAGACGACCTCGCCCTTGTGAACAACGCCAGCAGGCTGATTAACGCCCCCCGCTCCGGTATAGCCGCCGTCTGCAAAGCCGATTGCTTTCATTGCCCCCGTGAGCCAACCGCCTGATGCTGTTGCGCCGTTAAACAGCTTATCAAAGGCGCTGTTTAAGATCATTTCAGCCAGCTTTTTAAGAATGCCTGACAAAGCATCCTGAAGGCTGCTCGCACCTGTCACAGCATCAACAAAACCAGATTTGATAGTGTCCGCAAATTCAGCCGCTGCTCGCTCTGCATCGGATTGCGCCTCCTGAATCTTACGAAGCTCATCGGCTTGCCTTGCATAAGCTTCCGACACCGCATCAATAGACGATACCTGCTCAGGCGTAAGTTTGATATTCTCCCAATCCTTATCGCCTTTTTTACGAGCTTCTTCACGCAGACGCGAAAGCACGTCTTGCTCTAATTCAAGAGCCGTGCGGCGCTTCTCCTGCTCAACAAATGTCAGGCCGGTGATTTTGGCTTCTTCAGCCAAAGCGGCAGTACGGTCTTTGACTTGCTGAGTGATTTGGAAGAAATAATCATCTTCTGTCTTTTTAGGCGCTTTTTCTTTCTTAGGCTTCTTACCTTCAGCTGAGCGGGCTGCATCTCCGGCTAATTGTGCAGCTGCTATTTCTTTAATTTGAGCTTCAGTTAGCTTGCGGCCATCCTTTATAGACTGCGCACGAACCTGAGCAATTTTAGCCTCAAGATCATATTGCGCTTTGCCTAAAGCAGCTCTCTGCTTAGCGCTAGAAACATACTCACTATTGAGCTCACGCTCCTCAATCATAGTCTGGCGTGCGCGTGTGCGACCGCCGCGACTGAATGAAGATGAACCTTGTCCAGCTGCGCGAGCCATAGCCCCGCTAGCTTTTTCGGCCTCTTGATATAAGACTGACACCTTGCCAATCAGGCTATCAAGACCAATAAGAGTTGTGCTAAAACTGAGGCTACCTAGCGTTGCTAAAGCCGTCCGAGCATCGTCAGCACCTTCGCCTGTGTCGCGCAGCTTCGTGAGGGCATCCTCTAAGTTCCTGCGCTGCTCCGATGTTATGATCTCACGCTTTTCAAGTCGATCAAGATCGTCGATGACTGCATTCAACTGCTCTTTAGCTGCGTCAAGTTCCGGCATCGCACCAAGCTGTGAGGCTCGGGCGTTAAGAGCCTCCATTTTCGCGGCTGTGCGATCAAGGTCATCAGCGAGTTCTTTAACTGAATCGCTAACTGGCGTTGTTCGTAATGCGTCCATACGCTTACGGACTTCACCTGCAGTAATTTGCGTAGTCTGCAACAGAGTGATTAACTCTGATATTTCCTTTTTAGCCGCGGCATCAGCCTTATCATCCCATAATGAACCTCGGGCATCAGTTTGCAAAGCGTTAAGCTCATCGCCAGCGCCACCGAACTTACCACCTGTGCGTAGTCGCTCTATCTCGTCAGCTATAGATCTGATTTTCTGGGCTGCTTGGGCGTCGCCAAGCTTAATTATTGAATCTGCTGCATCATCAATGCCAGAGGCAGATTTTTTAGCGAGTAAACCAAGGCTAACTAGTTCTTTCTCGAACGCCTCAGACTTTCTAATTGCATCCGAAGTGTGCGATGAATACATCGCTAGGGAGCCAACGACAGCGCCGCCAATAACCATGCCAACTGGTCCAGCAGCGGCGCTTAATCCACCAAATGCAGTTGCTAACCCGCCCATAGTGCGCGCTGCCGCTAGTGTGCTAAGAAAACTCTTAAGAGCTGTGCCAGCAAGGCCAAGTGTGCGGATCATTTGCGCGAGAGAGCGGCCAACTAACACGCCAGCTAAGATCGCAGCGACCTGCAATCCTGCATCCGCCACTTTATCAAAATTATCAGCAATAATAATCAAAGCGTCAGCAATTTTAGCTGAAACACCAGTCGCACTATCGGCATTACCAACATACTCAAGCAAAGCATTATTTAAGAGCGTGAAGCCATCACCAATTGTAGCGGGCATAGATTCCGCTTCTTTGCGCAACTTCTCCATCTGGCTGGAAAGGGCATCCACCATCACACGACCAGTAATCTTGCCTTCGGCTCCAAGCTTGCGTAATCCGCCCACCGTCGTACCAAGGCCAGCAGCCAATGCCTCAGCAACTCGACCGCCATCAGCAAGAATAGTGTTGAGGTTTTGGCCTTGCAGCTTGCCCAAGCCCATTGCTTTAGCGAGTGCGTCTTGAACCCGTGCGGCTTTATCGCCCTTAGCACCAGAGACAACCAGTGCGTTGTTAAGCGCCTCTGTATAATCAAGAGACTGATCAGTGCTGTAACCCAACTCTTGTAGGGCTGTACTGTTCGCAAGGTAGCTTTCCGTGGTTAAACTTAGGTCTGAATAGGTACGTCTGGCCATAGTGCCCAGACGATCCATCACCTCGACACCCTTTTCTTGACTACCAACAGCAAGGTTGACGCGAGACGTTAAGTCCGTCCATGTGTCCGTCAACTTGCGTAGTTCATTCACACCAAGAGCAGCGCCGACACCAGCAACTCCTGCCTTCAGCCCATTGAAAGACCTCGAAAAAATACCGTCCAGTTTTTTATTCATCTGAAGTGCACGGCGCTCAATTGCATTGAATTGCTTGTTCGCCACGCCTTGCTGACGCGCCAATGATTTCTCAAAGCTTTTAAAGTCAGCGGAAAGCTGGACAACCAGCTTTTCAATGTCTGTTGCCATACGCTACAATGTCCTGATAAGAAAAAAGCCCGCGTTGGCGAGCTTTGGAGGTGGGATGAGATTTTTAATCGGTGCGGCTTGCGTCGCCGTCATAGCCTTCGTTGGCTATTATTTTTGGGACAGCAAGAACGCTCGGCAGGAGTATGCCGCTTCATGCAATTCCATGATTCAAAATGGCGCGCCAAATGAAACGGCTAGTGACAAACGCTTGGCGAAGAAACGGTTGCAAGATTGTATCAATTTTATTGAAACCGGCAAACTACCCTAGTTGCCTTGCCTTACGCGCCCAATAATCAACGCCGTGATAGCTACAGCCGACTTTTTCAGCGATTTGAGTCTTACTGAGACCGGTGCCAAGTAAGGCTAAGATTTTATCACGGTAAGGCGCAGATTGATTTGGATGTCCAATAATTACGGCCATCCTTTTTACTGGTTCATGTTCAATTTGCATCGGCTGCATTGCAGTGGACTGCATTGCAATGGATTGGCCTTGTTCAATAACCATGCCAAGTACGGCCACGCCATTTTGCATTATTCTGCCGCATGGCGACCGATAGCGCTCTCCTAACGCAAATCTCTCACCCATTGGCTTGTAATCACTGGTTGTGGGCTCAACGTATTCTATTTTGATTACACCATCGTGTCCGAGCGTCACTGCCCTGCCAGCACCATCAAACTTATGGATATCGACAAAAACCGATTCCCCATTAATCACCATTGCGCACATATCCGGCATCTTAGGCTGAATTTTATCTGCTACGGCTTCTAGGCGGCTTGCGGTGCGGGATAGTTTAATTGCGGTATCGACTGGTGTAGATGTGCGGCGTTTGTGTTTGCGTACTTCAATTGGTTTTTCGATTCTACCGCGACGGTATTCCATGAACGCAGTAATTATTTGATGGCGAACTTCTGGCGCCTTGGGTGCATCTGAACGTACAGCTGCTAAAATGCTTTGCCCCTCGTTGAGCCAAACAACTTGGCTTGGCCTCCCGCCCTTTTTAGTAGTTTCGTCCACTGTGGACGAAACCTCACCGTACCTTTGAAATTCTTCAATGTTCCGCTCTACAAGATGGCGTAACTTATGATGCTGCTTCATGCCTAATACAAAAGCTAAACGCTTGTGGCTAACTCTCTCTTCATCGTCTTTGACAAGACTAATATCTGCAACAGTAATTGAATCTATGTTATTGATTCTGACAGCTTGTTCCATAGGGTGCAATCCTTGGTTCGGGTTAGGCCAGAACAAATACTCGCAATATTTGTTTTGGCCGACACCATGTATATACATGGTATATTGCAAGACTGTCAATACATGCTATACACTCAGGCATGGCACTTATTAATGATAAACAAATCCAAATGCGCGCATCCGAAGAGTTTATTCGGTCAATTGACGATTGGCGCCGTAAACAACCCGACCTTCCAGCTCGCGCAGAAGCAATCAGGCGCTTAATCGAACTTGGACTTAAGTACGATAAAGAGAATAAGGGCTAGACACTTTTATAGTATATTTACTCTCATCTATACTACTTGATACACAGCCATAAAACATGGCATACCCTCACCGTTATAAATGGCGGGGAAAGTAGTGGCTTATTTTAAGAAAAAAAATTATAGGGGCACCACCTATAGCTTAGATCACTTAGATCCGTTTGCATTTGTGATTTCAGAGAATGAAGTCGAATTTCGGATATGGGTAGAATTTAGCTGTCATTGCTTCACTGAAGAAAAACAAGTCTGGCACGCCCCTGACACCATCTACCAGCATGAAAATGAAATAAGGGCTTTTTGCACTCAAAGGCACAATTACTCTCGTAGACTTCCAGCATTAACTAGAAGTATAAATGAACGATCAGTGTACTTCGGCGAAGAGTATAATTTCTTCTCAATAAGTAATACTGATTTACGAGGCAATGGCCCACCGTATTTAATTTTCTTTGACGTTTATAAGTCACACAACAAAAAGAAGGGGAACGCCATTCTAAAAATACGTAGCGCCTACATAAAACCAAATATGACTGAAAGGGCAGCTCCCGTGTCGTTTTTCGATTTAGTTCAGTCAAAACTTAACAAAACGTCTTTAACACCAGGAAGAAGAGTAGTCATAAAAAGAGAATAGCCCCCTCAGGAGCTATTTCTGAACCATCAAGTGGTTCTCGTGATTCTATCCACCTTGCGCCCTCCCAGAGGGACTACCATTTCTAGTAGCGCAACAGTTCCTATTGCTTTTCAGCTCAATCACCCAGGTTCTGTATAGACATATAACTACCAAGTCTCGAAAAACTAGTCAACGAAAAAATGGCACATAAAAAATTATACAGCCTAGATAAAAAATACTTCCCTGTTTTTCAATCCGGCTCCGTCAATATGTCTTTCATTCTTCTCTGTGGTTACAACTACATCCGACTTCCCGCTCATACCTTAGTCTCTCTCCCACCCGTTAAACGACTCGCGTCATATGGAGGCGTTAACAAGTGGGAGAAATTAATATGGCTACTTATGCGATTAGCTTTAATTTAAAATACGACGACAGTTACTCTACCCGGTATGACAGCTTTATGAAGGCGATCCGGTCGTTCCCAACGGTGTGGGAAGAAACGACATCATTTGCATTAGTTGAAAGTAGCCGGTCTCTGGAAGAGGTAGAGAGACTTCTCTATTTAACAGACTTCAGTGTTTCCAAAGACAAAATGCTGGTCATTAACGTTACAAGCGATGCTTGCATTGCAAGAGGAAAAATCGACTATCCCTCAACCTTACGCAAATTAATGCCCTCTATCGTCATCAAATAATAGGGAAGTAGCTCTGGTGTACCTGCACCGGTACACCAAGCAATTTTGCAAAGCGCATCACAAGATTGAGGCGTAGTCTCTTAATATTCATCACATCATCCTTTCCCAAACATTGGTTACTCCCCCAGCCACTCCCAAAGTTCGTCTTTTTCTTTGGTTGATAAACCCTGTTTATCTTCGGGCGTATTCGCTTTTACATAACCATCAACAGCGGCCATAAACTGCCACATGGACATTTGCCGGACCTGCTGGGGCGAGAAGCCTAAAGCTGCTCCGTTTCCATAGACGGCGGCAAATCTGATTTTTCCATTGGGGAGGCAGTCGAGTTGCTCTCCGTCTGACTTGCCGCTGGCGGCTCCCCCACTGGTTCCTCAGCTGCGCCCTGAATAGCTGCTTGTAAAATAACTGTGGCGAACAAAAGGTTCTCCGCTGGTGGACGCTTTTCAATATAGGTTCGAACAAGCTTTGTTGCAGCAACCGGTTCAAGCCCGCCACCGATAAGACCTTGCCGGATCACATTCGAAATATCACCAACTAGGCATTGCTTGGTGAATAGGCGTTCAAGGATCACCCACGGGCCAGCCTCGCAAGCCTCTTGCAAGGCTTCCAATTCGCCCCATCCGAGGCGGAAGGTGTAATCACCATCCGCCCATGTGAGTTCAATCTTTGCGTCGCGGGTCATTATGGCGCCACCGTTTCAACCATTTCACCATCAGACTGCATGCTGACGTTGAGTGTGACAGTTTGCGAATTTTGCGCTGCAATTTCCACGTTTTCCACCTGCATGAAACCAGTCCATGTTACGGTCTCAGTGGGCAGCTCAAGCTCAATTTTAACAGGAATAGAATCCACGCTCTTCCAAGCGGCGAGCCATGTCTTCAAGCTATCCACTGCAAGAACGCCCTCTCCACTGATTGTCATAGAAAGGCTTGATGCGTCGCGCCCAGTCCAATCCACTTTATCAGGATCGTCACAATCTGGTATCTGGATTTCTTCAAGGCTTTTATTCAGACTCATTGAACGCTGAGTGAACCCACATGGAGCACTATAAACGGTGGGTGTTTCATCATTGCCGAGAAGAACGCGGAACTTACCGCCCTTGATAGTTTTTGCTTTTGCCATTACGGCCTCCATTGGCCTGTAACGGCCTTAGTGTTGTGGTGAATTACGGTTGCTCTACCGTCGCGGTATAGCGAATAGAGGCGTGATTTATATTGCCGTCCTTGATGTAGTCCGTGCGCCAATAATCAAAGCCCACAAGCGCGTTGACCGTAAGCGGTGGCTCCCAGCCTCTCAGCGCTTTTCGCACAGCATCAGCAATATCGCGCATTTGCTTTTGCGCTGGCTGCAACGACCAGACGTCAAGTTGGAAGACGATATCGTCTGCATAGATGCAATCCGCATTCGCCTGCTCAGCGCTCGTCGGGCCGATACTGATATATGGGAATATGCTAGGCGCAACCTGCCCTTTATCATCGGTGGGAGGGTTATCGTAGCTACGTTGGCCTGCAAGAGCCACCAATGGCGCATAAGATCGTAAACGCTGAATGATAGCGCCTTGGAGCTCAAGAACTGGATCCATTCGCCGCCACCTGTTTTGCTGCTTTAGTGATAGCTCTGCGTACGCGGGATTTTACTTTTTTCTGATTGGCTCGCCATGAGACATAGAAAAATGGCTGCGCTTTAGTTCCTGGATGCTGTGCACCCTTGAACATGCCTCCTGCAACGTGCGGGGCTGTCCCAAATTCGACCAAATGCGCGTATCTGACTTTGGAATTGCCGGCGTAAATAGTGATTGTTAGATCACCAGCCAATGAGGACTTAGCAACCGCAATGGCTTGCGCGTATTTGGGCTTTTTACCCCAAGTCCAGCCGATGCTGTCTCGTAGATCGCCATTATCGATGGGCGCAAGGCTTTTCATCATCTCAACGATTTCGTTGGCGCCCTGCTCCATTGCCTGCTTGATAGTAGCCTTGGCAATTTCAGGCATACGCTTGAGCTTGCGCTCAAGACGAGCAAGCCCAAGGATTGATGCGCTTCTAGCCATCCTCACCCTCAACAACCAACATTTCGAGATATGCGCCGCGCTCGTCTGGATTGACGACCGTCTTGATACCAAACACGCGGTTTGGTTTATCGTCAGTATGTCCGGCTCGCGCATCATACGCCCGCCATGCGGCAGTGATTTGCCGTGTAGCGCTGCTTGCACGCACAGTCAGATTATATGGCTGCCGCGACACCAAACGTGCGGCAATGACGCTTTCTGCACTGCCGCCAAATTTTGGAGCAAGGCGTGCTGGCACGGTGAACTGGTCAACCCAATCGCCGCGAGTTCCACCAAAACCATCATCCACGTCTTCACGACGCTGAAATGTCAGCTTGCAATTTAAGCTGCCCGCGCCACTACGATTTGCCATTTACAGCCTCACGCTTTGGTGTCGGCAACTTCTCTGCTTTGCCAGCCTTCATGGCAGCTTCTGCACATCGTCTCGTTACACTCATCTCCATACCTGCGAGGTATGCGATGGTCACGCCATAACGAGGCGACCAATCGAAGTCAGATGTAAAGCGGAGCCAAGGCATTAACCTGCTCCTTCAAGCGCCTTAATCCGAGCTGATAGCGCGACAAATGCAGCTTGCAAATTTACAGCCGCGGCTAGACCGCTTGCCGCATCAGCTGTGACCGCGTGATTGTGGTTGCCCGCAGATGCAGTTGTTGCGGTTGTTCCAACAGTCGGAGGAAAAATTTCGGGCTTACCTGTAACGTCAGCCCAAGCAGTTGAGCTGCCACCATCGCCTTCCAGCCCCTCCACTTCGGCGCCTTCTTCAATGACAAGTTTGCCACCTACAACCAGCGTATCGCCGCCCTCAGTGAAATAATTCTTTGTAGAATATGTCATATATCCTCCTAGACCGACATTCGCCGGTATGGGTCAATCAGCCGTGTGGCCGTTGGAATCTCGGTGTGGATTGTTCCGGTAATGTCGGATTCTCGATTTTCGTACATGCTGGCGGCTTGCAACATTATAGCCGCGTCAAACTCAGCATCTGCACCGTCGGGAACTGCATCCCGCCGAACATAGGAAAGCGCCCATGCCTTACCGGCATCTAAATATGTCTGTATCAAATCATCTTCGTCATCAAATTCAACGCGGAGATGCTTTTTGAATTTCTCTAGCGTGACCGCCATGCTACCTCCTATGGAAAAGGGCGCCTAAGCGCCCCACCATGATTAAGCAGCAACCTTGTGGTAGCGGAACAATGTCGGGTCAACGACACCGCCGCCAACACGTTTCGTGGTGTAGAACTGCACGAATGGCTTGTTGGTGTATGGATCGCGCAAGATGCGAATACCGGTGCGGTCGATAATCAGATAGCCTGAGAAATCACCGAACACGACTGGGATCGCACCTGCCGCAATATCCGGCATTGCTGCCATCTCGGTTACAGGGAAACCAAGCACGGTTGCTGGCTGACCAGACTGCAAGCCAGGCTGCCAGATAAAGTTGCCGTTACCGTCTTTGATTTTACGGATAGCACCCTGTGTCTTACGGTTCATTGCAAATCGAGCAGCAGGAGTGCGCTCACTTGGCAGATCGTAAACAAGGTCAATAAGACCATCCAGCGACAGCTCGGCGGCCTTGCCAGTTTTAACCTCTGGGATTGCGCCCCATGGGTGCGAACTAGCAGCCGTATAGGTAAGCAACCCCTTAGGCTTATCGGTACCGTTTCCAGAGATAAACGCCAAGCCTTCCTGATAGGCGAATTCAGTCTCGACTTCACCGGCGAGCCAGCTTTCAAGATTGATTTCAGAGTCATCAAGCAATCGCTGCGTTGCTGCAGGGTTGGCATAGATTTCGCCAGTATTGAACTTAACTTCTGCAAACTTTGCAGTTGTGGTTTCAGGTCGGACATCAGTTTCGCCAACCCAGCCGGATGCTGTCGCACGATCATTGTACAGCTTTGAGAAGCCGTTGCCGCTGATTGTCTGTACGGATGCAATTTGGCGCATTGGTGAAACAGTCTTCAGCTTGTCGATGATGGAGCGATCCCACTCAGTAGGCGCAGTATAGCCGCCTTCTTCTGGTACACCGACACTCATACCCGCCTTAATCGCTGCGGCGGAAGCAGCTTCAAGGCCAGCCTCATCGCCTTTACGGAAGAAGCGATCAAACGCCTGAGCGTATTCGCTCTTGCCTTTGTGTGGCTCGCCAGCTCCACCAACCATGAGCGCGCCAAGCTTTGAATTGGCATCGTCGATTGCAGCGGTAAGCTTGCCGACTTCATCGTTGATCCGGTCAACTTTTTCAGTACGCACCACATCTTCCTGACCCTTACGAATGTCAGCAAGTGCAGCATTGTGCTCGGCCTTGAATGCTTCAAAGGCAGTACCCTGTTTTTCAATCAGAGCGGTAATAGCAGTAGTGTCCATTATTGGACCTCCAGAATAGAAAGATTGTTGGAAAGTGCTGCGGCAACAGCCGCTAGGTCGGGTCCACTGTCATCTCGACCAGCGGCAGGAGGCTGCACATCACGCGCACCAACCTTCAGTTCAGAAATAGTCGTTTTGGCATCCTTGGCGGATGCGCCTGCTAATCGCAGTGCTCGTTCGGCTTGCTTTTCAGCACGAAGCGCTTGAGCCTTTGTGTTCGGCTCCGACTTGATGCGGTCAGCAGGTAGTAAATCAGTGGCAAAACCAGCATCGATAGCCGCCTGTCCAGAAAGCCATGTTTCGGCATCCATCATTGCGGCCACTGCCACTGCATCATTACCGGTGCGCGCCTCGTAAACCGATGCCATATTGGCGTCGAACTGCTCCATGGTCTGGGCCATTTCTGCAAAGTCACGACGGTTGCCAACGGCAATCGTCCAGCAGTTATGGATCATGATCGAGCTGGATGCGCCGATTTCGATAACGTCACCGGCCATGGCAATGACACTGGCGGCACTGGCGGCAACACCAAGAACCTTGACCTTAACGGTCAGGGAATGAGCGTCGGCGTGGTCGCGAATCTTGTTATAGATCGCAACGCCTTCAAACATGTCACCGCCGGGTGAATTGATATGAACTTCAAAGTCTTGTCGGCCAATTGACCGCAAGGCAGCGTCAAGGCGTTTCAGCGTAAACCCGCCACCAGACCAGAAATCCTCACCGATAACATCATAAATTGAGATAACATTTTCGCCGACCGCATCTGCCGAAAGGATGGATGAATCCCACCGCTCCAGCACAGCATCAGGCGTGCGTGCGCTGATGCCAGCTCGCACTGGCACCGCAATTCTAGGTAAATTCATATGGTTTTATTCCTGTGTCGGCGCAGTGGCGGTAGACGGCTGAGTGCCAAGTGGCTGCATATTCAGCGGCTCAAGATACGTATCACCGCCCTCAATAGGGTCCATGTCTTCAAGCGCACGGATGTCATTTGCGGAGAGGAACCCGCTACTTCGACCAATGGCGTACGCTTCGTAACGCGATTTAGTATCGCCCTTTAGAAGGGCAGCATTATTGAACCTCGCATACAGATCAGGCTCATTTTCATCAATTAAGTCACGGGCAATGGCTTGCTCCCACATCGTGAGCCAGTCCTGCATCGTATAGGTAACAAAGCCGATACCCATCTGCTCAATGCCTGTGCCCCAGCTGGAAGCTTTATCGTTAAGGCCAACCATGTGCAGTGGGACACCGAAGTACATCGCAATTTCTGCCAACGACTGAACGCGAGTCTGAATGAACTGCGCGTCTACAGATGTCATGGCAAGGCGCTCGTAAGACATACCCTCTTCAAGGACAAGATCGCGGCCTTCAAGCCCGCCACCTTCACGGTAATAATCCAAGCTTTCTCGAAGGGCGACAATGCCCTCCTCGTCTAGCTTACCAGGATGCTTGAGAACGCCGCCTGTGCGTGTGCCATTGCGGAAGAGTGATCCTGCATGCTTTTCAGTTGAGGCTGCAAGACCCATGGCTTCACGCGCATAGGTGATGACCGATAAGCCGGTGATGCCGTCGAATGTCATGCCACGCAAATGCAGCATTCTATCTTGCTTAAGAATGGTTCGCTGGCCCGTTGGCAATGTCACGGTATAAGTCAGGCTAAGGTCACGCTCCTGCTTCACCTCAACGTTGTCAGCATTAAGCGGGATTAGTTCAACGACCTTTTTACCGGACGTTACTTTGTAAGCATATCCATTACCCCGCAGCAAGACGCTCATTTGCAGCATTCGTCTAAACTCAGACGGCGTTTGCCATTTATTCGGTTTGCGACGCAGAATACGCCACAAGTCATGGTCATCAGCATCTAAGCGCTTGTCGCCAACGCGTCTTTTTAAATCCAACGGTAGGGTTGCAACGTTACCCGAAATCAAACTAACGCAGCGCCATACCGCCGAAATCTTCATGGCGTCATCAGCAGATACGTTGGCACTGCCTATCGACTGACCAGCCAGATAATCTGCCAGCGAGCCGCTCGCCATATTATTCCATGACGGGCCAACAGAAGCTGGCTCTCTTCTTAATGGCGATGACTGTTTAGCGCCGCGCCACCAATCTTTAAAGCCCATGCGGCCCTCACATAATTAAAAGGCCGCGGCCTTTGCGGTATACGGATTCTTTTGGTGCTGCTGGCGTATCCAAGGCCCCACCAACAGCCATTGCCAATGCAACAGCAGCATCGATGCGAACCGACGCTTTTGTTTTTACAAACCACCGGTTATCTTGGGCGTCTCGATCGAAAGTTGCGCCCATAAGAGCGGTCATAAGCACAGGATTCCGGCGCATCCTAATGCGCCCGTCGATAATCATATCTTCAAGTGCAGAAACAGATCCCGGCATCCACAATCCTTGAGGTGGTGGTAAGCCCGCAGCTTTAGCCGCCTCGACCTTTTCAGGCTCTGGCCTTGCTCTAATCTTACCACCCTGCGGATGCGCGACATGCACGACTTCCACACCTAATGCCTCAAGCTCCTCTCGAAACTTGTCATAAGCGTATCGGTCGTATGCAATGGACTGAATATCGAACTCTTGATCAAGTTGTTGGACGCGTGACGCAACAAAGTCGTAACGAATGCGTTGCCCAGCAGGCGCGTTCAGCCAGCCTTGCTGCACCCATAAATCATATGGGGCCTTGTCAGCAGCGGCTCGAGCCTTCAAAGTGTCGCCCGGTGTCCATGCTTCTACCCATGCATCGAAAGTAGGCAGGCTAACTGTGCTGCCATCCTCGCGCTCCATCTCTTTGAAACCAGTTGGCACTACACACGCTAGCACGGTCATATCGCGACTACCCGACAAATCCACACCCATGAAAACATGCTTTTCAGCATGCTCTAACTCTGGTTCGAAATCATCCATTACGCTTTCGACTGTCTCGCGAGGCATCCAAGCCTTATCGGCATCTGTCCAGCAGCAAAAATGCAATCGCAAAATACCGTTCAGCTTGCCCGGCATTTGTTTTGCCTGAGCTACGACACCGGCTAAATATTCTTGTGTCAGGATTACGCCCAGAAGCGGATTAGCTTTTTTCCAACACGTTGGATCTTCGAGCGGATCGTCATCCTTATCAAGCGCACAAACCCAAGCGAAAGTCGTATCATCGATGACTTCGCCAACATATGTAAAATCATCATCGGGTGTTTGTGTGCCAGCGGCGACACGTACGGCATGCTCATGCTCTTCCCAGCAGATACTATTTTTGTCGCTACCAGAGTTTGTAATCATTAATAGCAGTGGCTGGCGTCGAAATTTAAAGCCACGCTCCAGCATTTCCATGGTGGAACGGTCTGGATGCTCATGCACCTCATCGCAAAGCGCGAAATGAGGGCGCGGCCCAGATCCTGATTTGCCTGAATCCTTTGAGATAGGTCGAAAAAACGACTGAGACTTGTGGTGAGCAATATTGAATTCTTTACCCATACCACCGCTGAATTTCAGTCGCTCGACTAAAGCAGGTGCAGCCCGAACCATTTTAACGGCGTCTTGAAAAAGGATTCCAGCTTGCTCTTTCTTGGCAGCCGCTGCGTAAATCTGAGCGCCAGCCTCATTATCAGCAATCAGGCCATAAAGGCCAACTCCGCCAGCAAACGGGGATTTACCGTTACCCTTTCCTTCTTCGATGTAGGCACGGCGAAAACGTCTTGAACCGTCCTCGCGCTTCCAGCCAAACAAAGATCCAAGTTTAAATGCCTGTGATGCATGAAGTTGAAATGGACGACCCTCAAACTGGCCTTCGTTAAGTTTTAAACGCTCCTCAAAGAAGCGAAAAACACGGTGCGCCGCAGCTTCATCAAAATGCAAACCGCGTTCACTTGCTTTTTCCAAATCATCAAAATGCCTTCTACAGGCATTACGCACATGTGGTCCAGCTACTTCAACACCTGAAAGAACCGCGCGCGCATAGTCGTTAATACGCTTAAGTGCCGGCCCCTCAATCAAGGAGATCGTCTTTTTCTTCGTCGTCACTGGCAATCGTTACCTTACTTGCATCGGATGGCGTTGCGCCCATTTGACCAAGCATCTGACGCAAAAGGTTCATGGCTTGAACGCCAACCTCCTGCCCCGCCATGATGCGGCCTTGAATGTTTGACGCCATGCCAACCAGAATGCGGTGCGATTCAGTCAGCCATGGAATTTCTTTTTGGAACAGAACCCACGCGGATTTCGCTTTGTTGTCGTCGCTGTCTTTGAGCCACTTCGGCGGAGCGCCTAATGGGCCATTCGATGATGGTTCTGAGCGGTTTTTAAAGCGCTGCGGGTTCTTTTTGTCGCTAGCCTCAACAGCCGCCTTGGCTTGAGGCGTTCTAGGCCTCGCCACGGCACTCTCCATTGTATAAGGGTCATATTTTGAATTGTGGATGCACGTTCGTTCGTCCCCAACCGGTCCGTGAAAATGAAAAGCTTTAGACTTTGGGGCTAGCCCTACCCTAGAGGCCATCCATCGACCCCGAAACGAATGACCGTCTGGCCTCGTTCTTCACGCTGCTTGTCACTGTCATGGCATTTCTTGCATAATGGTTGCAGGTTAGCTTCATCCCAGAACAATGTCTCATCACCCTTGTGAGGCGTTACATGATCCACAACAGTGGCAAGCTCGACTTCACCTGCTCTTTGGCAATACAGGCAAAGTGGGGAATGGGTCAGAATGCGTTCACGCAATCGTTGCCAGCGGGCTAGTTTGTAGAGGCGTTGCCAAGGTCTAGTCGCAGGAGCCATCAGTAAAGCCTACTGGACCGAAGCCATCGACCGTAACGATATGTGTGTCCCAGTTAATACGAGCATCAAATCCGTAAGCGGTCACGCGCACAATGCCATCCAAGGAGAACGGCGATAACTTCTCCAACCAAGTCCTTACAAGACGTTCAAGCGCTGGTCGATCCGCTACATCAACAACCGTTGCCATTGAATCCGCCAAGCTGCCACGATGGAATCGAAACTTCATGTCACAGCTACATCAATCAACTTCAAAAGATAAGCGGCGCATGACTTACCATAGTCTGGCTCAACGCCATCGTCTTGCTGTTTGAGGTATTCGCCAACGGTTTCCCACTCACGCTCAAATTGCTCTGGGCTTTCTGTATAGCGACGCATCCATTCGTTGAATGCTTTGGCTACAGCATAAGCATCGAAATGCTCTGTCATTATGTTCTCCTCAGAATACTAACCCGCTTGGGTGCGCATGCGTCAGAGGCGTTGCGGGTTTTGTTGATTTGGTTGCGGAGACGGGACTTACACCCGTGACCTCCAGCTTATGAGGCTGGCGAGCTGCTGCTGCTCTACTCCACTGAAATGGTCAGGAAAGCAGGGCTTGAACCTGCAACCTCTCGCGTCCAAGGCGAGAACTCTACCGATTGAGCTATTTCCTGTAATTGGAGCGGGCGACCGGAATTGAACCAGCCTTGACAGATTGGAAGCCTGCTACATCGCCATGATGACGCCCGCGTATTTGGTGGAGTGCGTGGGACTTGAACCCACCTCAACAATCTTGCAAGGATCGCGCGCTTACCCTGAGCGCACCCCAAAAACTTCAGCGGCAGCCTCAACCATTTCTGGGAGACTGCCGCACAAACGCCAGCATCGCGGAGGAGAAAGACGCGCTACGGGCGGATAGTAACCCCACCAGCATGGCTGGCAGGAGCGGCTCTTGTAACCGCATAGAAATAGAAAAGGCTCGCTTCGGCGAGCCTTAGTAATTAGCCTTCCCCGTTATAGGGGCACTGAGGGGAAATCGTTGAGCAGATGCCTTATGCGACCATATCACTGTCATATACAGCGCCGGAAACTGCGGACAACCCACGAAAAACTAATGCCTTCCCTGCCTCAGAGGCCGACCTGCTTTTAAATCCTTCCTTTGCTCCAATGTCAGCAAACGTCTGGCCTCCCAGCACCGCATCCTCAAAAGGTTCAAGCAATGGCCCTAGTGCTGCACGCAAGTGAGCCAGTAGTGGCGCGGTATCAATCCGTTCAATCAGTAACTCATCAGTCATTTTGAAATGAAGGCTTGCTGTTCTACCTGTCGCTGACACTTTCGATCCACCATTTTCACCTTCGAAGTAAGCATCAACGCTTATGCGCTGTTTCTGTGTAGCTGGGAGGCTGTAGGCTCCACGACTTTTCCTGATCTTGCCTGTGTATTCGATATCGCCGCCAGCAACTATGTTTTCCTTCCAGCCTTCAGCAGCAGCTTTATCTACCTCCTCAATACCTTTCATGCGCCGGCTTTCTTGTGCTGCATAGAAACCAGCATCATAACCATAATCCTGACCTTTGAGCGCTTCGGCCTCTGAAATCGCCACTAAGCGTCGATATTCCATTACGACTTCGATGTAATGATAAAGCTTATCCCGACGTAACACTGCAAGTAGCGGGAAATCCTCATTGTCATTGGCAGGTATAGCCGGGTCGCCAATGGATTGACGCTTTTGAATTCGACGGCGCTGAGCCTCCATTGCTTTTCTTTCTTGTTTTTCACGAGCCGTACGGTCGAGATAAATCACATTGTTTGGTTTGTTCACCATTAAGCGGCCTCCTCGTTCAAAAGATATGAAACATAGACCCCGTCAATTGCGTAAAACTCATATACGTCACGGCTACGTATTGATGCTACCTGCCACCCCCTAAGCTCTAAATCACGGGCATATGGCGACGACGATCGATAACATTCATCAGCTGGATTGTTGTCATTATCGGCATAAAACTTCTTCATTTCGTTCTCCTCAGTTAGCCGGTGGTGTCGGCTGGTTGTTATTGGTAGCGAGCCAACCCAAGACAAGCGCAACGGCTTGGTCTGCCGCATCCTGTTCACTGGTTGCGGATATAACCTCAACGATGTGTCCTAGTTTCGCCAAGGCCGCATGCCTATCACGCTGCGCTGGTGATAGTCTGCCTTTCCCCACTTTGTTCTCAATCGAAGCTAGGCGGCCTCCTGTAAGATAAATCCGTAAATCAGGTTCGCCCGTTGTCATACCTGTTGCAATGGCTTGTGCTTGCGCTTTTGGTCCGCGCTTGGCGCTATTCATATCTCCAGCCAGTAAGAACTGCTTGCCGTATTCTGGCATGGAGCGAAGGCGACGAACCTGCGCTGCCTGTAATTCCCATTCCAGTGGCAAACAGGGAGACGTTGTAACCTTGCCGGCTTTGGTGGTGATTTTCGTTCTGACACCGTTGATGCGGACTGTTTGGGTTGTAGTCTTTGGTTTGGTTTTGATTGGCGCCGATCTGGCTCTTGCTGTCATCCTTCTCTCCTCTTGTTTTCTGCCGGTGGTGAACGGCTACAATAGGTAAGTATGAAAATATCGGGCTTTGTATAGGGTGACTTGAAAATAAATATTGGTGGTAGCTTGTGAGTTGCCCAGCCTCATGCCCGCCTACAACCAATCAGGTTGTATCTTTCAATCAAGTAATTTTCCAATAAGTGCGTACTTCTCTAACTGCGAGAACTACGCACTGCGCACTTCACTGCGTAAGTACCTATATAGGTATACTTACGCAGGTAAAATGATGTGCGTCTGCGCAAGTCTTTAGGTCTATTTTTGAGACTTACGCACTAAGACTTACGCGTTACCATAGGTTGTATTTTTGTGTGACAGTGAGTTGTATTATTATTAGAAAAAATAACATGGAAATGAAAAGTTCAATAGACGTAGATTGTCGTATAAATTCTTAATCTGGGTTTCTGCCATTCACGACAATTGGGTTTCACTATGATTATTGAGCCATATCTTTATGCACTTTATGATATCGTCTTGGGAGGCGCTAGAACAGGCATAGCTATTTTTGTCGGGTTCGTTGTCGTCATAAACATACCTCAAAAGGTAAGAGTTGCACTCCGCCTTGAAGATGACTGGCGCACAAATAGAACATCATTGGTAATAAAGTATTTTTTTATAGGCGCTGCAATTCTTAGCTTGCTTTTCAGTTTAGTCGATACAGAAACCTTGCTGGAAAGAGCTAATTTTTAATAAAAAAAGCGGGGTTTAGACCCCGCTCCAACTATTCAGCTGCCCTTCGGCCCGCGCTATACAGCCTACCCTCTTGCTGGATCTGCTGGAAAGACGCTGTAAATATCGCGTGCAACCCTTCACGTTTATAAAACACATCGGAAGCACCAATACCCATAAGCCCCATGCGTATAAGGCGTGAACCAAAACCTTTGGTTTTTGGTGCCTCAACTGCTGGGCCACCCTGCTCAAGCCACTCCAATTTCAAAGTGCTGAAATCATCAACGGTGTGGACATTCCAAACGATAGAAACAGTTCCGTTAGGCACTGAAAGAGCGCCGTATTTCATCGCATTAGTGGTTAACTCGTTGATTAGAAGCGAAGTGGACATAACACCCTTAGGCCCGATGAATATCTCGGGACCTTGCAACACCACTTTATCCTTGACGCCAAGGTTATCAAGTACAGCGCCAATAACCTGACTGATACTGCCGTTTGATGCATTGCCAATACGAAGGACATCATTGCCCTTAGACAAGGCATGCAATCTCTTCACAAACACCGGCAAGGCTTCGTCTACGTTGCGTTTCCTAAATGTCTGATTAGCTAGAGCCTGGACAACGCTAAAGGTATTTTTAATTCTATGGGTCAATTCAGAATTGACAACTATTGCGTTCTGAACGGCCTCTACCTTAGCCGTCATCTCAATGACGGTATCAATCATGCCTAAAACCTTTCCGGTTTCATCTATGATTGGACTATAGCAGAAGGTAAAATAACACTGTTCAGGGTATCCATGTCGATTGATAATTAATGGATAATCCTCAATAAACGTCGCTTTTCCTTGATATGCATCAACTATCATCGGCTCGATACTTGGCCATACCTCATTCCAAATATCGCGGAATGATTTCCCCATGCAACTCTGTTTAGAACCAAGGATATCTTTAAACGCATCATTATACAGGGTTGTATAATCCTCACCCCAAACAATCGCCTTCGGAAAACGAGAGGCCAACATAAGCTGGACAGCTGTTTTAAGCTGTATGGGCCATTTTTCAGGAACACCTATTGGGGTCAATGACCAATCGAAATCATTGATATCTTCAGCAGATTGTCCGCTGTCAGGTAAAAAATACAATTCGTTT
Source organism: Paenochrobactrum pullorum (assembly GCF_041929845.1). Lineage (NCBI taxonomy): Bacteria > Pseudomonadati > Pseudomonadota > Alphaproteobacteria > Hyphomicrobiales > Brucellaceae > Paenochrobactrum > Paenochrobactrum pullorum. The sequence goes on from NZ_JBHEEH010000015.1 coordinate 20,870, forward strand.
GTCAATTGGAGCACCCAACTTTGAATTACGCGAACAATTTTAAGGCCTTACGAGGGATGAATTTGTCACAAAATAAAATTTAAACAAGCAATAAAAAAAGCGCCCCGTAGGGCGCTATTTTAACTATCACACACAACTTACAAACGACATCATACGCCGCTGAACAGGATCACGTTCTTCCGATTTCACCAAGAAGCCCTCGGCAAATAGTGCCTTTGTAATCACATTAACACGTTTCTTCTGACCGTCATCGTCTGTGTCCATGCCTAGAGCATAAGCCACGGCAAGGCCTACCCACTCTTTGGACTGCGGCGCCGGCTTATATGTGCCACCATTCACAACGCCGCGTATTGCCTCGCGCTGGTCCGATGTCAGCCCCTCTGCAACATCTTCACTGGATGGCCAAACCCATTCCGTTACGACAGGCGCATGGTCTTGCGGTTTAGCCAAGCCCTGCCCATTCCCCAAAGGCACAGATTCAATCTTACGCCAGTCCAAGCGATGCGACAAAGGCGTTAGATTGGACTTGCCATAAGTTACTGAGAAATGCCCAAACCGGTCATTATTGGTAAGGCCTGCCTCACTTGCCTGCTTCTCAGTCATACGGTTGAGTACCCGTACGGAACGAGCCGCACCAATCAAGGAAACGGCACCGCGCGCATCTTCAACCGTTGCTTCACGCCCGTCCTGTTGTTTACGCAAGTGATGCACAATGTCGATAGAGCAATTGGTGTAATCCGCTATTTGCGCCCAAAGCTTAGCAACCTTGTCGATAGCACCGTTGTCATTCTCATTGACCTGATGTGTTGATACGAACGGGTCAACAATCATCACGTCGATTTGGTTCGCCAGAATGGTTTCAGCCACAGCTTCGACAATCGGCTCTTGGATTTTGACGCCTTTCTTGTCATCAATCGCAACAACAAGTTCCTGCTCACGGCCACTATCCAGAAACAAATGACCTTCAATGTCTTCCGGCTTCAGGCCAAAATGGATGCAAGCAGCCATGATGCGGCGTTCAAGCTCGTCACGCGGATCCTCCACATTGAACAGCCAGACTTTCAACCGCTTTTCAGGCTTTGTGCCGTTCAGCGCTTTTCCTGATGCCATTGCCAATGCTTCCACGATACTATTCGCGGTTTTACCTAAGCCACCCGGCGCAACCGTTACAGACACGTATTTGCGAATGAAATGCTTGCCGAACGCAAACTCACGGCGAGGCAATGTGGACGGGTCTTTCCACTGAAAAGGCGTGGCTGCGAGGATGGGCTGTTCATCTGGTTGCTGCTCTTCTTGGGCTTCATGGTTGTCGTGCTGTGGTTCAACCTTAGCCCGCGCATTATCGAGCATCCGGTTGATATCAACCAGTTTGGTATTGTCATTAACCGCTTCCGGCATTTGACGCGGATGTGACTTACCGGCGCGCAAACCATTGTCAATGGTTTTGCAACAGCGTTGGTAATCCCTGCCCCAGCCTCGCGCCACGTCTTGCAGCAATGCGCGCGCTTCGGATTCCGAAAGAGCACCAGCGCCAACAAAAGTACCGAGGCGGAATGCGGCGTCATTCAGACGGTTATTGCGATTGCCCATTGGCTCTGTGGCAAGATCATCAAGCTCGGCCTGCACAGCACGCTCAACATAGCGGTCGCTTATTTTACCGGCAGTTGATGGCGCTTGGTATGTAGTCGTGCTGTCGTATGACTGCGGCAAGACCAACTGCAACAACCATTCCGGCGCCTCAACCGGTTCCATATCCACCAACCATCTATAAGGCTGCCCAAGTGCCGGAATACTACCAGCCGCAATGACATAACCGCCATCACCACGAACATCAATGCCAGCCCCCAAAGCGCCACGATTACGCACGCCAGCCTGATGCTTAAAGAAATAGTGCCGACCGCCGCTTGTAGTTTCAGCGGTAAGTGTTGCTGGCAAGTTGGTGTTCGCAGCTTCCAACGCTGCCAATGTTTCTGGTCCACCGTGTTTCGGGTCGATGTCCAGCACCCAGCATCCGATAGGAGCACCGGTCGGCACACCTATCATAGCGGATGGGTTGCGCTTCCAAAGCTCACGCACAATGCGCTCGTTGAGGGTGGCACCACGGAATCCGTTCGGCGTAAGCGGTGTTTTAGTGGCGAGGATTTCAATCTCGCCGGTTTGCGGGTCGATAAATTCCTCGTCTTGGTGACGGCATGGAAACACTGGCCATTGGCGGGCGGTATAGCCAAGAGCAACATCGAGCATTGGGTCTTGGTCGACGGTGTATTGGTCTGTCAATTGTGAATTTAAAGGCAATTCATAACCTCATAATATTATTGACGAAAATGACAAAAACTCAAACATTACAAATGATTAATTGTACTGTTCATAATGAGTTCATATTTCAGGATAGATATTACTCACACGCCATTTGATGTTTTTTAGTAACGGCGATGGAGATATTATAATTATGAAAGCAGCCCCAATTTACATTGCACTGATTGCTTCAGTTGTGTTTTCTGCGCCAACATTTGCTCAGAGCAATGACGCCAAATCGGATGATAAAACGGCAGTTGAAACGATCAACCATCACCATAAAAAGCGCGGCCCGATTGATGAGGCCACCTTTATGAACATGGATGAACTTAAAGCCGCAGATACTGACAAGGATGGCCTGCTATCCCGTGCGGAAATGGAAGCTCACGTTCAGAAAATGATGATCAAACGTGCAGCTGACCAAATGGAGCGTCGCCTCGATGTTAATAAGGATGGTAAGATTTCACTCGAAGCCATCGAAAAACACCGTGCAGCTCGCTTTGCCGAACTAGATAAAAACAAGGACGGTAAGATTGACCGCAGCGAGATGAAAGACGGCAAGAAACATTTCAAACGTGGCCATGATGGCAAACGTCATGGCAAACACGATGAAAAGAAAGCTGATTAATATCTAGCGACTTAATACGGGCTCCGGTTTAACGCCGGAGCCAAGTCATGGCCTGCACTCCATATAAGATTTGATTATTTCTGCCGCGACTTGCGGGACGATGGCATTTCCGTAGGCGCGCACTTTTCCCACTCTTGCGGGAACCCCATGAGCCAACAAACGAATGCGGGGTTCAATGCGCCGGGCTTTTCCGTCTGGGCCGGTGATGTATTCTGCTCCGTGCCAAAAGCTATGCGAGGCACTGTGTCCATCCGGCTCTTGCCGTCCTTGCGTGTCATGCTCGTCGATAGGTCGCCCGTGTCCTTGTGATCTCGGGTTGTCGGTGTTGGCCACATAGCTGCGTACTGGCCCACTCGCTGTGTCAGCGGTATTCCTGTATCGTGTGGCCGTGGTGGCAGCACTCCCCGCTTGGCATCCGTTGCGGTCGGTGTAGGCCAAAGCCACGCCACTGTTGAACGCAATGACATTCCGCCCTGCTTGTTTTTTGCATGTGAGCTGCCCGTCCCCTCGCTCGTCGTGGGCGTCGGCCACAAACCACAATCGGTCACGGCGGTGCGGCGCGTTGACGGCGCAAGCTGGAATAATAACCGCCCCTGTGGTGTAGCCTTCACTTTCCAAGTCAGCTGACACTCCATCGAGCCATCCAAATCGAATTGCTGCACTAACCTGCTCACCCATAATGGTTGTTGGTTTGCAATCGCGGATAAGCTCGAAGAATTTAGGCCAGAGATGGCGCTCGTCGTTTTGGGCTTCTTGCTTTCCGGCAACGCTAAACGGCTGGCATGGTGCGGATCCTGTCCACAATGATCGCTCATCAGGCCAGCCAGCAAATCGAGCTGCAAGTGACCATCCACCAATACCGGCGAAGAAATGGCACTGCTTGAAGCCTTTGAGGTCGTCTGCATGAACATCGGCAATGCTCCTTTCATCAACTTCGCCAGGTGCGATGTGTCCGGCTGCAATCAGGTTGCGCAGCCATTGAGCGGCATAGGGGTCAAACTCGTTGTAGTAGGCCCATTTGGTCGTGAAGTTATAGTTGGCTGCCGTTACAATCTGGTTTTTCAAAACGGCGCCTCCCCCTCAATAAGCAACTTCCGCAACCGCCTTCCCGAACCTTCCCATGCGGCTTTGACCAACATGCGGGCCTCAAGTTCATCCATTTCGGCAAGGTCGGTTTTGACTATCTGGCCTAGATACTCCCCGACGGCATCCACGCCGCCGTCGAGGGCTTTCAATTCGTAAGGGTCTAGGCGTTTAGCGCGTGCAATATGCTCAACGATATCAACGCACTCTTGGCACAGCCATTTAGGGTTACGCGCGTCACCGACGCCAATGCCGACAGCACGACGCTGGCAGCAATGGCAGGTTAATGGTTGGTCGGTCATGCGGCTGCCTGTATGTGGTTGTCGTTGGCCGGAGCGGTAATAGTCAAAACCGTTGTGTTGATGTTCGTGCCGCTCTCACGAAAAGAGCCAACTGGTAAATCACTCCACCGTCCATCTAACAGCCCGTGATCATAACGCGCTGTGATTGGAAGGATGGCTGTAAGTTTCCCGCCTGGTTTCAGAAATTTTAGTGCGTGTTTGACGTGCTTTGCATAATGCCGTCCGTAGAAAGGCGGGTTCATCACGACATAATCAAAGTCGCCTGTTGGCATCGTTTCAAGGAAGTTTGCGGTAAGCACATTATGGCCTTTGGCTCGGCAGTCTTGTGCGCGACCTGCATCAAATTCAAAGCCTACAACCGTTGCGCCAGCTGCGCGCAGAGCATCCATAAAACGACCGCAACCGCACGAAGGCTCAAGAACGCGCCTGCCCTTGATGTCGTATAAATCGGACACAATACGCTCCACTACCTTTTTTGGTGTTGGGTAGTATTGCAGGTCTTTTGCCACAGCAGTGCTCTGTTGCTTCTGACTTGGCTTTTCTTCCGTCGTATCGGCCAGAACATCACCGTAATATTCAGCAAGGGCGCGGTTGATGTCCGCTAGTGCACACTCGTCAAACATCACATGAGCGTTTCCGTTTTTGTACTTCTTGACGACTATGCCACGACCATCAATGCCAACCTGTCCCGCAATATGGCCTTTAGTGTAGCTATGCAGACTATCAGCGCCGCTCAGGTCATCAGGCTCAACAAGTGGCTTTCCTTGATAAGTCGCCAGAGCGTTCATCAGGTTGATGAGCTTGTTGCGCCCATACGAATCGTACCCGCCGACATTCTCCAGAATGACGCGCTTCGGCAGGCCTTTAACGCCGACTTTAACTTTGTCATGACTTTTGTATGCGGGATCCAATTCGCAAAAAACCTCTGCCAATCCGCGCAAAATATTGCCTCGCGGGTCTAACAGATAATCCCCAAAGGTCGCCCGCAAATTGTCCATTGTGAATTCAGGTGGGGAAGCCATGCTTTGCTCAAATCGCTTCTTATCTTTTGCGGACGCGAGATATGAAATTTGCAGCTTGTCATAAACAAAGAACCAAGCAGATTTCAGCAGGTGGCGTTCTAATACGTGAGAGCTGACGCGACCTGTATCAATATTTTCTTGGCCGAATTTACCCTTGATTGCAGCTGACATGCGCAATGCGGTTCCGGCCTTATTAAACAGCTCAAGTTCATCAGAAATAGCTGCGCGCTTATGTTCATATTCAGCCACAACATCAGAAAGACGGCGGCCTAGAGATAGTTCGTTCATGCTGCTGCCCTTTCCTGTTTGCCAAACTTCCCCGTCTCATTCCCCCAAGCATCCCAGCCTTGCCACGCCTGACGCGCGAACAGCTCCAGATATGGACCGTCAACCAGCGCTTCGATGCGCTCATAGACTTCATCAGGCTTGCGGGAGTGCTCGCGTCTCGGCGCTTTGATAAGCTGGCGCACGCCTTTGCTTTTTCGCTTAGGGCGTCCGCGTTTGAATAAGTGGCAGATTTCAGTTTCTTGGCGTGTCCAGTAGCCCATACCCATCCGGCCTTTATCCCAGACGAAAGCCAGTGAAACAGGCTTGAATCCCCACGCAGCCGCAACGTCAAACGCAGCAGCTTGCAGGTGTGAAACAGTCCACATGAACAGCAAACAGTCTTTGGCGGCTACTTGGCTGACAGGCAGCGCCTTGATGTCATCCAGAGACATTACGCTGTAGGGCTGCTTGCCTCGTGCCGGAGCGACATTGTCATTGGCATAGGTTCTAAATGACCAAGGCGGATCCGCGTAAATCGCCCCGTATTGGCCGGTCGGCAGGCCATAATGATTGTCGCGATTAAGGGTGGCAGCTTCCTGCATTTAATTCTCCTCTTGTGTAACGGGTGGTGGCCGTTGGTGTTATTCGCTTTGCAAAGTACAGCCAACCCGCGAAAAATTAATAGCGGGTTGGCAAAAACGCTAATTAAATCCCTAATATATTTCTAATTTGATCCGAAGCACTAAATGGCGCCTCTTTCAGGCCGTCAGCTAATGAGTATATTTTTGATCCCTCATCTACTTTTAGACCATTGACTCTAACATTATGCCAACGGTGCTCTATCTGTTGAGTTCCGTCATCGTGTTCTATCAGATACCACCATTCTTCATACTGCCCTAAATGTCCGCTTTCTTTATTGTAAACTTGAGTTTTCTTCATTCCTAAGTCTCTCGTTTTTATAACCTCATTGAATCATTCTCAGATGATAAGGCTGCCTAGACTGTATTAATCCCCAAAGCGAATCCATACGATCATCTGGCAGTTTAGCCATAAACATGAGCGGGTCTTTATTGAACCGCGTCCAGTCGCTACCTCCGACTTGATTAGGCTTCATGACACCAGCCTCTTCCAGCTCGTGCTTATCTATGTTCATTAATATCCGACAGGCATTGAGGAAGGCATGGCGGGATAAACCCGCCTGCTGTGTTTGAGGATGGGTCATTGTGTGTCAGCCCTTTCAGTGCCGCATTGCTGCGTGGCATCAATTGGGCGCCGGTACATACGATGAGCAGTGTAATACGGGCATGGTGCTTGTTGTCCGATACAGCGACCAGCTGGTTGCCATCCAAGATCGCTATCAGTCAGGCATTCGTCGCTTTCCTCGATGGTTTCGCCCTCGTTAAGCATTCTGTAGTTCGCCCAGTCGGTTGGTTTTCCCATCACCGAGCCACCCTCTCATCATAAACACGAAACCCAGGCACGCTACGCATACCGGCACGCACAGCTTCATTTGCCATCTGCCGCACAACGTCTTTGAAACGTTCCGGCCACTTACCGTAAGCCCAATCTAGCGCCGCTCCTTCATCAACCAAATCAGCGTGCCAGACTGTACGAAGGCCAGTGCCGGTTGTTGCGGCCCTGTCTTCACGCTTTGCCCATCGGTCAACCTGCTTGGCCTCTTTCAGCAACTCCTCGGCCTTTTCGCGCTCTTCCAGATTGCCAGCGCTTGCGCGAATTGCGGCTTGCGCTTCCACTGCAATACGGTCGGCATCTTCCCGTGCTGCTTTTGCTGCGGCTTCTTTTTCAGCTGCAACACGCGTGCGCCACGGTGTTAGCAGTGTCTGCAATGCCTCTTTGCCCAGAACGACCTTACCTTTGCCTGATGTTTTAGTATTGCCAATCAGCTTATTGTAACGGTCCTGGATTTCCTTGACGGCCTTATCAAGCGGCTCTTTTTCAGCAATGCGGGCTTCGTCCGCTCTTTTGCCAGCCTCATGCAAACTATCATGCAGCGTTGTGATTGCATCTGCCATGTTTTGGCTTGTGATAGGTTCGCCATCAGCCCAATTCTTTGCCTCGTCAAACAGATCTTCAATTTCCTGCTTGATGGTTTCATAGGCGCTTAATGGCGGATTGTTGTGGCCGATTGTCGCCGCGTTATACGGGTCATGTGTCATGTGTATCTCCTAGTTTGTGGTGGTGGTGACCACCTGTTAATTCCTGTAAGAAATCTTTAGTTTAATTTTATTTGAAGGGTGCAATACTCAAATCAGTGCAGAAATCCATTCTGTCCTGTTCGACTAAGCCGCCTCGCCCTTAAAGCCCCCATCTTATCGCGAGGCGGTTCTTTCATCCCTTAAAACGGAATTTCATCGTCTAGATCTGCCATCCAGTCCGGCACATTATCGTTCGCCGGCTCTGGTTCGTTATTATTCGCAGCACCAGCCTTATGGCTCGTTACATTCCAATATTTGCCGTTTGGTACGACACTTATTTCCGCCGTGTCATTCAGTTCGTTCTGACGTTCCAGCCATTCCATGACCGTTTTCGGGAATGGTCGCTGGCCTCCGTGTTGCGTCCACCAACGATGCGCCTTGGACTGAGCAAAGCCGCTATGCTGCGGACACAACCATTCATTGATAGGAGTTAGACCGCTAAAGTACGTGACCTTTACACTTGGCGGCTTATCCCCCTTACCCTCATGAAACGCGAATGACCTTCGGGTAACATCACGCCATTCGGCTTCGGCGGTGGAGACAATCGGTGCGTCTGCCGCTGTTCGCGTTAGCTTTTCCTCCTCATTAGGTGGAAACTCATAATCACAGGCAGGACATTTCATCAGGCTGATATGCACCTTCTCGCCACATCCACCGGATTCCTGCGGGCAAATTTTGATAGGCGCCTCTCCATCACCCTTGCCCGGTGTTTTCGGCTGCACCATATCGACCGGCCCATGCTTATTGACCAGTTTGGCAAAGTCCAGAACCAAACAGTTCGGCTTTGGCCCGGCCTTAATCGCTGCAATGCGCTCCTCCGGTGTGTCCAGCGGCATATTTGCTGCATACAAAGGACGGGTGCCACGGCCAGCCATTTGCAAATACAGGCTCAAGGAAAGTGTTGGACGCATAAAGGCAATCAGATCCACGCCTTTATGATTGAAACCCGTTGTCAGTACCGAATTGTTTGTAACGCACCGCAGCTTATAGCTTTTGAAGTCCTCCAAGATGCGGCGGCGTTCTTCTTTCGGGGTGTCTCCCGTGACTGTCTCACAGGATATGCCATGACGACGAAACTCATCGCGCACATCAATTGCACTTTTAACGCCAGCACAAAAGCATAACCAAGAGCGCCTGTCCGCGCCTTTGGCGACAATCTCGCGCACAACCTCATCATTTAGGTCTGGCCGGTTGATTGCCGCTTCCAATGCGTTTTGCTTATAGTCACCGCCAAGTTTGCCAACACCTTTCACATCATATTCCGTGGCAGTAGGCTTGCTTGTAAGTGGCGCTAAATATCCGTCACGGATTCCATCGCCCACGCCATACGTATAAACAACTCGGTCGAAAAGGCGGTCATCACCTTCATCAATGCGTCCACTATCCAATCGATATGGTGTGGCTGTCAGGCCAAGAACCTTAAGGTCAGGGTTAACATCCTTCAGCGCATCGATAAACTTGCGGTACATCGTGTTGCTGTTGACTGGAATAAGGTGGCACTCATCCACCATGAGAACGTCAATATGCCCGATGCGTTCAACCTTGTTGTGAACGGTTTGGATGCCGGCGAAGATAATCTGACTGTGAGCGTCGCGGCGGCCAAGCCCTGCTGAATAGATACCGGCAGGCGCAAAAGGCCAAACACCAAGCAGTTCAAGATAGTTCTGTTCGATTAATTCCGCGACGTGTGTAGCCACCATAATCCGCATGTCAGGCCAGTTGACGGCCAGACGCTTGATAAGGTTAGCCATAACGTACGATTTTCCGGTGTTATGATGCACAGTAAAATCTTCGGTCAGGTACAGGTGGTCGCCATCAAGCGCAAAACCGTAATAATCGCCCTCACCAATAGGCTCGATGCTAAATCCTGTCACGAGCGGACTCTTGATTTGGCGTCGTGGACTGGCTTTCTGACGATCAACACGGTTAGGGATAATATTGGTGTCGCCAGAAATATTAACACGCCAATATTCCCCGCCTCCACCAGTCTGACAGAACTTCATGCAAGGGTTCACATAAGCAGCGAGACCAAGGCTTCTTGCAACAAATGCAACATCACGAGACAAGACTTCTGATTTTGAAATAAAATCAAAATTATTGCCACCGGACAAATGGCCATCGGTATCAAGTAACCCTGCAAGCACATTCATTCGCGTGTTGCGGCTTCCTGTTTTATAGACATGCGGGATACCCTTCTCAGCGCAACCCATGCCCCATACTCCGGCAAGCTCTAACTGCGCGACCAACCTGTTTCGTGTACTACGATTAGCTAAGTCATCGGGAAAGAATACCTGCCAAGCCTTGTTGCCAGCCTTCTGTGTGACTCTAGCATTAACCCCAACTGACTCCGCATAGTCGCATACTTCATCCAGAACCTGATGATCCATGTTAGTAATGCCAACATTATTCGTCAGACTACCATCACCAAGTAAAGCGCCAACAATATAAGCTGGAACTGGCAAGTTATCATTCGCGGCATAGTTAAAATCAACGCCAACGCGCCAAAGTTTGCGGAGATGTTTCCAACTTTTCGTTTTCGCTAAATAATCAGCAACCGTGATATTCTCAATCTCACCGCCGGCAGTATGTGAATTAGGATATTTCTGCGCTTTCTTCCCTTCGTTGGTGGTTTTCAATGAAAGGATATGCCCCTCATTTACAATAAATGGGTCGCCTTTCTTAGGTGTGATACGATACATCATCTCTCGGCCAGACACCGTTCTCAATACGCGCCGAGGATTGCTGTCCGGCCCCATAATGTTGTCATTCACTGCAACTAGCTCAACTGATTTTGTTGTCCCGTCATACATAAGAATCTTTGTTCCAGCCGCATGACATCCGGTCGCGAGGTCAACCAATGGATTGCCCGCTTCTTCCTGCCAGTAATCAAAGACAGCGTTTTCAGCTTCGTCTTGGTAATATCTCGCCTGCACGTCTCACCCTACCTGTTTTAATAACTTCGCTCGCGCTGCATTTTCGATCTGGCGGACACGCTCACGGGTCACGCCAATGTCGCGGCCAATTTCTTGCAGTGTATCGCCCATCGCACGGCGTTTTATAATTAAACCACCTTTTCCAGAAAGCAGTGCAAGTGATTGTGATAGCTCGGTATAATCAAGTTGATTAGGCCGCGTAACGCCATCTAACTTGAGTGACGTAGCGCCGGTTTTCTTATGGCGCTTGGCGTATGCAATTGACCGCATGTTCCACTGCAACCACATCCAGAAACCACTCTTGGGCTGACTTGGGTCGCCACGGAAATTAGTATGACGCTCCACCGCAAAAAGGTTGGTATCTTGCACCAAGCTTTCAGCATCATCCGGCATGAGCCTATTGGCGAGACGACCAAGCCCAGGTTGATATTTCAAAAGTGCTGCATCGAATGCCGTGGGTCTGACATTGTCGTTTGCTGGTGAGTTGTCGTTTGCGGCTGTGGTCGGCATCATACCGACACCATCATTGGCTTAAGGACGCGGCAAAGCCCACGGCGTGCAGAGCGCATTTCAGCGTTGCTTTTGGATAGCCGCCACTCCTCATCACTCATTGAGGCGGGAATAGTTCTTTCGCCGCGCATGAATTGGCCGAGGCGATTAGTAAAAGTGGCATAGCGCTGTTCGTGATTATCATTGGCTGCTTGCATGTGTGGTATCTCCTGAGTAATGGTGGTGTGCTTTTTGTGGTGGGGGTTGGTCGTGAAAGATAAAGAACAAGAAGAAGATATTTCGTGGTTGTTTCTTTGGGGCGCGGCTATCCTTTACATTACAGTCATTTGTATGACCTTTGCTGGTCTTGTTGCGCTTGATGAGCATGGCAAATCGGTTGTCGTTATCTTCACTGCTTTTGTGAAAGACTACGGCTCGCTACTTGCTGGCATTCCTGTTTTGATTGCCGTGTTGGTCGCAAAGCAGCAGCTTGATGCTAATCGTCGGCAGCATGTGGCTCAAATTAGGAGGTCGTTTCAGAAGGAGCTGGATGCGCTTACACTTGTGAAAGAATTTCTTGATTTTTTCGATGGTAAATCTTGGGATGACATTGTCAAAGAAACCTCCCTGTTTGATAGTCTTCTGAACATTCCGGGATTTAATGAGGCTACGATTCTAACTATCGAAACTGCCATCACTCCTAATTTTGCAGGACATGTAAAAACGGTCAATTTGAAACTACAAAGATTAGAGCGTAAATGGACGGATGGAGTTGATCTCAGCACTCTCCAAAAAGAATACGAATATTTTACCGATTGGCTCGCAGGGTTGAGAAAAAACCATGATGCAAATTACGACCGCCTCTCCCAATACTGGTCATGAACCCCCATCCACCCAAACACTCCCATCCTTCATCTTATAAGTAATCGTTTCTGCCTCCTCGTCTGAATCTACCTGTTCGCCATGGATTAAGGTCGGTAGATGCAAATGAGCTGGGCAACCTGCCTGTTGCTCATCATTGCTAAGTGGCTTTGACCATCTGGCACATGACCACGAACCGCCATCCTCCGGTGAGCTATAAAGGCATGTCCGGCAGTTTGACCGCGGCCATGCACCTTCGTGGCAATGGCCTTTGTGTTTGCACCAGCCGCATGCGAAGGCCATTTTACTGTTTGGGTCTTCATGCAATCGCGCCGGCGGTTCGTTCGCTGCGATAATCCGTTCTGCTCGTGCCATGAGGCGTAAGACATAAGGCAGGTCCAACGGCATACGCTCGATATAAAGCTCGTCATTATCTTTGCAGACCGCGAGATAGATTCCACGCTCCCGATTACGCCGATACATATATGTTTGGAGTTGCCCGTAATGGAGCGGCTTTGACTTTTGCACCCCGTCCTTTTTGAGCGCCGTAAAGCTTTTGAGGTTGTGCGATTTGATTTCTCCCACATGCCAAGTTTTTGGCGCCTCCGGCAGGCCAAGAATTTCAGAGTCCAGATAACCCCGCACATGCCCGTTGCATGCCTCTACCATTATCTGTTTGCCGTCTGGTTCGTGTGAAACGACCTCACAGCCAATCATGCGTAGATTTTCAATCCAACGGTCTTCCTCAATCACGCCCGTTTCAAAGATGCGCAGAGTGCGACCTTGAATGGCTTCATGCGGCGTCACCCAACGGAAGTCGTAGAACAACTTGCGCTCGCACTCCTCTGCCAGTGTCGAGACGGAAATTGACCGTCCGTCTCGCGGGTTGTTATTCGCCTCATAAGCCGCATAGATAGCGCTTACCGTTGAGGCTTGCGGTTTTGGGAGCGGAGCCATTAGGCCACCAAGAACGACATATACTTCATAGTATCTCCTCAAAGTAGCTGCATGGCTGTGGTAAACCATGCAGCAGGGTTGGTGGTGGTTAAGCGGCGACTAGATAGCCATCTTCATCAAAGCGGTTGTCATCAAATGGCTCGCCGTGCATTTCTGCGAGTTTTGCCAGTAAGTCCTTAGAATTACCCGGCTGGCTTTCATTATCATTTGCCACCCACAGGTCGGTGCCATCATCGGAAACCGTCAATGCGTCGATTGCTGCACTCAGGCTGAACTCCTGCCCTTCGCTTCCCAGCAAAACCTTTTCGCCGTAAGCGCCGCCAATCTGGTCTTTTAGCTCTTCCCAGTTGTCAATTTTTACGCCACGGCAAGCCAGTGCAATTTTCAGAATATCACCCTTGCCGATTGTGTAGCCGCGCCCCTGATATTTGAGCACCCGAGTAGCAGAGGCGAGCGGGTAGCGTGTTCCCGCATTGAACCGCAGAAAACGCTGCGCGTTATGCTTAAGGAAGTCGTCGTGCAATACGAACTCACCGGAGTCGTAATCAAATGCACCCATCACAACAGTGTAGTCGAACGCTTTGAAAATATCCTGCGCCGTCGGGAAGAAATCAAAATACATGAACTGTATGATGTTGTTTGCATCAGCAAATGTTACTGCGCGCTTTGAAGTGGACACGCACCAAAGGCCATCCTCGTAAGCGCCTTCAACGGCACGCTCAAAATCTTCTTTTGTTTTAAAATAAACGTCAACGTCATTGATTTCTGTATTAGTAAAAACGCTTGTCACAGCGCCACCAGCCGCGAATGCGCCGGTAAATGAACCTAATGAAGTGATTTTTCTGGCTTCTGCCTGATAACCCATATCTATCTCCTAGTTTGTGGTGGTGGTCGCGGGCTGTTAGACCCGCGCTGTTGGCCTAATTATTTCCAAGGGCGACGGCCAGTTGTCCCTGTCGCGGCTTGTGCAGGGCGGTTATCGTTCGCCGCAGCTGGGCGGTTATCATTGGTCGCAACGCGAGGCTGGTTTGCATCAACAGCTGGCGTTGGAACATTGCCCTCGTCAGGGAAGTAATATTTCTTGATTTCAGCTCGTGCTGGGTACTGACCATCCTTAGAAGGCTTGCCGATGCCGACCTTCACAGTGAACAGCTTGAAGTGCAGTTCTTCACTGTCATCAACGCCACTCACGCCAATGGCGCGACAAAGGCTGGCAAACTGACGCTGGCCGATCTCTTGCGCCTGTGCGTTTTTGTGCTCAAGATTATAATAGTTGAAAAGCTTACGACCTTTGTATTCCTCTGGTCGAACGACATTCATAGTCGTTTTTAAGCCGGTGCCGTTCGCGCCGACATTAATATCGCTGGCCTCAATTTCCAGCTCGTAATCGCCGTTTGGCAGCTCGGAATAGTCCGATTGTGTGGTATCGTGGTCTTGCGCGTTAAATCTCTGGCCTAATTGTGCCATTGTGTAACTCCTTTAGTGGTTGTGGTGGTTAGGGACGGTAGAGGAATTAATATTCGTCTTCCTCTTCTGGTTCATTGGCGGTATCTGACCATTCAACATCGGCCTCAGGGTCATGCCACTTTCCAGATTTAGGTATGACCATATTCGGCCCACGATATCCCTTCTCCTCACGTAGATAGAACATCGTGCTTTCCGCGCGATTCATGAGGCGGAAGCCATCCGGGAGGCAGGCTTTTACCTCCTCCAACACTTTCAGCATGTCCGATTCAGTGTAAAGTTTTCCGTGTCCGCCACCATAGGTAACGCTCCCTACCTGTTCGCCATCGGTGATGTGAATTTTTAGACTAGCGGTCATTGGGTACATGGCTACATCTTCCATCACGCCGCCTCCCGCTGCTGCACATTGTTGTCGTTGGCGACATCAAAATATTTTGACAATTCAGTGAAACCAGAACCCTTTCGGTAAGGGATGCTTGCAGGTGCGCCATTAAGTCGGTTTTTTGCTAGGAAGCCAGCTCGTTCATCTGTGTAAATTACTCGTTCAGAGCCTGACATTCCTTCCGGTTTATTAGTTTTATCGCCTCCAAAAGATGCCTTAACCTGCTTAACCGATGTGCGTCGATTAATGAACAAAAGCGCCTTACAATTCTCGATTACTAGATCCAAGGCCCGCTTTTGCAATTTAGGGCGATAGCGGTCATAAGAATCTACGAGAGGATCATTGAATGACTTTGCCTCGCTGTGAAGGATTTGGACAACATACAGGCCGGCATTGGTTAATGCTCCAATCGCCTCATGGTATTCGCGCCATTCGACGTCAGCAGCAAGATAGCCCTTGCCGAACGAAGTTGGCGAGCCTTTATCGTTGCTGTCGATGCTATCTCACCCATTGCGGGCGCATGTAGCATCCCAAATTAGAGGCTCAACCTTATCCACACTGTCGATAATTACGGTTTTAAAACCATGGTCCTCTGAGATCAGTTCGCCAAATGTATCTAGTAGCCCTCCAAATGATTTAATTTCATCTGACGGCAAATCAATATCATCGGGCGTTTCTTCGCCTTCAACATAAAGATAAATCGGGTCTGGAAATTCGGCGGCAAGGCTAGTTTTACCAACGCCAGGCGTACCATAAACCGCAATAGCCGGCGGAGTTCTTCGTTTGCTGGACTTTAGTCGTTCAAAAACAGACATTATATCTCCTCAGTGTGTGTGGTGGTTAGTGGTTAAGCTGGAGCATAGGCACGGAACCGGACGGCAGCATTGTTGTTGGTAGGATGCCGTTCCACTTTTCAGCTTGTGTTAGAGCTACGAGGCCGGGATTATCGCGCAGCGCCTCTCCGCGAGCCTTAATAGATGCGGCCTCTGCGTCGCCTGTAATTCGGATTGCTTCTGCATCGGCTTCAGCTTTGGCGCGGACTGCATCAGCATTTGCTTTTGTCTGCGTCACAGTGATTTCAGCCTGTACCTTCTCACGCTCTGCGTTTTGGCGAAGTTTTTGCACTTCGACCTCGGCTAACATGCGCTGTTCAATGCTGGCCTCATAAGCATCCGAGAAGTCGATATTCTCAATCTGAATGCCGTCGATAATAACCGGCCCTTTGACTGAATTTTGTACGGCCTCAGCTATTTCGGCATTAAGGCGTGAGCGCTCTTGGATCGCGGCAACTGCGGTGAAGCGGCCAAAGACAGTCTTAAGGTCTTCATAGACGCGGCGGTCTACCAGTCGGGATAGCAAGCCGTCCTCACCACCATAAAGACTATAAACATCCGTAACTTGATCTGATGGAATCCGGTAATTGACGGACAGCGCAATCACAGCAGATTGCTGGTCTTTGGAATAGGCTGGCACATCTTTGTAAATCTGCGCACGGGATTGAACGGTGATTTTCACAACGTCCTCAATCCAAGGTGTTTTAAATCCGAGTCCCGGTTGCGCTGTGCCCACCAAGGCACCGTTGCGTAGAATTACACCGCGCTCGCCTTGGTCGATGGTGTACCATGAGCCAAAAACGATTGTGATACCGAAAATAAGCGCGAATACGCCCGCTACGAGGCCAATAATGCCCTTCATTTATTTCTCCTCAGATTTGGTTGTGGTGAAGTTTTTGACGATTTGCGATAGGCCGTAAGCAATAAGAACGCATACGACCACACCTCCGGTGAGTGCTAGAAACTGCATTACCAATGCACCAATACAAGCACAGCCAGCAGGATGATTGAGCCGATAGCCGCGAGGTCAGCAGCTGAAAGACCGGCGCGGGTGAGGAAGGCGGTCATTGCCCTGCCTCCAACTCATCCAGTTTTGTGCGGGCTTCTGGGATGGTGCATCTGGCCTTACGCATGGCCTCACTTCCGCGAGCCATTACCCAAAGAAAGCCCATGATTGCGCCAATCCATTGCAAAGCTGTGCTATCGAGCAGCACGCCAACACCTGCAAGGCCAGCGACCATGGCGAAAGAACCTGCGTCCTTAACCAATGAGCGCCACCATGTTTCGCGCAGCAGGATGACGGTTGGTGTAAATTGGGGACTAGCCATCACAACCACCCTACCAGCCAGAGAAAACCGATTGACGGCATGAACGCGAGCCAAGAAATAAAGGCCATAATGATGATAGCTGCTAGTGCATACTCGCCAAACTCAGCCAGCATTTCAGTAAAAGAGCTGCGCCATAGAGGCCATTTAGCGCCCGCCCTTACGGACGTTGGCCGAACAGAGCCATTGGGCGCTTTTGTCCATTCACTCTTCATGTGGTCTACCCTTATAAAAAGACATAACCTCTCCTTCCCCGCCGCGTGAGCAGCGGGTTGTTTGTGTTATTGTGGTGCTGTGGATTTAGGCGGCGGCTAAAAGTTTGTCGGTGGACACGATTGTTGGCTGATTGTTGCCCGTATCAACCCAAGACCATTTGTCGTAACGTGCCAGCTCGTAGCCGTAGCCGCGCGGCGTTTTAACAAGCCGCCCCTTGGTTACGGTTGGAACCGTAGGCGCATCAAACTCCGATGTGCTCATAGTTAACGTGCCCTTGTCGAACTTAAAGACTGTGTGCCCATCGGCAGAAGTCAGACGTTGCGTTTCCTCGACTGGCGTGATGAGTTCGAGTTCACTATCAGTCATATACGCATCTTTACCATCAACATTCTTCAGCCAAACATCGCCGTCACAATCAATAAAATTCACGATATATTCTGTACCTTCTTTAACCCAACAATAATCAACAAGCGCCCGAACTTTGTCGCCAACTTTGAAACGGCGCGTTTCTGCATCCCGCCACTCAGCAACCGGTGGTGTATTGTCATTTGTGTCTTGTACGACTTCCGTTGGCTCATCTACCCATTCAGCGATGAGGTCGTGGACTGTATCTTCACATTGCCATTGACGGCCATTTTCATAACATGAATCATCAACGTCAGGAGCGTCCCAATACAGACCGACATTTTCCATCGGCCCAACCTTACGCCCATCGCGGGTGCGGTAGTATTTTCCGGCTTCGATAGTGAGGGTGGCGGGAGCCAGTTCAAAGCAATCAGCTGCCCACCGATCCAAAGTACCATCTTCTTTTCGGAATTTTATGTCATCGCCTGTTACCTCAGTAACAGTGTGGATACTGCCTTGTTTTATAAAACCTAAGCCACTACTGATGAGTGCGCGCACCCGATCACCAACTTTAAAGGGTGGGTTATTGTCAGACACTTCTTCTATGGTCGCCGTGCCGGTTGCTTCCGCAACAGGCAGGAGTTCGAATTCTTCCTGTGGGCGCATACGATCATCACCCGCATTATCGTCAAAGTAGACGTATCCGCCCTCGCCATCATCCGTCAGGACAAATTCATCGCCAATCTTGTAATCAATGCCATCAACTAACGCCTTAACTCTGTCACCCTGTTTAAATTTACCCATCACGCATCTCCTCTTAGTGTACCGTGGCTTTCGGCATTCCGCCG
This sequence comes from Paenochrobactrum pullorum, assembly GCF_041929845.1. Taxonomy (NCBI): domain Bacteria; kingdom Pseudomonadati; phylum Pseudomonadota; class Alphaproteobacteria; order Hyphomicrobiales; family Brucellaceae; genus Paenochrobactrum; species Paenochrobactrum pullorum. The sequence continues at coordinate 39,336 of NZ_JBHEEH010000015.1, forward strand.
ACTGGAAATTCAATGACGTTATCGCCGTCACCTTGTGGCGTATCAGGCCTGAGCAACGCTGGCTCGATTTCAGCTCGTGCTGGAGCGCCATCAATTAGAAAAACAACCGCATAATAAGCGCCGTAATTACGCTCTCCGACGACAATGCCTTTCCAGCCTGTCAGTCTGTGGCGGACTTCGTCACCCTCGTCATAAAAGACGGATGGATCGAAGCTCATGCGGCTTTCCGCTTCTGCTTGCTGTAAGAAACAGGCGCGCTGGATACATACCGGCCATCAAGCAACACCGCGTTGCGCTTGGCCTCGGCTTGCTGTTCGGCTGTTCGGTAAGGCTTGCGATTTGCCATATTGCGCTGACCGGTTCGGGTCAAAGAAGTGGCAAAAGGGTGGTGTTTGGCTCTAGCACTATGTCTAGCCATCATTATCTCCTCAATTGTGTTGTGGTAATTGACATACGGCTGTCTCGCAGCCATATGTTCGCTTGCGCGGGGTTGTGCCCGTGAAGGAACCCAAGGGTTTGATACGTTGTATCTCCTCCCCTTGGATGTACGACCACCAGTCATGATGTAATGTTGTGGTGACCCCGGAAACGGTTTTCCGCTGACTGGTGGTTTAGTTTGCAGACGTTAGCCTGCAAATTTAGTAGATATATCGCCAAGTTGCGGCAGTATCCGGCGTTTAGCTTCTATGCTTATTGATGCCCAGTACCTCCAAAAAGCCTGCTCCTCGTCATCAATGGTTTTTCCAGCTGGCTTGTTTTGTGGGCGCGCGCTGACTTTTTCTCCCGCCTCGGCTCGACAGATAATGCTTTCGCGATCTTCTTCAGGTAGACTAATGAGCGCATCCATCTCGACGCCTTTGTCGAGACTGGTGTTGATGATCCGGTTGATGTCGGGGCCGAGGTCACGCCCCCGCTTGGCGGACACTTGAATGGACCTAAGTGATCTTCCACTCGCTTGTGCAGTCTCAGACGCAAACGCAGATTTTTCGTTTGCGTCTGTCCCCCTCCCCATAGAGGCGTTCGCGGCACGCGCGCCAATGGCTTTCGCCGACCCATGGATGTCTTCCCAAATCTCCTGCCTGCGGCGTATATGCGCCGCCTCTTCGGCTGGCGATAGTTCAGACCGAGCCAGGTTCTCATCAATTTCCATAAGCTCGGCATGAAGGTCGTCAACATCATAAACGACGCATTCAACGACTGCGTGTCCCAATGCTTGCATTGCAAGAAGACGATGACGACCATAGATAAGGATAGGAGCGCGGTCTACTAACTCACCATCAGGCATGGTGACATTGTTTCTAATGCAAACCGCAGGCGCGTTCATAAGGCCAATTTCGGCTATACTATTCGCAATTTCTAGAACCTTTTTCATATCGGGCTGTCGATTGCGGGAGCCGATGTAAATGTCCTCAATATCAAACGGCCTGCGGTTCATTTTTTAGCTCCAGTCCAACGTGATATCAAAAGTAATGTCTGATAAAGATTTTCTCTGTTGATGCTTTTCGAAATGAGCCACAAATGCTGAAACCCATTTATCGCGTGACAACTTTACTTTTTTATCAGCATCAAAAATGGCACGACGTAAAACCATTCTCGCATCTCGTTTGGTTAACATTTCGCCAGTACGAACCGCTGCAAAGAAAGCCTTGATGTGCTCGCCAGCATAGCCTGTTCGCAATAGATAGAAAGCTGCCGCACCCATCGCAGCCTGACCGATGCCTTTAAATCCGGCGCCACAGCAACTCAGTGCCGCTTGAAAAGCCTCAGCATGGTCAAAATAATAATCCTCTGATTCAGACGGAGTTGGTTTTCTCCCAAATGTCAGCTCAAACACCAATGCCGCCATAGCCGACAAAACAACATAATTACTCACTCCCGCAATAGCGAGCCTGTCTTTTGCCTCGCGCTTCATACCGATATTCACGGTGCGCATGGATTGCTTTGTAACACCGGAAGCAACCAACGATTCAATTTGTGTGTTAGTAAGCAGCACAGAAAAGCAACGATGTTGACCATCATTCACGGTTCCATCATCGGCTATTATCAAGGTTTCGCCATTAAGCTTAAACCGCCCACCTACGATATCACGCATAATGCTTGCGAGATTCGCGGCCTTGACGTTTCTGTTGTTCGGATTATTCATTAACAGCACTTGGGCGCGTGCGGGGGTAATATAATGAACATTAGCGCGCACTTCTTTATCAGCTACCCAGTCTTGATGCCAGTTTACAGATTTCGTAAACTCATGAGTGCCTTCAAAGATATAGAATCCAGTCTCTTTGCCCGCATTGATAAGGCGGGCAGCGATACGAGCAGCTTCTTCAAACTTCTGCTCTCGAACAAGACGGAATACTTTTTCGTGCTCAGTTTCATCTTTTGGATCCAGCACAATCTTAATGGCTAAACCTTTACGAATAGCCGCCTGTCGCTCCATTGCACTTGGCTTACGCTTAAATAACTCTTCAGCAGCGCGTCTAGCTGTATTGACAGGGACGGTACGCTTCTTAGTAATAACAGGAATTTCCCTGCCTCTTGCTTGTACAATCTGCATTTTAGTCTCCTCTATATTAATACTTGCGCATTTGACGGATGAATTTTCATGTGATTAGTAAAAGATGTCGCTGGCGGGTTTTCTCAGCTGGTGTGGACTTATGCCGACACTCTTCAGCCCTTTGGCTGTATCAAAAGAGGCATTATGTCCTCCCAACTAGAGAAAGGCTCGGTATGGAAGCTATTAAAAAGAAAGTCGTTTTTGTAAGATCATATATCCGGTTTAGACTGGGACGATTAGAAACAGTCTGCGCCCATATGCGCTCACGACCCAAACAACTAAGCTTTAACTTCTAAAACCCACCTGCCAGCGACACCCATCACTAATCACAGGTATAGCGCCACCGGCCATTTCCGACCGGCAGCGTCCCTATTGATTTTAAGGCGGCGTTTTTTCTGATGCGGTGAAATTTGGTCTCGATGCTGAATTCGTCATTGGTATCTCCTCGAAGTGTATTGTGGTGAGCAGCTTGGGAGCGGCTATCTGTCAGGGCGCGGTAGTTCCGGCTTCTTTTTCATTGGGCATCTCCTTTTTATCAGTACCGTTCTTTCTGACGGCTTATGATTTGAAGTATGCGATAAAGGGATAATTCTGTCAAGTCATTTAATTCGAAAATAGGAAAAGATTTATTTTGCAAACTATGCGATATACGAATTCATGGATATGAATGATTTTCGACAGTGGCTTAAGGATGGCATGGAGCGGACTGGGATAACCCAGTCTGAGCTTGGTCGTCGCGTTGGCAAACCCGCGAACTATATAAACAAAATATTCACGGAAGGTCGGAAAATTGGACTAGAGGAATATGTTGTATTTGCTAACGCGCTTGGTGAAAGCCCTATAAACATCCCGATCCCCATCGTTGGCAAGGTCGGAGCCGGCGATCATATCTACGGCATGGATAATGGGATATTAGGCGAGATTGAGAACCAGGGTGGCATGTACCCAATTGGCACTAAAGGTGTTGAAGTTGAGGGAACTTCAATGGGGGAGGACATACCTGATGGGTCTATTATTTTTTACGATGATGAATATGAAGTCCCACAATCATTCCACATAAATTGCCGATGTGTTGTCTGGACATATGACGGGCGAACAATGGTAAAAAAACTTTTGCGCGGCAGCCGACCTGACCGATGGAATCTATTTTCATACGGATCAGGTACCGCTGAGCCTGACGTTGTACTCGACCGTGTTGCAAAGGTGACTGGCGTAAAGTACCGATAATCACACTGGCCGCCCTAAAATAAGGACGGCCACTTTGTTAAAAGCCAAAGGCTTTTTCGATTGATTGGACGCGCAATGCCAATAATGCAATTCGCGGGAACTCATCATCGTCCCACACAATACCTTGCCACCGTTTATAGTCATATTTAGCAAGACTATCTGACAATACTATAGCACTGCGACGGGCATCCAGCTTTGGCGCCTCTTTCTCTATCTGGCCCATTAAAAGCTCAACTGCTTCAGGCTCATCGCCACCCATAAAGCCATCAAGGACGTTAGAGGCCTCTTTGTGAATTCTCCCAAAAACTTCAATCACGGCTTCAGCATCAGCCACGTCTTTTACGCCGGATTCCAATTCTTGAATTTGCGACACAAGCTCTGCATCAAGCTTGGCTGGCGTGCGGATTATATAAAATAAATAAATCACCGGCCCAATCACAAAAGCTATGGTAAAAGCGGATATCTTGGCAAGAAACTCATCCCACCCTGAACCGCTTGTGCCATACATATACAATGCTGCAATAACAGCAATTGCGACCAGTAGCTTAACCATTAGCCGCGCCCCAGTCTCAATAGATAGTGTATGCTTAGTGGAATCCCACGCGCGATTGTGAACTTTGCGCCAATACTCTCTCTGCATATCGCCCCCACCCTTATTAATAGGGGTACTTTAACTGCTCTATCCATTGAATCAATCTCCTCTTTACCTGCCGCGTCATCGCGGCGACGACTCACATTATGCGTAAAACGGATAAACGGTCAAAGATTATTTGTTCTATTTTAGGATTTTTATAGTTGACATAATTATCCTATTATCGCATAGATATCTCCAGCACGAAGACACCGCATCGGAAGATCTGCTGACACCACACCACTGAGGAGATAGAGATATGGAAACCGCTAAAGTTGAAACAATTGAAAGAAGAAGACATAACAAGGCACGCAAAGGAGAGGTAATTGGCGGCGGCTGCTTTGTGTTCCGCCGCTGCAGAAGAACAGGCCGCGTATTTACGAATGGCCGCCCTTTTGAACATCCTGATTATGCGAGTGCAGTGCGCGAAGCTGCACGCCTCGCCAAGCTAACCGGCGACGCGTTTGAAGTATTCCAAACAACCGGCACGACTGCCAGCGCCGCTGCACCGGTGCTAGATGCGCCAGCAGAACAGGCGCCGGCGTATGAAGGAGTTGCAGCATGACCCGCGCACTCCAAGACAAAGTGCTTATCCGCGACATTCTCCGTGATGTAGAAGAACAAGCCCACTCCCCCAAGACATATGCCGCAAGCGTTGAACCGATGCGTAGGCCTGACCACAAGGCCAAGAAACACGGCAAGATAATGCCATGGATGAAAGGCGCGATCCGCACAACAAGCGAAGCAGCGCGAACAGTAAGCGAAGCAGCTGTCATTGTAGCCTTCGTTTGCATGATAGGCGTGGTGAGCCTTGGTATGGGAGTGGGGGCATGAATAGCGCAAGCCAAATTATGACCTACCACCCACAACGCTTTGGCGGCGTCCAAATCCGTGAAAACGGTCGCGCTATAGGCTCCATGAAAAGCAAAGCAGCTGCAAAAGCGCTGTGCGATGCAATCAACATCCGTGAAGCACCTCGCCGCGCTCAAGAAGATGCGGCTTGGGAAGCGCATCAGAGAAGAAGATAGCGGCTTAGGGCTGCCTACCCGCTGACTAAGGTTGGCGGGTTCATTTCACCACACACACTGAGGAGATTACCATGAACGCTAGAACGCGATTGCATACCCGCGCCTGCACGACAACGGCGCACCTCGACCGCCAGTTTCTCAACGCTATCCGCGTCAAGCCTGACTGCTTGCCTTCAGTACCAGCCGCAGTTGTTGCCAGATTGAAAAAGGATGGATTGCTATGACTGTTTTAAGCTTAGCACTAGCGCTGCCGCTAATCATGGCTGCCGGTCTTATGATTTACGTCGCTCTGATAGGCGTGCCTTCAGACGAGTTTAACGGCGAGTATGGAGACGGCTTATGATGCAGATACCAGATGCAACCGTGCACCCGGCTCTTGATGAATACTATCCAGCGCTCGCAACCACCCTGAAACCGGAGGCAGAGGCATGAAGTACATCGCGGTTTTCCATCATTGGTGGATGGATAGTGGCTATTTCAGAAGCGAGATCATTGAAGCTGAAAATCTAGAAGATGCTGAGATGAAGGCTGATGCGGCTGCGCACAGAAAGTCTAGTACATTCAACCATTGCCGTGCGCATGTTCTTGAAATAGGCGGTGATGAACATCTTATTCGCCGAAATCTTACATGGGGAGAGCGTTTATTAGGCCGCGCAGCTTTGGCTGATGGAGGACGGAAATGAGCCAGACAAACAATGATCAGCGCCCAAGATTAATGTCACCGAAGGAAGCTTCACAGGCCACAACGATGTCACGCGTACTTCTTTCGCTTATGGCAAAGGAAGGAAAGTTTCCGCAGCCAGTGCAAATTGGAGTGAAACGCCAAGCTTATGTTCGAGCAGAAGTTGAAGGATGGATCGAACAGAAAATTAGTGACCGTAATTAATCATCGCCTTGAACTTTGTTTAAGTAACTCGACCACTCTTCCATCATGGCGCGGCGCTTTTCTAGCGCTGTGCCACGGCGATAGGCAGCCTCAGTTTTGTCTTTAATAACATGTGCGAGCGCAGCCTCAGCAACATCACGCGGATAACTTGTTTCATCACCCGCCCAATCGCGGAAGCTACTTCGCAATCCATGAAGTGTAGCGTCACCTGCTCCAGCTGCACGAAAGACTTTTATCATAGCTGTGTCGGAGATTGGCTTACCTTCGCGCTCACCTTCAAAAACTAAATCACCAGTTCGTAATTCTAATTGCTCTTGCAAAATCTCCAACGCTCGATCTGTGAGCGGGACTTCATGGGGCTTACTGGCCTTCATACGTGAGGCCGGAACTATCCAAAGCTTTTCTGCAAAATTGATTTCATCCCAAGTCATCGAGCGCGCTTCATTGGATCTAGCAGCAGTCAAAGCAATAAATTCCACAGCCCGTGCAGAAACTGCCGTTGATTTCCTCAAATTAGCAACAACCAAGGGTAAGTCTTTATATCCAACAGCAGCATGATGCCCCCTGCTCAGCTTACTCCGTGCTGGCAGAAGCTCTTTTAAACCACCACGCCAATCAGCTGGATTGTCACCAACATAAAGCCCACGAGCTTTTGCATGATCGATTACCGCAGCAATTCGCTGGCGGGTACGGTCTGCGGTTTCTGGTATTTTAGTCCAAATAGGTTTTAAAACTTCAACGACATGGTCGCGCGTGATATCGGTTATAGGCAACTTGTGCAAAGGCTCAGCATATTTTGTCAGGGTCATTACCCACTGAGCTTTATGTTTATCATTTTTAAAGCTTGCCTGTTTCACATCTAAAACATCATCCATGACGCTTAGAAATGTTTTTCGGCTATGTAGATCTTCGCCGCGAGCTAGCCTTTCACGTATCACATCAGCTTTTTCACGTGCTAATGATAACGATACAGGTGCAGTTCCCTGCCCGTATCCACCGAGCCCTAGTTCCGTTCTTTGCCCATTTCGTTTATATATAAAAAACCACTGCTTTGAGCCACCAGCTCGAACACGTAAAAACAAGCCGTCACCATCCGAGTAAATGCCCGGCTTTACCAACGCCTTAATGCGTGTTTCAGATAGCTTGTTCCTTGCCACTTCAAATCCTTTTGCCATAACTTCACTGCTAAAATTATGACAAATAAGGTTATTTGCAATACCTCATATCAGCAATATCAATATGTTGCATAAAGACGCGGGCACCCCCTCCGCCATAATTAAAAAACATCAAAAAGATTTAGAGTTCACTTTCATACGGTTACAACCTGACGATTGTCTTTTTACGCACTATATTTGATGCCCTGCTGTAGGGAATCAGACACTATATTTAAAAAAATCTTAAAAAACTTACTGGATGGGTTTGGGCATCCCTTCCAAACATATCATCATATCTTTGATATTTGGGAGTGTGTTTAAATGAAAAATGATTCCGTTCTCGTAATCGGAGGCTCAGGTTTCGTTGGCAGACAGGTGGTTAATTCGTTCTTGTCAGCCCACAAAAAGGTAACCGTTCTTAATCGCGGCAATATAGTGCTCGCTGGTGTTGAGCAGCTGATTGCAGATCGCAATGACATTAATGCACTCAAAACCGCATTAATGGGACGACACTTTGATGTCGTTATCGATACGAACTGCTACACACCACTACAAGCGCATTATTTAACGCAAGTGCTTCAAGAAACGTCACGTAATATAATCGTTATCTCAAGCGCTTCAGTCTATGCAGATGATGCCACACAACCACCCACGGAGAAAGAACCTACCGGTGGTGCCAGTGTCTGGAGTGTATACGGAAAAGAAAAAAGTGGTATGGAAGAAGTCTATCGTTTGGCTTCTCATGCTTACGATAAATGTATAATACTGCGCCCTCCTTATATTTTTGGCCCCCAAAACAGTAGTGACAGGGAAACTTGGTTTTGGGTACGACAAGCTGCGAATAAGCCTGTTTTGCTTCCTGGCAACGGTCTTTCAAAAGTTCAGTTTATTCATGTGGAGGATGTTGCCAATGCAATTCTGCAGGTGGCTGAGGCTGACTATTTTAAACATGATACATTTAATATTGCTGACCCAACAATATTGACATTTTCGCAACACGCCACACTGCTTGCGCAAGTCGCAGGCTTTCATGATAAGCAAATTGCGGTTGGCACGGCTGCTTCAGGCGCGGATGCCCGCTCATGGTTTCCTTTCCGTGATTATCCGTGCTTGGCCTCATCTGAAAAGATTGGCAATCAATTAGGGTGGTATCCGAAACAATCACTCTTTGACTCTTTCAAAAGCACATTACAGCATTACCAATTGGCTTCATTAATAAAAACTATGATGCCAACCTCAACAGAGGATATGATATTGAAACGCCTCGGTATCTATTAAGTTTTATTGATCACTTTTCAGTCCCCCCCATGTTCAGGGGAATTGTTTCAATTAATCAACTAAATTACATCTCACGCAGAAATTACGGATTATGGCAATCAGCCTTTTAGCTTGCACAAGATGACAAGTAGAAACTGATCAAAATCTCCGTAATGACCGAAACATAGATCTGAAATGATGAGTGTTTAAGATTATTTATGATAAATCTTAAACACCACCTCATAAAGTGGGATGGACATGAAAATTTTTACCCTTGCAGCAGCGACTGCAATTTTGGCAACACCAGTTTTTGCAGCTGATGCAATTGTCTATAATGAGCCGGCGCCTGTAGCGGTGGATACTTTCTCATGGACAGGTGGATATATTGGGTTGAACGCTGGCTATGCCGGAGGCAAATTCAAGCACCCTTATTCCTCTAAAGGTTATGATACTGTTTTTGAGGAAGAAGATAATGATTCCGGATCTCTTGATGTCACATCAAGCGGCTTTGCTGGCGGTGTACAGGCCGGTTATAACTGGCAGTTTAACAACAATGTGGTTGCCGGTGTTGAAGCAGACTTCCAAGGCTCCAACCTTAAAGGTGAAGTTAAATTAACTGATAATAACCTCACCTTAAAAGCAGGCACCAAGGTCAACTGGTTTGGCACAGTGCGCGCACGTCTGGGGTATGTACCAACTGAACGCTTGATGGTCTACACAACCGGTGGTTATGCTTATGGTAAAGTTAAATCATACGTTGATTTTGAGGGCGAAGGCGTATCAAAATCCAAGACAAAATCCGGCTGGACTGTTGGCGCTGGCGCTGAATATGCATTGGCCAATAATTGGACATTGAAATCGGAATATCTTTACACAGACTTCGGTAAAACAAAACTGATGAACTATATCGATGATGGCGTCACCACTAAACTGGACGCAAAAGTGAAGTTCCATACTGTGCGCGTTGGCTTGAATTACAAGTTCTGATCTCCTCTAAGCGCATTGAAAAGCCGCCTGAATTTCAGGCGGTTTTTTTATTTTTAAAATTCATAAGAGTTAAAACAAACACGAAATATGATTGATACTGATGATTGATTTGAGAGGAAGATGCACTATCGCTGAGCCAGCCGATGAGACAATAAATAGCCCTTTTGATATAATTTATGCTATGAGCCCGTGATAAATCAGAATAACCACCATAGCAGGTATATTTAATGAACCGGTTATACCCATGCTGAATGATTTCATTCAATCGACTTTGAACATTGTTCAGCAATATAGCCACTTGGCTCCATTCATTGCCTTTATATTGTCATTTTGTGAATCTCTCGCTTTTCTGTCCTTATTAGCGCCTGCAACCACTATTTTGATTGGCATGGGGGCACTGATAGGCGTAGCTAATCTCGATTTCTTTACAATTTGGATTTCTGCAGCCCTGGGTGCATTTCTGGGTGACTGGGTTTCTTACTGGCTAGGAAGACGCTATAAAACACAAATTCTCAATATCTGGCCGCTTTCAAAATATCCTGATATGGCTCGCAATGGTGAACTTTTTTTTAAACGTTGGGGAACTTGGAGTGTCTTCATTGGTCGTTTTTGGGGCCCATTAAGAGCAATCGTGCCTTTAATGGCAGGTATTATGAATTTACCGCAAATTTTATTTCAGCTTGCTAATTTTTCTTCTGCTGCCATTTGGGCGTTTGCCATGTTGGCACCAGGTGCATTTGCACTTGATGCGAAGTGGTTGGAATGGATCAAGTGATCATTTGCCTTTTGGTTAGTAATAACTCATAGGCTTAAGTAAAAAAGGATTGCTTAATGTCGTATGCTGCTGATTTCTTTAAATACACAGCGCTTGTTGTAATCGGGCTTCTCCCAATCATGAATCCGCTGACAACAATTCCACTCTTTATGGCGCTGACAAACCGCATGACCGCTGAGAAAAAACGTAAACAAGCGGCAAAAGCTTGTATTTATGCGTTTTGTATTCTGGCCACTTTTCTTCTTTTGGGTAAAGGGATCATCACACTCTTCGGCATTTCCATGCCAGGGATTCGTGTTGCGGGCGGTATCATCATTTTGATTTTAGCTTTGCGGATGGTGTTTTCTGGCAGCGATCCTTCATCTGAAGTGGAATCCAGTGCATCAGATATCAAAAAAGCAGATATGGATTATTCATTTTCGCCTTTAGCCATGCCAAGCCTTGCAGGCCCCGGTTCCATTGCGGTTGTTATGGGATTTGGTTCACAAATTCCGGCAGGGCAAATGATTATGGGGCATGTTCATATTCTGATCGGTATCGGAATTGTAGCAACTATCGCTTATATCACCTTATCCGCTTCCAAATGGATCGAAAAATTACTTGGCAAACACGGAACTCAGGCCATATCAAAAATCATGGGTTTCCTGCTCACTTGTATTGCTGTTCAATTTTTAGCCTCAGGCGTTCGCGATTTTTATTATGAATTTGCAAGTCTCGGCGCACACGCAGCGCTTTAAATAAAAAAGCCGGAAAATCTATTTCCGGCCTTTTTCTCGTAATTTAATCTGATTAAATTTTATATGCAAAAGCGCCACTAAATAACATGATGATCAGATTCATATTATTTGACTTCAACGTTATAATTAATCATAGATTATCTCATCTTCCGTTTTAAGTGAGAAATCATATTTCTTCGCAGCACGAATTTGATTTTTATAGCTAGCTATATCAGCCTGTACCATGACAGAAGTTGAAAAGGATGCAAAGCTTTCTACGCCTCGCATACCGCTGAGTGATGGTTCATTTTTCACTCAAAGGGCAACACCGAACTCTACTTGCCGCGAAAAATGGGCTGAAATTAACCGTGTCCAGAAAATTGTCATGCAAGATGACTTTGTGAAGCGCGGAAAAGGTGAGCGACTTGTATTTAGCTATCAGGTCAATCTTTTAGGTGATTTTACCGATAAGAGTAAGAAATTTGTCATAAACAATGGTCGCTAAATATAGTACTTTGTTTTGTGGTAAGGATAACCATCCGCAGTTCAACGATATACTGCATTCATTTTTTATTCTCAAATTCTCGCATACGGACGATATGATTACCTGTTAGGCAATTCCGCTGTGAGATTCATGGGGTTGTTTTTTAGGCTTAATGCCAGCCTGAAGCAAAGTTCTGTCAAGCAGCTGCTCGTAAATCGGTTTTCCACCAATCCATTCTGCTGTTAAATTTGCCATGAGACAGGCAATTATAAGCGGTACCGCCATATCATAAGCCCCAGTCAGTTCAAGTGTGAGAACAATACCCACAACTGGTGCGCGTACGGATGCAGTAAAAAGCGCTCCCATAGCTGCGATCACAAATGCCACTGCTGCAATAGTGGTTTCCGGAAAAAGAATGTCTAAAATACCGGAAAATGAAAGCCCTATGCAGGTGGCAAGAGTAAGCATTGGAGCAAAAATACCACCTGGCACACCACTTGAATAACTGCCGACCGTGGTAAAATAACGTGTAACGGCCAACAAGAGCAAAAGAGCCAACCCAATTTTTTGATGCGTTAATTGCAGGATGACATTTTCACCACCAGTAACTGATTGTGGTAATATGATGAAAAGTGCACCTACGGACAAACCAATGAGTGCCGGATAGAGATAGGGTACAATTTTCTGTATACGACTTGCAAAATTAACTGCCCACATAATGCCGGCATTTAAAGCCACGCCCACAAAGCCAAACAAACATCCCAGCACGACAAAAGCCGGTAAATACAGAAGTTCGACCTTCACATCAGGCATCGACATGTCCGGAGCTGTACCGCCGATGATTTGGGTAAATATCGTCGCAAGCAAAGCCGACGCTATCACGCCCATATAAGTACGGAAAGTATACGGAAATTGTTTTCGCGTTTCCTCGATGATAAACAAAATCCCCGCTAACGGAGCATTAAAAGCACATGCAAGACCTGCTGCCGCGCCAGCGGCTAAAATACCACGTCTTTCAGCATCACTGACTTTGAAAAAACTTGTAATCGCGGCTCCAAACGAAGCGCCAATGTGAATAGTTGGACCTTCACGTCCCAAGACTAATCCAGATGAAATAGCACTAATACCTACGAGGAATTTTACTGGTAAAATGCGCTTCCAACGAACGTCTCTCAATCCCTCGATAGCGCCTTCAATTTCCTGAACGCCACTGCCGCTTGCTTCCGGTGCAAAACGGCGTACAATATAAGCTGATAAAACAGTACAGATCATCACTATAAGTGAGGAAATTACGATAAGGGATATACCATTAAAGTATTCACTTAATTTTTGTGGCCATCTCATCATTTCATTAATGATGAGATGGAAATAAGATCCAGCTATTCCTGTAAAAATACCAGTTAGTGCTGCAAGAAAAATGTAACGTGCCTGCGCCCGATGATTGCCCGGTTTGTCGATCTGTAATGTCCGATCATCCATCTCAGGCTCTCCAGAATATAAATACTAACAGTTTAAAAGCATAATCGTGTGCAAGGTCAAGCAATCACATTCATCTGACAAAGTCTAGTATTTGCACGTTAAAGCATGAAATAGAAACTGACTTATTAAGGAAAATCGAATTTAAGTTTGTTAATTAAGAAGGTCTGCAATTAAAACAGACCATAAAAAATATATTTAGACCAAATCAGCGATAATGTTTCGAAGATTTGGGACTAAGTTTCCCCTAACTTTCCTTCGCACGTTTTCAATTTTTAAATTCAGTATAATTTATTTTTTCCCCAGCTATCGTTTTAATTGAGACTATCCCGCGTAATTTCATATAATTTCGGATATTCCCGTTTACTGCCATATGATGTTGCGGGTTTACACTAACCAAAACGAAAGCTGTAAACCAAGCTGACGGACAGTATAAGCTAAGTTATTGATTTCATGGTCGGAGCGGCGGGATTCGAACCCACGACCCCTTGACCCCCAGTCAAGTGCGCTACCTAGCTGCGCTACGCTCCGAACCTATGAAAGCCTTAGAATATAAAGACTTTTTAAGCAAGTTCATTAAATCAAGAAAAAGAACAAAATGCAGACAAATGTAGCTTGTGGGACTTATTAGCACCGAAAGTCCCACCCAAAACCCCACAAATATTCTTTATTTGTTCCGCTATTTATGTGGATGAAAAATTTCAGTTAGCAAGACCATCAAAAATATATTTGACTCTCCAACTGAATTGGAACATTTAAAGAACAAGTTAGTCTTTATGAAAATATCTTCAACCCTTTTGTGCACGTTTAGCGCCACGGGATAACTGTGCCATGAGTTGGAAAAGCCAAATACAAGTCCGTGATCTGGACGATGATCAGCGCTTAGAAATGATTTGTGAAAAGTGTCGCCGCCTTGTTTACATCAAGAAGGCGGACATTTGTAAGAAGGAAGGATATGAGCAGCTTTACCTTGATGAAGTTGAGCGGCGCTCACGATGCCGCGGCAAAGGATGCGATGGTCGATTCCGCATGGCTATGGAGCGCCTTAAAGAGTTGAGCGGTTTTGTGGGCGGCATAGCATGAGCGATGAAAAGAAGGTCAGAACATCCAAGGGCATCGATGATGCTTAAGGATGAAGGCGATGAGTAAATGGTAAAAAACTGAACATAAAGATGATGTTCATTAATCAATATCATCGGATTTTAATTTTAAAAGTGGTTATCAAATCTAAATATATAACCGTTGCTTATCTAATATAATTAATATTATCAATTAAGATAATTTACTGCGACCATAAAGATAGATAGGAAGTAAATAGATAGCTCAAAATTAATTTATGGTAAAAGGTAAAGTTGTAATGGAATACTATGGCTATTTGCTACTCAAATTCTTCATCGGATTTACGATTGTAATTACGCATATGAATCTGTCTGGCAAAACCCAGTTATCACAAATGACACCAGTCGATTTTATCGGTAATTTTGTTCTAGGCGGGATAATTGGTGGTGTTATCTACAGTGATACAATTCCAATGCTGCAGTATATTGCTGTTTTGATTATTGGCGTTTGCCTGATCGGCCTACTGAATGCGATAACGAAGCATATTAGTTTCATTCGAAGTTTGGCAATGGGAGATCCAATTCCAATAATAAAAAATGGCGAATTTATTATGGAAAATATTCGCCGTAAGCGAAACAAAATAGACATAATCAACGTTTCATCACGTCTACATGCCAAGGGCATCAATTCTTTTCAAGAAATCGCCTATGCGCAAATAGAGCCGAGCGGGGATATTACTGTCATTTGTAAAGGCAATATAATGCCTTCACTCATTCTGATGAAAGACGGCAACCCCATACCGTCAGCACTGCACGAAATAGCCAAAGATAATGACTGGATTTTTAAGCGGCTTAAATCTGCCCATATCGACCCAGATGATGTATTTATAATCGAATATTTCGAAGAAAAAATGCATGTCATATTCAATGATGGCAAAGTCAAAACTGTAAAATGATAGCTACCATTGATAGTCATCCCCTCAACTCTGGCTCTTGGGCGGCCTCAACCATTTCACAATGGCTTCAAACCGCCGTAAGCGGTGTTTTGGTCCCACCTATTTTTCGTTTTTCTGATCTGTCATTGAAATTTCGCCAATATACATAGCGGAGTTTCTCCATGGAGCTTCGAATAGAGTTTTTCACAACAGATCAGAGTAAGTGTGGTAAACATCGTCAGTGGTCGACCGATTTAAAGGCGCGGATTGTTTCGGAAAGCTTGCGGCCTGGCGTGACGGTTCAGCAAGTCGCAGATCGTTATGGTGTTCGGGCGAATACCTGTCTTCGTGGCGCACGCTGGCGCGCAAAGGCAAGCTTGTGTTGCCTGCACCCGTGGATGAGACGGAGTTTGCAGCAATCGTTGTCGAGAAGCAGGTCGTTGAACCGGTAACACCTACGGCTTCTCGCGTTGAGATCTTTTTCTGATCTGTCATTATCCGGTTGGAAGACGGTGTCTGCTCATCCCGGATCGCAGCTGTTGCAAGTGCGCTTGCGGCTCAATCATGATCTTTCCTTCCAATCGGGTGCGGATCATGGTGGCAACAAAGCCTGTTGACTTTCGCAAAGGCCA
>NZ_JBHEEH010000016.1:0-53669 GCF_041929845.1 Paenochrobactrum pullorum
TCTTCATTACTTTCCCCGCAATCATTTCAACGCCGCCCATCACCGTGAATTACGACACACCGCTAAAAATATATGGCACGAAAATCGCATGCCTCAAAGCCGCGTAATAACGGCATCATAGGTAAAATTACGACCGACTTCAGGTTAAAGTTACAGCGCCACGCATCCTGCGGCTTGGTTTGTTGACTACTGTCGCTTGGCATTTAATTTGGGGGTCCTTTGTAAAACCGGATGAAAAAACAGAAGCTTTTGCTCTGTTGCTTTGTCATAGATCAGTGCTGTTTACGGTTCAACAACAAAGAGGGATGAATTTTGTTCTATAAGTTTATCCAAAATATACCAACGTATAGGCTGCTATAGAATATTTGATTTCTTGAAGATAAGAATATGCTTGTAGATGTCAGGCGGGTTTGTTATTGCCCTGACAAATGTGTTTTATGCTAAAGCAAATGGTCTTCTTATAATTAGCTCGACATTGAGATCTTCCGGCAAACCAAGCCGGAAAGGGCGGTCAAGTGCCGGATCATTAACCGCAAGTTCAAGGCTTAACGCGGCAAGCGATGCGCGTGTCTGCCCGCCTTGGCGAATAATGTCTGCCGGATCAGAATGATCGATCATGATGGCAAAAACAGAAAGTGTGCCGTCGCTATTGTCCAAAATCTCGATAGTGCGGGCTTGCTGCGGATAATCGATATGTGCTGCGGTATTAATCTCCCACAGGCCGTGGCCACGACCGTGCGGGTCAGGGTGGCACCAAACACGATTAGCGTGCATATGGCCGTTAACCCAGAGCACAATATTGGGAAAACGACGTAGCAGTTCCAGCAAAGCATCCGAGCCTAATCGGTCGCTTGTTGTCTCATGAGGGGCATGGGTGAGATTGTCGAAGGTGCGTGAATTGTGATGCGAGAATAGAACAATGAGCTGATCTTTGTTGTTCGTTTCGATTAAGACACCGTTCTCATCATAATAGCGGGCATGAAGATCAATGAGTGTTTTGGTCAGCCATTCAACCTGCGCGGGATCAAGCGATCCGTCCGGCCCTCCGTTGGGGTTGGTGCTGTCCATCATAAGGCCGGTGACTTTATCGGCCATTTGGAAGGTATAATAAGCGGTTTTTTCGCTCAGGTTATCCGGACTGAAGCCATGTCCGACCGGCCCGTAACTGCCGGTTTTTTCCAAATGGAGGCGGATGAAATCTTCCTTGCTAAAGGGTTTCCTTTTAGCCGCGCTGGTAATAGTGCGCACTGGCATTTTGGCAATCAGCCCTTCAATACCGTGCTGATCGGGATGGATAACGGCACCGATGAAGTTCTGCAGTGTCATGCCTTCCGGAATGCCGGTCGGCAGTTTGTCGCCAGTGGCAAGCAAATCCAGAAAATGGCTGAGGCCACTGCCATTGGGCAAAACACCGGCATCCATTAAATCATGATTGCCAAAACCAGTATACCACGGAAACCTCAAACCTTCCGATGCAATAGGTGTGCTTACTGCATCAATAAAACCTTCAATAACAGGATAGCCATAAGCCCGTTTCCAAACATCGTCCTGCTGGTTGGCTTTGACCGGTTCCGGATGCCAAAATGCGTCATAGGCATTGCCTTCGAGCGTTGTTTCATCTTGCAAACCTTGATAACGGCCGCCAGTCGCATTGAAACTGGTTTTTTCACCATTCAACACAGCAATGACTGCCTCTAATTCATGTAACCCGCGGCTATCGGCATTGTCTCCGGTGGAAATAGCAAAGTCAAAAACACGTTGTGATATCGGGCCTTTTTGAATTGCGTTGATACGACGCACCATCGCGTCCAGCACATGAACCGTGAGCGTATCTTGCGCACGGGCAGCATTGGATAAAGGCGCACCATTGATGGTGCCTTTATATTGGCGCAAAAAGGATGCGTGGGACGGTGATGCCGCATCAATAATATGCAAATCTGTGACATGAGCAAAAGAAACAAGGGGTTTACGTCTTGCTTCGCGCTCAGTGAGCGCCTCGCTTAAATCCTCACGCACAACAATTGGCCAGCCATTATCAGCAGCAATGCAACGATATAATTTTCCTTTAGATAAATATTCGCCCGGAACCAGAGAGCGTGTCAGCGTAGTTTGATCATCGGGTGTTTCTTCCGCAGCAAAAGCGCTGGAAATGCCACATCTGCATGTTGAGAGAAAAGGGGTTGCAAGGGTGGTGAAAAATCCTGTTTTCAATAAATTTCTTCTAGAAGTATAAAACGGCATTATAAGACCCTTATACTTATGATTATATTTAATAATCATATTAAATTTATTTAATTTTACTTCAACATATCGTCATTATTTTTCTAATTGTTGGCGTTATTATAGGCATAAAAAGCAATGTCTGTAAATCACACATTGTTGGCGTGAAACAGTATGAAAATTGTAAAAAGAATGATGTGAATGATTTTAAGCTTTGATCAGCCGGATTATTCCGGCTTACCGACCCTGATCGCAAAGATGTCAACAGCACGGCCAGTGCCATTCAAGTCGCTGGTGACGCTGATTATGCCGCTTTTTTGTGTCTTTTTATGCGTATCAAATTTGACATCAAACAGAAAGTCACTTTGCGATCCGGTTACGTCGTAACGGCGACGTTGACAGTCACCCATCTCGCCAAAATCACACGTTACCGACATTTGTACAGGTTTGCCTTCGCTGCTGCGTGCAACAATATCAAAAGTCGCGGTGGTATTCACGAGCTGGTTGAGGATACCTTCACCGACATCAAAGCGGATAGTGTCTTGAACGGTTGGTGATTTGATGCGCAGATAATCAACGCCTTCAACGCGGGTAATTTCTGCAGTTGCAGTGCCACTTAACGAGATGCGTGTTGCATCTTTGGGTGTAAAAATTGTGATCCATTTGGCGTCATCCGGATTTTCACCTTCCTTGAAGGGGCCGGTATTCAGGGATGAATGATTGTTTCCTGTGGGTGAGAAGCTAAGATCGCTCAAACTATTGTAGATTGAAATGCCAATGATACCAAAAGCTGCGAGTGAAATGAGCGGAACCGCCAATCTCTTAAATTTTGAGCGTCTCTTAGAGGGAGTGCTTTTGGATTTTTGAATACGTTCCGGAGTCTGGCCGAAATCAGCCATCCCGTCATCGTGTTGTACTATTTTACGTGAAGGAGCAACCCGATCAAGTGAACCGCTCAGATCACTCTGATTGCTTTCAGGTGCTGAATTGACCGGATGCTGTGAAGAGCTCGTCTGCTGCGTAGCATATTCATGTTCAATTTGACGGATACTATTTGTCAGCTGTTCACGCCGCTGGTTGCGGGCGGTTTCATTAAGCTGTGTATTTTGTGATAATGCACGCTCATGCGCTTGCCATGCAGAAGCGTAAATCCGCTGACGTATTTCAGAATCTGTCGCATCAGCCTTTGTTAATGCGTTACGTATGGCGCGTTCGATGCTTTCCAAATGCTGGTCTTTCTTAAGGCAATGCTGGTTCAATGCGTTTATTGTCAGCTTCAGATTTAGCCAAATTCCCTTTCTAATCAAGGGCTTTTAATAATTCATTTACCAGTTATCGAGCGTCAAGAATGAAATTCTCAATAGGCTTATTTATAAGCTTTTGTTTTAATTGCATAAAATAAAGTTGTTTTTATGTTTTTCGAATGATTGTCCGTGATAACCGTTTGTTTTGCCAAGTTTTATTTCGTGAATAGTTCTGTTGAGGATTTTTCAATGTGGTTGAGATAATATACTATTAAGAAAATTTTAGCTTGTCTTGCTGTCATTTTTACACGATTAAAACCCGATTTCGAACATTTGTAACATAAGAAATGGGTCGATACTGGATATTGTGTGATTTAGTTGGAGCTGAGTTTTCTGTCTTGCTTTTATGTTGTTTTTTCGTTATTTGACGCATGCGCTTCTCTTAAAAGACGACTTTTTTTGATGCGTCTTACTCATAAATAAAGAGTATCGCTTGCCGCTTTAGCTCAGTTGGTAGAGCACATCATTCGTAATGATGGGGTCGTAGGTTCGAGTCCTATAAGCGGCACCAATAAAATCAATGACTTAGCATCAAACTCTACCCTTTCATAACTGCCTGTGTCACCATTAGTGATATCTCGTGACACATAGCTCATAATTGAGCTGAGCAACCGTTCGCTCAAATCGAATGGTTGAAAGCTCCAGCGGTTTCTACTTGTGCGATTTTTTTTTCACCCTACAAATAAGTGTCGTGTAAGTTCACAAATTCGTGGGGATGCGAATGCAACCGTTAGATATTTTATGGGTTGGGCTAGGCGGTGGTTTGGGATCGCTTTTTCGCTGGTGGGTCGGGAAGATGGCAGGTGAAAGCTATAACGGCAAATTTCCACTGGGAACATTTCTGATCAATATAACCGGCGCTTTCGCAATTGGTTTTTTGTCAGTGCTATTCTCTGTGGAATGGTACGAGCGTTTCGGCGATGTGTTGAAAGCGGGTATACTGACCGGCTTCCTCGGTGGATACACGACATTTAGTTCAATGCAGCTTGATGCCGTGAAGCTTGCTCGCGATCATTATCAAGGCTTGGCAATCTTTTATTTGGTGGGTTCGGTTTTGGTCGGCTTAGCGGCGGCGGCATTCGGCGCATTGCTCGCAAGCTGGATAGGGTGAGGGAAGCACGATGATCAATACCATCATACTCGTCTTTATCGGCGGCGCTGTCGGTGCAATGCTTCGTGAGTTTTTAATGCTAGGAGTGCCGAACTTATCAAATGGCATTCCAATGTCGATTTTGGTCGCGAATGTCGTCGCATCATTTCTACTTGGCTTAGCCACCGGCCTTTATAAAAAGGGCATTCTCAGCTCAGGGGTAAACACACTGCTAGCTACGGGTGTCATGGGTGGGCTTTCCACCTTCTCAAGCTTTGTATATGGCGCTTATGTTCTCATGTCTGGATCAACAGCAGGGGTTGTCCCAGCGATAGCTTATTTAGTTCTCAGTATCGTCATTGGCTATGTAGCTGTTTTACTTGGCCTTCGGATCGGCGACAGAAATAATTGAAGTCGTTGCTTCTATTGTACGGGGCTGGCCTTTCTTCTTGACCACCCGCTGCGCCTCTGCCAGTTCGGGGGAGATGTGTATGGCCGACGGAAAGATTATATCAGCCTCTGTATATGGACCCTCGCTAGAAGGTACTGTAACTTTAACCTGCGGTCGGCCGTAATTTTACCTATGATGCCGTTATTACGCGGCTTTGAGGCTTGCGATTTCGCGCCATATATTTTTAGCGGTGTGTCGTAATTCACGGTGATGGGCGGCGTTGAAATGATTGCGGGGAAAGTAATGAAGATTGTAAATTGGATCATGGATTGATGTGAACCTTTGCACATGTCGTGCTGATTTGAAGCGTTTCATGATCCGCTCTCATCGCCGTATTGGTTGATGAGAATTCTCAGCGCGACTATTCAACCCATTATGCTGACGATGTTCACAAACACCAATGCCTATTTCTCGTTTGGCCGCGCCATAAGAACCCAGCTTGTCTGTGACCATAACACGTGGTGAATAGCCATGACCGGATAGAAGCTTACGCATAAAATGCTTGGCAGCCTTTGTATTGCGGCGTTTCTGGACAAGGACTTCAAGTAAAAAACCATCCTGATCAACTGCACGCCACAGAAAATGGAGCTTGCCTTTGATGGTAATAACAACTTCATCCAAATGCCATTTATCGCCAAGACGTGGGGTGCGACGCCGGATTTTATTGGTATAAATCTCAACCGGATTTCTCCGCCCATTCACGTACCGTTTTATGGGTAACAGAGCCTCGCCATCTCCCAATTGAAGGTCCAAGGTAAATGTCGCGCTAGTCTTGTACACCGCCAAGTCAAATATCTGAACAATACTATTGAGGCTGATCACGGTAAGCTGAAGCAACTGATCAAACCAGTGCGAGGGTTCAAGACGCTGAAAACGACCTATGCGATGATCAAAGGTTTCGAGGTCATGCGCGCTTTGCGTAAAGGACAGGCTGCATTTTTCAATCTCACAGGCGATATGCGTGGAGAAGCACGTATCGTTGAACGTGCTTTTGGCATCAGACCAAGTGCACTGACAGAAGCCGTAGCTCTGCTCGCTCAAAATCCTGAAAATCGCCATCCTCCCAGATAATCGGGGGCTTGACTAACGATCATCATAACCAGAACGCAAATTTGCAACAGAGCCATCAAGCGCTGTTTCGATGGCATTCTATCATTAAAACATGCTCAGTCGGCGTTCAAAGTACCGAACAATCATAATCAACGTCAAACTGATGGCCAGATACAGTACACCTGCCAAAGCAAAGACTTCGAAAATCGCATAGGTCTGGCTCATCAAACGTTTCGCATAACCTGTAATTTCCAAAACCGTGATTGTCGAAGCTAATGATGTTCCTTTAACGACCAGAATAACCTCATTCCCATAGGCAGGCAGCGCCTGTCTGATAGCGAGCGGAAAGCGGATCCGGCGGAACTGTAAAAAGCGTCCCATACCACATGCTTTAGCGGCTTCAATCAATCCGACCGGTACAGACATCAATCCACCGCGCAAGATTTCAGACGTATAAGCGGCTGTATTTAATGACAGTGCCAAAATTGCACAACGCGTACCATCACCGAAAATCCACCATAATACCGGATTGTGACGTACGAAGTCGAACTGTCCAAACCCGTAATAGAACAGGAAGATTTGCACCAATAGAGGCGTTCCACGGAAAAATGTGCTGTAGCCCTTGGCAAATTTTGCCGCTATCCGACATTCAGACAAACGCGCCAAAGCCAACCCAAGGCCTAGATTAAAACCAAACAATATGGCCAATCCGGAAAGAAGCAGAGTTTTGCTTAAACCCTGCATGAGGACAGGTACGGTTTTCTGGATAAATTCAATGTCCATGCTCGCCCCCGCTGACTTGTGATTTCATGCGATTTTCAAGCTTGTCGAAACCATGTTGACTGACAAGCGTAATTAGCAAATAGGTTAAGGCGGCGATCAAATAAAACAAAAACGGGCTGCGTGTTGAACCTGCGCCAACGGATGCAATACGCATTAGTTCTGCCAAACCGACAACCGACACCAAAGCTGTGTCTTTGATTGTAATCTGCCAGACATTATTCATACCCGGACCTGCAATGCGCAGCATCTGCGGCAAAATAATGCGGCGGAATATCCGCCAAGGCGACATACCTAATGCGCGGCCAGCTTCAATATGACCACGTGGCACAGATGCCAAAGCACCCCGAACTACTTCGGTTGAATAAGCACCAGAAATAATGCCGATCGTAATGACTGCAATCACAAATGCGTAACCACCGGATGCTAGGCCTTGATAACCAAAAGCCGTGGTTATTTTATTGACAACTTCAACCGAGCTGAAAAAGAGCAGATAAATGATAAGCAGTTCAGGCACACCACGTACAACGGTCGTATAACCGTCAACGACAAAGTTAAACGGCACGACCCGCGCCCATTTAATAAGACCGCAAGCAATACCGATGATACTGCCTAAAATCATACTAAGTACACCGACAGCAATGGTAATGGAGGCACCGCGTATAATTGCGCCAACCCATCCGCCTTGCCAGACCTGCAAAAGTCCGAATTCCATCAAAGCACCATTCATATTCTGAGTGAATTGACTGAAGCATATAAATGCCGTGAATGCTGTTGATCTCGGAAATGTAATCCGATCTCAAGAGCAAGAACAGGAGCATTTTTTTGCTCCTGCTTGTTTTTATTTGACAAATATAGCCGGTCTTTATTCACATGGATGTGTGATGTCCATTTTGAACCATTTCACACTGGCTTTACCGATTGTACCATCTGCAATTGCAGCACAAAGTGCGACATCGATTTTTGCTTTCAGGTCTGTATCGTCTTTACGAAGACCAATACCCACGGCGTCACCCAATGTTTCATCAGATTTGCTATCAATCGGAACATTGATCAGCTGGAATGCGCTGCCGTCAGCCTTTGCGAGAAAATCATCTGCTGCGGATAAATCTGAGAAAGAGACATCCACACGTCCGCTGGCCAGATCGATTTGCATCTGATCCAATGAATCATAAGTCTTCAGATCAACATTCGGCAAATATTTGTTGATGTAAAGCGCATGTGTTGTACCTGATTGAACGCCAACGCGCTTATCAGCCAGAGCTTTCAACAACGTTTCCCAATCAGTGATGCTGGCTAAATCATCAGACTTTTGAACAACAAAGAAATTCGGCAAATCACCATAACCTTTAGAGAAACCGATCTCTTTCTTGCGTTCGTTGGTGATAGACATACCCGAAATGATCGCGTCAATCTGCTTGGCTTTCAAAGCCGGAATAAGGCCATCAAAAGCCTGCACCACGAAACGGCATTTTGCTTCCATTTTGTCACAAACGGCCTGCCCGACTTCAGCGTCAAAACCGGTAACATTACCGTTGGCGTCAGCAATACTCCACGGTGGATATGCGCCTTCAGTACCAATGATGATTTCACCATCAGCCGCTTGAGCGCTATGAATTGAAGCGGTAAAAGCAGCAGCAAGTGCTAAAACTTTCCACATAGTATTCCCCTTTTTATGATTAATAAGACGACCTTTTTGTCAGGTCTATTCAGGCAAGCGACTTTAAATGAATGTCCGTGCCAGAAATTGTTGCAAGCGGGCAGATTGAGGATTTGTGAACAGCTGTTCCGGCGCGCTCTCTTCCTCCACTTTACCTTGATGCAAGAACATAATTTTATGCGAAACTTCGCGTGCAAACTGCATTTCATGTGTCACGAGGATCATGGTATTCCCCTCTTCCGCAAGTTGAGCAATAACCCGCAAAACTTCACCTACCAGTTCCGGATCAAGTGCCGAAGTCGGTTCATCCAACAAAATCACTTTAGGCCGCATGGCCAAAGTACGTGCAATAGCTGCACGTTGCTGTTGCCCACCAGAAAGCCTGCTTGGCAAATGCCCGTGCTTGTCTGATAGTCCCACTTTTTTTAACAATTGATGGGCGTGTTCGATCGCCTCTTCCCGGTTTTCTTTCAGCACATGCACTGGTGCTTCAACAATATTTTCCAGCACTGTCATATGCGGCCAGAGATTGAAATTTTGAAACACCATACCGACATTGGCACGAATACGCTCAACCTGACGATTATCAGCAGGAACCGTTTTACCACCGGATCCCTTTTTCATGCGTATTTCTTCACCATCAATGATGATGCTGCCGCCATCTGGTTGTTCAAGCAGATTAATGCAGCGCAAGAATGTACTTTTTCCCGAACCGGAAGAACCAATCAAAGAAACAACCTGACCAGGCTGCGCAGTCAAACTCACGCCATTCAAAACAGAAAGACTGCCAAATGACTTATGAAGTTCTACGACTTTAACCGCCGGCTCACCCTCTTGATTGGTATCCGGCGCGGTCACTCGTGCAGGCTCAGCTTTTTGAATGGCCGATAAACTGATTAGCGAATTTAAAACGCGGTTGAAGTGCGAAACACTTGCCGGAATACAGGCTTTTTCCCAATTTTCATCTTCAGGAATGAAAGCTTTTCTTAAATCAGCTTTAATTTTTTGCGCCAATGGCGCTTGTAGGTCGCCATAAAGATGCAACCAATTATCCGCGCGAACGGCATTATTGACATGATGACCTTCAAGCGTTCCACACTCAATCACCAATGGCAGCAAGAATGTATCCGGTAACATTTTACGCATAGCCGCAGATACATAACCGGTTGCAGTCGCAGCAATGCCACTATCTGTTACTGCATTCGTCCCGGTGACGATGACATTTAGTGCAGGGCCGAATAAATCGCGCCCCCAATCTATGCCTTCATGGTCCTTAGTTGTCACAGACAAAAGTGCGGGATAAGCATAAGGACCCGCACCCGTATGCAGATCAAAAAATGCTAGTTTTTCTGCATTTTGTGCGAAGGTTGCGATAATTTTATGCAGTGTCTCATTCGACCATTCAGCTTTAGAACCACCAAAAAACAAGCCATCAGAAAACTCGTATTGACCGGTCTCAATGATATTGAGCACAGCTGCATTGCTGCCAAACAGTTTAACGGCTTCGGCATATGCTTTTTCTGTTTCAGCACGTCCTGTACCTTCAATCTCAGTATAGACCGCAGCTTTATGTACCTGTCGGTATTTTTCATTCAGAGGTGGAGCTTTGTTCCAATCAATGAAGTTACGGTTCAGGTCTACGTTATTTTCCGTAACGCGCCGCATCCATGCAGCACCCCAAGGATTAATCAGATGGATCATCAAAATCGCAACATCATCCGGCAAACGGTCTGCGTTCAGTTGCTGCAGCCATTCACTCTGGCAGGCAGAACCATAAGCAGCCTCCGCGCCATGTGTGCCGGAAATAACAACAAGCATCTGTCGTGCGTTACTTTTGCCCAGCAACGCCACAGTAGTTGCAATTGCTTCGCCGGCGGGGCCAGGCAATGGATGCGGATATTCAGTGACTGTAGCTTTTGCCTTTTGAGCAGTTTTTAAAAACCGCGACTGCATTGCATGATAATCAGTCGGAATAAATCCTGCTGTTGAAGACAGTTTTTCGCTGTGAGTGTTAGTCGCATGCATGGTCGGCTACACTTTCATAAATAATACTATCATGACCTATTGAGCTATAGATCAAGCACGATAGATGAGGACGGGCGGGCGCAGCATAACAGCACCTTGTCAGAAGCCATTTCATCGAGTGGTTCTTCAAAATAAGTTATCTCACCCGAAATAAGGCCGTGGACACAGCTGCCGCAAATACCGGCACGGCAACTGAACTCCGGCTCAACACCATTGGCTTCTAAAAAGTCCAACAATGACAAAGCACTATCATCCCAGACAAGTTCAAGACCACTGCGTTGTAAATGCACCTTACAGCCGCAGCTATCTACCACTTTTGGTGCTGCTGGGACCGGTTGAACCGGCTTAGCCTCACCGCCACCAGCTTTTAACAGGCTTGCAGGCCCGAAAAACTCATAGGCAATACGCTGATCACTAACGCCCATTTCTATCAGATAATCATACATTGCCTGCATGAAAGGGCGTGGGCCACAGAGATAAAAATCATAATCATCAAGCGGTAACAAAGTCTGCAAGCGGGCTTTAGTTAGCACACCTTCTGAATGATGATGATTGTCAATTCTATCCTGATCGTTCGGAAAACGATAACAATAATGTACCTTTATCAGGTCATAATTGGATGCAAATTCAGCAATTTCCTGCTTGAGCGCATGGACACCGCCATGATCACAAGCATGAATGAAATGAACCTGACGATCTTGCTCAGCCGACAATTGGCGCAGCATTGAAACCATAGGGGTCAGGCCAACACCGCCAGACAACAACACCACAGGACGTTTTGTAGTGCGATCGAGTTTAAACGCTCCACGTGGTCCATCAATTTCCAGAACACTGCCTTCATCCACGGCATCATGTAGCCAGCATGAAGCATGCCCATCTGCATGATCCGGCTGCAAAGCCGCCTCACGCTTAATTGTAATACGATAATATCCCTCATCACCCGGTGCGGACGAAACGGTATAATTACGTAAAACAAAGCCTGTATTTTCCTTATCTGGTATACGGATTGTTAGGAATTGACCTGCCTCAAAATCTGTCCAATGGGACGCGTTGATCGGTTTGAGGACAAACGATGAAATCGTTTCACTCTCACGAATTTTTGACACCACTTTAAAAGGGCGAAACCGGATACGATCAGCATTTGCCATGTTGCACGCTTATTGAGCTGCAACAGAGTTTTCCTCTGTCTCGGCAGCAATCATCTGAGCGAGCTTGCGACGGAAACGCAAAGGACCGGCATCAATTTTTAAATCCAAATGCGGTGTTTTCTGGTTGGAAATGCCATAATGGACGGCTTCTAAGACAACGCGATCTTCTTCAAAAGCGCCACGTACAGACTTGGCAAAACTTGCAGATACTTCAGCATCATTCGGTTTAAAATTACGCATCTGGAACCAGTAATATTTGGTGTGATTTTCATCCACCGGTGTCATGAAATTATAACTATCCATCAAGAATGTATTTTCAGGCAGAGTTTCTCCTTCACCACCAGCTCCACCTGGCGCAAAAATAGCCTTAATAATCGCATTGCTCGGATAGCGCACTTCATAATGCTGTTTGCGGTCTGTATTGCCTTCAAATTGCAGAAAAGGCGCGTAGAATGGTGCAGGTTCTGAATCAAGCATCCAACGCCAAACGGTCACACCATCTTCAGCAACTGTGGTTTCCAGTGGCGTTTCTTCACAAGCAGAGCTGGCAAAAGATGATTGATGCACCCATGCGACATGCGAAGGATCAAGCAAATTATCTGTCATATAAAGATAATTACACTTCAGCATCATGGATTCGCCACGGTTAACACCCCATGATGGGTCATCAAAATGCTCGACATAAAAGATCTTAGCAGGATCAGCCTGAGCCGGTTCGCCCATCCAAACCCATACCAAGCCGTACCGTTCTTCAACCGGATAGCTGCGCACACGTGCAACATGCGGAATGCGCTCAGCGCCTGGCACTCGTGTGCAAGTTCCGGTGCAGTCGAAGGTCAAGCCATGGTAGCCACATTCAACATCATCACCTTTGATGCGCCCCATAGACAACGGCAATTTACGATGAGGACATGCATCTTCCAATGCTGCGGCTTTACCATCTTGGGTGCGGTAAAGAACAATCGCATCACCTAACATTGTGACAGCTTTTAACGAGCGACCGACTTCATGATCCCATGCTGCGACATACCATGCATTTCTCAAAAACATTACTAAGTCCCCTTGAACGTCTCAATTTTTATTTGATAGTCAGGGTAAATAAGCCTCAACTCAAGCAGGCTTGTGCTACGATACTGTTTAGAATAACTAAAAAGTAGCAGGAGGAGGACAACGCATAAATGATCAGAACATCCATCAAAGGATTACAAACTTTTGAAGCTGTCGGAAGATGCGGAACCGTCACTTCTGCTGCCCGCGAATTGGGTGTTTCACCCGGTGCCGTCAGCCAGCAAATTCGAGCTTTAGAAGATAGCCTGGGTATTGCGCTTCTCGAGCGTAAAGGCCGGCATGTTGAGTTGACGACATGGGGTCGGCTATATCATCATGAAATCACTAAAGGCTTCATGCAATTATCTAAAGCTGATGATGTTCTTGAGCGTGCAAAAACGGAAAACACTATTACACTCAGTGCCTTATCATCAGTTGCGAATCGATGGATAGGTAGCAGAATTTTCGATTGGCATGTCTTACATCCTGATTCAAAAATCAAAATCAATGGTCAGGAAAACGAGCCTAAATTAGGTCATGAGCCAGTCGATTTTCGTATCACATATGGCAAGCGTTTTGAGGCGCATGAGCATTACACCGAGCTCTATACAGATTGGGTCGTTCCTGTCTGCTCACCACGCTTATTAGAAGGTCGCAGTCTTCATTTTCCTGCAGATATTTTATCATTTCCACTCCTCAGTCTGGAATGGGAAGAGGACTTTCTGCCCCCACCAAGCTGGGCTGATTGGGCACATCACATTCAAGCGGATGATAAACTAAAAATATCGAGCTGCCAGTTTAGTCTTTCCAGTAGTGCGATTGGCGCCGCTGTAAATGGGCGGGGATTTGCATTAGCACAGATCTCTATGATAGATGATGAATTGAAGTCTGGTAGTCTAATTATCCCTTTTGATATTCGACTTAAATTGCCTGAAAATTATGTTCTTGCATGGGATCGTTCTGCGCTTCAAAAGCCATTTGGATTAGCCTTTCAGCGTTGGATTGTACAAATGGCACGTAAACAGGCGCAAATATCCCAGCAATAATGTCGCAAATTTTTGTAAGCAAAAGACATATGCGTCGACTATGACGTTTATTTCTATGGCTTAATCATAGTGTGAAAGTTCCTCAGCTAAACTGAAGTGGTCCTGTTTTTTGAACAGGTTTACTGTCCAGCTAAGATGCACCCTGGTTAGGTGTCATGCTGCTTGGTTGATGTGTATTGCGCCAAAGTATGCATCATCCGGTGCTTGTTTATCAAGGGGGTGTACGGTCGCTCTGTATTATAAAATCCAATCCAGTCTTTGATTATACGTTTGGCTTGGAAGCCGTCCAGCAATTCATGTAGATATACGGCTTCTTGCTTGAGGGATCGCCATAGTCTTTCGATGAAAATGTTGTCGAGATAATGCCCACGACCGTCCATTATTTTTATCTTGGCATCGGCCAGAATGTTGATCATCCTCTAATTAGTTCAGACCTCCGGCTTCCAGCCGGAAATGCGCTTTAGCGCTCGACTTTATTGAAGGTTTTGTCGCTTTGACCTACAAAAAAGAAGGCACGATTTCGGGCTATACAGAGTTCTGACGGCTCTATTCCCTTAATTTCGGCGTAAACATCTGCAGCGATAATAGGGAATGACCGACAGCCGCCCATCTCTTTATCACCGCCATCGTTTTCCTGCCGAGATTATCGCGGAAGCGGTGTGGCTGTATTTCCGCTTTCCGCTAAGTTTCCGCATGGTTGAAGACATGCTCGCCTATCGTGGCATTCTTGTTACCCATAAAACGGTACGTGAATGGGCGGAGAAATTCGGTTGAGATTTATGCCAATACAATCTGGCGTCTCACCCCACGTCTTGGCGATAAATGGCATTTGGATGAAGTTGTTATTAGCATCAAAGGCAAGCTCCATTTTCTGTGGCGTGCAGTTGATCAGGATGGGTTTGTACTTGAAGCCCTTGTCCAGAAACGCCGCAATACAAAGGCTGCCAAGCGTTTATGCGTAAGCTTCTATCCGGTCATGGCTATTCACCACGTGTTATGGTCACAGACAAACTGGGTTCTTATGGCGCAGCCAAATGAGAATTAGGCATTGGTGTTTGTGATCATCATCAGCATAATAGGTTGAATAGTCGCGCTGAGAATTCTCATCAACCAGTACGGCGATGAGAGCGGATCATGAAACGCTTCAAATCAGCGCGACATGTGCAAAGGTTCACATCAATCCATGATCCAATTTACAATCTTCTTTACTTCCCCCGCAATCATTTCAACGCCGCCCATCACCGTGAATTACGACACACCGCTAAAAATATATGGCACGAAAATCGCATGCCTCAAAGCCGCGTAATAACGGCATCATAGGTAAAATTACGGCCGACCGCAGGTTAAAGTTACTGTGCCATGCATCCTGTTCAATGGTGGATGCGCGCAGATAGGCGCGGACGAAAATTGTAACCTTAGCTGGTACTGTTAGGGTCATTTGTGTGTACCGGTCTGTTTTAAGTGGTCAAAACAGCCTATACAGTACCGGTTTCACGTAGTCCAGCTAGGGAACCATCATGCCCGGACTAGCTCAAAAATACAATATATCAATATATCTGCGCCTAGCTCAGTAAGCAGACTTAAATGCACCAAAAATGAGACATTGAAAAAGAGTGCTTGCCCGAATATACAAAATTTTGTATGATCCCCTTATGAGAGCTACGCATCTAGGGCAGTGCCTTTATTGATTTAAGAGATTTTCCAATCAATGCACGTCGTGAGGTAGGCTATCAGCTCGACAAGGTGCAAAATGGCGATACACCGGACGATTGGAAGCCTATAGCTATAGTCGGGCAGAGGCGTACAGGAAATACGTGTTGGAGACGCTACAGGCGCTTTCCGTGCGATCTTTGTCGTTAATTCGCAGACGCAATTTACGTGCTGCATTGCTTCCAAAAGAAAACACAGAAAACGAGCAGAGCTGATCTAGACTTAGCAACAAAACGATATACCGATCTTGTTAAGGAGTTAGAATGATGAAAAACGAAAGCAAGACTTTTGCTAATGTATGGGATGCTATTGAAGACACCGAAGCCGAAAATATGAAACTTCGCTCCGCGCTTATGTTGGCCTTAGATAAGAAAATCCGCGAAAATGGCTGGACACAGTTAGAGGCTGCCCGTCGTCTTAGTGTAACACAGCCCCGCATATCTGATCTTCAACGTGGAAAAATTAATGTGTTCGCAATTGATACCCTTGTTAACATGCTTATTTCTGCGGGAATGCACGTAGAAATGCGTGTATTGGAGGCGGCTTAAATGAATGATGTAAACGACTTAATTTTGCGTGACCTTATCCATGCTGGAAAGTAATGAAGATTGTAAATTGGATCGTGAATTGATGTGAACCTTTGCACATGTCGCGCTGACTTGAAGCGCTTCATGACCCGCTCTCGTCGTCATATCGGCTGATGCGAATTCTCTGCTCGATTATTCACCCCTTTATGCTGACGATGATCACATACAGTCAGGCCGGTTGTGTCGCAAATTTTTCAGTAAGTTAAAAGCGTGCTTATCCTTGGTCGTAGTTATGCTGCGAGTTCCGCAAAGACCTTGAATGGTGATTGGTTGTCGTTTGTAAACTGGTTCTTGCGGATCATGTATGCCACTTCAATGCCTGCGATGGTGGCTGATGCGGAATGGAACGCTTTGAAGCCCATCATTTGTTTGGTGATCCGTTTGATAAAACGATGGTCTTGCTCAAGGATATTGTTCAATATTTGATCTGCCGGATTTCAATCATGTCGCCTGCGCCTGTGAATTTCAGGATGATGTTGACGGCGTGCAGTCCGGCCAGATTTGCGCCACTTTTGTCAATGATAACCTTCTCAGGAGTGTCGTTTTGTGATCATTTTCTTGAATAAACGCCGAGCTGCAGCCATATCCCGACGTTCAGACAACAAGAAATCCAGGGTTTGCCCGTTGTGGTCAACGGCTCGGTACAAATAGGCCCATTTGCCACGAACCTTGATGTAGGTCTCGTCAATACGGTCAAGAACTGGCCGTGGGTCGCTTGCGCATCTGAGCCTGAGTGGCGATTTGAGACGAGTAGCGAATAACCCATCGGTTCAATGTTGCATGATCGACGCATACGCCACGTTCGTTCAGAATTTCTTGAAGGTCACGATAGAAAACTGGATAACGCACGTAAAAGAAGACCGCGTGCAGAATGACACTTTTAGGGAAATGAGTTCCCTTGAAATCGACCGCCATCCGCTTCCACCTCACTCAATTATTCACAATAACTGGCATATACTTCAGCAATGATGAAAATTTGCAACACCCTGCTGGCCGACGCGCCAGAGGACACACCGGACATTCTGCCGAGCGCCTCGGCGATCTATGTTAAGAAAGTTTCGGCCCTGACCAAGGCGCTCAATCGCAAGGAAGAGCGAACAGGAAGCAGCGGAGACATTGCGTGGCCTAATTGAGAAGATTTCGCTCACACCGGGGCCAGAACGCGGCGAGATTTACGCAACGCTGCACGGCGAACTGGGCACAATTCTCAATTGGACGGAGCGGCAAATCCTTGGAAAGGCTGCAAAAACGACAAAACCCGCAGCAGATGCTACGGGTTTGTCGTTATCAGTGGTTGCGGGGGCACGCAACTACCGATACCGACATTCGTTGGAGGTAGCGATCTAGCAAGACTCTAAAGAGAGATATCATCACGCCTTCTGGCTGATCTATGCGGGTCATAATACACAATACCCCTCTCCAAAATGGTGAAGAGCTGCCTGCAAGCACCAAGCCTCGCCGCTCAAAGCTCCACCACCAAGCTCGAGAACAAGAAAAGCAGAAAACAGCAGTTTTCTGCTCACCATGTAAATATCTGGTTTGGGGCCGACTGCGGACTGGCTGCTTCATGGCGATGAATGCAAATGAGGAGGCATTCCTCTTTGCCATGGTTCGGTCCTAACGAAATTCTACACCTAGGGAGCCGTGCATTGGACGCCCCCTTTCCCTGTAGACAAGCCCCGCCTCATAAGGTGGGTTTGGATGGGGGACGCCGTTGTCTTGCTTTTGTCAGCTTGGTGACATTCACGCCTTTGCGAGCATCAGTTTTGTATCTACCGACGAGAAATTAACCTTCCCGAACACACCTAATGATTGTTATTGTCTTCGCAACTTATGGGGGATTCGATGCGTCTAGGTAGTATATCCATTCGAAACTTTCGGCGTCTGAATGATGTATCCGTTGATTTCGAAAGCAAGGAAACTGTTTTTGTTGGCCCGAACAACAGTGGCAAAACCTCTGCGACGGCTGCCATTCGCAGCTTTCTCGGGAGTCGGGAATTCAAAATCCATGACTTCTGCATTTTCGCAATTGCCTCTATCGACGCCTACGTTCCCGGGAACGAAACCAACCTACCCCAAATAGAACTTGATCTCTGGTTTCACCTCGATCCGGACTCAATTGCGTTCGGTCGGGTCTTTGCCCTAGCAACGAGCCTGTCCGCTGATTTCTCGGAAATCGGGATGCGCTGCGCGTTCGCCGTGGATGACGCAGCAGAACTCTGGAAGCATTACGATGCAGCTTTCCCGCCAAAGGAGGATGGCACCCGCAAGCGCCCCTTGAGCTTCTTCCTTGGAATGGAAGGCAACTTGAAAAGGTATTTCGGCATCAAGGTGTCTTCGCTGGAAAAGCTCGAACAGGAACTCGTGGCAACGCCACTTTCTACGCAAGAAGGCAAGAAGATTCTCAATTCTCTGCTGCGCGTCGATTTCGTCGATGCCCAGCGGAATATTGACGACGAAAATGCCGCTAGAAGCAATAGGCTGTCAGATGCCTTTGCGACATATTACCGGAGAAACCTGGAGCAAGCGAAACACGCTGAAGACGCCGTCACGGTCATCGAACAAAACAATGAGAACCTGACCAAGCATTATGACGAACGCTTCAAACCACTGATGACGATGATCGGAGGTCTTGGCCTTCCCTCCGACAACGACCGCGCAATGAAGGTCGTTTCGACACTCAGTTCGGAGGTTGCACTACGAGGTAACACCGAACTCTTCTACGTCGATGCCAGCACCAAACATGAGCTCCCTGAAGCCTATAACGGACTGGGTTTCAAGAACCTAGTGTTCATGGCCATTCAGGTTGATCATTTTTATCGGCAATGGCTAGCGACTGAGGACAACCGCCCGCTTTGCCAGATGATCTTTATCGAAGAACCGGAAGTGCATTTGCACGCTCAGGTTCAACAAACATTCATTCGCCAGATGTGGGACGTTCTCACAGCCGAAGCGCCCAAAGGTGAAAGCAAGCCCCAGCTTACAATCACGACCCATTCGTCGCACATCCTAGACACAGTCGATTTCTCAAAAATCCGCTACTTCCGCCGGTGCCATATCCGCGGAGAACAGGAGGGAGTGACCTATCAGGGAACAACCGTGCACAGCCTTCGGCAATTTCAACCGGAGCCACTCGCATTGGGCGGCGATGTGATCGAGCCAGAGAAAGCACTTTCTTTTCTAAAAAAATATTTGAGACTTACCCATTGCGACCTGTTCTTCTCCGATGCCGCCATACTCGTTGAGGGGGCTGCTGAAAAACTGCTTTTGCCCCGCATGATCGACATATCGGCGCAGCAACTGAACAAGAAGTATTTGACAATTATGGAGGTAGGTGGAGCTTATGGGATGCGTTTCGCCGGATTGTTGGGATTCCTCGAAATCCCCTATTTGGTCATCACCGACATTGACTCTGTCGATCCCGCGAGTAACCGGGCAAGTTGCGTCGCTACCCATCCGGGAGCCGTTTCGTCGAATGCGACTCTGGGATATTTCTTTGGAGAGAATGGAGTAGCCGCACTCTCCGCCAAAACCTTCGACAATTGTCTGCAAGCTGAAGGGATGCGTTTTGTCGCCTTTCAAAAGCCTGTAGAAGTTAACCGGCAGGGCAATGCTCAAATCTTCCACGGACGAACCCTTGAAGAAGCCTTTGTCTTCGAAAACCTCGACCACTTCCATACCGATGGACTCAGTATCGGCATTGACTTGCCGGATGGTCGAGCCGAATTGCAGGAGGCCGTCTGGCGGCGCATTAAAAGCGATACTTTCAAAAAAACCGAATTTGCCATGGATGTCCTTGCCTTCGAAATACTGGCAGGCGAGGACGAAGAAACTAATGCGGGACAGAACAGGGACTGGAATGTCCCACACTACATCGACGAGGGCCTAAAGTGGCTGGAGACACGTCTCTCACAAAACCAGGGAGCCGGCGAATGACAGCAACCCTCAAGCCAACTGAAGCCGATACGAAAATTGCTGAGTGCATCGCGAAGAACGTTTCCTTTTCGGTTATCGCAGGTGCCGGATCAGGCAAGACCACATCGCTCGTTGAAGCTCTGAAAGGAATTCAGAAGTCTCGTGGAAACGAGCTTCGGAAAAACGGTCAGCGCGTCGCGTGTATCACATACACAAACCGTGCCGTCGGAGTGATTTCGTCGCGACTAGGTTTCGATGACCTTTTTTACGTTTCGACTCTGCACGGGTTTCTTTGGGCAGAAATCGCGCGCTTTCAAGACGCTATTCGGGAGGCCCTTCGTGAGGCGATCATTCCGCGGCATATGGAAAAGGCCCGCCAGAAAGATAATGGAGGTATGTCGCAGGCAGCGCAAAAAGCCAGGAAGGATCTGGAACGCCTATCCGTAGAGCTTGCTGCGCTAAGCAATCAAAAACCATCGGTCTCTTACGAAGAAACCGTTATCAGCGACTATTCGAAATGTGTCTTGAACCACGATGATGTTATTGACGTCGCGGCCTATCTGATCACAAACAAACCGCTCTTGCGCAAAGGCCTCGGGTTCAAATACCCCTACATCTTCGTCGATGAGGCTCAAGACACCTTCTCGCAAGTCGTAGAGGCCCTCAATGCTGTTTGCGCGGGTGAAGGGTTACCCGTCGTCGGATATTTCGGCGATCCGATGCAGCAGATTTACGACAAGCGTGCCGGACATTTCGCCGGTCCTGAAGGTTCCAAAAGGATTCCGAAGGAAGAGAATTTTCGAAGCTCAACCTCGGTGATTGACCTTCTCAACAACTTCAGAACCGATCTGAAGCAAGTTCCTGGCGGGAAAAATGCCGACATTGAGGGCAGCGTTTTGATCACGGTCGCGCAGGCCCCTGAACCTGCCAACGGAAACAGATACTCAGCCGAGCAGCTGGACGAAGTAGCGGCGAAATTCGAAAAAGCGGTAAAGAAGTGGGGATGGACAGATAATGCAACTGTGAAGAATCTATTTCTGGCTCGGCAAATGATTGCGCGCAGGATCGGTTTTGTCACAATACATAGGTTATTTACAGGTGCTTATTCATCGTCCAGATCCCAATCTGACTATGAAGACGGGACGCACTATCTTCTCAAACCCTTTGTGGACGGCATTTTTCTATTGGTCGATGCATCCCGCAACAACGATCCTAAGAAGCTGATTGAAACACTGCGAAGAATAAGCCCTGCTTTTGACGACACTGGAGATAACAAGAGCAAAACCCTCAAACAGATGCTCGAAGAAGCCTCAAAACACGCCGCTGCTTTGGCGGAAAAATGGGAAGGTAATACAGTCAAAGACATTTTGGAATACTGTAGCGCGAACGCGCTTTATCCAATGTCGGACCGCCTTGCAGGTCAGTTGGCTCGCGCTGCCCGCGAACCTTATGACTCCGGCAATGAAGATCACCAAAGGGAAAAAGGCGATTGGCTGGCTGATGAATTCTTCAAGCTGAAGGCTGACGAACTCGAGAAGTACATCGATTTTTTGGATGAAAACTCTCCTTTCAGTACGCAGCACGGCTCGAAAGGCGAAGAGTATGAGAACGTGCTTGTCATGATCGACGATATCGAGGCAGCCTGGAATACCTACAGCTTTTCAAAAGTTTTGACCCCAGGCGTTGCGGGCGATCCAACAGACCGACAGCAAGAACTTACTCAAAAACTGGCGTATGTTTGTTTTTCACGGGCGGAAGTAAACCTTAGGATCTTGATGTTTTCGAGAGACGCGGAAGCGGCCAAAAAAGAACTGATCGAGCGCGGTCTGTTCCAGAACGGCCAGGTTTCAATTTTGTAGGTACAGGACAGATTCTTATGCTGATTGAATTTTTCACATCGATCGTTTTCAGGAAGAGTTGAAATCTATGCGTGTCCTCGCTTCAGCCGACATTCATCTCGGGTCGCCGATCCGTTCGGTCGCGATGCGCAATCCGGATCTAGGTGACCATCTGAAACAGGCAAGTCGGGACACGTTTATTCGCATTGTTGACCTGGCAATCTCGGAAAGAGTCGATGCACTCGTTCTCGCTGGCGACATCTTTGATAATGACCAACCAGATCTGAAGTCCCGGGCATTTCTGATCTCGCAATTGGCACGCGCCGCTGACGCGGGTGTTCCCACAGTACTGATCCGTGGCAATCACGATGCCCTTCTCGATCACCGAGCCCATGGTAACCTGGGCCCGAATATTCATCTGCTGCATAAGGAGGAGCCCAGCGTGGAAATCGGTGGCGTGTGGTTCCACGGACTGTCTTTCGACACGGCGCATGTCTCAAAAAGCTTCCTGCCCGACTACCCGGCGCCGGTGACGGGCCGGAAAAACGTCGGACTGATGCATACGTCGCTCGATGGCTCGCCAGGTCACGATCCCTATGCTCCCTGCTCCGAACAGGATCTGCTAGCGCATGGCTATGACCTTTGGTGCCTCGGCCACATCCATGCCCCCTTTGAGCGCACATCAGGCCCAGTTCTCGCCGTCATGCCGGGCATTCCGCAACCACGCCACTTCGGGGAACTTACCGGCGGTACCGTCGCGATTGTCGAGCTTGATGGCGACACTCCGAATATCGAACGGCATCACGTTGGACATCTGCGATTCACCGAATGCGCTTTGGATCTCAGTCAATCTTCAGATGTTCAGGAGGTATTGAGCGCGCTTCGGTCTGAACTCAAAGGGGCGCAGCATTCCGAACACCACACAGCAGTCCGCCTGCAGGTGACCACGGGCCATCATACCGCTGAGACGCTGACAGCACTTGCGAGCGAATTGCTCGAAAACATCGATCGCGTATTTATCGACAAAATCAAAGTGGGCGTCCCTAAACAGCAGGCCGACGCGAAGGCGGATGACCTGGCGCGGCTGATGCGGGCCGAGCTCTCCGAACCGGGCTTCCAACTGGCCGCCAAAGAGATCACCGAAGAGCTCAGAAACGCATTGCCCCGCGAAATCGCCGACGATTTGGCGGAAGACGCCTTGGATGACCTTTTGGAAGCAGCCATCGCTGAAATCACGCTGTCTTTGCACTCTGGAGCCGCGGAATGAGACTGAACCGGCTTGATTTCATTCGCTATGGCCGCTTTGATGGTGCCGAAATAGTGCTCCCCCGTCCTGACGCCGGCACCCCGGATGTCACCATAATCTACGGACCGAATGAATCCGGAAAATCCACGGCCTTTAATGGATTTCTGGAA
Organism: Paenochrobactrum pullorum; assembly: GCF_041929845.1. Taxonomy (NCBI): domain Bacteria; kingdom Pseudomonadati; phylum Pseudomonadota; class Alphaproteobacteria; order Hyphomicrobiales; family Brucellaceae; genus Paenochrobactrum; species Paenochrobactrum pullorum. The sequence continues at coordinate 23,288 of NZ_JBHEEH010000016.1, forward strand.
CTTCTCTTCGGTTTGAAGTCAGTCAATCACCCTTATGCGTTCAAGTTCGATCGCAATGATCTTCTGGTAGGAGCCGAACTAAACATTCCCGGGCGCGGTTTAACGGTTCTGCGCCGCAACGGCAAACGTACTCAGTCTCTGCTTGATCATCAGGACCGCCCGGTCGACGAAGCCATCCTCTCGAGTGCTCTCCATGGCCTTTCCATGGACGGTTATGTCGAAAGGTTCTCACTCAACGATGAAGGACTCCGCAAAGGCGGTGATCGGATTGCTGAGGCAAAAGGCGACTTGGGCCAGCTGCTGCATGCAGGTGTGTCTGGCCTAACCAGCATGGCGGCGACATTGGAGAACATGACGACCCGCGCCGATAAGTTCCATAAAAAGAACGGCCGAGGTACAGTGCTCAAGATCGGTAAAGACCGCCTGAAAGAGATCCATGAGGCACTGCGAACGGAACGTTTCACACCGGATAGGGAGCGGGCCCTTCGGAAAGACAAACAGACAGCTCAAAAGGCGTTCGAACAGGCGGACACAGATCTTACACGGGCCAGAAAACGACAGGCAGCGGGAGCGGCTGCGCAGACCTGGTACGACAAATCGGAAGAAATTCGGAAAATCGACGAGTCTCTTGCCGGTTTTCCGGAAGGTGCGAGTTTGAAGAAGGGCACAGATGGACAGGTCGCCACGCTCGTGACAATCGTGTCTGAAAAGGCAGAAAGTATCGCAAGCGCTGATGACAGAATTGCGCGCCATGAAACGGTCATTTCAGAAAACAAGGCTGACCCGGCCGTCGGTCATCTCGTTACGGAACTCGCAGAGCTGGATCAAATCAGGATCGACGGGGCTTCCCTCACCTCGCGGGCGGATACGGCCAGATCGGATCTGGAAAAGCGCACCGGTGAACGCGATGATGCGGCACACCAGATAAAAAAGATTCTGACGGTGTTGGCTGTACCTGACGAACCTGCAGAGGCCTTGGTCCTGACGACCGAAGAACTGGAGACACTCGCAGAGGCGGTACAGGCGTGTCAGACCACTGAGGCAGAGCTGCGAGCAGCATCAAACGTGTTGAAGAGTGCACGCGATCAGTTGGGCGATGCTCCAACCGAACCGAAGGACCTGTCTCACCTGCAGATGGCGTATGACGCATGGCAGAAAGTGTCAGACGTGTCAGGCCTTGAACATAACCTCGGATCGGAACGCGCCCGGCTTGCAAAAGCAGTATCCGGACTGCCTGCCTCCTGGCAGACACTTATCGAGAACGGTCTTCCTGCCCGTGAAAGTCTCGATGAAGTCCTCAGGGAATGGAACACCCTGACTGCCAACATCGTTTCCGCCACAGAAGATCTGGAAGGACGCGAAGCGGGCTACAAAGCTGCGCGCGCAAAACGCGAAGCCGACGAAAGCGCACCGGATTCTATTGGCGCGGCAGCAACGGAAGAAACGCGTCGTCAGCGTGACACAGCCTGGCAATCACATCGTAACAGTCTCTCCGACGAAACGGCGGATCGTTTTGAGGAGGCCATGTATGCTGATGATGGCGCCCGAACGAATTATCTGATGGGCACGGAGGCGCGAAAACAGCTTGCGAACTCGCGCACACAGGAAAGCGCCGCAAAAGCCGCACGTGACACAGCAAAAGACAAGTTCGAAGTACTGATCGGGAAACGCGACACCTTGGCGAAGCGTGTGGTCTCACTTGCGAGGGCCGTTGGCTTTCCCGACGATACGGAACCGGCTGCGTTTGCCGCAAGACTTACGGACCTGACGGCATCGGCTGAGATTGCAACTGAGGTCATGATTGCGGAGAATGCTCTGGAAGACCGAACCAAGCGCCGTAAGGAAGACTTTGACGATCTGCTCGCCGCAGGCAGCCTTGTCGGCATCAAGGGTGAAGAAAGTGACCTTCCTGGGCGGGTTGGCAAAGCTCTCACACTTCAGGAAAATGTCCGTCAGACATGGGAGAACTGGCGTCGCGGGGAACGTAACATTGCCGACTACGAAAAAGCCGAAACTCAAGCCGAGACTGATCATAAGGCAGCCCTGAACCGACTGGAAACGCTGACCTCGGCGCTGCCTCTTCCTGATCGCTCGGCCGCCGGCGTAAAGACAGCGCTGCCGCAGCTGCGCACGCTGCAACAGCTTCAAAGCAATCAAAAAAGCCTGGCTGGGCGTGTTGAAGCCCTCGAACGCGCCCTTTCAACCCTGGCAAAGAGCGCTGCACGATTGGCAGAGATCCTCGAGGAGCCTTTCAACCTAAAAGACGATCCCCTCCCCATCATCAATCGAGCTCGTGCGCGAGTAAGCAAAGCCGCTGAAGCGGATCGGGTGAGGAAACGCGAAGAGGAGCTTCTCGACGAAGAGGTCACAGGCCGAAAGCGTGCGCTAACTGCCCGCGACGAAGCGCAAACCCGGTTGGACGAGCTGTTTGACGGACAAGGCGGTGAAGATCTTTCACCGACGGAGCGCGTGGCGCTTCTGGCTGAACGCGACGAGTTGCGCAAAGACCGAGCTAATGCGGACAGCAGCAGCAATCAGGCGCGCGACGGCGTGGATCGTACGCTCTTTGATGAAGAGCTGACGCGATTACCTGATGTAACGCGAGAAGCGGAACTGCAGCAAGAACTTGATGATGCGCAAACGGCACGAGATGCCGCTTTGAAGATATGTAATGAAAAAGAACGCCTCTATGAGGAAGCCTACAACGCCGCTGACAACAGCGATCTGATCACGGATCAGGCCACAATCCTCGAAGAGTTGCGAAACGGTGCACGGCAGGCGGCTGTCGCAAGGCTCGGGATCCTGGCAGCGAGGAGTGCCTTGAAGCGCCTGGCTGCTGAACGAAGCAGCGCAATGCTGAAAGACGTGGAAGAAGCCTTCGTCACCATGACATCTAAGGAATGGGAAAAAGTCGTGGTATGGAGTGAGACCGAGGGCGAGAAGCTGGTTGGCATCAAACCCGGCGGCGACCCCGTGAAGGTGGAAAACATGTCCACCGGAACCATGGGCCAACTGTATTTTGCCCTGCGTCTGGCCGGTTACCGCAGCTTCGCGCGCGATCCGGGCCCCCTCCCCATGGTTCTCGACGATATTATGGAAACCTTTGACGACACCCGCGCATCTGCCGCGTTGAATCTCTGTGCCGAGATCGGACGGAGCGGTCAGGCAATCATTTTCACGCACCATACGCACTTGGTGGAGCTTGCTCGCAAGAGCATTCCGAGTGTTTCCGTCGTGGAGATGCCGCATTAGCATGGGTGATGTCGCCACCTAGTACCGCGTCGCGACTAAGCCGTTCGTAGTCGATGTAGAACGCAAGGTTGGGCCTGCTGTCGGTTTCGTGGACGCCGAGTTAAGCTAATCCCACATCGTTTTCAAATTCCATTGGCTTGCATGGGGACAGAGGTGGTTCGGTTTGTCTGAACAATTTCGGGCGTTTTGCTAAGTGGATTACCGCCTCGATTATGCTGCCACCATCATTGGTGTCAGCGCGTTGAAGTAGACCTGATCCGGTGTTTGCCGGTCAAGCGATGAATGTGGCCGTCGGCTGTTGTAGAAATTTAGATATCTGCCGATGCCCGTACGGGCCTCGGACACGGTTTTGTAGGCGTGAAGATAAACCTCTTCGTATTTGATTGACCGCCAGAGCCTTTCGACGAAGACATTGTCCCGCCACGAACCCTTGCCATCCATTGAGATGGCAATCTCTGCCTTTTTCAGCACATTAGTGAAGTCGATGGACGTGAACTGTGATCCTTGGTCCGTGTTGAATATTTCAGGCTTTCCATAGCGGACCAGAGCTTCCTCAACCGCTTCGATGCAGAAGTCCGCCTCCATCGTGATCGACAGTCGCCATGACAGAACCCGGCGACTGAACCAGTCAACGACAGCGCACAGATAGACAAAACCACGTGCCATCGGAATATACGTTATGTCCATTGCCCACACCTGATTGGGTCTGGTGACCGCTAGCTTGCGCAGGAGATAGGGATAGATTTTATGCCCTGGCGCTGGCTTCGAGGTGTTTGGGCGACGGTAAATCGCCTCGATGCTCATCTTCTTCATCAGTGTAGCGACATGCAGCCGCCCAACTTCAAGCCCTTCTCCTTTCAAAAGCCCCTGCAACATCCGACTTCCCGCGAATGGATATTCCAGATGCAATTCATCGATCCGGCGCATCAGTGCCAGATCGACATCCGATACAGGGCGCGGTGAATAGTAGACACTGCTACGGCTGAACCCAAGGAGCTTTGCCTGTCGTGCGACCGAAAGCTTGTGAGCGCGGTCGATCATTTCCTTCCGCCCAGCAATCCCGCCTTGCTGAGCGCTCCGGCTAAAAAATCGTTCTCCAGAGTTAGCTCACCGATCTTGGCATGCAGCGTTTTAACGTCGACGGTTGGCTCTGTTGGTTCCCCCTTGGTCTCGTCGCCGAAAACACCGATCGCCCCTTCAAGAAGCTGATCTTTCCATTGCTTTATCTGGTTCGCGTGCACGTCAAACTGCTGGGATAATTCCACTAGTGTCTGCTCGCCTCTGATCGCAGCGAGCGCAACTTTCGCCTTGAAAGCTGGGCTATGGTTCCGGCGTGGTCGTCTCGTCATGGTATCTCCTGTTCACGGCATCTAAGCCGAACTCAGGCAGAATTTCCACTTATCCTAGCTGTGCAGATTTCCCGATCCACCTCTGACTGTCCGCTTTTGGGGCCCTTGCCGGACCCCTCAAACGACTGCAATGAAGGCGCAAAGCTGCCTTTCGATTGTCTTGGATGCTTCATAACAACCCGCGCTAGACAAACATCAACATATACCGCCAGGCTCGCACTTTTTTGGGTTGTCCCCTGCCCCAAACTACGGTCGTTACATATTGTATGTGGTTGCGTGTGTAGCCACCCCCGATTTGAACCTATTTTAGCTAAGGCACAGTTATAACTGATGAAACTAGATTTTGGTAAGTTTGATGGATTCCAGGCAACAAAAAACCCTCAGCCAACCGTTTGAATTGATTGAGGGTTTTGGGTTCTATTTGGTTGCGGGGACACGCAACTACCGATACCGACACTTATTCTCAATTGAAATTTAAGCCTTATCTATTAGAATACGCAACCGAATTGATGTCACACAAAGAACTTTCCATTTGTAGAAGACACGTTACTAAAATTTTCAGTGCTACATTAGAAAATATAGCTATTTTACTAGATGTCATAAGCGGAGACGCGCAGCACGCCACTACCGCGCCTAAACACACTTAAAAGGTTGCGTTGATAGATATCTAGCCGCCTTATCAGCTAGCTGGTCTATGGAGAGACAAGATAGCAGGCACAACTGTAATGTCCGTGACTATCGGAAATTAAAGTTGTGCAATAATCACTTTTACGACGGTTCTTCCTGGCGTTGATGAAATTTCTAACTTGCCACCGACTTTGAGAATTCTTGTTGACATACTTCTCATACCAACACTGATATTGGCTGTTTGTACCGCTAAAACATCAAATCCGATACCGTCATCTTCCAATTCAAGTACGAGTTCATTTGGGCTTTGCTGCAACCGAAAGCACATCTGCTGCGCTCGACTATGCTTTATGAGATTTGTTAATGCCTCCTCAACAACACGTGTGAGTGCAAGACATTGTAATGTGCTGGGTGTACTCCGCCAAGCCGATGGAAATTGCCAGTCGGACTTAATGCCAAGCTCATCAAAAAGAATGCTAAACCGATGACGTAACGGGGCAATCCATTCCTGCGGCGTAGCTGGAACTTTAGTGCTAGGGCTGGAATTATGATCGATGGTTTGACGCAAGTCATCCCGAAGCAATTTCAACATTGAAATGACTTGGGGACGGTGAACCTGCTCACTGCCTTGTTCAACTTTTGCCATCATATGAACGAGCGTTCCACCGATACCGTCATGAAGATCATGGGCGATATCCAAACGCTCTCTTAATTTTGCATTTTTTAGCTCTAAGAAATGTTCTCGCTCTAATGTAACGGCTAGTTCTGAACGTGCGTTCGCAATGCTCTCGGCTAATTCAACATTAAACCGTTCAATGCGTCTGACATTATGCGCCTGACGCAGCCCCAGTATCCCCGCCAGGCATAATGTGATGACAATATTCGCATATGGCAATATTGGAAATTTTTCCGGATCAGGCCGAAAGAGGAGCAACGCATCGTACTGAATCGTCACGAAAAGTACTAATAAGCAAATTGAGAACAAAAAATATTCGTGATTGCGCTTTTGAAACGTCAATACCGGAAACTGCAAACAGTTAAACAAGAAAAAGCCTAACGAAACGAGTACACTCGATATTTGGATCGCACCAAGATAATCTTGTGGTGTAAGAATGAGTGCGCCAATAAGTACGCTGAAAATCCCCCATAAAAAGCGTTCATAACGCTTTAAAACCAGCTCGCCAAAGCGCAATGTAAACATGCAAAAACATGCAATATTCAGCAATAAGGCAATTGCGTTAACTCTTACGAATGTTACAGAATTCGAAAAAGGCCAAGGCGTGGTCACAAGAATATTAGCTATGAAGACAAGCCAGAACAGTGACGAAAATGCATACCACCCGTAGTAGGTCTTATCACGGCGTATGATCCAGATACAAAAAAACAAAATACCGATAACGCCGGAAACTATCACATTTGCAACATATAAAGTACGTTGCCGCCACCAGTAGTTGTCATAAATACTTTGGACCTGCGTTGGCTCACCAATGATAACAGAGCCTAGCCCAAGTGTTTGTCCTTTGACACCAACAGTTTTAACCCAAAGTGTATTGATACCTTCAGTCAACCATGCATTATGCAGAACCCAATAACGCGGCATATTCCAGCTGCGCGATAATGGCTCTGTCAGATTCTTATCACGCCAGAGGAAATGGTCATTAACGTAGACCTCTCCGGCCATATTGATTGTCTGTATGAACAACGCAACAGGATTATGACCTGCTTCAGAACATGTCTGTCGCCAATGAATGCGATACCAAACTTCATCTGAATATTCTGAATGCAATTGGTTCCAATAATTTGGTAAGGTTACGGCTTCCCACCGTAAATTTTCAGATTTACGTCCATCAGGACCAGCTTTTGCGGCAGAAATATCAATGATCTCTGCGGAACATTGCGCAGTAGTCGTCTTTGCCAAAGCAGGCATAGCAAAAAGGCTGAACCATATAATAAGCAGCCACTTCACTTTAACAAACCGCGCTCTCTCGCCGCATGAATAGCACGTGTGCGTGAAGAGACTGCGAGTTTTCGGTAAATATGTTTAATATGGCATTCAACTGTATAGCGCGACAAAGAAAGATGATCTGCAATATCCTTATTGCCAAGTCCGTCGGCCACCAGCAATAAAATTTGATTTTCGCGTGCGGTCAGCACTTGCTGATAAAAGTCTTTATTGTCTCCGTCTTTTTCAGGTGCTTTGGAAGGCAGTTCATCGATAATGCGCTTTGCAATAAAAGGATCTATTGGCGCACCCCCGCGTAAAACACTACGCAATGCAATAGCAATCTCCAAATCATCCCGCTCTTTAAGCACATAACCGACAGCACCGGCACGCAAGGCACCTAGAATGACGTCCTCTGTGGCCCATGCCGAGATAACCAAAATGGAGAGGCCAGGATCACTCGTATTCAGCTCGGATATCAAATCGATACCACTACCATCCGGCAAGCCAATATCAATCAGCGCCAAGGCGACTGGCTGATCTGACAATTGCGCGCGCGCTTCACTCAGTGAAGCAGCAAAAATAAGGGCGTCAATTTTATAGCCAAATTGTAGCAGAAGATTTTCCAGCCTCAAGCGAACCTGCATATCGTCCTCAACGATAAGTACCGGTGCAGGCAAAATGAGATTGACCGCTATTGCACCTAAAGACATAGGTTGGTTCCTCAAGAAGGCCGTAATGGTTACACAATCTAATACAGTTAAATTTAGCCGCATGAAACTTAACGGCTAAATTTATCTAAATACAGGTCTCCAAATCCAGTTTATTCTTACTCAGTTTAAAACTTCACGCTAAAATTGGCATTGACGCCGTTTTGAGTGATACCTGAACCAAACTGTCCTTGATAAGAGACACCAAGTTTGGAATTTTTCGTAATGGCGAAATCAAGTCCGGCTTCAATCAGTGCTGTATCTTTTCCAATCGGACTGCCCGATGTTGTGAAGGCGTTGGAACCAGCAGCAAAGCTCGCGGTTGATGACGGGATCACATCGCCAAAAGCATGCCGCCAGCCAAGATCAGCACGTGCGGTTGTCTGTATATTGCCAAGTTCAAAACCGGTCGAGAGACGCATACCAAGAGTTGAGAGAGTTGTGTCCATCGCGCCGGATTGTACGCTGAGCGCTGTACCATTATGGCCTTTTTCAGTAAAACTATCCGTTTTGACATGGACATAGGCAAGATTGGCATAAGGCTCGATGATCGAACGCGGGCTGAGATCATGCGTATAGCCCAACTCGCCAAACACCTGAAACGTACCGCCATGATAATCAGCGGATAGCTTGTCGGAATAGCCATTGAAAGCAACCGAGCGGCTCATCTCGATATTGTGCCAGGAGTAGGAAAGCCCTGAGCGGAAGCCGAGCGCGCCTTGTGCTGTCGCCCATTCGGTTCCTGCATAAGCACCAAACGTATAATTATCGCTGGAGCCGGATGAAGAAAGGCTTGGCGTTTTAAAGGTTGAACGGCTGTATCCGGCCATAAGACCTAAGCGCCAACTATCATAAACATCACCGTCAATACCGGTGATGAACCCACCAATGGTCGACTTGGTGCGCGCGGCATTATCAGTTGCTGATTGCGTAGCCCAACTGCCGAATGCTGCCCCCCATGCGGCATAGCGCTGAAGATCGGCCGTATTGACGGGCGCAACATGATCAATGGCATTGCCTGCCTGACTGGCTTTGGCTTTCGGGCCATAGGCCATCACAGACACCGGATTAACCGGTGTACCGCCAAATGCCTGAGACAGGCGATTATTGATCGATGACCGGGTGATGCCACTGGCATTGAGCAAAACGCCACTTGCGGATGCATAGGCCTCACCACTTAGTTGCGGCAGGCTTGAGCGAATGGTTGAGCCGTCAGGCGCAGAAAAATCCAGTGCTGTGATTAATGGTTTAAGCTCTGCTGCAGCATTAATGGCGAGACTATCCAATGCAGCGCCAACTTCACGGTCTTCACTAGTGCCCGCATATTGCGAATAAGCATCAGCATCACGGCTCAACGCCACCGTATAAGCCAGATCGCCATCATGTGTAGCAGTCGCGGTGAGTGTTGGCGAGTTCAATGAGGTGGTTACTCCAGCGAAGTAACCTTTTTTTGTGTCAGGCTGCAACCATTGGTCAGATGTGAGCGAAAAACCATCGCGATAATAACCGCGATCAGGCGCAAAACTGATTGTGCCATTGAGATCGGCACCACCCTTTACAACAAGGCTAGCGATGTCACGCTGATCATTGAATGCGAGCTGCAAGGTACCGCTGTTTGATTGGATGTAATTGCCGTTAATGGTGATGGCCGCACCAGCAACGGAAGGGTTTAAAATCCCGCTGTTGCGAAATTGCTGAGTTGCATCAAACTGGTAGATCCCTTGACCGGAAAGCATTGCTGCTTGTGCCACATCGACATCAAAGACTTGATGGTCACCGGTCAACAGTGTTGTACCGCCATCAAGATGCAGCGAAATATTCTTGCCCGTGATATTGCCATCATAGGCCAACCTGAAATCTGCATCCGCTGCACCCGTTGAATTCCCATTTCCATCCGGTTTTAAGCCGAAACTCAGCTCAGTCAAACGCAAATTGCCATTGTCATCTGCTTTTGCATACTCGGAAATAATATCACCAGTAATGCTGGCACCCTGCATGACATTGATCTGTCCCACCAAGGCATTTTCAGACATGAAGATTGCAGCCTTTTTACCTGCAACACGGCCGGTCAGGTCGAAGGTGGAAACTAAGGCTCCATTCAGCTCCTCAAAAATAGTAGCGCGCTGATCCTCCACTCTGTCATCAAGTTCCAGAATATAAGAGCCACGATAGCCCGTTCCGTCACCACGTGAATTATGGCCAAAGTCAAAGCTGACCGCGATACCGTCGTGACCCATCGCTTGCACATCTCCGCGATGGGTTAATGTGTGATCTTTACCATAAGCGAACATGATGCCACGGCCATTCGCACCATTGGCATGCACCTGCACATCAGGGGCAACAATCAGATTATTGGCAGCTCCATCAATACGGATACCGCCGCCGCCAGCCCCCACAGACAGTAGATCTGCATTCTGGGTGATGGTATTATGACTGCCATAGACATGCAGCCCCAAACCCAAAGCAGCAGTGTTATATGTATTATCGGTATAGGCAGTGCCATCCGCATTTCGTCCAAAATACGGATTGTTATTAATGATAGTCAGCCCGTCACCATAAACGGAATGCCCGTAAAAATTACGCCGGTCGATTGTGTAACCAATATCTTGCAAAGCAGCCAGCTCGGCTTCCATCAGTGTGCTATAATTGCGATAAAGCTGATGGCTCATCAAACTATTTTTAAGTTCAATATGACTGAAAAAAGGAGCGTCATAAGGTCCGTAATCCGTCGCAACCCGCATAGGCAGACCCTTCATCGCTCCGTTCAGCACTTCGCTCACATGGGTGCCGGTGAAATAGGCCTGATCTTTTCGGACATCAAAAGCATCCTCACCATCTGGAACATAACAACCCTTACAATTTATAAACTGACCAGCACTTGCAAAGTTATCATTATCATCCCGTAAATGCGTGCTCCAGACATCAAAGCCAGGACCAAAATCGTCAGCAGAAAATGCTGCAAGTCGATTATTTTGATCTTCCCAACTGAAAGCATTCGACAAAACGCCAAGTGCATGGCCTATTTCGTGAATAAGTACGGTGCCTAGCGATGTTTCAGCGGTAAGTGCAATATGGGAGGGCGTATATGGAGCTTGTGACCAGTCCTCTGTCCCGACTTTATTATAAACAACGATTGCACCATGCGCCCCATTCGTCAGGTTCGTATAATACTGATTGGTCAATGCCGCTTGCACTGTTGTCGGAGAACCATCCAGCATAGTTGCGGCATGGCTGCCAGCTGCCGCCCCCGTCCCGCCAATTAATGCGCCGACATTAATGATCGCAGGATTGTTGCCGGGCACAAGTTTAATCACTTCCGCCCAATAACCTGTCGCGTCGATTATCTGATTTTTATATAAATCGCTTAAGTCCCATTCGGACTCATCGCCAAAACCAAAGACACCATCCCCCACATCGAAAAACCGCAACTGAATAAAGGGGGTGCCTTGCGGATCATTGACCACATGCGTGTTAATCGCAGCGGCAGGATTAATCATTGCCCCATAGAGTACACCGGCCGAAAGACAAGTTGACATTGTCAGTTTGGCGATCAGTCTGGATGTCATTGTTTTCCCCTCAAATACGGCAATCTAAAATTGAGCCGGTGCATCACTTATTTTTATGTATGTCGTCATTTTTATTGTAAATCCATCCCTGAAAACTGGTAGTTTTACTATAAAAAGTGTTTTCAAGTGATAGCTAATTATCACGGCAATCACTGTCAGCACCGATGTCTTGCATCAATGATGCCACTGCCGCTTCTAATTGCGGATCAGATGTCATACTGAAACGGTTCGGATCAAATTCCACGACGATATCCGGTGTAATGATACCATTTTCATATTTGCGCCCGTCAGCATGACGATAAGGCAAAACCGGAAATCTATATTGCAGTCCGGGTACGATTTTGCTGTTGACGGTAGTTACTGCGGTACCAGTATTGAGGAGCACATCGCCAATGACTTTGCCAATTTTACGATCCTGATAGGCTTGCGGAAAAATTGAACCATCAGAATAGCTGAAACTGTCAACCAATACTGCACTTGGCCAGAGCCAGACATTGTCAGGACCGTTTTCACGAGGACGGCCATCCACTCCATAGCTAAAGGCCGGACTGCCGCTTAACAGAGTGATCAATTCACGTGTCAGATTACCACCATTATTGGACCGCACATCGATCAGAGCTGCTTTTGCCAGACCGCGCTGCGATATTAATGTACCGAGCAAAGACAGGTAATTGTCATTATCCATCGCATCCAGAGACTGATACACAATACACTGGCGGGAAAGCTTACTGACCATAGCACGGCGAGTAGCACTTAGATTTTTGCTCGCCAAAATTAACTCATCACTCCAATGGATGGGGGTAACCTCAATAAGACGCTCGCCATTATCGCTGTTATCCGCAACACCAACAACGACTCGCCGACCCGCATTAATATCGAGCAAACGGTCAATGCCACCAGCCTCCGGAACTGGCTGTCCGTTAATCGAGGTGATGATATCACCTGTACCAATATTTAGTTTTTGTCGATCTAACGGTCCGCCGGGCAGGATGGCGGCGATTTTGCGCCCTGCACCAGTGTAATCATTATCCAGATAAATCCCCAAAGCATCATTCTGTGTTCCCATCCCAACAAGGGCTGGATCAGGTGCTGTCATATCCGTAAAGAGATGCGAAGCCGACAATTCGCCAAACATGGCGGCCAGTAACCGTTCAAGATCACGTGGTCCGGCAATAGAGGGCAGATAGGCTCTGTATTTGGCACCGATCTGCTGCCAGTCACGATTTTCATGCGCCGCATCATAATAGCGGTCATTAATATCAGCCCAAGCCTGTTCAAATGCCGCGCTCAATGCGGCATTTTCATCTCGGGTGAATAAGATATTAAGCGGTATTTCTACCCTCTGCGCCGGATCTTCTATAGAGCTTCGGATGATGTGGGTGGGTGTTTTAATATCAATTGTTTGTATAGCAGGATTGTAGTGGATGAATTGTATCTCTTCCGGATTAGCCACCGGAATTGTTGTCACTTCCTGTAAATCACCATTCTCAAGGCTGATCAAATTCACCGACAGCCCCTCATCTATTGCGGAAAAACCCAGCAAATTTTTACCATCCGGTGCAGTGGCCAGCAATTCCATTTTTGGCAAATTGCTGGTCAAGCGCTCTTCAAGCAAAAAGCTGCGCTGACGATCCGGTGTATAGTGGTTGAGCAGTTGCTCCCCATCATTCGGATCGGTTTCGTCCTTGGCATTTGCCAGAAAATCCTGCCGTGACTGCCCAGACAAAAAGGCGCGATAAAGATCGAAGCGCGAATTCTGATGGCGATTATCAGCGCTGCGTGCAGTATAAAGCGTCGTTAAGCCAATAATTTGTGTGCCATCCGCACTCCACAAGCCATCATAAAAATTAGGGACAGCCAGTGCCAGCGGACGCATCGGGGCACTGCCATCAGCGGGAACGATTGCAACACGATTCAATCCTGATCCGTCAATACTACGCCATGGAACAAGTAAATCTTTTGAGGTCGGAGACCAGCTGAACTCACCATTTCTGTCAAAGTAATCCGAGTTATAATCTGACGGCTGATACAGCGTGGCAATCTCTCTGCTGGTCAGATCTAAGACTTTGATCTCGCGACGATCCGACCAAAAAGCCAATTTACTCCCATCAGGCGAGAATTTAGGATCGAGAGCATCACTATTGGCAGACACAACAAGCGGGACTTCATCGTAGGTCAGGCCAAGCTTGCCATTTGCCTGATCTTCAGAAAGATCAATGCCATAAATGCCCCATTTATGATCGCGCATTGCCGCATAGGCTAGCATGCGACCATCAGGTGAGAAAACAATATCGCGTTCCTCGCCTGCTGTTTTAGTCAGTTGCCGGTAATTACCTTTCAAATCAATAAGAAAAACATCTGCATTGATTATCAGTGCAAAATACTGCCCGTCAGGAGAGCTTTGAAAATTCTGACTGCTCAACGCTTGATAATTCACGAGATGATTCATCCCCTGTTCCAGCGTATTGATATCAACCAGCTCTGCTTTATCCGCATCCGCTGCGAGCGTATGGACCTGCCCATTGAAAGAAAAGGCAATTGTATTGTCATCAGCAACGGTTAGGTCGCGCACCGGAGAGCCTTCAAAATGGGTAAGCTGCTCTTCGCGCTTATTTTCCAGATTTAGCTTCCAGACATTTAGCCAGCCGGAAGCTTCAGATAGATAATAAAGCGATTGACCATCTGCACTCCAATACGGATCAAGCCGATCAATGCCATCAACAGCAAAAAGGCGCTCATATTTGTCGCTAGCCCGCTCATAAACCCATAATTGACGGGCATTTGCCGCAACTCTGTGCTGGCGCTCTATGGGGTCAGCTGACGGATCATAACTATAAACCAGCTTGGTAGCATTCGGATTCCAGCTGGCTTCAAGCGCAAAATTCGGCAGCACCAGTGACTCGCGACCGCTGGCAATATTTACGACGTAAAGCTGGGGCTTCCAAGTTGCAGCCCCCTGCACACTGCGTTGTGCATCTCCTAGCCGAAGAGCCGTATAAAGTACGCTTTTACCATCCGGAGAAAAGCTCGTCGGTACTTCTCTCGCCGATGAATAGGTCATGCGCTGCAATTTACCAGAAAAATCAGCCAGATAAACATCATCATTGCCGTTCACATCTGAAGCAAAAGCCAGCCGCTGAGAATCCGGAGCCCAGACAACACTATGACTATAAGCATTGGCCGGTGAAACTGCGACTGACAACCCGCCATCATTATCCGTCAGAAAAACCTGACCGCGATGGGTGAAGGCGATCAGTTTGCCATCTGGTGATAGCGCCGGTTTTTGAATCCAGCGCGCTGGCTCACCGTCAAAATCGGCTTTTGTTTGACTGGGGGCAATCACGGTCAGGGTTAGTAATGCAGTAAAAATTACGAAGTTTTGCATTATCATGACCGTCTCCGTCAGAATTTCACGCTGAAATTTTCATTCACGCCATATTTAGTAATACTAGAACCAAACTGCCCCATTCGTCGAAACACCCATACCAAGTATCGACAATGAAGCATTCACTAACTCTGATTTCTCACAAATTGCTGCACAATTACTGCCTGTTTTTGTAAAACTAACTGTTCTGACGTTGGCAAGATTGGAAGAAGGCGCAGAATTTTCCGAATGGTTAAACCGTCAGGCATAGAAAGATCCATCACCGCGATCAATCCCGAGGCTTTTTCCTCTCATATACTACATTTTCCGCTTAACTATCGACTACAACACGTCGAAACGAATGTGAGAACTTCTAGTATTATTTATAACACTATATTTCCTGCAAAAATATCCCTGAAAACTGGTAGTTTTATAACAATTACTAAGAGGGTAAATACATAAGAAACAATTACAAATAATGATTATAAAACTGTAGTTGCCCCCGAAAGATCGGCCATTTTTACTGGTTAATTTGCTCCGCGATAAACTCACGGGGTGAACGATATCCTAAAGCTTTATGTGGGTGAAGCTCATTGTAATGCTCGAACCATAAATGCAATGATTTGATAACGGTTTTTGCTTCCGGGGTGGGATTAATGCTGACATAGTCGCGCTTGAAGGTTTTGACAAATGCCTCAGCCATACCATTTGATTCCGGGCTTCTGACAGGCGTTGTTCTGGCCTCCATACCGATTGCCGAAGTAGCGATTTTGTGTCTTTGGCAATGAAACAGGAGCCATTGTCGGTTAGCCATTCAATTTTGTGCGGCAAAATATTGACTGAGCCAAAACGATACTCAACGGCAAGGATGGCTAAATCCTGAACATCTTGGCTCTTGATACCTTGTGTCGTTGCGACATGACCGAGCGTTTCGCGGTCACAGCAATCGAGAGCGAATGCCACGCGGACTTTTTCCTTGTTATCACAGGAGATCTCAAAGCCATCTGAGCACCATCGAAGATTGGATTGCCCAACACTGACCTTTCCATCATGTTTCCGGCTTTGATGATCACCGGTATAGCGCTGAAGCAAGAGGCTGTGCTCTTTCATAACCCTGTAAACACGTTTGACATTCGGCCATGACCGGTTTTCCAATATCGCCTTGCGCCGCAAAACCGCATGGACGCGGCGATAGCCATAAGTTGGAAGCTCAGTAATAATATCTTGTATTTCGGACACTAATTCAGCATCTGGCAGGGGTGGTCGTTCTCTACGTTTTTTAGGTCGATCAGCAACACGCGCAGTGATGTTGGATCGAGCAACCTGCAGTGTCTCGCAAACAATACTCATCGAATGCCGCCCTTGGGCCATGACAAAGACCGCAATGTCTGTTTTTTTAAATCAGATGTGGCATCAAGAGCATCTTTGAGAATTTCGACTTCCATGGTCTTCTTGCCCAGAAGACGCTGTAATTCCCGAACCTGCTGCTCAAGTGCGCGATATTGCGATGATGGAACCACCTCTTCATCTGCCGATGTAGCTGTTAAAGCTCCCTGTGTCACTAATTTACGCCAGCCAAAAAGCTGATTGGGCGCAATACCATGCCGACGGGCAACCAGACTGACTGTTGCACCAGTTTCATAGGTTTCCTGAACCATCGAAAGCTTCTCAGCGCTCGTCCAGCGACGGCGACGTTCTGGACCGCCCAAAATTTCAATATGCGAATTATGACTCGTCATATGCCTAACATTACTCCTAACCCTTAATTAAGGGTGAGAAAATGTCCGGATAATTCGGGGGCTCTTACAAAAACCAATATACCAGTTTTCAGGTATATCTATTGACCGTGCGTGATGATTTAAATTGTTCAAATAAATATTCATTTTGCAATTTGCAAAAAATATCGCGGAATATCTTTTTCTTAGAGGAAGCGGAAATTATGTCTCTTATAAAGGTTGGTTTAAAATACCTGACGTTAACCACGGCACTTGCAGCGCCAGCTTTTGTATCAACCTTTGCCTATGCACAAAACGCCGAAGCCATTCCGCCAGCCGCTGATGCGGAATATCACTCCAATTGGGGGCTGGATATGATCAACGCCCTGCCCGCCTATCTTAAAGGATATACCGGTAAAGGTGTGGTCGTAGCAGTGATTGATACTGGCTTAGACGTTAATCATCCTGAATATGAAGGCCGTATTTCACCCTTTTTCTACAATTTTGGTAACGAACAGCCAGTCCGTGACGTTTTCCCAGGAATAGATAATGGAGAATTAAATGGACATGGCGATCATGTTGCAGGAATCATTGGTGCGGGTCGTAATGGCTTTGGCATGCAAGGCGTTGCCTACGATTCTATTCTGATGCCTATACTCGCAGTTGCTGTCGATGGTCGTAATGAGTTTCTTTCGCCGACGGATGAGGCCATATTGTATGCTGTAGAACACGGTGCAAAAGTTATCAATGGTAGTTATGGGCCAGATACGTTTCCCAAGAAAAAATTAGAAAACGGATCCACAAATCCAAATTATAAAATATTGGATTATCAACTTATCGAGGACAGCCCCGAAAGATTAGATTCAACCTATGAAATACTGAAACATGCAGCAGACGAAGATGTTGTCATGGTCTTTGCAGCAGGTAATTCTCGACTAGAGCAACCAGGTGCTTATACGAGTATACCCATCGGTAATGGCATGTTTCCGCTCATCACTCGCGATTTTATCAACAGTGGCAAGATCAAGTTCCTTGATGATGAGGTGGAAACTGTCGATAAACAAAATCCTGATACCTATCAGTTTTTAGACCCGAGTGATCCTGCTTTTGATGATATGGATTTCTCTGATCTCAAAGGGTCATTGATTGTGGTCGTTTCGGTTGGCCGTGACGGCAAGCTCGCTCCTTACAGCAATGAATGCGGTGAAACGGCGGAGTGGTGTATAGCGGCTCCCGGTGGAGCGATGACCCGTGAGAATATTTCGGGAGGGATTTACTCCACTTGGCCGCAAGGCGATGAGAATAATGGCTATCGATACATACACGGCACATCTATGGCAGCGCCACATGTTGCTGGCGCCGCGGCGGTTGTGCGTTCAGCATTTCCCTATATGAATGCCCGCCAGACCATTGAAACCATTTTAACCACCACCACAAAAACCGGTTTTGAAGATCAGGACAAATTCGGACAGGGTTTGCTCAATCTTGGAGCAGCAATCGACGGACCAATGGCCTTTCGGTACGCTGGTGTTTTTGATGTAGATACACAAGGTTATTCTTCAATCTGGTCAAACTCCATTTCCGGCATAGGTGATCTCACCAAGCGTGGCGTTGGTATTCTCGTTCTTAGCGGTCAAAACACCTATCAGGGACCAACCAATATTGTTGGCGGTGGTCTGGAAGTACAGGGAAGTATTACATCGGAAAGCCATGTCTCGCAGACAGGCCAATTGTCCGGTAGCGGCTCTGTTGGCAATGTAATGCTGGCAAAAGGTGGCAAAATCTCTCCAGGCAGTGCGATTTTTGCAGACAATGCAATCGGCACTTTAACGGTTAATGGAAGTTTTATCCAACAAAGCGGCTCAACCTATATTGCAGGTCTGGCAGCCGCTAATGGCACTGATCACATCAGCATCAATGGTGCAGCTATATTTGGCAGTAATAGTTCATTGGAGCTTGTGCGCCAAGGCGCCGGGCGTGGCACTGCTGCTGGACGCTACACGTTACTTACAGCCAGTGACGGTGTTATCGGTACCTATGATAATTGGGGCGGCAGCTTGGTTACGCAAACGCCGTTCATCGATTTTGCCTTAGATTATGATAGCAATAATGTTTTTTTAGAAACCAGCCGCTCAGATGTGGCTTTTGCGGATATCGCCGTCACAAACAATCAAAATGCCACCGCAACAGCCTTGGACAGCCAGATCGCAGGCGATATCTTGTATGACCATTTACTGTTCCTGACCGAAGCAGAAGCCCGGCAAGCCTATGATCAACTCTCGGGTGAGGCATATGCCTCGATACAATCCTCATTGATCAATAACAGCGCGTACACCCGTACAGCTGTATATAATCAATTGTCCCGAAGCTTTTCCAAGTCTTCAGGCATTGGTGAAACAACAATCGGTTATCTGGATCAGCCGAATTTCTGGATGCATGGCCTTGGTGAATGGACAACACAATCCGGCAACGACAATACGGCAAAAACAAGAAACAGTATTGGCGGTTTTCTGACCGGTATTGATGCACAGGTTTGGGATAATTGGCGGTTTGGCTTACTGGCTGGTTACAGCTACAGTAAGTTCCGCATTCATGAACGCATGTCTTCCGGCAAAAGTGACGATTATACCATCGGCTCTTATGCTGGTACTGAAATGGCCCATAATCAAGGCACTTTCGCATTCCGCTCGGGGGCTGCTTATACATGGCATAATATTAACATGAACCGTGGTATCGCCTTCGCCGGCTTTGAAGATAAGCTAGCAGCAGATTATAAAGCGGGAACGTTCCAAATATTTGGAGAACTCGGCTACAAGCATCAAACCACGGAACAATTCGCTATCGAACCCTATGCCAATCTTGCGTATGTGCATTTGAGAGCAGATAAATTCAGCGAAGACGGCCGTAATGGCGCAGCCTTGAACATTTATAAATCCACAATGGATACGGCGTTGGCATCGCTCGGATTTCGGATCTCGGCCGACCTTAATCAAGAGGTTATCCCGGTTAAAGTACGTGCCGACATTGCATGGCGACACGCTTTTGGCGATGTGACACCAACATCAAAAGCAAATTTCACCGGATCTGATGCTTTTACTATCAATGGCATGGCTATTGGTCGTAACACCGCACTTATCTCGACCGGACTGGATTTCCAACTTGAAAAAAATGCAGTTCTTGGAGTTACTTATCAGGGGCAATTCGGTTCCGGCATCACGCAAAATGGTCTGAATGCCAGCTTGAAAATCCAGTTCTGATGAATTTACGTTAAAACATGTCGCTATGCAGCTTACTCGTGCGACGTCTCCTTCTCTCCCCATTGTGGGACAGAAGGAGATGTTAATGAGCATGGGTGACCGCGATATCTTGCGCCCAACCATAGTCATATCCGTGGACGTGAGAGTGTCTTCACTTCATCGATAACAGAAGCGATTTTTTTTATAAGCTTTGTATGCCCAATACTGAAATCTGAGGCAATTTGGCGGCGCGGCAAGTCACTGTCCAGTGCGATGCAAACCGTATTGAGCTGTGAGTTTATGGCGACGCGGACGGAAAATCAGGTTGATCTGATCGTGAGCGACAAGGAACCTTTGCGCCTGTCGCGCTGACTTGAACCGACCCAATATCGTTTCCTGTTTTCGCGTTGGCCTATGAGAGACTTCTATAGCATTATTCAAGCCTTTATGAACCCGGTGATCCGCATCTGCTGAAAGGTTTTGTATCGGCTCAATGTAACTACGCAGCTTGTCCGTCACGATCACACGTGATTGACGAATTGCTTCACCAGTCTGGAGAAAAACCGTTTGGCAGTCTTAGTATTTCGACGCGTTTGAACTATAATATTAAGAACATCGCCATCTGCATCAATTGCCCACCAAAGCCAAAACTTCTTTCCTCCGATAGTAATGAAAGCCTCATCAAGGTGCCACTTGTCTTTTGGCTTTGGCAGACTCCTGCGGATACAGTCGGCTAAATGGCGACCGAAGCGATTAATCCAGACGCAAACGGTTTCTCGGCTGACAAACTCGCCACGCTCAGCAAGAAGATCTTCCACATCGGCCGTGCTCAATGCAAATCGGTGATAGGTTTAGACAGCGCAAGCAATAAATTCACGCGGAAAACGCCCCCCTACCTCAAACAACCTGGCAATGATGTCATATGCCTAACATTACTCCTCACCCTCAATTAAGGGTGAGAAATAACCGAATAATTCGGGGCTATTACAATTTATTGTACAGGTACCAGTTTTCAGGGATGGCTTTGCTGAATTCTCAGGGACATAAATCAAATAAAAGTAGGTTGAATATTCATTTTGCGTCGAGGATCAGAAATATGCCCAGCCACAAAGTCAAGTCTCCTTCAGCTCTCACGAGGCGGACTTTTTTATGCTCGTCCTCAGCAGCACCTCTTCTTGCATTATTTCCCCTGCCAGTTTGGGCGGCTACATCAATTTATGATGTCAACTCATTCATGAGACTCTCAGAAAAACAACTGGGACAGACCGGACTTTCTAAGGACATGGCGACCACAATTATGGAAGTCTATATCAGACTTGGCAAAGAAGATGATCTCGTCCAACTGGCAGCAGGTGATGACAATCAAGATCTATCTGATTCATTGGTTGCCACTTGGTATACAGGTGAATCTCCAAACCCGGATGATCTGGTGGTGGTAGAATATACGGATGCGCTGATCTGGCAGGCGATGGATTACACCAAACCAATGGGATACTGCGGTGGCACAATTGGCTATTGGTCTGAACCGTCAGAAGCTTAATTCCGTTAATCGAGGCACTAGGGATTGTTACATGTCGGAAAATATTTCTGTTGATGTTTTGATTATCGGAAGCGGTATTGCTGGTGCAATTGCTGGTGCAAAATTGGCGCAAAAGGGTATGAAAGTGGCCTTTTTGGAAAGTGGAAAGCGTATTGATCGTTTTGATGCCGTCGAAAAATTCTGGAATGCGAAAATTAAGGTTCCGGAGTCGGCTTACCCGAATGATCCGACAGCCCCGCATCCGTTAGCTCACAGGATTGGTGATTATTATCAACAAATGGGGCCTGAGAATTTCAAATCGACTTATATCAAGGTTGTGGGCGGAACCACCTGGCATTGGTTGGGAACGACACTTCGCAATGTGCCTGCTGATTTCAAGATGAATTCACTTTACGGACAAGCGGTTGACTGGCCATTCGACTATCATGCGCTTGAGCCTTTTTATCTGGCGGCTGAACAGGAAGTCGGCGTAGCAGGTGATAGCACAGAGGACCTTGGCTCACCAAGATCGGGTGATTTCCCGATGCCGCTGATACCGCAGACATATCTCGATAAACAATTCACAAAAGCACTGGAAGGATCGAAATATCAAGTTCGATCCACACCTCAAGGTCGCACCTCTGTAGCAATAGGCGATCGGCCTGAATGTTGCGGCAATGGCTCGTGCATCCCTGTCTGTCCGGTGCAGGCGAAATATGATGCGACTATCCATCTGGATCAGGCAGAAGGTGCGGGCGCGGTTATCTATGATCAAACGACAGCAACAAGATTGAACCTCGCGCCAGACGGGCAAATTGCCTCTGTCGATTTTCGGCGTGCTGATGGCAGCACTGGAACGGCAAAAGGCAAGGTGGTTGTTGTAGCTGCTCATGCTATTGAGACGCCACGCTTATTGTTAAACTCTGCTCAGGAGGGGGCCGCAAATGGTGTTGCCAATAGCTCCGATCAAGTTGGTCGCAATTTGATGGATCATCCAAGCAAATTAAGTTGGGCAGAGGCTAAGGATCCCGTCTGGCCTTATCGTGGACCGCTTTCCACATCAGGAATTGAAAATCTGCGTGACGGTGAATTTCGCAAAGACCGTGCGGCTTTTAGAATAGAGATTGGCAATGATGGTCATAACTGGCCAACGGGTGCGCCGTTGTCAACGGCGGTAGAATTGGCAAAGCAAGGATTACGCGGTGCCGAGCTTGACGCTGCAATCAGACAGGTTACTTCGCGACATATCCGCTTGGCTTCTCTGGTAGAGCAATCGCCCGAAGCCAGTAATCGAGTTACACTCGATCCGGAAAAGCGTGATGCCAATGGCATGCCACTGCCACGGATAGAGTATAATTATGATGAATATACGCGAGCCGGATTAGCTGAAGCTGAAAAGGCTCATACGGAAATATTCACAGCTTTAGGTGCAACAAACATCAATCATGCTAAGGACATACAAGGATCGGGTCACGTAATCGGTACGGTTCGTATGGGGACGGATGCTGCCAGTGCAGTCGTTGATGCTGATCTTCGTAGCTTCAATCATCGGAATTTATTTCTATTGGGTTCAGGGACATTTCCAACATCAGCGACGGCCAATCCTACACTCACAATTGCTGCCCTGTCATTGAAAGCAGTGCCGGCAATAGCTGCGACGGTAAAATTTTGACTTTAAGGTAAGAGTTATCAGACCATGACCTTCCTTCTGTGTTTTCTATCTGCGATTTACATTTGTGTTGATTTGGCAGGAGTTTAGCGATGGCCACTACAATGGAGTTTCTCAAGGGCTCTGACTCAGATATCCGTGGGAATGCTTAGTGGCGCTGGACAAAATATATAAAGACGTGGTTGTTTTGGAAAAGCTTAAAGCTTGGAGCAGTAGTGAATGCAGTTGCCGCCCGCTACAGACTTCGGATGTACCATCTTTCTGAATGGCGCAGCCAGGTGCATTGCCGAAATGGTGTGGGCGATTAGATCATTCTCATGATATTTGACCTGCGGATGCACCAGTTCATCAGGGCATTTGCCTTCGGCCTTCAACTGCGTGATGGCAATCCCGTAGGTTGGTGCTTTATTAGTGTTGATGACACGTGGCTTTCCCCAGTCTTTCAAGCTATTCAAAGCCTTCCCCAAGAAGCGCTTGGCTGCTTTGGCGTTGCGCGTCGCAGACAGGTAGAAATCGATCGTGTTGCCGAATTTGACGACGACTCGGTAAAGGTAAGTCCATTGTCCTGGGACTTACACATAAGTTTCATAAACCCGCCAACTCGGGGGTGACGCGAACGCCGTCGGCAGAACGCAGTCGATGCACGTAATACGTTCTTCCGGAGATCTCAGGTTCACCGCGTCATCAACTTCGCGGACCTTCGATTTCAGCTCTTCGAGAAAGCCCATCGCCCCACCGCCCTGATCATCTACGGCAACGCCAAGGCTGACGGTTTCCCATATCGCTTCGACTACTGGGCGCCGAAGGCCGACCTCAATCTACGGATCAAGCGCATCATCACCCTGAGCAGCACCGACAAGGTCATGCTTAGTGTCGGCACAGTCCTCGACAACCCCCTCATTTTCAAGCAGCGACTATGGATGCGAGAGCCAGAGGCCAAGCTCTTCGGCTACCTCGCGCGGTTTCCTAAGCTGGGAGATTTCGTTAGAGATTTCGGCAGCTTTAGCCGTCGCCGAGAAGAGCCGGGCGACCGATGGGTGATTGGGCAAGGCTATCAGCCCTACAATGAGGACAGCGAAAGCGACACACCTCCGCTTGTGAGCAATTACGTCGGCCAATTGCCGGACTTGCCGATCGCAGCTTACTCCCGCTTGGCTCTGGCTACCGAAGGCTTGCGACCAGCCCCGTCATCGACTGTTCGTCGCCGGGGGTTCGAGGCTGGTTTCGAGGGCACGCGTATCCTTATCCCGCGCGGGGTCGAGACGTCGCAAAACCGCCTCCGAGCTGCTTATAGCGATGAATCGCTCACCTTTCAGGATATATTGCAGGCAATCGTTGTGCCCGCAGGAGAAGGTCTCCGTGCAAAAGTTCTAACCGCGATACTCAATAGTCGTATTGCGATCTGGTACGCTTTTCATGGTACCGCGTCCTACGGTTCTGATCGCCCCGAGGTCAAACAAGCTGACTTACTGCGATTGCCTTTTCCGTCACCCGCCGATGTCCCTGATCCAGATGCTGCCACTCAGGCTGCTCATGAGCTAATTGAGATTATGGATTGCGCATACGAGCGCTCCCGTGAACCCTTTTCTATGCAGATCGACGAGAACGAGATTCTTCGTGCGATTGATCGGCTGGCATACCAATATTTTTGTCTGTCACCTGACGAAATTGCGCTGATTGACGATACCGTCGAGGCGATACTACCCGCGCTTCAACCCCATGAAGGCCATTTCCCGAAGCTGTGGGGAGCGCCGGACGAACCGCAACGGGCACAATATGCGCGCACCCTTTCAACCAGCCTTGCTGACTGGTTCAACGGCAAGAAAATCGATGCTCGCCTTATGGCGCGCGGGGCAGATCTGGCGATCCTTCGGCTGCGCTTGGGAGGCCAGGAAGACTATGCCGAAGATACAGACGGAGAACTGAGCGCAGTTCTTGAGCAACTGGCAGCGCATATCCAGCGGCCACTTGATGGCAACTGCCAGTTAATCCCAGACCTCCGGGTTTTCGTCGGTGATTGTCTGTACCTGATCAAACCGATGCAGATGCGCTTCTGGCTACGCTCCACGGCACTTGCCGATGCCGATGGAATAGCACTGGATCTCCAGCAGGCAATCGCCGCGCCGAACCAGTGGGGTGCTGGTTGATGCTGATCGGCGATGTGCAGGGATGGGCTGACAACTTTATTTCATTCGATGATCGTTTTTTGGAGAGGATCGCCACAGCTTGGCCAGCTTGTATGGCCATTCTTCCCGCACAGCCTGGGGAAGATGACATCACCATCAACCTCGTCGACCGTCTAGCGAAAGATGCGGTGGTACGTCGGCTATGCCACTGGGTCGAGTATCAGTTCGAACCATTCAGGCTTGCGGCGGATGGTTCGAAATACAGCAAGGGCATCATCGACATCGCCGTTCTCTTCGATTGGGAACGGGAGCGCTATCTGGCCTATGAGTGCAAGCGGCTCAACGTGATAAACGCCGGAAGTCGCAGTTCCCTAGCTACGGTCTACGTGACCCAGGGAATGATGCGTTTTCTTACGGAACAATATGCTGAGCAGCTACCTGTGGGCTGTATGCTTGGTTATGTGCTCGACGGAGATGTGAGCTTTGCGAAGGAGCGGCTTGCCGCCGCCATCGCCAACCACTCGCCCCTCATACTCATTGACGGCCCCACGCCACTTACATCCATCGAAACTATCGAACGATTCCGAACGCGGCATACCCGCCCAGCCGGTTCGCAGATCGAATTGCGGCACGCCCTATTTTCGAAATCATCCGGGACGGAACCAAACGGCTGACAAGCCGAGTATCGGCGAGGACAAGCCTTTGGATAGCAGCAAAATCATCGAGAATGCAGTCAGCAAGCTCGCAAACAGCATGAGAATTTACGTTGAAGCGCAAATGCGTTTTGGCGAGCTGTTCAAGATCGACGCCGAAGAAGCGATTGATAATGTCGATCGTGGCTTCGAGATGAAGCTTGAGGCGTTCCATACGCTTTACGATGTCTCAAAGAATCTATTCCCCTATTTTGATCATGGGGATACCGCCCTGATGATAGCCATACGAAACGCAACCCATCACCGCAATCACCCACTCTTCATAAGTCTGAAGCGACGCCTGCACCTTGAGCGAGGTGGAATAGAACCATGGCTCGGCGCGTCCTTTTTGCTCGCCAACCACCCGACAGCCCACGGCGCTCCGATCTTAATGTCCCACCATATAAGATTGGACGATCTGGACGCACGCCTCGACCCTTCGCGTGCATCGCCATATCTGGACGTCTCCGTGAAAGGTGCAAAAGCAACCAGCCGGTTTACGGTGATCGATTCTCAACTCGGACTGCCAGAAATCCGCGCTTTCCGTTCGCAGCACAGATACCCCGACGATCAAGCATATCTCGATCTTATGCCGATTTTTGTCTCGGCTACTTGTAAGGTCTTCAAGGCGCTGAAGGCTGAAGGCATAAATTTCAACGGTTTCGACGCCAGTACCTATCTCATCCCCTTCACGTCAGAGCTCGACATTGACCTTTCTAGTCAAAAATTCTGGCAGTTGCGCCTGCGTGGTTTTGGGCCACTCGACCTTATACCCATTCCCATCGAGCAAGAGCGGAACCGGGATTCGGAAGCAAAGGCAGATCGAGCATGAGTTCATGGACATTGGATGATCTGCGCCGCCTCGATCTGAAATATGCAGAGGAAGGTATCCATATCCATCAACGGCCATTTCGGGCCGCGACAGAAATCCTCGGCTCCAGCTTGGTCATCGGCATTGGCGGGAACCCCGAAGTCAAACGGATCATGGACGCCTATACCGCCATGATGCCCGAGGTCGACACCAACTGGCCAGGCGCCGGGATAGGTTTCGCCGCCTCCGTCGATCAGATACGCAAACTGACCTTTCCGGTCGTGTTCGGCCAGGTCTCTCTCCAACCTTGGCAGGTCGCGGGCTTCACCAGCGCCGAAGAATGGTGGATCTGGTGCCGACAGGATAGAGCAATTGCAGGGGACGTCGCTTTCTCGTTCGCCGATCTCCACGATTTCACCAATGGCCTGAGTGAAATCGAACACGCGATACCGGCGGCAACGACATTATGGCGCATGGCGCGATCCAACATCGAGGACGTTGCCAACACGCTACCGACCTCCTTCAGTCATGACTCAGTCATTCAGCCGATTTGTATGGTCGCCGAACTCTCGATGAAGGCATCCCTCGTCCACGACGGCACCGACCCGGATTCCTTCCGGAAAGGCAAGAATGGCCACAATCTATCATCGATAGCTATTCGCATGGCGGAAGCACGCCCGCACCGCGATGATGCGCGGGTTCAGGCCATTGTCGGCGCACTGCCGCCCTATGTCGAAAGCCGATACAAGCCTGCCGGATTAAAGCGGCTTCAGGTCGTGAAACTCGCCCTCGGCGTACAGTTCATCGCCGCCTCAAGCCTTCGGCGGCTGGCTGGGGCTGATCTCGCCCTCCAGATGGAAAGCGACGAGTGGCCCGGCTCGCGACAGCCATTCGCCATCTAACGATATTCAGGATTTGCTATGCCCTATGAGGAACTCATCGACCTATTAAGATCACGCAACGCGCTCATCGTGCATTGCTCCCGGCCAGGGAAAGGCGACGAAGGGCTGAAAGGTCGGCTGTTTCCAGATGATCTGCGCGATGCCATCAAGGTTTGCGAGACCGGCGTCGGCGACGTGAGCTGTTCTGTGATTTGGCCTGGCCACTGCAAGACCTTCGGCTCGATCGGCATCGTGCTCAAACCACGTTCCATCGCTTCAATCACATCGGCCCACCCGACTGATGCCGGCACCGTTCGAGACACGAACGGCCGCCGAACAGGCCTTGGCACACCCTACTCCCGGCAGGCTGTCACGGACACTGTTGATTGCCGCTGAGAACTGACCCGGTGGGGGTGCGGACGAAAACTTGGACTATCAGGGAGGTAGTTCATGTATTCCTACGAAGACCGGATGCGAGCAGTTGCGCTTTACATCAAGCTGGGCAAGCGCCCGAAAGCGACTATTCGCCAGTTGGGCTATCCAAGCAAGAATGCTTTGAAGGGCTGGTACCTGGAATATGAGCACCATCTTGATCTGCGTTTAGGATTTGCGCCCCGAGCCCCTAAGTTCACACAGGCGCAGAAGGAAGTGGCTGTTGAGCACTACAGTACGCATGGTCGTTGTGTTTCTGCAACCATGCGCGCCTTGGGCTATCCCGGCCGTGCAACGTTGACAGCATGGGTTCGTGAGGCGTTTCCCGAAACTAGCGAAGCTGTCACTGGAAGAACTGGACGTCCACGATATCCTGATG
This sequence comes from Paenochrobactrum pullorum, assembly GCF_041929845.1. NCBI lineage: Bacteria > Pseudomonadati > Pseudomonadota > Alphaproteobacteria > Hyphomicrobiales > Brucellaceae > Paenochrobactrum > Paenochrobactrum pullorum. The sequence continues at coordinate 51,558 of NZ_JBHEEH010000016.1, forward strand.
CATTGAAGAAGGCGGGCGTTGTCGGGCTTTATACTCGGCAAGAAAGCGCGCAGGCCTTGGCCGAAAAACTCGGCGTATGCAGACCGACACTGTATAACTGGAAAAATCAGTTACTTGGTCCGGAGGCTCCCGCATTCATGAAACGCAAGAACAACTTACCGCCAGTGCCTGAGCGAAAAGAATTAGAGTTTCAGCTCGAAACACTGCAGCACGATATTCAGAAACTGCAGCTTGAGCACGACCTTTTGAAGAAGGCGAATGAAATTCTAAAAAAAGACCTGGGCGTCGATCTACAACTTCTGAGTAATCGGGAGAAAACGCTGTTGGTCGGCGCCCTAAAAGATCTTTATCAACTCCCGGATCTGCTTGCTCAGTTGGGACTGGCGCGCAGCTCATATTTTTACCATCGAACCCGCATGAGGATGAGCGACAAGTACCTCACTATACGTCAGAACATCACTGAAATCTTTGAACTTAACCGTCGATGCTATGGCTACCGCAGGCTACAGGCTTCATTGGCCAAACAATCCGTTATAATCTCAGAGAAAGTTGTGCAGCGCTTGATGAAACAGGAGAACCTGATCGTTGCCACGCCAAAGCGGCGGCGATATCGCTCTTATCTCGGAGAAATCAGTCCGGCACCCGAGAACCTTATTAATCGCGATTTCCAGGCCGCAGGCCCAAACGAGAAATGGCTGACCGATATCACTGAATTCCATATCCCGGCTGGCAAGGTATATCTCTCGCCCATCATCGACTGTTTCGATGGGTTGGTTATAAGCTGGTCTATCGGAACGAGACCAGATGCGGAATTGGTCAACACGATGCTCGATACCGCAATAGAAACTCTCACAGGTACAGATGAGCGGCCAATAGTGCATTCTGATCGGGGTGCACACTATCGCTGGCCGGGTTGGCTATCGAGGATCAGTGATGCGAAGCTGGTGCGCTCAATGTCCCGCAAGGCGTGTTCTCCAGATAACGCTGCATGCGAAGGCTTCTTCGGAAGGCTGAAAACAGAGTTCTTTTATCTCAGCGATTGGAAGAACACCACACTCGAGCAGTTTATCAATGAAGTTGATGGCTACATTCGGTGGTATAACGAGAAGCGGATTAAGATATCACTTGGCGCACGCAGCCCAATCGAATATCGAAACTGTCTTGGCATTGTGACGTAAAACCAGTCCAAGTTTTTATCCGCACCCCCACTGGGTCAGTTCTCAGCGGCAATCAACAGGGCAGAAAGAGCAGCCGGCCGTAAAGGCTGCACTCGATGCCTGGTTTGACGAAGTCAGCAAGACGGAATGGGCGAGCACCGCCGATGTGAAGCGACTTTATGCGACGGCGAGCATCGTCAGCGCCGAGCGGATCGTCTTCAACATCAAGGGCAATGACTACCGCCTCATCGTGTCGGCGGACTTCGAGAAGGGTATCGTCTGGATCAAGTGGCTCGGCACGCACAAGGCTTATGACAGAATCGACGCGAAGGAGATCGAACATGGCAACTGATCTGAAACCGATCCGCACGGAATCGGATTACGATGAAGCGCTAGCCGATGTCGAACGGCTGTGGGGCGCCAAGAGCGGCACACCAGAAGGCGACCGCTTGGATGTGCTGGCAACACTGATCGACGTCTATGTGGCGAAGAACTATCCTATGGACCCGCCTGATCCGGTAGAGGCGATCCGCTTCCGCATGGAGCAACAGGGGCTGACCCGCAAGGATCTGGAGCCGATGATCGGCCCGCGCAATCGGGTTGCGGACGTTCTCAACCGCAAGCGCAGCCTATCTATCGACATGATCCGGCAATTGCATATCCGCCTCGGCATCTCGGCCGAGGTGCTAATCCGGCCAAGCCGGATGGATAAGGTAGCTTAGGAGAGACAGCCGATGACCCGCGTTGCACTTTATGCCCGTTATTCCTCCGACAATCAGCGCGCGGCATCAATTGAAGACCAGATGCGCATCTGCCGTGAACAGGCGAAGCGGGAAAACTGGAAGATCGTCGGAACCTACAAGGATGCAGGCATCTCTGGCGCAAGTATGATCCTGCGTCCCGGCATTCAGGCGCTCATTCAGGATGCGCAGGCAGGCCAGTTCGACGTTGTGCT
>NZ_JBHEEH010000017.1:0-52863 GCF_041929845.1 Paenochrobactrum pullorum
GTGCTCGCTCTAGCGTTTTGTTTTTACGCATGTCTTTATCCCAAAACCGGTGCCCACTTTTGGGAGACATGCTCTAGAGTACGGGTAATATCAACCCGCATTCTGCTTCGCATTTTGAAGTGTTTCTTGCGCATGGCTGACTACAGAGATCCACTCTTGATGATTGCAATCAACAAGGCCGAGTCCGCGCAGAAAAAATAGCCCTTCAATTGCCAGAATGGCTTGTCGGATATCACGACCCTGCTTGGTATCGTTTTGAAAATACTTAAAAATAGCCCAATAAAATTCCCTAGCCGGCTCCGACACTGTCGGAGCATTCGAGAGCGCTGTCATCAATAATGAGGCAGTGCGTAAATGGGTTTCTTCCTGACTTTGGATTTCGGCAATATAGGCTGTCAGCATAGATGCGTCAGAGCGATCCATAGGATCGGATTTTGCCTTCCACGATAGAATGAAGCGGTTTAACTCACGCGCCAGCGCCGCTTCAATCAACGCATCTTTCGTCGGAAAAGCATAAACAAGCCCGCCCTTGCTGACGCCGGCTCTTTCGGCGACAGCATCCAGTGTAAAGCCTCGTCCCATGCTTTCAGCAATGATTTCTTCTGCTGCATCAAGAACGCGATCTTTATCTATTTCTCTCGGGCGGGCCATAAATACATTTCTTTGTTATATCAGCTCCAAATCAGTGTCTGAACACAAATTCCGAGCCGTCAGTAAAGCGGTTCAGACGATAAATTGACGGATCAGCTGTGGTTTTTTCTCCGGCAATCATCTGTGCGATCATTTCGCCCGAAGCAGGTGCGGTGGTCAAGCCGTTTCCGGAAAAGCCTGTGATGACAAAAAGTCCGGGAATATCGGATGTTTCATCAATATATTGGGTGGAATCCGGTGTGGCATCAATCATACCGGCCCATTTTTCCCGAACAACAGCTTGTTCATATTGCGGATAGGCTTTGCGTAAACTGGCCAGAGCGCGATCCGTTTCCTCATTGTCCACGCGGGCTGAAAGCATGCGCACATCTTCAAAAGGTGTTATTTCATCGGCATTCCAACTGGATTTTAAGTGTAATGACGCGAATAAGTCACTTGAAGCACGGACATTGATCAATCCGCCAGCATTTTTAAGTGCGGGTAAAAAATCAAATAAATATCTGAAACTATCTTTTGTGATCGGTGAATTATTGCTTGAAACACCAACAGCCGTTTCACCATTGGCCATATGACGCCATGCAAAATCCGGACCGTAGCCCGCACCGGGCAATGCATTATCTATGCGGCCGAGACGTTGCATCGAAGAATTAATAGCAAGTTGCGGCAGCTTTATGCCCAGATTTCCGGCAAAAAGTGAAGACCATGCACCACCTGCAATTACGACTGCTTTGGTTTTGATATAGCCGTGTTCGGTATGAACGCCAGCCACCCGTCCACCTTCGCGCTCGATTGTCCGTGCCGCAACCGGTGCAAAAATTTGTACACCTTCGCGCATCGCGCCTTTGGCAATTCGAGAAACAGACCAGACCGGTTCGGCGGTACCGTCACTTGCTTGGTAAAGAGCGCCATGATATTTTTCAGAAGCGCCCGGAATTAACGCATCAAGTTCGCTGCCGGTTACCACGCGTGCATCCATTTGAGGTTGCACTTGCAATGCGCTTGTCAGCCATTCGCGGCTTGCATCAACTTCTTCATCTGAACCAAGAAGTGAATAATTACCTGATTGGCGAAAGCCAATATCTTCTCCAAAACGTGCTGCAAAGCCCTGCCAAATTTCTTTTGAACGGTTGCAGAGTTCTAATTTGCCCAAGTCCCAGCCATTGGAATAAATCCAGCCAAAGGCACGGCTTGATTGCTCACCTGCGATAACGCCTTTTTCAAGCACGACAGTGTTTAAACCGCGCTCATTCAAAAACAGGGCGGTAGACAATCCGGCTATGCCGCCACCTATAACAACAACATCGGCACTTGCCGGAATATCTGTTCTGGTGGCGACAGATTCTGCCAGCGGTATATCGGATGGTGCACGCCAGCCATCAGTAGAAGCAAACAGACTTCCACCCGCGCCGCCAAGCACAGCACCGCCTAAAAATAAGCCGCTGCTTTTGAGGAATTTTCTTCTGGATATCGACATAAATAACTCCTTGAGTGCGTCAAAGGGCACTTGGAAAAACACTTAATATGAATGTTGCTCATATATGACTGACCAGTCGAAAATGCAATTATAAATATTTTTGCGACCTGAAACGTCAATTTTGATAAGTATTTTTAAAGTTTGATACGTTGAATTTATAGACTGGAATAGCAGATGGTTTAAATGTATTTTTATTTAACCATTTGAAAACAAATCGCTTTTTAAAGAGCTTCGCAAGTTTCGTTGTGCTTTCTTATTTGCATTATCAAAAAAGTGTGACGTATCAGGCACAGCAGCAGCCGGAAAGAAATGAATGCTTTTTTCTTGTGTTGAAATGTCATCCGTTATCAGATTAAACATGATAAAATAGGTCAACAAATATTAAGTAATGGATGCTATTTCTTTGCAAGACAGGTGATTGGGCAAAACCGGATGGTGCGTGTAATTACATTCTTTCTTTCGGTCGTGTGGCGCGACTTTTCGTAATTTCTAATGCGCGGAGTTTGCTGTCATTTCATATTGAGATGAGTGTTTAAGGTGCAATGATGATTGTACGCAAGAGAGAGTTCGAGACACTTTATCTGGACGAACAACCCGGCTTGTTGCGTCGTGCTATGCGACGTCTGGGCTCTGCCGCTGTCGCAGCCGACTTGGTGCAGGATGTTTTTTTAAGGCTTTGGGAGCGCCGCTCTGAGCCATTGGTGGATGAAGCCGCTTATCTCAATAAATCTGTCAAACACGCTATCATTGATCATATTCGTGCCGAGCGCGTTCGTCAGGATCTATCTGTTAATATATTGCCTGAGCAATATGCTGCTCCGGTTGCAACCCCTTTGGATATCGTGGTTCCACGTGATGAAATGCGCCATATGGATGATGTTATCCGCGCATTGCCGGAGCGTACAAGACATATATTTTTACTCAATAAAGTACATGGTTGCAAATATAGTGAAATTGCCGAAGTGCTGGGCATATCACGTAGTGCCGTTGAGAAACATGTTGCCCGCGCGATGTTGGCTTGTCGTAACGTAAGAGAGTAATTTTCCGGGTGCCTTTGTGGCTGAATGGGTTTAAAAGACAAAATCCGGGTCAGCAGCCATCATTGAAAGTGAGAATATCTTGCCGCAAGCAGAATTGAAGCGGATAAATCAGGAAGCGATAGCTTGGTTTACTCGTATGAACGGTGAACCTTCACCGGCTGATCGGCGAAATTTTGAGAATTGGCATCAAGCCAGTCCGGCCCATGCCAGTGCTTATCAGGAAGTTGTGACAACATGGTCTTCGGCTGATATGCCGGGCGCTGAGGTGGCAGCAGAAGAAGCTGATCAGCTGAACCAGTATTTACTGGCAGTGCAAGCTGTGCGGGTGCGCCGCAACAGGCGCAATGTCTTGGCAGGAACAGCGGCCAGTCTTTTTGTTTTGTTCGCTGGTTTTCATATTTGGCTCGACCATCCGCATTTTTTACAAGATTTGAGCGCTGATTATGTGACCGCGCGTGCCGAGCGCCGCACAATTTTATTGTCTGATGGCAGTCAGGTAACCTTGGATGCTGACAGTGCATTGGCATTTAAAACAAGCGATGGATTGCGTCACGCACAGTTGTTGCGTGGTATGGCTTATTTCGATGTTAAGTCCTCTTCAATACCGTTCGAGGTGGAAGCCGCTGATGGCAAAACCCGCGTGACGGGAACTGCTTTCTCGGTTGAAGTTCACGAGCAGGATGTTGTCGTCAATCTGGAACGCGGTGCGGTCACTGTTTCATCGGCCTCACAAGATCAGCAGGCACATTTAACACCTGGTCAAAGTGTAAATTATAATAAAAATGGTGTAGGTTCTGTTCAGTCTGTACTCATTGATGATGCATTGGCCTGGCGTGAAGGCCGCCTTATATTTGATAATTTCCGTTTGCAGGATGTGATCGAACAAATCGGACGATATCATAATGGCCGTATTGTTATGATTGGATCGTCGCTTGCTGAATATCGGGTGTCCGGCAATTTGCCGATTGATGACACAAAAGCCGCACTCGCCTCTTTACAAGCAACAGTTGGATTTGAAATTTACGAATTAGGCTCACGTCTCATGGTGATAAGATAATAAATATTTAATATAATCAATATGTTATAAAGTTGATGAAAAATACATATTTTTTTGATGTGTACTTTGCCTCTCTCAAACGTGGAGACTTATGAGAGGCAATAGAATGCGAGCCATCCGCACACCTCTCGATTTATTTACACGAGAAGGGTTGCGTTGATGAAAAAGAGCTTTTGTATGAGGGGACGGCTAGGCCTCCTGCTGACCAGCACAATGTTGGGCGCAGGCCTCTTCATGGCAATGGATGCGGTGCCTGCAAATGCGCAGGCAAGCATACAGCAGCAATATAATTTTAATATTCCTGCCAAGCCGGTTCGTCAGGCTCTGAATGACATTTCGCGCATAACAGGAATTTCTGTTGTTTACAGTGATGCTGCGGCAGGAACTACAAGCGGCAAGGCCGTTTCAGGCTTGATGACACGTGAGGACGCGATCCGGACATTGTTGTCGGGCAGCGGTTACACTTATTCCTTCTCGAACGGCAATACAGTTACCATTCATAATAAGGCGCAACAAACCAGTGGCGCTACAATTTCAGAAGATGGAGTAACGGTTCTTGACACGATTGTGGTGACTGGCGACGAGGCCAATATTTATAGTCCTTATGATACAGCGGGCGCAACCAGCTATATTACCTCACAGGAGATTGAGCGTTTTCGTGGCTCAAGTCCGGCTGATATGTTCCGTGGTACTGCAGGCGTCATGTCCGGTGAAGCGCGCAATGGCGCCGGTTCGATTGATGTCAATATTCGTGGCATGCAAGGGATGGGCCGCGTTGCCACCACGATTGATGGTGCTGAAAATGCTGTAACAGTTTATCAGGGCTATCAGGGCGTATCCAACCGCACCTTTGTCGATCCTGACTTTATTGGCGGCATTGATATTAATAAAGGCGCCGACAGTGCTTCATGGGGCAATGCTGGTTCGGTTGCCATGCGTACTGTTAGCGCAGAGGATATTGTCAAACCCGGCGATAGTTGGGGACTGCGCCTGAAAGGTGAAATCGGCAGCAATGCTTCATCGCCGAATGCAGGTGATAAAGCCGGTTATCTCTGGCCCTACGCGCCATGGGATCCAATGGGTGCCGTTCCGGTGGAATCATCTACCGGTATGGATCGCCCGTCCGCTTTGTCGCCAAGGCGTGCTTCAGGTAGTGTTATCGGCGCTTATCAGGGCGAGGACTTTGATCTATTGGCTGGTTATGCCCGCCGCAAACAAGGCAATTATCATGCTGGTAAATATGGCCCGTCTGTTGATCCCGTCAACAAAGGCCGTCAGCAATATTGCCCTAACGGGGTGTGCAATCCGAATGGCACTACCTATTGGGACAATTATTATGAGAACGAAGGCCTTGTAAATTATCGCGGTGGTGAAGAGGTTCTCAACACCCAGCTGGAAACAGAATCCTGGCTTGCTAAATTGACGGCCCGTTTTGCAGATGATCACACAATTCAACTGGGATATACCGGTTTTCGCAGTGAAGCGGGTGACCGCCTTGCTTCGCGCTTAAATGGTAAAAACGGACAATCAGAACAGCAGGCACAAACCGCGGGCACCAGCCTTGATACGGTGACAGCACGTTATCGTTGGAACCCTGAAGATAATGATCTTTTTGATCTGAAGGGTAATCTCTACTGGTCTCATTTGGAACTGCGCAATCCGGTGCGGGGTGGTCGTGGATTAACACCTGAGCAAATCGGTTTGCCATCCGGTTTCCGTGTTGGTTCAAATTCCGATATGTGGGGTGCTGATTTCAGCAACTTGTCCAGGTTTGCCACCGCTTATGGTGATATCGATTTGACCTATGGCTTGTCCTATCGCGGTGAGGATACACGCGCCAGCCGTCATACAGCAGCATTGGAAGCATGGAACTCAGCACGCGATGCGATACGCCATGAGGCGGCAGCCTATACAAAAGCGGCATGGAAGCCGGTTGATTGGGCAACACTCAATGCAGGCCTGCGTTATTCGCATTTCTGGTCGAAGGATCGCTTCGATCCATATGAGCGCGATGATATTGCCACGCGGGTGTTAGGTTTCAAAACCAATGATGGCGGTTTCAGTCCGTCGGTCGGCCTGACATTGGAACCGTTCGATGGCACACAATTCTATGTCAATTATTCAAACACCATGCGTGCGCCAAGCGTTATTGAATCTGTATCCGCATTCAATAGTGTGACAGCCAATGCGGATGTAAAGCCGGAGCGCTCCAGCAACTGGGAAATCGGTACCAATCTGATGCGCGACGACATCTTCACCGATGATGATCGCGGAATGTTGAAGCTTGGTTATTTCAACTGGAATGTTAAAGATTATATTTCCCGTTCCATGAAAGCGAGCGGCCCTTTAAGTCTCAATATTGAAAACATCGACAGGGCGCGGTTCTCAGGTCTTGAACTTTCCGCACGCTATGAGGTTGATGGTTTTACAGCTGATCTTTCGGCCAATTATTTCCTTAATGTGGAATATTGCCGAACTTTGAATTCCTGCGAAAACAAATCGCTTTATGGTGACTATGCCACCAATCACGTGCAACCGGAATATACTATTGACCTGACCCTTTCACAGAAATTGCTGGAAGAGAGATTGACAGTTGGTGGTCGAATTTCACATATCGGGCCGCGTGCGATCGGCCATGGCGATGTAACTGCACAGGGTGCTTCCGAGTTCATCTCAATGGTCAATTGGAAACCATATACGCTTGTCGATGCTTTTGCAGAATATAAGGTCAGCGATAATCTGACCGCTGCCGTGCGTGTCGAAAACCTGTTTGACCGTTTCTATGTTGATCCTTTGGGGCTTGTGACACAACCAGGGCCTGGGCGTACATTTTATGCCAGCCTGACCGGTACACTGAGAGGAGATCAAACATTTAGCGGGTTAAACTCACCGCTTGCAGGTTTGTTTGGCAAATCCGGCAATTCAAATAATCATGTTCAGGCTATTGACTGGACGGGGCTCTATGCGGGTTTCCATACAGGCGGATTGTTTGGTCATACAAAAGGCACGACCACAACGCTGGATGGTTCGGACAATAAAGCTGCCAATCGTGAATCTGCCGATCTGAAAATTGGGGGTGCTATGATCGGGATGCAGGCCGGTTATAATTGGCAGTTTGAAAATGGTGTCGTACTTGGCTTTGAAGGAGACTGGAGCAAAGTTTACAATGCTACCGCCTCCAGAAAGACCTTGGCACTTGATCCAGTTCTGGCGAAAAACGGTCATGTTAATGCCAGCACAAGCTATGATATTGACTGGACGGCGAGCCTGCGTCCAAAGCTTGGCTATGCATTCAATAATCGCTTCTTGGCCTATGCGACGGGTGGCCTTGCGCTGGCACGTGAAACCCAGTGGCGTGACCAATATGTATCAGATATGCAAGATGAGAGCCGGCCGTATGGTGAGAAGACCACTGTCGCTTCTACCGACAAAGCATCTACTACACGTCTTGGCTTTACGCTTGGTGGCGGCTTTGAATACGCTTTGAGCGATAATTGGTCGGTGAAAGCGGATTATGCTTATAGTCACTTCGGTAAAAACAGCTTCAAGTTTAAAACGGCAAGTGAGGGCACAGGACTTAACTATACCACCACTGAAGTGGTGGGCTGGGAAGAAATACCGCCAATGTTTGCACCTGATGATCCAATGTGCTCCGAGGCCGGTTGGGAGTGGGCATGTGAACCGGAGAAGAGACCGATTAGAGAGACAACGGAACATACAGGTTCGTCCAATGTTAAAAACGGACGTAAAGCTTCCAATTCATTGGATATGCATACATTCAAAATCGGTTTGAACTATCGCTTCTGATATTCAAAAAACTTTTGTTCAAACGGGTTATGATTAGTTGAAAAACAAAAAAAGGCGGCAATCATGCCGCCTTTTTTAATATTTTAGTTCAATTAAGCTGCGCTGAAAGAACCGGAGAAGTGACCGCACCAATCATTGGCGGTTACTACTGGCCACAAACCACGGGAGTTGGCTTCTGGCTGTGATACAGGTGGGTTGAAACGGCAAAGACCGGCGCTTTCAACCACTTTTTCAGTATTTGCAACGTGATCTTCATAAAAAGAACAAGCTTTACATGATGCAGAGTTTGACATGAGATATTCCTTTTATTGCTTAATAAGTATTCGAATTAAAGTTGAGACTGCTACTCAATGTTTTAGAATTATTCTAAATAATGAGCTTGTTTGCAAGTGTTTTTTATCGTCTGCGACAGTTTGGAACAATTCTAATGACGGGAAAACGGCGTTTAAAAACATGAGGTTATGAGGCAGGTTTAGTGAAGATGAGGAAATTATTACTATTTTTCACCTGACGATAAATTAGAGTTTTACACTCCAAAATTCTAAGCGCTAAAATTATTAATACTTGATCTATCGCTATTATAAACTGGTATGGCAGCAATGGACTTTGATAAATCCAATAAGCATTAATCTAAAAATGAAAACAAAGTCGGCGACTCGTCTATGGGCACGGCTTTTTCGTGGGTGAGCAGCCATTTTTTGCGTGTTAAACCGCCTGCATATCCTGTTAACGTACCATTACTGCCGATAACGCGGTGACAAGGCACAAACAAACTGACAGGATTGAGACCATTGGCAAGCCCGACAGCACGAGCGGCATTGGGCGTACCGAGTTTGGCGGCCAGTTCGCCATAGCTCCATGTTTTACCAACAGGAATTGTCCGTAAAGCTGCCCAGACACGTTGCTGAAACGGGGTGCCGCCACAATCGACCTCAACATCTTCAATGGCGTTAAGATCGCCATGCAGATAGTTTTCAATGTGGGTGTCAACGAAATGTTTGTCTTGGCTTATGGTTAAGGTCACATCATCACCGAAGCGGCGCTTTAATAATCGTGTCAGACGTGCGTCTGCGGGGCCAAAATCAAGCGCCACCAGAATATCGTTTCGGGTCACATAATAAAGCGGGTCAAGCACGGTGCCTGTTTGGAGATGATGCAATATCAGTTCGTTACTCATGGCGTCCTCAATGGTTTTTCTGCTTTTATCATCATAAATCAGCATGATTAAAGTGACGCTTTGATTCTAAATAACAGCTTATAAAATTAGTAATTGTTACTGTTTTCGACTATGGGCAGGTCAAAAATTCTTATTTTAGCTCATCAATAAGTATAATATTTGCCTTTTAAGCAGCGCCCCAAAGCCGTCATCTGCGCCGGTTGAAAAAGTCTTTATTGGAGCGCATTGAATGTAAGATAAAATTCATAATTGAATCAACCCGCTGCGCATTGGCTATATCATTGTGACAAGTTAACCAATAGCCTCTTTTGAGCTCTACTTCATCAGGCAAAACAATTTCCAGCTCCGGAAAACCTTGCGCGATAAAGTAGGGCAGGACACATAAACCACGATTGCAAAGGGCAGCTTTTAATTGTGCGCTGATGCTGGTTGACTGAAAGTTGGGACGCAAACCGGGCAAGACATCGCGCATGTAATCCAACCCCGGAGAAAAGACGAGATCCTGCACATAACCAATGAAAAAATGCTGCAACAAGTGCTTTTTCTGGGTAATAGGCGGGTGTTTTCTCAAATAAGCGCGTGTGGCATAAATATGCAGCGTATAATCAATAATTTTCTTGTTAATGTAAGGCCCGGCCTTTGGCGGATCAAGCGTAATCGCAACGTCAGCCTCTTTGCGCGAAAGAGCCATAATCTGTTGAATTGTAAGGAGTTCTACTGCAATATGCGGGTGCATTTCAGCAAATGCGGCAAGTTTCTCGACGAAGAAAAAGTTGGAAATTCCTTCTGGCGCACTCAGGCGTACGAGGCCGCGTAATTGGCTGACACTGTCGGAAATTTGTGCTTGTAAACGCTCCGCCTCTGCTTCGATTGTTTCGGCTGTATCAACTAATCTGCGTCCGATGGTGGTCAGCTCATAACCGCGGGGATTACGCTCGAATAATTTGGCTTTTAAAGCAAATTCAAGTTGTTCAATGCGTCGGGAAACCGTGACATGAGTTGTGCGTAAATTACGTGCGGCAGCCGATAATTGACCGGTGCGTGCAACGGCCAGAAAATATTGCAGGTCGTTCCAAGAAAACGCAGTCGTCATGTTTTAATCTTTCCTCCCCAGTGACAGGTTCTGTACAAAAATGAACAGAACCTGTTCGCATTCTGATCAGAGCCGGCTCTTGTGTCAACGCACCATTTGCTCAAACTTAAGTCGTCTGGCACCGCTGAACGGGAGTGGTCATATTAAGATTTTACAAAGCTAAGCTCGGCCTTGGTTTTTTTAAAAAGCTTATAGGCGAGTTGCCATTTTTATCTCTGGGAGGAGAAAATATGAAAACTGCAAAAATTTTTATGTCGGCCATGATGGCTTTGGCTGCAAGCACCAGTGTTTATGCTGCTGATATTTCAGACGGCAAGGTCAAAATTGGCATTTTGAATGACCAATCCGGCGTCTATGCAAGCTTTGGCGGTAAATATTCTTATGAGGCGGCCAAAATGGCTGCGGAAGATTTTGGCGGTACGGTTTTGGGCGCACCGATTGAAGTTGTGACGGCTGACCACCAAAATAAAACTGACGTTGCTTCTAACATTGCCCGCCAATGGTATGATACCGAAGGTGTTGACGTGATCATGGAGCTGACGTCGTCTTCTGTTGGTCTGGCCGTTCAGGCTCTGAGTAAAGAGAAGAAGAAAATCACTATCAATACTGCCGCCGCGACCAATGAACTGACCGGCGCGCAGTGCAGCCCTTACGGTTTCCATTGGGCATTTGACACCAACTCACTGGCTTATGGTACCGGTGGCGCCTTGGTTCAACAAGGTGGTGACAGCTGGTTCTTCCTCACAGCTGATTATGCATTTGGTTATTCGCTGGAGAACAGCACCTCTGAATTCGTGAAAGAAAAAGGTGGTACTGTCTTAGGTGCAGTTCGCCATCCACTTTCAACGGCTGATTATTCATCCTTCCTTTTGCAGGCGCAAGCCTCTGGCGCTAAAGTTATCGGTCTTGCCAATGCCGGCCTTGATACATCCAACGCTATTAAACAGGCTGCAGAATTTGGCATCACTGCCGGTGGACAGCGTCTGGCCGGTCTACTTTTCACTATCGCAGAAGTTCATGGTCTTGGCCTTGAAGCCGCACAAGGATTGACCTTGACTGAAAGCTTCTATTGGGATCGTGATGATGAATCGCGTGAATTCGGCAAGCGTTTTCTTGAGCGTACCGGTGCGATGCCGAACATGGTGCATGCCGGTACTTATTCCGCAGTTTTGAGCTATCTCAAAGCGATTGAAAAAGCTGGTACTGATGATGCGGATGCAGTTGCGAAAGCGATGAAAGAACTGCCGGTTAATGACGTTTTTGCCAAGAACGGCCGCGTTGCAGAAAATGGCCGCATGATCAGCGATCTCTATCTGCTGGAAGTGAAAAAGCCTGCTGATAGCAAAGGTGCATGGGATTATTATAATGTTCTGGCCACAATCCCTGGCGAAGAAGCTTATCTCGATCCGGCAAAAAGCGGCTGCTCCTTGGTATCGAAATAAGTGAGGTTGCTTTGATGATGAATGCAGCTTTGGATAAACATGAGAGCCCCCGTATTGTGCTTTCAGCCAAAGGCCTGACTAAGGTTTTCGGTGACTTTGCGGCGGTCAAAAATGTTGATCTTAATGTGGAACATGCCCGCGTACATGCATTGATCGGACCTAATGGTGCCGGAAAAACCACTGTTTTTAACCTGCTGACGAAGTTTCTTCAGCCCAGCAGCGGAACCATTGTTTTTGACGGCATAGATATTACCAACGCGCGACCTGACAAGGTCGCGCGTATGGGGCTTGTCCGTTCATTCCAGATTTCGGCCGTTTTTCCACATTTGACATTGCTAGAAAATGTGCGCGTTGCACTGCAGCGCCCTAATAAACTGGCAACGCAGTTCTGGCGCCCTTTGTCTTCGCTTAACAGTCTTAATCAACGCGCAGAAGAGCTCTTGTCATTGGTTGGCTTAACCAACGAAACCAATACTTTGGCGGCCGATCTTTCTTACGGGCGCAAGCGCGTTTTGGAAATTGCCACCACTTTGGCGCTCGATCCGAAAGTGTTGCTTCTGGATGAGCCGATGGCGGGTATGGGTGGCGAGGATGTCGAGCATGTCGCAAACCTCATTCGTGAAGTGGCGAAAACGCGCGCAGTTTTGATGGTGGAGCATAATCTGAAAGTCGTGGCGGATATCGGGCATAATATTACCGTGTTGCAGCGCGGGGAAATTCTGGCTGAAGGCAATTACGCGGAAGTGTCGGCAGACCCGCGCGTTCGCACAGCCTATATGGGAACGGAGGAAGACTAAAATGGCAGCACTCCTCGAAGTTTCCGGCCTTGAGGCATGGTATGGCGAAAGTCAGGCGCTTTATGGTGTTGATCTCCATGTCAATGAAGGCGAAATGATCACAATTCTTGGTCGTAATGGTGTGGGTAAAACCACCACTTTGCGTACCATTATGGGCATTATTCGCAAGCGTAAGGGTGTGATTAAACTGGGCGGCAAGGATTTAATGTCCGTGCCTTTGCATCGCACTGCCCGTTACGGTATGGGATTTGTGCCGGAAGAACGCGGAATTTTTGCAACCCTGACAGTTGAAGAAAACTTGAAGCTTCCTCCTGTTGTTGCCAGCGGCGGCATGAGCCTGGACGAGATTTACGAGCTTTTCCCAAATCTTTTGGAACGTCGCAACAGTCCCGGCACCAAATTGTCGGGTGGTGAGCAGCAAATGCTGGCAATGGCACGCATTTTGCGCACAGGTGTCAAACTTTTGTTGCTGGATGAGCCGACAGAAGGACTTGCTCCGGTGATTGTACAGCGCATTGGCGAAGTACTTTTGAAACTTAAAGAGCGTGGCATGACTGTGGTGCTGGTGGAGCAAAATTTCCGTTTTGCGCGCAAAATCGCCGATCGCTTTTATTTGATGGATCACGGCCAGATGGTCAGTGATTTTCCGGTTCATGAGTTGTCTGATCGTATGGACGAACTCAATAAAGTGCTGGGGGTTTGATATGACAATGATCTTCGGCGTACCTATTCAGGCATTGCTGGGCCAGTTGCTGGTCGGGCTGATCAATGGTTCTTTTTACGCACTCTTGTCGCTTGGGCTGGCGGTTATTTTCGGCCTGTTGCGGGTGATCAACTTTGCACATGGCGCGCAATATATGCTCGGTGCATTCGTGGCCTATTTGGGTCTGCAATATTTCGGCATGAATTTTTGGGTGGCATTGGTCGTCACGCCAATTGTTGTCGGTTTGTTTGGCGCATTTGTTGAGCGCTTTATGCTCTCGCGCCTTTATGATCTCGACCATCTCTATGGGCTATTGTTTACTTTTGGTTTGGCGCTTGCGGTGGAAGGTACTTTCCGCTGGCTCTATGGTGCAGCAGGACAGCCTTATTCTGTGCCGCCGCAACTTGCCGGTGGTACTAATTTAGGCTTTATGTTCCTGCCTAATTACCGCGCTTTTGTCGTCGTGGCATCCTTGATCGTTTGCATTGCAACATGGGCATTGATCGAAAAAACCCGCCTTGGCTCTTATTTGCGTGCAGCCACAGAAAACCCGACCCTCGTGCAGGTTTTTGGTATTAACGTACCGGTATTGCTAACGCTGACTTATGCCCTTGGAGCCGGTCTTGCAGGCTTCACCGGTGTACTGGCCGCACCAATTTATCAGGTTTCGCCATTGATGGGCACCAACCTGATCATCGTGGTGTTTGCAGTCGTGGTTGTCGGCGGTATGGGTTCCATTATGGGCGCAATTGTCACCGGCTTTATGCTGGGTGTCGCAGAAGGGCTAACGAAGGTTTTCTATCCGGAAGCTTCCAATATTGTGATCTTCGTGATCATGGCGATTGTTCTTCTTATCCGCCCTGCGGGTCTGTTCGGAAAGGACGCCTGATATGTCTAACACTCTTGATGCAACATCGGTGCAGCAACACGCAAAACAGGCATCATTCAGTCCGGTAAAAACACTGTTGATCCTCATTGGTCTGGCGCTTTTTCTGGTCGCACCAATGTTTGTCTACCCGATCTTTCTGATGAAGCTTTTAACGTTTGCGATGTTTGCCTGTGCATTCAATCTGCTGCTCGGTTATACGGGGCTCTTGTCCTTCGGTCATGCGGCTTTCTTTGGTGGTGCTGCTTATTTCACTGGTTATGCGGTGAAGGAGTGGGGCATTACACCGGAGCTGGGTCTTGTCGTCGGTATGGCAGGTGCGGCAGTGCTTGGACTGGTGATCGGCTTTTTCGCAATCCGCCGTCAGGGCATTTATTTTGCGATGATTACGCTGGCATTGTCGCAAATGTTTTACTTCTTCTGTCTGCAAGCGCCCTTTACCCGTGGTGAAGACGGTTTGCAGGGTATACCGCGCGGCTTTTTGTTCGGGCTCCTTGATCTCAATATCCAGCTCAACATGTATTATACCGTTTTGGCGATTTTCATTTTGGCTGTTTTCGTGATCTGGCGCTTTATCAACTCGCCCTTCGGTATGATATTGAAATCGATCCGCGAGAATGAGCAGCGCGCTATTTCGCTCGGCTATAATGTGCAGATGTATAAGCTTGGCGCTTTCGTGATGTCGGCCACACTGGCAGGTCTTGCAGGTGGTCTTAAAGCTCTGGTGTTCCAGTTTGCAACGCTTACCGATGTGACATGGCAGATGTCGGGTGAAGTGATCCTGATGACATTGCTTGGCGGCATCGGCACGATGACCGGGCCGATCTTCGGAGCAGGACTTGTTGTGACATTGCAAAACTATCTGGCAACATCCGACATACCGGTGACGATTATCACGGGCGTCGTGTTTATGGCCTGTGTGTTGGTGTTCCGTCGTGGTTTGGTGGGTGAGTTCTACGCATCAAGGCTTGGTCGGATGCTTGGTTTTGAACACCGCAAGTAAGTTTTAAATTGCTGAAACAGAATATCTCCGCCCGCGTCTTGGCTGACGCGGGACAGGGGAGGTGTGGAGAAAATTATGGGCGAATATGACTATATCGTCATCGGAGCGGGTAGCGCGGGTTGCGTTCTTGCCAACCGCCTGTCCGAAAATCCCGAAAACCGCGTATTGCTGTTGGAAGCGGGCGGCAATGATAATTATCACTGGGTGCATATTCCTGTCGGTTATCTCTATTGTATCAACAATCCACGCACGGATTGGTGCTTTAAGACTGCTGCCGAACCAAATCTGAATGGTCGCTCGCTGCTCTATCCGCGCGGCAAAGTACTGGGTGGCTGCTCCTCCATCAATGGCATGATCTATATGCGCGGGCAGGCGATGGATTATGATATTTGGCGCCAGCTTGGCTGCGAAGGCTGGGCATGGGATGATGTGCTGCCTTATTTTATGAAGTCTGAAGATCATTATCGCGGCAAAAGCAGCCATCATGGTTCAGGCGGTGAATGGCGTGTCGAGAAAGCGCGTGTGCGTTGGGATGTATTGGACGCGTTTCAAAAAGCGGCCGGTGAAATTGGTATTCCGGCAACGGATGATTTCAACCGCGGCGACAATGAAGGGGCTGGCTATTTTGATGTCAATCAGCGTTCCGGTTGGCGTTGGAATACGGCAAAAGCTTTTTTGCGCCCGGTTAAAAACCGTAAGAACCTGACTATTCTAACCAAAGCGCAGGTCAAGCGTTTGGTGCTGAAAGATGGGGCGGTTATGGGGGTCGAGTTTCACCATCAAGGCAGCTTGAAAACTGAGACTGCACGTAAGGAAGTTATTCTTTCTGCCGGTGCGATTGGTTCGCCACAAATTCTCGAACTTTCCGGCATTGGCAATGGTGCAGTTTTGCAAAAAGCTGGTGTTGACACCAAAGTAGAAGTTAAAAATGTCGGCGAAAACCTGCAAGACCATTTGCAATTGCGCATGGTTTATAAGGTTTCCGGCGTTCAGACGCTCAATGAAAAGGCTTCCTCGCTGATCGGTAAAGCCAAGATCGGGCTGGAATATGCAATGAAACGCTCGGGGCCGATGTCGATGGCACCAAGTCAGTTGGGCGTTTTCACCAAATCATCGCCTGAAAAACAAACCGCTGATTTGGAATATCATGTCCAGCCGGTTTCGCTGGATAAATTTGGCGATCCGGTTCACACATTTCCGGCCATTACTGCGAGCGTTTGTAATTTGCGCCCTGAAAGCCGTGGGTCGGTGCATATCAGCAGCCCTGACTTTAAAGTGCAGCCGGATATTCGCCCTAATTATCTTTCCACCGATGAAGACCGGAAAGTTGCGGTGAGCGCCATTAAACTGACGCGTGAAATCGTGAAGCAACCGTCTTTTGCAAAGTTTAAACCGCAAGAATATCTGCCCGGAATTGCTGCGCAAACGGATGAGGAACTGGTGAAAGCCGCAGGGAATATCGGCACGACGATTTTCCATCCGGTCGGCACTTTGCGCATGGGCAGCGATGAGGAAAGCGTCGTGGATGCCCGTTTGCGTTTCCGCAAGCTCAAAGGTTTGCGCGTGGTCGATGCCTCCGTCATGCCACGCATAACGTCTGGAAACACAAACTCTCCAACCATCATGATCGCGGAAAAAGCCGCCGACATGATCCTTGCTGATAACCGTTAAAGGAATTCAGAATGTCTAAAATTGCTTTTATCGGCCTTGGTAATATGGGATTGCCAATGGCACTCAATCTGACCAAAGCAAATCATGATGTGGTTGGTTTTGATCTTTCTGAAGTAAGCTGTAAAGAGGCTGAAAAGCTCGGCATTAAAATTGCGAACTCCGCTGAACAGGCTGTATTATCCGCCGATGTGGTCATCACGATGTTGCCAAAGGGCGAGCATGTTTTATCGGTTTATCAATCGGTAAAATCATCATTGCAATCCAATGCTTTGTTGATTGATTGCTCAACAATTGATGTTGCGAGCGCTAACAAAGCCCATGCACTGGCAGCTGAAGATGAGCATTTATCGGTCGATGCGCCGGTATCGGGCGGCACCGGTGGTGCGCAACAAGGAACACTAACTTTCATGTGCGGCGGTACGGATAAAGCTTTCGCGCTGGCAGAGCCGATTTTAAAAGCGATGGGCAAAAAGATTGTTCATTGCGGAGATAATGGTGCGGGACAAGCCGCAAAAATCTGCAACAATATGATCCTCGGTATTTCGATGATTGCGGTTTCAGAAGCTTTTGCCTTGGGCGAAAAACTTGGCCTTTCGCATCAAGCGCTGTTTGATGTGGCATCCACGTCTTCAGGTCAATGCTGGGCGCTGACCTCTTATTGTCCAGTTCCAGGTCCCGTGCCGACTTCTCCTGCCAATAATGATTATATTCCAGGTTTCGCAGCAGGATTGATGCTTAAAGATTTGCTGCTTTCGCAAGAAGCAGCTCACCAAGTTGATGCCTTAACGCCACTTGGTGCCAATGCGGCTGAACTTTATCAGCGCTTTACAAATGACGGTAATGGCGCACAAGATTTTTCAGGCATCATCAAAATGCTGAGAGGGCATGCTGATGAATGAAGCAGGTGATAATCGGATTGTTTGGCAGCCTTCGAAAAATCGTATTGAGGCTTCATCGCTTTTTAATTTCGCACAAAAAACGCATGATCAGCATGGCTGTGAGC
This sequence comes from Paenochrobactrum pullorum, assembly GCF_041929845.1. Taxonomy (NCBI): domain Bacteria; kingdom Pseudomonadati; phylum Pseudomonadota; class Alphaproteobacteria; order Hyphomicrobiales; family Brucellaceae; genus Paenochrobactrum; species Paenochrobactrum pullorum. The sequence continues at coordinate 17,805 of NZ_JBHEEH010000017.1, forward strand.
CGGATGACTATCAAGGGCTGCTTGATTGGTCGATGACAGAGCCGAAAGCATTTTATAATGCGCTCTGGGACGAGTTGGAGATTATCGGCGATAAGGGTGAGCGTGCCATTGCCCCATCTTATAATATCAAGGATGTATGTTTTTTTCCGGAAAGCCGTTTGAATTATGCGGAAAATCTCTTGCGCGAACCAGATGAGCGGCTGGCCATTATTGCACATCGTGATGATGGCACAAGACGCGAGATTTCCCGCAAAGAACTTTACGATAAAGTGTCAAGTCTGGCGCAAGCCTTGCGAAAAATGGGGGTTGTCAAAGGTGATCGTGTCGGGGCGATTGTTACCCATGATATTGAAGCGATCATCGGTTATCTGGCCACCAGCAGTTTAGGGGCTATCTGGTCATCCTGTTCACCGGATTTTGGCCCCGCCAGTGCATCTGATCGCCTAAGCCAAATTACGCCAAAAGTTCTGATTGCGGTTGCGTCTTATCAATATGCAGGCAAAACAATTGATGTGCTACCGACAATTCGTGAAGTCTGCGCAACTGCCAAACCGGAACAGCTCATTTTAATCACTGAGCAAATGCCTGAATTATTTCACGGCGTAACGACACATCAGTTTGATGCTCTGTTGCAGCAATATAGTCCGCGTAAAATTGATTTTGTACCGATGCCGTTTAATGCGCCTTTGGCTATTTTATATTCCTCAGGTACAACGGGCGTGCCGAAATGCATTACCCACTCTGCCGGTGGCTTGCTGTTGCAGCATCTGAAAGAGCTGAAACTGCAAAGCGATATTCGCGCCAATGAGCGCTTTTTCTATTTCACCACCTGCGGCTGGATGATGTGGAACTGGCAGGTGTCGGCTTTGGCTTTGGGGGCAACGCTCGTCACCTATGATGGCAATCCGGCCTATCCGACGCAATCACGGCTGATTGATCTGATTGATGCGGAGAAGATTGCAACATTTGGCACATCGGCGAAATTCATTGATGCCTGCAACAATGCTGGTCTCACTCCGCTTGAGAGCCATGATCTTTTATCATTGAAAACCATTCTTTCAACGGGTTCCACACTCATTCCGTCTGCTTTTGATTATATTTATCAAAAGTGGAAAGGCGATGTGCATCTGGCTTCGATTTCTGGTGGCACTGATATTTGTGCTTGTTTTCTAGGTGGCAATCCGCTGCAACCCGTGTGGCGCGGTGAATTGCAAGGTGCAATGCTGGGTATGGATCTCGACGTGGTTGATGAGGAGGGGAGAAGTCTTCCTCGTCCTGCAATGGCGCAAGAGAACGGACAAGCCGGTGAACTCGTATGTCGCAAAGCGCATTTATCAATGCCGGTGAAATTCTGGGGCGATGAGGACGGCTCCCGCTATCATGCGGCTTACTTTGAGCGTTTTTCTGGTCTTTGGGCGCATGGCGATTTTGCTGAAAAGCGTTTTTCTGGTGGTTACATCATTCATGGTCGCTCCGACACAACCCTTAATCCGGGTGGGGTGCGCATTGGAACATCTGAAATTTATCGTCAGGTGGAAACTATTGATGTGGTTGAAGAGGCGGTAACTGTTGGTCAGGATATTCATGGTGACCAGCGCATTGTCTTGTTTGTGAGGTTGAAGCCTGATGAGACTTTAACGGATGAACTGCGTCAGACAATTCGTACGCGCATTCGCTCTGGTGCCAGTCCGCGTCACGTGCCAGCAAAAATTATTGCAATAGAGGCTATTCCACATACGCGCTCCGGAAAAATTTCTGAAATTGCCGTGCGCGATACCATCCACGGGCGTGCAGTGAAAAATCTGGACGCGCTGATGAACCCTGAAGCACTTGAGCTTTATAAAAATATTGCTGAACTGAAAGACTGAGAATATGGCCGATCATCAAGAACCTAAAATTGCGCTTATTACCGGCTCTACCAGTGGAATTGGTTTGGCGATTGCCAAGCGATATTGTGAAGCTGGTTTTCAGGTGGCGATGCATGGGGTGGAAACACCTGAACAAGCGCAGCCTGCACTTGAAGTTGCGGGGAAAGCGGCAAGGCATCAGCCGGTTTATTTTCAGGCGGATTTGAGTGATGATGCACAAAGCGCTGGCCTTGCACCAGCAGTTATTCAACAGTTTGGGCGCATTGATATTCTGGTCAATAATGCGGGCATTCAAAAAGTACAGCCGATAGAAGAATTTGATTATGCGGATTTCAACCGCATTATACAGATCTCGCTTGATAGTAGTTTTCACACTATTCATGCGGCCTTGCCATTGATGAAAAAGGCAGGTTGGGGACGTATCATCAACATTGCCTCAGCGCATGGCTTACGTGCCTCTGTTAATAAAGCACCTTATGTGGCAACCAAACATGCGGTGGTTGGTTTGACCAAAGCGGTCGCGCTGGAAGCCGCAGAATATGGTATTACCTGCAATGCGATCTGTCCGGGTTTCGTGCTGACACCTTTGGTTGAAAAACAAGTGCGTGATCAGGCCAACGCGCACGGTCTTAGTGAAGAAGAAGCCACTCGTAATGTGATTTTGGCAGGACAGCCAACCAAGCAGTTTGTTGGTACCGATGAAATAGCGGAAATGGCTTTTTATCTTTGCGGTGATTGGGCACGCTCCATTACAGGAACTACAATTTCCATTGATGGCGGTTGGACAGCCAAATAGGTGGTTTAAGCGAAAAGTTAAAAAAATCTGGCGCAGTCTTATTCGAATATCATATAAATCTAATATTTATATAACTGCGCCAGCATTATTTTAGTATTTATTAAAATGAAAAGAATCTCATTTAAATAGAAATAAATAACACAAAAAATTTATCGTATGACCCGTCAAAATTATACGATTTTAATTGAATAAAGGTAGTTTATTCAATTACTTACGCCAATTGTGCAACCTCTGATTTCTCCCTATAGACAGCCTGTATAATCTATGCGTATAGTTATAACGATCTCTACTAAAGAGATGCTATAAAAGGGAACAATTTGGTATGATATCAAGACGTCAATTCTTGACCTATTCTGCTTTGGCTGGAACCACACTGGCTATGCCAGGTCTTATTCGCAGCGCATGGGCAGCGACGGATACATTAAATATTGGTATTCCTGTGCCTATTTCCGGTCCTTTTGCGGCTAACGGAAAATACGCTTCAATGGGCGCTATTATTGCGGCAGAAGAGGCAGAAAAGAAGCACGGTATCAAAGTTAAAACATTCGATATGGACACAGAAGGCAAACCTGCCACTGCTGTTCGTAAAATGCAGGATGCGATCGAGCAAAATGGGATCAAACTGTTTGCCGGTGGTATTTTGTCTTCTGAATCACTTGCCATGGGCAAAGAGGCTACGAAGGCGAAAGCAACTTTCTTTACCACAGCCGGCGCGGATGAACTGACAGGCGTGGATTGCAATGCCGGTACTTATCGCTGGAGCGTGCCGACATTTGGTGCGATTGAACAGACGGTGCGTCCGATCATCGAACAAATGCCGGAAGTGAAGCGTTGGTACACCATCACCCCACAATATGTGTTTGGTGACGGTCTGCTTAATGCAGCTAAAAACGTCTTTAAAGAAAAAGGCGCGGAGCATGTCGGCAACAGCTATCATTCTCTGACAGAAAAAGAATTCAGTGGTTATCTGACCAATGCGATTGCGGCCAAACCGGATGCATTGCTGATTTTGAATTTCGGTGCGCAATCTTCTGATACATTGCGCCAAGCCATCAGCTTCGGCCTTAAAGATCGTATGAAAATTGTGGTCGCATGGGCGTCCGGTCTTGAGCAATTTGAAGGTTTGGGCCCTGATTTAAGCGAAGACGTTTATTTCGGCGCACAATATTGGCATGGTGTGGATGCACCTGCCAATAATGAATTGGCTACTCTGACCCAGGCCAAATATGGCGAGACACCGAACTATTCGCTGGCCGGCTCATATTTGATGACCAAATTGTTGATCGATGCAGCTGTGCAGGCTGGCAGCACCGATGGTGAAGCCATTGCAAAAGTGTTGAACGATATGAAATATGCCGGTCTTACCGGTGAAGAACTTATTCGTGGCGGCGATCATCAGGTCATCAAAGATTATTACCTTCTGAAAGGTAAAGCCAAATCCGCAATGAAGGATAAGGTTGATTATGCTGATGTTGTGTCAGCGGGTAAATCATTCCTCGACCCGGAAGCTGCCGGTTGCAAAATGGGCTGATGCCTTTTGCAAGATTAATAAGGTGCGGGCAGATATATTGCCCGCCCGGCTTTATTCATTATCAGGAGAATTCTGGTGATTTATTTATTCCAGATGCTGAACGGCATCGGGTTGGGGATGCTTTACTTCCTGCTCGCCGTCGGACTTAGCGTTATTTTCGGACTATTGCAGTTTGTAAACTTTGCCCATGGTGCATTTTATCTGTTGGGCGCTTATCTGGCTTATGATCTGGTTGAACGCGGTTTCAGTTTCTGGGTAGCAATGCCCGTTGCAACAGTGATTGTGGCAGCACTGGCAGCAATAACTGAAGCATTATTGCTGCGCCGTATTTATAAACTGCCACATACATTCCATATTCTGGTGACTGTTGGAATGGCGCTAGCCATTCAGGAATTTGTCATCATCATTTGGGGGCCTTTGGGCGGCAGTGTTTCTGCACCGGCTGCATTAAGCGGTGTCTTCATCTGGGGTGATTTTATTTACCCGCAATATCGTATTTTTGTGATTGTCTTTACAGCTATTCTCGCGGCCCTGTTGTGGTGGTTGCTTGAGGGTACACGCCTTGGCGCGATCGTACGCGCCGGTTCGGAATCCTCCGATAATATGGCGCTGCTTGGTTATAATACATTGCGCATCAATACCGCTATTTTTGCACTCGGTGCCGGTCTTGCCGGGCTTGCCGGTGCGCTTGTGGCTCCAATTCGCGGTGTTGAACCGTTCATGGGTATTGATGCTCTTGGCATCGCCTTCGTTGTGGTCGTGATTGGCGGTATGGGCAGTTATACCGGTGCCTTGGTTGCCGGTATTCTGGTTGGCGTGTTGCAAAGTTTGATGGCTACGATCTGGCCGGAAGGTGCGCGTCTGATCATTTATGTCGGTATGGCACTGGTTATTATTTCAATGCCGCGCGGCCTGTTCGGGAGAGCATAAATCATGAAAACCCTGAACAATCCTTATTTTCAGTTTTTACTGGCCGTTGCGGCTGTTCTGATCATGCCGATCTTTATGAAATCCGGTATTCTCGCAACGGAAATCCTGATTTTTGCGCTTGCTGTAACAGCTTGTAACTTGCTGCTTGGCTATACCGGCCTTTTATCCTTTGGGCAGGGGATTTTCTTTGGTTCCGGTAGTTATATCGCCGGTATCTTGCTCACCCGCACCGGCCTTCCGGTAGGCGTTATGTTGCCGATAGCAATAGTGAGTGGTGCAGCCTTGGCCACTTTGGTCGGTTGGTTTGCCATTCGCAGACAAGGTGTTTACTTTGTAATGCTGACGCTCGCCTTCTCACAGTTGTTTTTCTTCCTCGCTTATACTTTCAGCGATATTACCGGTGGTGATAACGGTCTTCTGGATGTACCGCGCCCAAGCTTTGGCGGAACTGTGCTTTCATCGACATGGTCATATTACACCTATGTCGCGATTATCTTCCTCGTGGTTTTTGCTCTTCTTTTACGTGCAATTCAATCCACTTTCGGCCGTACGCTGATTGCCATTCGTGAAAACGAAGAACGCGCCATTGCGGTTGGTTTCCCGATCAAAGCGTTTAAAGTGGCAGCTTTTGCCATCTCCGGCGCGGTCACTGCATTGGCAGGCGCATTGCATGCGATGTTGATTGGTGTCGCACCACTGACAAGCATTGAACACCACACCAGCGAAATGATCCTGATTATGACCATTATCGGCGGCAGTACCAGTCTGATTGCTTCCGTTATTGGTGCCGCAAGCTATCTGCTCTTGGCTGATTGGCTTTCGGTGATCTGGCCGCGCTGGCTGCTGTTGTTGGGATTGGCACTGATCGTTGTTTCGCTTTTTGCACAAAAAGGACTCTGGGGTCTGTTGGAAAAATTAGTGGCGGCACTCACTTCAAAAGAGGAAAGCGCAAAAAAAACAGATGCAGGCGAGGAGAAGTGACATGAGTGCAATGCATCAACCAAACTCTGCCACTCAAGTAGCTCTTGAAACAAAAGGCGTTGGCATCACTTACGGTAAATTCGTGGCTCTGGCGGATGTTGATCTGTCGATCAAAGCCAATAGTGTGCATTCGATCATCGGCCCAAATGGTGCTGGTAAAACGACCCTCTTTCATGCTCTGACCGGACGTGTGAAGGCCTCTTCAGGCTCAATCCATCTTTACGGGAAAAATATTACGCCAGCATCTGCCGAAGAGCGCGTACAGCTTGGCGTTGCCCGTTCTTTTCAGGTGACCAGTCTTTTCCCGACGCTGGATGTCTATGAAAATTTGCGTCTTGCAGCGCAGGGCAAAACGCCTTGGGCTGCGCTGGCACCATGGCGCAGTGCCGATAGCAATGTGGAAACACGCGAAACCGCAGAATATGTGATGGAGCGTTTGAACCTCACTCATGTGCGTTCGCGTGCGGCTGGTGAACTTTCCCACGGCCAGCAAAGGCGTTTGGAAGTCGGCATGGCAATGGCCTCCAAGCCGCTTGTTATCCTGATGGACGAACCGACATCCGGCATGGGGATTGATGATATTGAAGATATGAAGCGGCTGATCAAAGATTTAGGCCGCGATCATACTGTGCTGTTTATCGAGCATAATATGGGCATTGTAATGAATATCAGCGATACCGTGACGGTAATGAGGGCAGGGCGCAAACTGGTTGAAGGCCCACCGGCATTTGTGCGCGACGATCCGGAAGTGCAACGTGCTTATCTTGGCAATATGATCACGGGAGATATCGCATGAGTGCTTTTCTTCAGGTAGATAATATTCATAGTTACTACGGCAAAAGCCACATCATTCAAGGCGTCTCGCTGGAAGTGAATGAGGGGGAAATTGTCACGCTTCTTGGCCGCAATGGTGCTGGTAAAAGCTCGACGCTGAAATCGATCAGTGGCTTGCTGACACCAGCCAAAGGCAAGATCACGCTGGGCGGAAAAAACATGGCAGGCTTGCCTGCCTATAAGGTTTCGCAGCAAGGCTTGGCATTGGTGCCGGAAGATCGCGGCATTTTCAGCATGCTGAGCGTTGAAGAAAATCTTCAGATTTCCCAGCGTAAAAATTCACCCTGGTCGATGGCCGATATTTATCAGATTTTCCCGCGCCTTGAGGAGCGTCGGAAAAATGGTGGCAGTCAGCTGTCGGGTGGTGAGCAGCAGATGCTCTCGATTGCGCGTGCGCTGCTCAATAATCCCAAGCTCTTGATGCTGGATGAGCCGGTCGAAGGTTTGGCACCTGTCATCGTTGAGGAAATCGTCAGCCAGATCCAGAAAATCCGTGCTGCAGGCGTACCTATTTTGCTTGTTGAACAGAATTTGGCGGTTTGTACGGCATTGGCCGACCGCCACTATATTCTGGAGCTGGGACGTATTGTTTATCACGGAACTGCACAGGAATTTATTGCCGATACCGATGCACGCGACCGCTATTTAGGTGTGAAAGCGAATTAACATGCCGTGTTTGCCGAAGGAGGCACACTTTCTATGTCTAATATGATTGTCGATGAAAACCGCTTATGGAACATCCTGATGGAAACCGCCAAAATGGGCGGTCTTCCAAATGGCGGTGTAGCACGATTAACGCTCACCGAGCATGATAAAAATGTCCGAGATTGGCTGACAGCCCAATGTGAAGAACTTGGCATGAGCGTTAAAGTTGACGAAGTTGGTAATATGTTTGCACTGCGTGAAGGGCGTAATAATACACTTGCTCCTATCGCGATGGGCAGCCATCTGGATACGCAGCCGACCGGCGGCAAATTCGATGGTATCTTGGGTGTTTTGGGTGGTTTGGAAGTTCTGCGCACATTGGATCAGAGTGGCTATGTCACCGAAGCGCCATTAATGTTGGTCAACTGGACCAATGAAGAAGGTTCCAGATTTTCGCCTGCCATGCTTGGTTCTGGGGTTTATGCTGGTGTTTACAGCCGTGATTATGCCGATAATCGTGAAGATGTTGAAGGCGTGAAGTTTGGCAACGCTTTGGATGATATTGGCTATCGTGGCGAAGCAACAAAGCAAGAAACAGCATTTGGCGCTATGTTTGAACTCCACATCGAGCAAGGGCCTATTCTGGAGGCAGAAGAAAAGCTGATCGGTGTTGTTCAGGGCGTACAGGGCATGCGTTGGTATGAAGGCCGCCTGTTTGGTTGTGCGGCTCATACCGGCTCTACCCCGATGTCCATGCGTCGCAATGCTTTGCTCGGTGTTTCGCGTTTGATTTCTTATATTGATGATCTGGCACACACCCATGCACCGCATGCAGTGGGTACCATCGGCTTTATGGAAATTACGCCAAATTCAACCAATGTTATTCCGGGCGAGGTGCATTTCACCGTCGATATTCGCCATCCGGATGATGCGGTACTCGATGAAATGGAAGCTCGTATATTTGAAATGTTTGAAACGCAGAAAGAACAGATCGGTCTGACCGGCTCGCTGAAATGTATTTCAAAAACTGATGCGGTTGTATTCGATGCTGATTGTATTGAAGCGGTTCGTCGTGCGGCTGACAAGCATGGTTATAGCAATATGGATCTCATTTCTGGCGCTGGACATGATGCAGCGCATACGGCGACAATCGTGCCGACGACTATGATTTTCGTGCCGAGCGAGGGCGGTTTGAGCCACAATGAAGCCGAAGCTACCAGTTTGTCGGAATGCACTGCCGGTGTACAAGTGCTGCTTGATGCTGTGCTTTATTATGACCGCAAGGTTGCAGAACAGCAGAGTGCAGTTTGAGGATAAATAATGCGCATTTTGATTGCTCGTCTTAACCACGAGACCAATAGTTTTTCTCCTGTAGTTACAAATTTACAGTCCTTCAATCCGCATTATGGTGATGACGCTGCAAAGTTTGCCGATGGCTCTAATACGGCATTGGGTGCCTTCTATGCTTATGCTTTGGCCAAAAATGCAGAGATTATCGTGCCATTGGCGGCAACGGCCAATCCAAGCGGCCCGGTTGAAGACGAAGCGTTTGAACGCCTCGCCGCTGCCATCACTGATGGGGTTACCAAGGGGTGCGATCTTATTCTGCTTGATCTGCATGGTGCGATGGTCACGCGCTCATTTGATGACGGTGAAGGGGAGTTGTTACGCCGTGTGAGAGCTATTGCACCAACTACACCAATCGGTGTGGCGCTCGATCTGCATGGTAATATTACGCAGGATATTTTGGATAATTGCGATTGCATCGTTGGTTTTAAAACCTATCCGCATATCGATATGTATGCGACAGGCGAGCACGTCACCCGTATCATCGACAAGATATTCGATGATGGTTTGCAGCCGAAACAGGCGTTTAACCATCCACCAATGCTTGCCGCGACATTGCGTATGAATACCAATGAAGATTGTGCTATGACGGATATCATAAATTTGGCAAAGGAGGTAGAAAAGCGCGAAGGCATCCATGCGGTTTCAGTTTTTGGTGGTTTCCCGATTGCCGACTTGAAAGAAACCGGCCTTTCAATCGTTGTGGTGGCAGATAGTGATGCTCTGGCTAAGAATGTTGCCGCTGAAGTGGCACAAGTGGCATGGCAACGTCGTGACGATTTTTTGTATACCGAAACGCCGCTGGAAATATCTGTGAGCGAAGCAAAGGCTGAGCGTCAGAAACACAACAAAGGTTATGTGCTGATGCTCGATCATGGTGATAATTGCATGTCCGGCGGCACTTGCGATAATATGGATGTGTTGCAGACGTCCATTCAGGCAGAGCTGAAAAATATAATTGCTGGTCCTTTTAGCGATCCTGAGGTAGTCGAGCAATTATTTGCAGCTGGTGTCGGGGCCGAAGTGACCATTGAACTTGGCAATAAGATCGTCGCAGATGATTTTGTTGCACCTCAACCACCACTTAAATTAACCGGTACAGTAACCGCGCTAAGTGACGGTGATTATGTCGTTTCTGGCCCGATCTATACCGGTCAATTGTGCCATATGGGACGTGCTGTTGCATTTAAGACCAATGCAGCAATTATTCTGATTACAGAAATGCCGCATGAGCCTTGGGATTTAGGCGTTTTCAACTGCGCCAATATTGACCCTTTGCAATGCGATTACCTGATATTAAAGTCGCGCATGTATTGCCGTCCGGTATTCGAACCTCAGGCTCTGGCTGTTGTTGAATGTGCGAGCGGTGGCGTAACAAGTTCTAATTACCAATTGTTTTCGTTTAAGAAATTAGCAAGGCCGATTTATCCGTTAGATAATGAGAGCGTCTGGCAGTGACAGGATGAAATATGGATCAAGTGTCAGGCAAAAATGATAAGACGGTTAAGTTCAAGCGAATTAAACTTTCTGATCAGATAGCCGAAGATTTACGACGCACAATCGCGCGTGAAAAAATGGTTCCCGGTGATCGCTTGCCGCACGAAAAAGCATTAATGGAGCATTACGGTTGTGCCAAAGGCACGATCAGAGAAGCGCTGAAAGCTTTGGAAGTTGAAGGCTTGATTGCCATGCAATCCGGCCCCAACGGGGGGCCGGAAATTCAACCGGCATCGCTTGAAATTGCTATTCAGCAATTGCGTCAATATATGCATTTTCAGACACTGACGTTTCAAAATGTTTATGAAGTTCGCAAATCCATTGAAGTGGCGCTGGCGCTGAGCGTTGTCGGCAAATTGACGGATGCAGATTATCGCAAACTGGAAAAGAATATTGCGATTTGCGTGGAAGCCAACCGTGACGGCGATCGCGCTGTAGGGCGCACGGCGGAAACGGAGTTCCATGATATACTGTGTGATGCTTCCGACAATCCACTGTTGATTTTCATCTGCCGTTTTCTCAACAGTCTGTTGCGTGATCTGGTGAGTTTTCGCTCGCCAAGCCTTACCGAGCATGAGCAGTTTGGTGATCATAATGTGGAAAGCCATATTGCACTGGTTGAAGCTTTCAAGCGGCAGGACAGAGATGCTGTTGTGCATATTATGAAAGAACATATGTGTTGTGCCGAAGATTTTATGTGCCGGCTCGATGCTGCTTTTAACAGCGATTTGCTGAGCCGCACCTCGGGATAAAACAAAAAAAGCCGCGATTTACACGGCTTTTTTAAAGTTTTGAACGAACTAAGTATTTAGTTCGTTTTTATAAACCTGACCATCTTTCATAATCAGTTTGAAGTTTTTGTCCGGATTGGCAATGAGATTGATGTCTTCCAGCGGGTTGCCGTCCACCAGCAGCATATCCGCAGCCGCACCGGCTTCAATCACACCGATAGGCAATGCATAAGGGTTGCGCGGGCCTGACATTGCCAATAATTGCGCATTGGTATGGGTTGCCATTTTCAAGACATCGGCATTATCAAACCAGCGGGCAATTTTTGCTAGTTGTTTGCCTTGGGTGAGAGTTCCTTTTGGGTTAAACAGAATATCCGTTCCCCATGCCATTTTTACATTATATTTTTGTCCCAGATCAAAAGCGCGCATTGTGCCTTGAGCCACCATTTTTTGTTGGTCGCGTTGAATTTGGGTTGGATACACATTGGAATCTTCATCAGCCAAAAACGGCTGTAAGCTCCACCATGCACCGGCATCAGCAATTTGTTTGACGGTTTCTTCATCTGCAAGCTGGCCATGCTCAATCGACTTCACTCCACAAGCAAGCGCACGCTGGATACCCGCAGATGTGTAGACATGAGAGCACACATAAGTACCCCAATCGGAGGCTGCAGCAACGGCTGCGCGGATTTCGGCTTCCGTGAACTGGATTGAATCAAAAGGGTCATAGGTCGAGGCAACACCACCACCAACCAAAATTTTAATCTGACTGGCCCCCAGCATTAATTGCTCGCGCACACGACGCAGTACTTCTGCCTCGCCATCTGCAATAGCCGCAATGCCGGCTGCTTCTGAAAGGCTTAAATCATTGCTGCTATGGCGCGGAACGTCGGTGCGCAAACGGAAATCGCCGTGGCCGGATGTTTGCGAAATCATCGCGCCGGACGGATAAATACGCGGGCCTACGATGCGGCCTTCATCGATCGCACGTTTCAGCGCAAAAGAAGGGCCACCAACATCTCGAATGGTGGTGAAGCCGCGCATCAATGTTCTTTGCGCTTCTTGCGCTGCAACCAGATGGATGTAAGCCACATCAGATGTCATCGCGACCATCTGCGGAATGGCTGCCAGAATACTGTGCCAATGGGCATCAATCATGCCGGGCATGAGAACACGATTGCCGCCGTCAATTATTTTTGCATTCTCAATACTTTCATTGGCAGCAATGAAATTTTCAATACGATTTTTGACGATAAGGAGGCTTTTGCCTTCGATAAGTTTGGCATCTCGACCATTAAAGATACGGATATTCTTTAGCACCGTTGGCTGGTCCACATTTTCTGCGGCTAAGGCAGAACTGCTGCCAACTCCAACGGCTGCCATAGTTGCCATAAGACCATGCAAAACAGAACATCTTGAGATCGACTGGCTAACTCGATCGGTCAATTCCATGATGATATTACTGTGGCACAGACAACCAAAGCCATGGGCATAATTTTGATAACGCGCACCTAATCCGACAATCATAGGAAACCTCAACCTTTTGAATGATCTGTTATTTTTGTAGCATAAGATCGTCGGGCTGGAATATGTAATTTCAAAATATTTTTAATATACGGCAAGCAACTAGCCATGATATATTTTCGTTTTATGATGAAGATGGGTTTTTGACCTAATTTGTTCAAAATTGTAACTTAAAATACTTATTGTTTAATATTTATCAATTGCTTTGGGAAATACAAATGGCAACTTATCATCCGCCTAAAATTCCGTCATCTCAGATAACACCACAGCGTGTTTATAATCAGCGCCGGGAGTTTTTAAAACTGGCGGCAATTGGTTTAACATCACTCAGCGGTACGATGAATGCCGGAGCGGCAGCACTTAATACGATTGCCAGCGCGTATAAAACAGACGAAAAGCTTACAGCTTTCAAGGATGTTACTACTTATAATAATTTTTACGAATTTGGCATGGCCAAGGATGATCCATCAAAACTTTCCGGCAATTTCAAGCCGCTACCGTGGACGTTGACAATTGATGGAATGGTTAAAAAGCCGGTCCAATTTGATCTCGATAGCTTGATGAAAGAACTGACCATCGAAAACCGTATCTACCGGATGCGCTGTGTTGAGGCGTGGTCGATGGTTATTCCGTGGGATGGTTTTCCTTTGTCTGCATTACTCAAAAAGGTTGAGCCATTGGGTAGAGCAAAATATGTGCAATTTGAAACGGTTGTTCGTCCTGATGAAATGCCGGGGCAAAAAGGTTTTTTTCAAGCACTCGACTGGCCATATGTGGAGGGCTTGCGTCTCGATGAAGCTATGCATCCGCTGACATTGCTGGCAGTTGGTCTTTATGGCGAAACATTGCTAAATCAAAATGGCGCACCGCTTCGTCTTGTCGTGCCATGGAAATACGGTTTTAAAGGTATTAAATCGATTACGCGGATCACATTAACAGATCAGGAACCTAAAAATACCTGGCAGATTGCCAATCCGCTGGAATATGGTTTTTACGCCAATGTTAATCCAAACATCGATCATCCGCGCTGGAGCCAAGCAACGGAACGCAGAATTGGCGAAGGTGGTTTTTTTAGCTCCAATCGCCGGCCGACACTTCCCTTTAATGGTTATGCCGATGAGGTGGCAGGTCTTTATGCGGGCATGGATTTGAAAGCGCATTTTTGATGCGACAGATATCTTTTCATAGCGTTAAAAAATACCAGCCGGTTGTTAATTTGGCGATTTACTTGATGGGAATGATACCAGCGATCTGGTATTTTTATTTAGGGGCAGTCAATCAGCTGGGGGCTGATCCAGTCAAGACCTTTGAACAAGCGCTTGGTCTTTGGGCTTTACGATTTTTAATTTTGACTTTGGTAATATCGCCGCTGCGTGATGTGGTTGGTTGGAATTTTGTTCGTTACCGCCGCGCTCTTGGCTTGTTGAGTTTTTATTATGCTCTCATGCATCTGGCAGTCTATCTGCTGCTTGATCAGGCAATGGATTTTTCAACTTTATGGGATGATGTGATGAAACGGCCATTCATCATGTTCGGCATGATCTCGTTCATTCTGCTCGTGCCATTAGCACTGACATCCAACAATTTTGCCATCCGCAAAATGGGGCGCAAATGGTTGTGGTTACACCGGCTGATTTATGTCGTTGCAATATTGGTGTTATTGCACTTTTCTTTATCAGCTAAAGTGCTGAGCCTTAATCATTATTTTTACATCAGCCTGATCATCTTGTTATTATTATATCGTATTCGTCGACTTTTCATAAAAAAACGCCGCAATATGCAATAAATTTAATGAAATTGCTTATTGCTTGGGCTTGAGATGGATGACAACATCCACTTTTGCAATCTCATAACCAGCCGGTGCTTCCGGCAGACGATTAATAATCGTATCGCCGGCAGGTGCATCGACAATGCGGTCTTCATCCTGCACATAAAAATGATGGTGATCACCGGTATCCGTATCAAAATAGACCCGTTCACTGCCTGTACAGATGCGGCGCAACAAACCTGCCTCACTAAAGTGATGAAGCGTATTGTAGATTGTCGCTAGGGATAAATTTTGGCCTGTTGTTTGAATCTCCTGAAATAAATCATCTGCTGTGATGTGGCGGTGTGTAGCGCCGAAAAGCAATTTACCAATATTCAGGCGCTGCTTTGTCGGGCGTAAACCCACTTTTCTGAGGCGTGCAGAAATTTCCAGCGCACGCAAATCTTCTGTTTTATCTGATGATAAAAATCGTTTGCGGGTTTCCTCAGGTATGAAAAGCATGTGATAATCCGATATTTTGCAATTGAGTGATCGGCTTTGATTTTTAAAAATACAAAGCTAATCACCACAATAGGCGAAAATAAATTTTGGTCAATATATTTGCAATTGATTTGCAACTGCATTTGATTAAATGGCTATATCAGGATTATAGTTTTAAAATAAATTTAAGAACGAGCTCTGTCTTGCCGGAAGGGGCAGTTTCCGCCTCAGGCAAACCAGTTTGTAGAAAACGGGCTTTATATAAAACATGCGCCGATGCCGGATTGTCTATTACAGTTCTGGCTCGCAATTGTTGAAATCCTAATGCGCGAGCATAGTCCGTTGCCAACATCAATGCCTGATAAGCAATATTGCGACCTCTGAAATCAGGCCCGACCCAATAACCAATTTCGGCATCTTGATCGGTAAAATCAAACAAGACCAGACTACCGACAAATCGATCAGTTTCAGCGTCAGCAATTGTTAAGACTGCCAGTTCCCCACTGCGCAAGCCATCAGCGATAGCGCCAACAATCATTTCGCTCATAATAGCGGGTGTGTAATGTTCAAGCGGTAAATGGCCAAATTGTTTAACCGCAGCATCCGCAGTGCCGGCGGCATAAGCGTGAGCATCATCTTGTTTCATTGCGCGTAAAATAACCTGCCCATTGCTGACTGGTAAATGCTCTAACAAAGATGTTTGGGGTGTATTGCGTGTCATACCGAGCTTTTGCCTTTTTGATTATTTAGTTTACTCAATCAGTATCAAACGTAATTCGCTTGACTCGAACAGTGTTCGATAAATAAACATATACACGGCAAAAAAGTCAAGCAGCAGGGAAGTAACGATATGACGGAACAATCAGGTAAAGTGAAAACAGGGCAATCTGTCTGGTTAAAACCAGCTAAACCTGTGCGCGATGTTCCCGCCTTATCAAAAGAGCGTATTCTGGATGCCGCCCTGGAAATTCTTAATAAGGAAGGACTGGCAGGGCTAACGATGCGCAAGCTAGCCCGAAATTTGAATGCAGGCGCGGCTTCACTTTATTGGTATGTAGAAACCCGTGATGAAGTGCTGGAACTTGCACTTGATGCAGTATTAGGCGATATTGGCTATCCACCCGAAAGCGAGGATTGGCAAGCCACATTGATTGCCTATATGCATGAATGGCGGCGCGTTTTATTGCGCCATCACTGGGCACCCGCATTGATCGGTTTTCGCCCTTTTATTGGGCCTAATGCCTTGGAACGCTCTGAATATTTACGACGAACTTTGATGCATTCAGGTCTTGATACAGTGGAAGTCATTCAGGCAGGCTATGCATTATCGAATTTTATGATCGGCTCGGTGGTCACCCAAATTGCATGGCAAAGCGGAGGCGGGGATAATACACACCCGCAGATCAAAGAATTCATGCAGGCTCAAGCGCAAAAATATCCGCTGCTTGCATCGCAAATGGCCTATGATTTAGGCGACTGGGATGCCAGCTATATCAAAGGATTAAACTGGATTATTCGCGCTCTTGTTAAGGCATAAAACCTAATGTTCAAAATAATTGCTTGCGAATCGCATAAGTATTCACTTATGTATTACGTATGACTGAAAACGATATTTTTAAAGCACTTGCTGATCCGACACGCCGTGCAGTTTTTGAAAAGCTGGCGAACGGACATATGAATGCCAGCTCTTTAAGAGAGGGGATGGCTATCAGCCAGCCAGCTATGTCGCAACATTTGGCAGTATTGCGCAGTGCCGGCTTGGTTCGTGAAGAAAAAGTCGGGCGTTATGTTAATTATGAGGTTAATCCGGATGGGTTGGCGCTTATAGCGCAATGGTTTGATAAATACCGTACTTATTGGCCGACACGAATTGATGATCTGAAGCTGTTGCTGAAGGATATGGATCAATGAGCGAGAAAAACGTTGCAGATAAAAGCAAGACCCTTGTTTTTGAATATGAGCTGGAAGCAACACCGCAAAAACTATGGCGGGCACTGACTATCGCTGAGTTTCGTGCCAAATGGCTGCCCGAGTTGGCGCAACAGCAAGCCGAGCCAGGCTCGCTCATCCCGCAGAAACAGATTTGTTATAAAATACGTGAGAAAACGCCACCGTTTCTGGAATCGCATGTTACATTTCGCATCTCCGTTAGAGACGATGGTAAAGCTTTATTGACGATTATTCATGAACTGACAGATACATGCGTCCGCCCGATGTCCCAGCCAGCTAACAATAATCAATCATCATTGATGATGGCTGCCTAAAGGCATTCTTTTCAATAAAAAAGTGAATAACGGAGGTCGTCGATGCACGAAACCCTTCAACTCGTCCCTATGGTAATTGAACAATCAGAAAAAGGAGAGCGCTCTTTTGATATTTACTCCCGCTTGTTGCGTGAGCGGATTATCTTTTTGAATGGCGAAGTTAATGACACGATTTCTGCGCTTGTTTGCGCGCAATTATTGCTGCTTGAAGCGGAGAGTCAGAAAAAGCCGATACATCTATATATCAATTCTCCGGGTGGTTCTATGACCAGTGGCCTGGCCATTTACGATACAATGCAGTTTATCCATGCACCGGTGCATACATTATGTATGGGCACAGCCCGATCCATGGGATCATTTTTATTAATGGCCGGTGAGACTGGGCACCGCTATGCTCTACCCAATGCCAGTTTGCATGTGCATCAACCATTAGGCGGATTTCAAGGTCAGGCATCGGATATTTTTATTCAGGCTGAGGAAATGCGTAAAACCAAACATAAAGTAATCGATTTTTACGCCAGCCATTGTGGTCGCTCTTATCAAGAGGTTGAGCGCAAACTGGATCGTGACTGCTTTATGGATGCGAAAGAAGCACTTGAATGGGGCTTAATTGATCATATTTTGCAGAAAAATACACCTGTTTAAGGTGAAAAACATAAAAATGAGGTGCTTTTCGAAGGTTAAATTGACTTTTTGAAGCGCTGCATCTAAATATAGAACACAAATTGCTCAGGAGATTTATGCGCAGAAGCTAAGAAATTGGATCGCGTCAAGCGGCTGATAAACGGGAAGTTACTTCGCCGTGCTTTTGTGCTGTGCTCTATAAAGCTCTCAATCATTATGTCTGTTTCAGAGTTTTGGTCCACTCGATCAAAATATCAATATTCTGCTGCAAGCTGATGATTTATTGGCACAGAGTGCCTGCTTACACTGATCCCACATTTTAAAAATATGCAAAAACGCGGCTTTTATAAGCCTTTCACCATTTCTGCATCTCTGCATTTTTCAAATGGCACCTGCATATATTTTTTTAAAAAACAGGTGTTTGGGTGATATGATGAATATATCAAAATTGGAGCGCAAGGTGCTCGAAATGCTGTCACGTGGCGGCAGGGTTGTGTTGGAAAAAGATGAACGTAATAAAGTGATCGATGCCGATTTTATTACACGTGAAGGCTGGTTTATGGATGGTGTTGGTTTGCCACAATTCATCAATTTACGAGCCAAAAAATTGATCCGCTCAACACAAGGCAGTGACTATTACATCTCTCGTGATGGCATAGTTAGCCTGCAAACTTCCCGACAACAGGCGAAGAAGTGAGCTCAATCTCGCTCATATCTGCTTTTTCTGCTAAAAACTGCTTGCGCTTTCGCCAAAACAAAGTGCAAGCAGCGTTTTTTAGTCTTTAACATATTGGTCTTTTAACAATGAACTCATTGAAACTGGCAGATAATCGTCAATTGGTATGGCATGAGTGGGGCGCACTTGATGGCCGTGTTGTCATTTTTTGCCCGGGCGCCGGAATGGCCGGTCGTTTCGTTTTTGGTGAACGAGATGCAGAAGAACTCAATTTAAGAATGATCTCTGTTGATCGTGCAGGATTGGGTGGTTCAGATGCTGATCCGCAGAAAACCCTTGCAAGCTGGACACAAGATATTGAGCAATTGCTCAATCATTTAGAGGCGGAAGCACCGCTTGCCATAGGCTTTTCACAAGGTGCAGTTTTTGCTTATGCATTGGCGGCAGTCAATCTTGTTGAAGCGCTCACGATTGTTTCAGGGCAGGATGAATTGTCTCATCCTGCAGTTATAAAGCAATTGCCGGATTCTGTTGCTGTGATGGTCGAACGTGCAAACTCTGATAAATTGGCATTGGAAACAGAAATTGCACAATTTGCGACTGCTGAATGGCTCTGGCAGATGATTGAAACTATGAGCGCCGAGCAAGACCGTGCTTATTATGCACAAGGAGATTTCGCTCCGCATTATCGCGTTGCACTCGATGCTGGTTTTGTTCAAGGTGCAGCGGGTTATGCCCGTGATACTATTTTGGCAATGGCACCATGGCCATTTAAACTTGAGGAAATTAATTGTCCGGTGCAATTATGGTATGGTCTGGCTGATACCAGTCCTGTGCACTCTCCGGATTTTGGCGAGACACTGAGCAAGCGGCTTCCTTGCGTTAAACTTAATCAAATTGAAAGCAGCGGAAGTGCAGTTTTATGGACACAGTCGCGTGAGATATTGATGCAGTTAGCGGCGGGAAAATATTAATATTTGAGAAGTTTGCTTTGTCATGCTCTCCTTCATTATAAAAGTAAGTAATTTGCTCTTTGACAAGTGATAAAAATGCTTTGAAAACTATCTCTTATTAAAAATTGGTCATAAAAGGGGAAATGCTCCCCTTTTTATGCTTGATTTTAAGCTTAATCAATTCGCTGATTTTAACTCAAGACTTCCAGTTTGTGTCATACCGGAAGCCAGATAACCACCATCGACAGCAAGAATATGACCATTGACGTATTTGGCTTGAGGGGACGCCAGATAACAAACAGCTGCGGCAATATCATCTACTTCTCCCAAATGACCGGAAGGGATCATTGGTAGCAATTTTGCTCTTGTTTCATCCGTATAAGCAGCTTCTGTCATCGCAGTCACAATAGCGCCCGGTGCAATTGCGTTGGCTGTGATTCCATAAGCGCCAAGTTCCAGAGCAAACTGGCGTGTGAGGCCGGAAATGGCGGCTTTTGAAGTGCCATAGGCCACGCGCCCCACACCTGCGCGGCTACCGCTAATCGATGCCATATTAATGATGCGGCCATAGCGCTTCTTGACCATGTCACGGGCTGCACGTTGCGAACATAAAAATGTGCCCGTCAGGTTTATAGCCATTAAGCGGTTCCATGCATCAAGCGGAAAATCAAGAAGCGGCTGTACCACTAAAATTCCGGCGCAATTAACCAGAATATGGCAACTGCCACGCCAATGGGCGGTTTGCGTGAATGCATTCTCGACTGATTGCGGGTCGGAAACATCAAGCTTGATACCAAGCGCTTTTTGGCCTTGTGCATGAATAAGGGCAACTGTTTCGTCAATGCCTTCCTGATTGAGATCGGCGACAACGACAGATGCACCTCTATCAGCTAATTGAAGTGCGCAGGCGCGCCCGATGCCGGAACCTCCACCTGTCACCAATGCTACGTCATTGATTTCATTATTATCCATTTCAGCGCCCCATCATTGTGTCTGGTAGCCATGTCACGATGATAGGGAATAAGAAGATGAGCACAACTGTGAAGAGCTCCATAATTACAAACCAAAATGATCCTTTAAAGACATCCGACAGTGATGTTTCGCGGTCGATGCCAGCTATCACAAAGCAATTGAGCCCGACTGGGGGTGTGATGAGGCCGATTTCACACATTTTGACGCTGAGAATACCGAACCAGATCGGATCAAAACCAAGCTGAACCACTGTCGGGAACATGATCGGCAGCGTGATCACCATCATCGAGAAAGCATCCAGAAACATGCCAAGCGGGATGTAAACCAACAACAGCAGTGCAATCACGGCATATGGTGGAATATCACTGCTGACCACAAAACTGGCGATCGCATGGGGTAACTGGATAAGTGTTAGAAAATAACTAAAAATACCTGCACCAATCATGGTGAAAAGGATCATGACGGTAGTGGCTGAGGTTGAGCGGAAGCTTTCAACCAATTCACTACGCAAATGACCAGAGCGGTGAGCAAGCAACATCAAAAATGCGGCTATTGCACCTATCGCTCCTGCTTCCGTTGGAGTGACGATGCCTAAGTAAATACCACCCAGTACAACAATAAACAGAACCAGCACCTGCCACGCTTCCACGGTTCCGCGGATACGTTCACCCCAAGGTGTTGCCGGTACACGTGCTGCCTGGTTCATGCCGGTGCGGCCGATAATGCTGATGCCGATCATAAAGACAACAGTTGTCAAAATACCCGGAATAAAACCTGCAATCAGCATTTTACCGGCTGAAACTTCGGTTAATGCTGCATAGAAAATCAGCAGAACACTTGGTGGGATCAAGACGCCAAGAACACCACCAGCGGCAACACTACCGGCTGCAAGACGTGGATCATAGCCGGCCTTTTTCATTTCCGGAATGGCAACGGCGCCAACGGTGGCAGCAGTTGCAACACTTGAACCAGAGGTGCAGGCAAAACCGGCACTGGTTAAAATACCAGCCATCGCTAAACCACCGGGTAAATGCCCGACCCATTTATTTGCAACACGAAATAAGCGTTTGCCGACCTGCGCATGATGGGCAAAAGCGCCCATAAGAATAAAGAGTGGAATAACGGTGAGCGTATAAGAAGCCGACTGAGTAAAAGAGAATGATTTCAGGCGATTAAGCAAAAATGGCAGATCTTCAATCATGACAATGCCTAAAGCACCAGAGAGCGCAAGCGCTGCAAAAACCGGTGTGCCAATCGCCATCAATACAAAGATCATTGTAACCGCAATTGTTGCGACTAATGTTGTATCCATTGGTAAATTCCGTTTTGACTAGTCAACCAATTGTTGACCTTAAAATATGCGGGCAGGGCTTTTACAAAAGCTGACTGGCGGTGACTGCAGGCAGTTGACGGTGCGGATCGCGCCCTGTCAAAACCAGTAAGGCATGGAGAAGTGTTTGCACAACTGCCAGCCACAAGCCGATGGCTACTGCGATTTTTGCCCACCAAATTGGAACCTGAAAATATCCCCAGCGAAACTCACGGATCGAAAAAGAATAGATTGCCTCAAGTGTGGCGGGATAAGCCAGCATCAGGAGTGCGAGCGCTGCCAAAAGCCATGCAAGCGTTGTTGAAAGACGCTGCCATGTCGGGTTGAATTTATCCGTCAGCATGGTCACTCTGATATGGGCGTCATCACTTTGTGCCCAACCAAGCCCCATGAAGACAACCATCACCATCGACATTTCCGACATTTCGAAAAGGCCGGGCACCGGTTTTCCTGTTAAAGTCCGAAGCACAACATCAAGCGTGATGCCAAACATCATGAAGGACAGAAAGCCGAGCGCTATCCAGCCGGTAATATTGGTTAATCGATTTATATATTGATGGAGCTTAATCATCCGCATCCCCTCCCGGAAGCGGTCGCCGGAAATAATAACGTATAACCGGCGACATAAAGCAGTCTGATTATTTCAAAGACTGTGCAATTTCGTATGGACGCAGCATTTTGCCTTGTGGCGCATGTTTTTCGATTGCTGCATCTATAAGTTTTTGCATGGCCTCACCGTCGATACCGGCAGGCTTAGCCACAGTTTCTACCCATGCATCCACTTCTGCCGGTTGGACCAAAGCTTTCGCACGTACTTTTTCTTCATCGGATAATGTGTATAGTTTTCCACCTTCAGCGGTTACTTTTTTGACATAATCAAGTAGCACTTTATCGTAAATTTCGGTGAATTTACCGGCGTAGAGTTCATCTGCCAAATCGGTAGCAACTTTTTGCACGTCAGGTGAAAGACTATTCCATACGTCTATATTCATGACAGTTGTGGCGGGCGCATGTGGACCATCACCAATATCATAGAAATTTGGAGCCACTTCATGCAGCTTGTAGGCAACAGCGGTGACAAAGTCGAAACCGTAAACACCATCAAGAACACCGCGTTCCAATGCCTGATAAACATCGGGTGCAGCCATTGGCACCGCGATGCCGCCTAGGCGTTCGATCACGTCGGTTGCAATACCGTAACCACGGATTTTCTTGCCTTTGATATCGTCAATGGAATTGATCGGATTACGCATGACAAGCGGGGCATAGTTCCAGTTTGTCCAATAGAGAACTTTTGCACGGTGGCGTTTTTCCCACTCATCACGCAGAGGCTCGAATTGTTCATAAACATCGCGGCAGACGAGCTGCAGACTATCGGCACGATCCATGCGGAAATACCATTCAAGACCGCGGGTTACCGGTAATTCAACCTGATAATAGCCCGGAGAAATAAGCGACATTTCAGATGTTTTGTCACGTACCGCAGCAAGGTGCTCACCCACTTTGTTGAGACTGCCTGCCCAATAGCGGCGAATGGAAACCTCACCATTGGTACGTGTTTCCAGCTCTTTCAAAAACCATTCATCAACCCATGAAGGGCCAGCTGTTTCTGAAATGTAACTATCGAATTTCAGCGATGTTTTGGCAAATGCTGAACTTGCCAATGAAGGCACCAAGCCTGTGCCTGCCAAAGCCGCGGACATTTTAAGAAAATGACGTCTATCCATTGTATTTCCTCCCGTTATTATTTGGCTATGGTTCCTCTGCCATAACCGACTGCTTTCAATTATTTTCTAATGCTAGTTGGCGCAATTCTGTTTTCAGTACCTTGCCATAGCTATTTTTGGGTAACTCTTTGACAAAAAGATATTTTTTAGGTTTCTTGAATGATGCCATCTGCGATTGGCACCATTGATCGAGCAGTGATTTTTCAGCTGCTCTGTCTTCACGCATGACAATATAAGCCACAATGTTCTCGCCCCATTCAGGGTCTGGAACACCAATCACTGCGACTTCAAAAACATCTGGATGTTGCAACAGAGTTTCTTCCACTTCGCGTGGATAAATATTGGTGCCGCCGGAAATAATTACGTCTTTGGAGCGATCGGTGAGATGCAAGAAACCATCTTCATCAAGATGGCCGAGGTCGCCTGTCATGAGCCAGCCATTGTTTAATGTACTGGCTGTTGCATCAGGATTATTCCAATAGCCTTGCATGACGGTTTGACCAAAAACCGCAATTTCACCGGTGGAGCCATGCGGTAATGACTTGCCATTATCATCACGAATTTCGACTTTGACGCATGCCTGCGCGGTGCCAACGGATGCGCGTCGTGAGCGCCAATTGGCATGACTTTGATCTTTAACCAGATCGCGTGACAAAGCGGTAATGGTCATCGGGCTTTCACCCTGACCATAAATCTGCACAAACCGATCACCGAAATAATCGAGTGCTTCGTCAATATCGGCAGCATACATCGGGCCGCCGCCATAAATAATGGTGCGGATACCTTCGCCTCGATAATCAACCGTCTTTGAATGTGCGATCAGCCGTTTCACCATCGTGGGGGCAGCAAAAAACACCAAATTTTTCTGGGTTTTTGCCAGATTAATGATTTCAGCTGAATCAAATCCCTTGGATACCGGTATCAAGTGGCGGGCGCCTGCACGCATGAAAATCATGTTATATAGGCCGGCACCATGAGACATGGGCGCTGCATATAAAGCCGTGTCACTACCAAAAACCTGATCGACATCAAGGCTGTAACACAGGCTCATATGGATCAGATTGTTATGGCTGAGCATCACGCCTTTAGGGCGTCCCGTAGTGCCGGAAGTGTAAAACAGCCAAGCAATTTCATTGCTGTCGCAATCAGCCGGTTTATCTTTGTGTGAAGCTGAAACAGCCTGATTATATTCAGCACCGGCAATTTTGATGATTGTTTGCAGGCAAGGCGCATCTTCAAAACTGCAATCTGTATCAGTGAAGATAGTTTTTGCACCAGAATCTGCAATGATCCATGCTGCTTCTTTGGCATGAAGCTTATGGTTGATGGGTACAATAACCGCCCCCAACCACCAGATTGCATGCATGATTTCCAGATATTCCGGACAGTTTTGCGCAAAAAGCGCCACTCTGTCGCCACGGAACACTCCGTGATGATGATACAGCCAATGCGCCAATGAAGCCGTGCGCGTTAAGAGCGCGTCATAAGTTGCAAAGCACTCATCACCTGAGAGAATTGCTTCACGGTTTGGCCATGAACGGGCAGTTTGATAAAGCCAATATGCAATGTTCATTTCAATAATACTCAGGCGCGGTCTGCATGAAGAATGGTGGCGTAATTGGCAACGGCTGCCCCCCCCATATTGAACAATAGTCCCCACTCAGCACCCTTGCGCTGAATGTCGCCAGCTTGCTGTGTTAACTGGCGGAAGCCGAGCGCGTGCATGGAAACGCCGGTCGCGCCGACCGGATGGCCTTTTGCTTTCAAGCCACCGGAAAGATTAACCGGTAGTGCACCATCTGCAAAAACAGTGCCGTTTTTGATGGCGTCTCCACCGCGACCGGCTTCTGCCAGCCCCATGGCTTCATAGGTCAGTAATTCGGCGATAGTGAAACAGTCATGTACTTCGGCAAAATTGATGTCTGATACGCTGACGCCTGCCTGTCTATAAGCCTGCATCATTGCAAGCTGCGGGCCTTCGAATTTGAGGAAATCACGGCTCGACATCGGCAGAAAATCACTGACATGCTCGGCAGCGGCAATGCGGACACGGCGCTTCATATCAGCTGCCGCATCGGCAACAGACAAGATAATGGCCGCCGCACCATCGGTGACAAGCGAACAGTCAGTGAGCCTCAAGGGAGGGGCAATCAACGGGTTTTTATCGCTGACAGTGTTGCAGGCTTCAAAGCCCAAATCGCGTTGCATTTGTGCCAGCGGATTTTTCATCGCATTATGATGATTTTTGGCGGCAATATGTGCCATTGCAGTGAGCGGATCACCATAGCGTTCGGTATAAGCGCGCGCGGCAACACCAAAAACCTGCGGGAAGCTGAGGGCAGCTTCTGCTGCATCATTTTGATAACCGGCACCAGCCAGTGCGGTTGTGACGTCAGCGGTGGTGCGATGGGTCATTTTCTCGGCACCCACCACCAGAACATGACGCGCTTTGCCGCTTAAAATGGCATTAATACCAGCATGAATGGCCGCCGCACCGGAAGCGCAGGCATTTTCACAACGTGCTGCCGGTGTAAAACGTAATGCCGGATCTGCTTGATGAATGAGAGAGGATGCAAAGCCGTCGCTGACGAGGCCGGAATTGAAATGGCCTAAATAAACGGCATCAATTTCACTGGCCGGAAGGGCTGCTTCATGAAGCGCCTCACGCGTGGCCTGCACGATCAGTTGTTCCAGATTTTCTGTCAGTTTACCAAATTTGGTGTGACCAGAACCGGTGATATAAATAGTCTTATCCATAACTGCTTCTCCTCATCCCTTTTAAAGAAAAGCGAAATAGACAGGCTTCGTCTATTCGTAGTACTACGTAGAACTATACGTATTTCATTTGTGGGGAGAAAATTATGAATTACAATGACTTAACATCGGAACAGCTTACTGAAATTGCTTTTCAGGATGCACCGATTGCGATTTTGGTTTTAAGTAACCGGCAAATCAAAGCCTGTAACAAAGAAGTTTCCGAACTGTTTGGCTGGCAAGAAAGAGAGCTTATCGGGCAGTCAATCCGTGTGCTTTATCCGTCAAAATTTGACTATGAGGCAACGGGGGAACGTTGGCTTCGCTGGCTAAAAAGTCGTCCTCGTTACGCCGATGAGCGTTTCATGCAATATCGTGGCGGCGAGGTGTTTTGGGCACGCGCACGCGGGCGCACATTAACACCGGAAAAGCCGTTTGAATTGATGGTTTGGACATTTGAACGACTGACCGCAGAGGTAAGTCCGGCATCGGATTTAACCCCGCGTGAACGCGAAGTGGCGCAGCATATCGTGAATGGGGCTTCGTCTAAAGATATTGGCGTGATGCTTGGTATTTCACATCGCACTGTAGAAGTGCATCGTGCAGCGGTGATGCGTAAATTGAATGCCAGCAATACGGCGCAATTAATCTCTAAAATTTTTGTGCGTGATGGAGATCATTAAAAATGTGGCTGATGATGTCAGCCACATTTTAACTTTCGAAAGAATTGGTTTAAGCCAGCTTCGGTATCGCGTTGAGAAGCATTTTTGTATAAGGTTCCTTTGGTGCCTCAAAAAGCTCTTCCGCCATCCCTTCTTCAACAATCTTGCCGTGATGCATAACGATGATGCGGTCACACAAGTGGCGGACAACCGAGAGATCATGACTGATGAAAAGTAGTGTCAGATTGAGCTCTTTACGCAATCGCAATAATAAATTGAGAATTTGTGCCTGAATGGAAACATCAAGCGAGGCCACCGGTTCGTCACAAACGATTACTTCCGGTTTCATCGCTAATGCACGTGCAATAGCGATACGCTGACGCTGACCGCCGGAAAACTGATGCGGAAAACGATCGGCAAAAGCTGGATTGAGGCTGACCGCCTTTAGCCAATGCGCAACATAATCACGAGCATTGGCAGAGGTTGTCAAACCATGCGCAATCGGCCCTTCAGCGATTGATTGCCCGACAGTGCGACGCGGATCAAGGGACGCAAACGGATCCTGGAAGATCATCTGCACTTTGGTGGTGAGCTTGTTACCGCTATCCGACATAACCGGCTGACCGGCAAGCCGGATTTCGCCAGCTGTCGGCTCATAAATGCCGCAAACCATCCGGCCAAGAGTGGATTTTCCGGAGCCGGATTCTCCAACCAAGCCTAAAGCTTCACCGCGTGCGATGGAAAAGTTGACATTGTTGACAGCCAAAACGGGCTTTTTAGGTTTTATGAGACCGATTTTTTGCCCTAATTTTCCCCAAATATCTGTCTTACGCTCGAAACGTTTAACGGCATTTTTGACGGTTACATAATTTGGATCATCCACGGTTACACGTGTTGTATCCGAAAGTGCAGCAATTTCTTCATCTGTAGCTTTGCCAAGCATCTGCCCCGGCTTGGAACGCGATGGCAAGGCATCCAGCAAACCTTGTGTATAGGGATGGCTTGGCGCTTTCAAAACTTCTGTTGCGGGACCAGTTTCGATAATTTTACCCGATTTCATCACCGCAATGCGCTGCGAAATAGAGGCAACTGTTGCCAGATCATGGCTGATCCAGATCATCGAAATGCCAAGCTCTTTGACGAGCGCTTTCACTTCGGTAAGAATTTCAGCCTGTACCGAAACATCCAGTGCTGTGGTGGGTTCATCCGCGATCACGACTTTGGGATTGTGCAGTAGCGCAATCGCAATGGCCACGCGCTGACGCATCCCGCCGGAAAATTGATGCGGATAAAAATCCACCTTGTGTTCGGGATCAACGATGCGCACGCGGCGCAACGCTTCTACACATCGGATGCGAGCTTGACTATCGGAGATCGTTTCATGCGCCCGCAATGCCAGTGTCATTTGATCAAGCACTGTCAGGACAGGGTTCAGCGTCATCATCGGGTCTTGGAAAACCATCGAGATTTCACGACCGCGCAATTTACGCAAATCATTCTCGCTTAAACCGACAAGCTCGCGGCCTTCCAGCTTGATGGAGCCTTGTTTAATATGACCTGGCTTATCAATCAGGCCGATCAGTGAGAAGCCGGTGATGGATTTTCCGGAGCCGGATTCACCAACAAGACCTAAAATTTCACCGCGGTCGAGGTAGAAAGAAACACCATCGACAGATTTAATTGTACCGTTGCGGGTTTCAAAATATGTGTGAAGGTCGGTGACTTCAAGAAGATGTGTCGTCATTTGTTCAACCTCGGATTCAGCTGGTCACGAATTTGATCACCAACAAGATTGATGGCCATGATCAGGACAATCAGTGCAAGACCCGGATAGATCGAAATCCAGTAGCGACCGGACAATAAATATTGGAAGCCATTGGCAATCAACATACCGAGTGATGGTTCTGTCGGTGGCAAGCCAACGCCTAAGAATGAAAGGGTTGCTTCCAATGAAATGGCTGATGCGACTTGAACCGTTGCCACCACAATCAAGGGCGGCAAGGCGTTGGGCAAGATGTGACGGGTGACGATAAACCAACCGCTCATCGGCACAGAAAGGGCAGCTTCTACATAGTCTTTGTTGCGCTCTGCTGCCGCCGCGCCATGAGCGGTGCGGACAAAATAGGCATATTGCGAAAAGACAAGTGCGATAATCAACTGGCTTTTGCCTTGTCCGAGCAGTGCCGCAACCACGAAGGCCAGCAAAATTGCTGGGAAGGAAAGTTGCAAGTCGATGACGCGCATGATGAAGCTCTCAAATCGCCCGCCGATATAAGCAGCACTGGAACCAACCAATGCACCAATGGTAAAAGCGATGGCACCTGCTAAAAGTCCCATTTGCAAAGAAATGCGCAATCCATAAAGAATAGCCGAGAAAAGATCACGTCCTTGACCGTCGGTGCCCAAAAGATGGACATAGCCACCTTGGCCGACATAGCCCGGTGCGCGTCTGCCATCCCGCAATACGAGGCTTGAAAGATCGTAAGGATCTTGGGGTGCGATAAGAGGCGCAAAAACAGCCAGTAAGATGATCACAACCACTACGAATGCAGCAACAAGCGGCACTGGATGGCGTTTGAATTCTGACCAGAATTGCAATAATCTGCTATTGAGCAAAGCCATTATTTACCGCCTCCCTGACGCATACGCGGATCAAGCAGGGCATAAGAGAGATCCACAATCAGATTAATCGTGATAAACAACAGTGACACAAGCATGAGATAAGCCACCATAACGGGACGATCGAGCGAGGTGATGCTGTCGATGATGAGTTTGCCTAAACCCGGCCAAGAGTAAATGGTTTCAGTCACCACAGCAAAGGCGACAGTCGAGCCAAGCTCCAAACCGAACACGGTAACAAGGGGAATAGAAATCAAACGTAGAACGTGACGACGCAAAATGGTTCGCTCGGTAATACCGGCAGCACGGGCAAATTTGATTGTATCTGTCAGCATGATTTCACGTGTGCCGGAGGCGGCCAAACGGATCATCAATGCCAACTTGAACATTGACAAATTTATAGCTGGGAGTGCCAGATGATGAAGACCATTCAAGGTTAAAAAGCTTAGTGGTACACCGAAAACTGATACGGTTTCTCCGCGACCACCAGCCGGCATAATACCAAGCTGCACTGCAAAAACCATAATAAGCATAAGGCCGATCCAGAATGTCGGTACCGAAAAGCCCAAAATGGACAAAGCCATAATGGTTTTTGAACCCCAGCTGTCTGGTTTATATCCGGCGTAGATACCAAGCGGAATACCGATCAGGCTTGCCATGAAAACGGCGGTGAGAGCCAGTTCGGCAGTTGCCGGCAGGCGCGATGCAATCAGTTCTGCAACCGGCATATTATAGACAAAAGAACGGCCTAAATCGCCATGCAACAGATTGTTCATGAATTGCAAATATTGTTGCCAAACCGGTAGATCTAGGCCGTATTGCGCGATAACGCGATCACGAATTTCCTGTGTTGCATCCGGCGAAATCAGCACATCAACCGGATTGCCGATGACGAAAACGCCCATAAAAACCAATAATGACATGACAAGCATAATCAGGACAGCTTGCCACAAACGTCTGACAATAAATGCAATCATCAGCAATGCTCCCCAAGCGGATAATCTATAGCTTTGCTATTTTTTCCGCTTTGTTTCTTTTAATTTTCAGGCGAAGTGTACCCGCCTGAAAACTATGATAAAATTTATTAGTGCCAGCCGTTTTCCAGCTCAAAACGGGTTTCGCGTACGGCCACATCCCAAATAGCCAGCATGTCTTCATCAGGACGAACAAACAGCCCCTGATAATTGCCTTCTGTTGCTTCCAGCATGGCGCGTTTGCGCCCGGCATCGACACGTGCCATGCCTGCATAGTCGGCGCGTTCTACTGCATGGCCCGGCTGCTCGACGCCCTCAAGGCGCGTCCAAGGGAAGTTTTCCATCCATGAAGCGTGTGAAGCACGATTATCGATTTCGAGTACTTTTCCCATGGTCTTTGGTGCCCGCCACCAATCATGCATTTTCACGCTGGCATCACGGTTGCGGTTTAGCCATTCTGACACAACGGTACCAGCTGGTGTGTTGCCGCCGTGACCGTTGACGATCAGAATGCGACGGAAGCCGGAGCGATAAATGCTATCGAGAATATCTTCTATAACGCCGATGTAAGTGCGCAAGCTGAATGACACTGTGCCCGGAAAATCTTCAAAGCTTGAAGCAAGGCCGTAAGGTACAACTGGAAAGACCGGAACGCCGAGTGGCTCTGCTGCATCAAGGGACACTTTTTCAGCCAGAATCATATCTGTTCCGAGGCTCAAACGGGCATGTTGCTCGACACTACCGATTGGCAAAATACAGCGGTCGTCAAGCTTGACACGCTCTTCAACCTGAGCCCAGTTCATGGCGTTGATATGCATATAAAAATCCTCTCTTCCCATAGGTTACCGAGTCTTTGTAGCGGGTTCCCTAAAACCTCATATTCGTAATTTATTACACAAACAAGTTCCAATTGGAACAAAAATTACGTTTGACATTCCATAAACTAGCGTTATCTTGTTCTATATGGAACTTAATGACTAAAAGTCATATTGGGAGGGGCGATGGAAAAGCGGGTGGAGATCGCTCTTTTAGAGGGGCGGGCAGGGCGCAGCGAGGCGCGTGACGACAGGCTTAGCGAGAGCGATATTCTGCATACAAAATTGTGGAAAAATCCGTGCTGGCTTTCGTTTCGGATCAATTATTTAGCACTGCATTACAACAACCCTGTTTATGGGATGATCGGAACTGACCACGATCTGTTGCGGCCGGAATTTGTGGTGCTTTATTCGCTTTTTTTACGCGATAAAACGACCCTTTCAGAGGTTGTTGCAGGCTCCGGCTTTCCAAAAAACACCCTTAGTCGTGCAACTAAGAAACTAACCAAGTTGAAGCTGGTGAGTCGTGAAGAAGATGCGAGCGATTTACGTCGCGTCGTCTTGTGTCTGACAGATGCAGGGCGAAACATTGTGGAAGCCAAGATGGCGCCCATGCTGGAACGCGAACGCCTGATGCTTGAAAAATTAAGTCCTGCCGAGCGCATGATGCTCTCGGATTTACTTGCCAAACTTGTCATCGCCTCACGCGAATGGCCGGAAACAATCACGTCAGATGCCACTGAATGTGATGACTATCTCGAATAAATATCAAATTGGGAACCTAAAATGAAACACACATTGCGCGCATTTATGCTTGGCTCCACATTGCTGTTTAGCGCTGGCCAGCTTTTCGCAGCCGACCTCGTTATGGCGATCAAGTCGGGGCCGGCTTCAATGGATCCGCATTTCACGGCCACGGCTGCGAATGCTGAAGCAACCAAACATATCTTTGATACGCTGATCCGTTCAGGTGACAATCTGGAGCTGGAACCTTCATTGGCGCTGAGCTGGGAGCCGCTTGACGATACCACTTGGGAATTTAAGCTGCGTGATGGTGTTAAATTCCATGATGGTTCTGATTTCACCGCAGATGACGTGAAGTTCTCCATTGAGCGTATTCCGCATGTCACTGGTCCTAATCCGGCAACTATTTTTGTGCGTCGTGTGAAGGAGGTTGAAGTTGTTGATCCGCTGACCGTGCGTGTGACCACAAATTCTGCCGCGCCGACCCTGCCAAATGATTTCATTCGTTTGTTTATTACGTCACATAAAGCAGCAGCTGATTATTCAACGCAAGAAACAGCGGCGGAAGGTTTCAATAGCGGTAAAGCAACAATTGGTACCGGCCCATATAAGTTTGTTTCATGGGCACCAACACAGGATCTGGTGGTTGAACGCTTTGATGGCTATTGGGGCGAAAAACAACCTTGGGATCGTGTCATCCGCAAGGAAATTCCTAATGATGCCGCCCGTGTTGCGCAGTTAAAAGCAGGACAGGTAGATTTGATTTCCAAGGTTCCGGCTTCTGACGTGCCGGTATTAGAACAGGATTCATCGCTTACTGTCACCAAACATGAAAGTATTTATATCAGCTATCTGGAATTCGATTTCCGTGAAAACAGTCCGATGGTCTGGGATAAGAGCGGCAAGAAACTGGATAAGAATCCATTGCTTGACCCACGTGTACGTGAGGCCTTTGATCTGGCCGTTGATCGTGAAACCATTGTAGAGTTCGCGCTTGAAGGCATGGCTGCTGTGCCAACACAGCTGGTGACATCAAATATCTTTGGCTATGATAAGTCGATCCAAGCACCGGAATATAATGTTAAGCGGGCAAAAGAGTTGTTGGCTGAAGCTGGCTATCCGGATGGTTTCAAGATCACTTTAAGCTATGCCAATGACCGTATGCCGAATGAATTGGGGCCGACCATTGCTCAGATGTTGGCTGCAATTGGTATCACTGCCGAGGTGAACGGTGTTCCTGCCGCTGTGTTCAACCCTGCCAAAACCCGTGGTGAATATTCACTCTATATGGCCAGCTGGGGTACATTGACTGGGGAGGCAAACTACATGCTTTCCTCATTGATGCATTCTAATGAGCCCGAAAAATCACTGGGTGCTTTCAACGTTCGCGGCTATGCCAATCCGGAAATGGACAAGCTGATTGAAGATGCGGCTGCTGCAATGGATGCGGATGAGCGTCGTACATTGCTTGAAAAGGCTAACAATCTGGTGGCGACCGACCGTCCTGATCTGCCGCTGGCAATTCTGCTCAATGCATGGGCTATGAAAAAAGGCAAGGTTACTTTGACACCGCGTGCGGATGAAGACACGCTGGCGATGAATATCAAGCCGGTGCAATAAGCTGGGTTAACCTGAAATAGCCCGCTTAAAGCGGGCTATTTTTTAATTAAATAGCTAACTCATAACTGGAATATTATTCTTGGTTGAAAAAGGTATTCTGTCTCTGTTTTAAAAAAAGGGATTTTTATGCGTAATACATTATCTTCTATATTGCTGTCGATCACAATTGTTACTGGATTTGGAATGGGCGTGGCCAACGCAGGTAACTGGTGCGATGCTGCGATTGAAGAGGCGGCCAAGCCACCATCCGCAAATCCGGGTGCAGGTAATCCATTTCAAAATGGCAATGAGGAGCAACATTGGGGAATGCGCTCGGGCAACTCCTTTTTTGCTTTTTAGACTGGTAATTAATGTTTTTGAAATTGAATTTACTACGCATTTAACTTGATGCAATGGCGTGAAATGCGCCAATGCATTCACTATTATATAAAAATAATTCCTTCCGGCTCTTTTTTTAAAGAAAAACAACCTATCTAGTAATGCCAAACTTTCCAAGTAATAATTGTTAAAAATCATTAAAATGGGAATTGGCACATTGCAAAAAATTATCGGTCTGATTGGCGGTATGAGTTGGGAAAGTTCAGCTGAATATTATCGTATTATCAATGAACTGGTCAGAAAGCGGTTTGGTGGTTTGCGGTCCGCTCAGTGCTTGATGTGGTCGTTTGATTTTGCAGAAATTGAAGCTTTGCAAAGTGCAGGGCGCTGGGATGACGCCACCCAAGAAATGATCCAGGCTGCGCAGCGTTTGGAGCGTGGTGGGGCTGATTTCATTCTCATTTGTACCAATACAATGCACCGGATGGCGGACGATGTTCAGGCATCCATTAATATTCCTCTTTTGCATATTGCTGACCCAACTGCAGAGCGCATGAAGGCTGCAGGTCTAAGTAAAGTGGGGTTGCTCGGAACCGCTTTCACTATGGAGCAGGATTTTTACAAAGGACGCCTTATCAATAAACATGGCTTTGATGTCTTGGTGCCTGATGATGAAGATCGCAAATCCGTGCATCAGATTATTTATGATGAGCTGGTGCAGGGGATTGTGAAGGAAAGCTCCCGTCAGGCTTATCGAGAGATTATTGGTCGTTTGGTGGCGCGTGGAGCGCAAGCGATTATTTTAGGCTGTACAGAAATTATGTTGCTTATCAAGCAAAGCGACAGTCCTGTACCTGTTTACGATACGACTACGATCCATGCACAGGCGGCAGTTGAGCAAGCATTGAGTTGATTGGATAAACGAACGAAGATAATACTGTGGCGTGCAGAATAGGCAATGGATCTAAAGCTTCAACTTGTTGATCAGAGACTTTGAATGCTCTCCAGCA
Organism: Paenochrobactrum pullorum; assembly: GCF_041929845.1. NCBI lineage: Bacteria > Pseudomonadati > Pseudomonadota > Alphaproteobacteria > Hyphomicrobiales > Brucellaceae > Paenochrobactrum > Paenochrobactrum pullorum. Next base: position 52,799 of record NZ_JBHEEH010000017.1, read on the forward strand.
TTATTAATGATGGATGTAATGGACTTGATGTGGTGGACGGCCTCCTGATCCGCTTTTGTGCGATA
>NZ_JBHEEH010000018.1:0-35633 GCF_041929845.1 Paenochrobactrum pullorum
ACGAAGCTGTCTGCCGCTAGCAGCGCCGCCGCCCTCGTTGTTCGCCTTATAGGGCAACCAATCTAAAACTGTCAACGTTGTTTTTAAGTTATTTTGAATGTTTTATGACTTTTATTGAATTTTCTTATTTCGCCCTGTGTATAAACACCCAATGGCTGACGAAACGCTCAATTGGCCTTCCCATAAAAGGTAGGGACTTCCTTATATATGAGGTCATAAAGCAGCCTCATTAAATTATTAGACAGCAAGCCATCATTTATATGATTGTTCACAAGCTCTTATTATTGACTTCACACACAGGGATTGGCAAAACTTGAATGACGACAATGGTAGGCTTTGCTTACTTTCTTCAGCGCTACCTGAAAACTGTTGTGGAACTCGCACCGCATTTCGATTCTATCGTGAAGCGGTTTTGATACTGTGAACACGTGTATCATATAGCCAACTATGGGATACCCTGTATTAATATGACGCTGTCTCAACGCGATCAACACTACACCGGCGACGAGCCCCCGCTTACAGTGGGTGGAAAACGGCGTCCGCCTGATCGTCGCGATGTCTCTGCGCGTTGGCTTGTCGGAACATTCTTAACCGGTGTCACTTCTTGTACTCTCATTGGCGTTGCATTATTTGCAGCGCTTGATGGTCGCGAGCAATTGGCAACGCCTGCTGAATTATTGGCGCGTGAAGACATCCAGCCAATCGTTCAACAAGATGTCAGTAAAGGCAGCCGCATCGTCAGTGCTATTGCCAAACAAAAACCGCAAGACCGCCGCCGGATGGAAATTTCCACCATGCTGAAGGTCGGCGAGCGTGAAGTGATACGAACCCGCCCGTTTGAATATGTCAAAATGGCTTTAGCGGTTGATCACCCGACAAATCGTAAATATCCGGCTTTCAACGCATTGGAGGTTTTCTCGGAAGGTCCTTCGGCGCCACAACCTGCCAATACCGGGCAGATTTATGGCGCTAAAGTAGAAAGCGAAATCAGTCTTCGCGTTGTTGATTTTCCAATGTCGGCCACTAGCTTTGATACAAGCGCTGATTTGAGTGTGGAAGACGTTGAGAATATTGTCCGTGATACCGGCATTTTGCTGACTGACGGCGATGTTCAGGTTGCTTCACTCCATTACGTCGACCCATTGCGTTTTGGTGCCAGTGAATCGCTGTTTTCCTTAGCACCTTCTATCGGCGTACGCATTACGCAGGAAAATGTAAGCGTTGCCGCACGCAATGAAGGTTCGGAATTTGCCGGTGACGGTTTTTCGGAAGAGCTCATTCCGTTCAGAAATGCTGCCAATATCAGCGATGCATTATCAAGTGCAGGTTACAGCGATGACAGTGCGCTGCAAATGGCGGAAGCATTGGCTAAATTGATGAATTCGCCGCGCCTGAAAGAAGGCAGCGTTTTGCGTGTCGGGGTTGAAAGCCGTAATGGTGAGGACCGGATCGTCCGCGCCAGTATCTATAGCAACACCACACATCTGGTGACCGTAACGCTCAATGACAAAGCACAATATGTGCCGTCCGATGAACCCGAATCTACACCATTATTGGCATCCGCTTTTGATGGTGAAGTGATGGCGCCACGTTTGCGTGGTGATTTGCCAAGTGTTTATGACGGCATCAGCCGTGCCGCTCTCGCCTATGGCATGACCGATACGATGCGGACACAACTAATTAAAATGCTGGCATCCGATGTCGACTTGCAGGGAAAACTCAATCCGTCGGATCAGTTGGAAGCATTTTTCTCGCTGCCGGATGATTCCGACAGTGCCGATGACGATTCGCAGCTTCTTTATGTGTCAGCCAATTTTGGTGGTACAATACGCAAATTTTATCGCTATCAGGCTCCCAACGGCGCGGTCGATTACTTTAACGAAAACGGCAAAAGCGCAAAACAATTTTTACTGCGTAATCCGGTGCCGAATGGTGTCTTCCGCTCGCCATTCGGCATGCGCCGCCATCCGATCCTCGGCTATAGCCGTATGCATACAGGTGTTGACTGGGCAGCGCCACGCGGAACACCGATCATTGCCTCCGGTAATGGTGTTGTCGAAAAAGCCGGTTGGTCCAACGGCTATGGGAACCAGACGCTTATCCGTCATGCCAACGGCTATGTCAGTAGTTATTCGCACCAAAATGCAATTGCCAATGGGGTAACGCCGGGTGCAAAAGTGCGTCAGGGACAAGTAATCGGCTATGTCGGCTCCACCGGTCTTTCGACCGGCCCACATCTGCACTATGAGCTGATCGTCAACGGCACAAAGGTTGATCCACTGCGTATCCGCCTGCCCGACAATAAAGCTTTGAGCGGCAAAGAATTGGAAGCCTTTACACGTGAGCGTGACCGCATTGATAAATTGCTCAATGATCAGGGAGACGGCACCAAGCTTGCCGCGAACAGCTCAACCAATGGCTAAGCTTTTATGTTCTCTTACGGAGCAATAAACCATAAAACCGCTGAAATCACTTTCTGCGGTTTTGTTGTTTTACTCGGTAAATTCGACCGTCACACCCGGCCCGACCAGTTTGGCCAGCTCTTGCGCATCCCAATTGGTCAAACGCACACAGCCATGACTGGATGTCTTGCCGATTTTCGACGGTTCGGGCGTGCCATGAATACCATAGGTCGGTTTTGACAATGCAATCCAGACAGTTCCAACCGGCCCGTTCGGCCCAGGCGGAATTGTCAGTACTCTATCATTGTTGCCCTGTTTGAAATTGACTTTCGGATTGTAGGTATAGTTGGGATTAATAGCGATACGCTCAACCTGCACGATACCTGAAGGTGACGGATTATCCGATGAGCCGATTGTTGAAGGATAAGCCACAATCAGCTTGCCGTTTTCATCATAACCGCGCACTTGTTTGCGCGCTTTATCGGCAATGATGCGCGCCACTTTCGGTTTTTTTACCCGCTTGATATTCGGTACTTTGATGATTGTTCCCGGTTGGCCAAAATTCGCGCCCGGATTGAGCTCTTTCAAATAAGCCTCATCAATATGGAAACGTTCACCCAACATTTCAGCATGCGACGTATAGGCCATGCTCGAAAGTTTGGCTTTTTCCGCATAATCGGATGGAATCGATGCAACCAGATTTTGTGCGGCATCCTGATCGGTAATCATATATTCTTTGAATGCAGCGCCGCCCGTTGCTTCCAATTCGGCATTAATTGCCGCTTCATCCTGCGGATTGATAAAACGACCCGTCAATTCACTATAAGCCGCAGCAGCCTTATCGACATTGCTGCCGGCGCGGCCATCAATCACTCCCGGTGATGCACCCGCACGATCAAGCAAGACCTGATAAGCAGCAATTTTTGCTTTCGCGCCCTGCCCTTTCGGCATTTCAACCGCAGGCGTCATATCATTGATGTCAGGATAATTACGTGATTGTCCCAGTTCTCTCTGACGGTTTTCCTGTTCGTAATCAGGAATACTGGCCTGATCATATTCATCACTGCCAATCGGCGGCAATTCATTGCGTTCGATCTGTCCGTCACGATTATAATCATAATCGGGTGCGGAAGGTGCAGCCGGATAATAATTGGGATCTTCCGGCACATTGCCGAAACCATCATAAGGCGCACCGCCATCCACCGGACCATTCAATGTCCAGTTTCCACCACCGCGATAACCGCGGCGCCCTCTTGTTTGTTCCTGTTCATAAGCCGGCTCAACCGAAATGATGCGTCCACGCCGATCCATGGTGACACGTTGCCCCTTCGGGTCGATATAAACTCTGATCTGGCCATCACTGAAAACCTGCTCACCCGGATCATAAAGCTGTGCCGAAGCAGGTGCACTCCACCACACCGGTGATGTGAGTGTTGCCAACAATGCCAAACGAGACAATGACCGGTAATATGCCATGGAAAAACCCTGCAGAGAAAATGTCTTCACCCCAGATGCCGCATTTATAGTTAACAAACATCTAACTTTTGGAGTTCTTACAAAAGGAAGGTGACGCCAAAGTGGCCAAATTGAAGAGGGATAGAATAAATAAAGCCGGCCAAAACTTTTGACCGGCTTCAATTGTTTCATTTTACCTTTGAAGGCAGACCAAAGAAAATCAGCTTTCTTCAGTGATCATTCCGGCTTTCGATTTGAAATTCAGCCTGTCGGAACCGGCAGAAATTTCCACAATCGAACCGTCAAGAACATCACCGAGCAGGATTTTCTCTGCCAGCGGATCCTGCACTTCTTTCTGGATCACACGTTTCAACGGACGTGCACCATAAGCCGGATCATAGCCCTTGTTGGACAACCAATCGCGGGCATCATCGTCCAGTTCCAAATGAACTTTACGGTCAGCCAGCAATTTTTGCAGACGTTCAAACTGAATATCGACAATCGCCCCCATATCGGAACGGCGCAGACGATGGAACAGAATGATCTCGTCCACACGGTTGAGGAACTCCGGACGGAACGAAGCACGTACCACCGCCATGACATCCTCACGGGCGCTGTCGACAGAATCATCTTCGCCTAAGTTCACCAGATATTCCGCACCAAGATTGGACGTCATGATGATCAGCGTATTACTGAAATCAACAGTGCGTCCCTGACCATCGGTCAGGCGGCCGTCATCAAGCACCTGCAACAGCACGTTGAAAACATCCGGATGCGCCTTTTCAATCTCGTCAAACAAAATGACCTGATAAGGGCGACGACGGACTGTTTCGGTCAATACGCCACCTTCCTCATAGCCTACATAGCCCGGAGGGGCACCAATCAGACGGGCAACGGAATGTTTCTCCATGAATTCCGACATATCGATACGCACCATCGCACTGTCATCGGCAAAGAGGAACGAAGCCAATGCCTTTGTCAGCTCGGTTTTACCAACACCGGTCGGGCCTAGGAAAATGAACGAACCAATCGGACGGTTAGGATCCTGCAATCCGGCACGCGCACGGCGCACCGCCTTGGAAACAGCTTGCACGGCTTCAGCCTGACCAACAACCCGTTTGCCGATTTCGTCTTCCATACGCAGAAGTTTTTCGCGCTCGCCCTCCAGCATACGGTCGACAGGTATACCCGTCCAGCGGGAAATAATCTGTGCCACATGATCAGGCGTTACGGTTTCTTCTACCAGGGAACCGCGATTTTCCTGACTTTCAGCATCCACCAGTTCTTTTTCAAGCTGCGGAATTTTGCCATAAGCCAATTCACCGGCTTTCTGGAATTCACCGTTACGCTGGGCGATTGCCAAAGCGTTACGCGCATCTTCCAGTTTCTTTTTCAGGTCTGCCGCATGGCCAAGCTTCTGCTTTTCCGCCTGCCATTTGGCCGTCAGTTCAGCAGATTCCTCTTCCAGATCGCTCAGTTCTTTTTCAAGACGTACGAGACGGTCTTTTGAAGCTGCGTCGGTTTCCTTCTTCAAAGCTTCGCGTTCAATTTTCAGCTGCATGGCGCGGCGGTCAATCTCGTCGAGCTCTTCCGGTTTCGAATCCACCTGCATTCTCAGGCGTGATGCAGCTTCATCCACAAGGTCAATTGCCTTATCCGGCAGGAAGCGGTCGGTGATGTAACGGTTCGACAATGTGGCAGCGGCAACAAGAGCCGAGTCAGAGACCCGCACTTTATGATGCTGCTCATATTTTTCCTTCAAACCGCGCAGAATTGAAATCGTATCTTCAACCGTTGGTTCATTGATGAATACCGGTTGGAAACGACGGGCAAGGGCTGCATCCTTTTCCACATATTTGCGATATTCATCCAAAGTTGTTGCACCAACGCAGCGCAATTCACCACGCGCAAGTGCGGGTTTGAGCAAGTTCGATGCATCCATCGCACCATCGCTTTTACCGGCACCCACAAGTGTGTGCATTTCATCGATGAACAAGATGATCTGACCGTCCGCGCTCTGCACTTCCGACAGAACCGCTTTGAGGCGTTCTTCAAATTCACCGCGATATTTAGCACCCGCAATCAATGCGCCCATATCCAGCGCCATCAATTGCTTGTCTTTAAGGGATTCCGGCACATCACCATCGACGATACGCAGAGCCAAACCCTCAGCAATCGCGGTTTTACCCACGCCCGGCTCACCAATCAGTACCGGATTGTTTTTGGTACGGCGTGACAAAACCTGAATGGCACGGCGGATTTCTTCATCACGACCGATAACCGGATCAAGCTTGCCGTCACGTGCGTCTTCCGTCAAATCACGCGCATATTTTTTCAAAGCATCATAATTGCCTTCGGCAGAAGCAGAATCAGCCGTACGACCTTTACGCATATCGTTGATCACCTTATTCAGTGCATTGGCCGTCACACCGGCTTTGCTTAAAATTTCAGAACTTTTGGCAGATTTTTCAATCGCAAGTGCCGTCAGAAGACGCTCAACAGTCACGAAACTATCACCGGCTTTAGTGGCCAGTTCTTCAGCTGTTGAGAAAACCTTTGCGAGTGGCTGTGACAGATATAGCTGATCATTGCCGCCGGTTACTTTGGGAACAGCATTCAATGCTGCATCCAGACCGATACGCAATTGCGCAAGATTACCACCTGCACGTTCAATCAGTGATGCTGCCAAGCCTTCATTATCATCCACCAGAACCTTCAGCATATGCTCGGGCATAAATTGCTGATTATTGGCGTTTAAAGCATAGGTTTGTGCAGACTGAATAAAACCGCGAACGCGTTCAGTGTATTTTTCTATATTCATAATTGTCTCCTTCATCCATCCCGGCCTGTAACAGCGCCGAGCGGTCTTTGGTGACGAGTCCCCAGATGAGGCGGACTCCATCTGGTTATGATATGGGATGAGTTTATGCGTTCGGCAAGAAGACTGCAAATATTCTGTAATAAAAAAGACGCGAAAGTTGAACTCTCGCGCCTTTCATTGATTATAAAGCTAAATTTAAGCTTCTGAAGCTTCTTTTACCGGTTCTGCATCATCTTCTTTGACACGGCGCGGGCGACCGGGACGACGACGAACCGGTTGTTCACCATCAACCTCGGCGGCAGCTTCAGCAGGTTTGGCACGTGGCGTACGTGGCTTGGCAGGAGCAGCCTTTTTAACCGGCTTTTCTTCTGCTTCAACAACAGCTGCAACCGATGCCACAACAGGTTCTGCTTTCACAGCAACCGGCTGTTCCTGTGCAATCTCGACGGCCTTCACAACCGGCTGTTCATTTACTTCCGGCTGCCCGGAATTTTCAGTAAAATGCGTGATCGGCTGAGGTGCATCAGGGGCAACAGGTGCACCATGCTGTTCAAAACGAGACGGACGGCGCGGACGCTGAATGCGGCGCTGCTCACGATCTCTGCCATTATTATTGTCACGATTTTGATGATCACGATTTTGATTATCGCGGTTCTGATCACGGCTCTGGGCCCGTTGTTCATGAGAACGCGTAGGGGCACTATTGTCTTCGTCATAAACGACTTCAGCTGGAGTGCCTTCGATGAAAGGCTGAGGACCGCTGCCGCTTACATCCTGTGACGGAGCATTGTTGTGGCCGTTATGAGATGATGCAGCGGCAAAGCCCTGCTCTTCATCATCGGCACCTTCGTCATCAAAACTTTCATCCCGCTGGAAATGTTGCGGGTTCTGTGCCTGCGCTTGCAAAATAATGCGATTATAATGTTCCGCATGCTGCAGGTAGTTTTCAGCCATCACGCGATCACCGGAAACTTGTGCATCTCTTGCCAGAGTCGCATATTTCTCTGCTATATGCTGTGCATTGCCGCGGATTTTCACATCCGGGCCGTTGCTTTCATAGTTACGCGTCAGAGGATTGGGACCCTTGCGGTTATTGTTATTCCCCCGTCCACGCATGCGCCTGTTCTGCTGTGCTGGCCTCATACTCATATCTCTTTTCAGATTAAGGGTACATAAGACCTGCGCGATCATAAAGATCAACGGGTCTCGTATTTTGAGCTACAGAAGGGAATGCACCCTAATATCCCATCTGTATAATGCTCTGAATGTGGTACTTACCGTTAAAACTTAACCGGCCTGATTTTTAGACCCCGTTTTTCAGACCTTAGGCGGCCTTGCACTTTGTGGTGCAGTCAAAAACCAAAATTTCGGACGGTGATCGGAACCTAAACAGATTTGCCGGAAATTCCAAGCGTTTTTATTGATTGCCTCTCGATTATCTGCATTATTTTGCAATTTTTATGCTTTTTCAAAAAGCAGCGCTCTCTCATGTCCGCCGAGATCTTTGTTTGAGCACGCAAGCTTAAAATCATAATGATTAAAAATCAATTCCACGTCAGATAGCTGACCTGCACCAATTTCAATGGCGATCACTCCATCTTCATATAAGTGATTTGCACCATGTTGTGCAAGAGCGCGATAAAAATCAAGTCCGTCTGCACCGCCATCCAGCGCCGCTACCGGATCATATTCTTTAACTTCGCGTGAAAGTGCGGCAATTTCATGATGCGGAATATAAGGCGGATTGGAGGTAATCATATCATAGCGCCCGCTCACATTGGCAAACCAATCACTATGAATTGCTGCAAAACGTGAAGAAACACCGGCATTTTCAGCATTGATACGCGCCGTGCTCAAAGCATCGTGCGCAATATCCACCGCCACACAACGCGCCTTTGCGCATTGATGCAACAACGTAATAGCGATGATGCCGGTTCCGGTGCCCATATCCAGCACATCCACCACTTGTTTATCGTCCGCTTTCTTCTGCAAAACCGGCAAGACCAGTTCGATCAAAGCTTCGGTATCAGGGCGCGGCTCCAACGTTTCTTTGGAAAGCTGAAACTCAAGCCCCCAAAATGCGCGACTTCCGATGATACGATACACTGGCTCACCGTTCAAACGTCGCTCCAAAGCAGACTGCCAAAGTGCAATTTTTTCCTCATCAATCACCTGCTCCGGACGGCTGATCATATCCATACGTGAGGTCACTGTCGCCCATTCCGTTAAAAGACGGGCATCGAAGGCCGGATTTTCAAGCCCTGCCGCTTGAAAGGTATCACGCATCTGCGCAAACATTTGCCCCAATTGCATCACGTCGGCCTTGCTCATTCACCAAGCTCGGTCAGCAATGCGGTCTGATGATCAGAAATCAGTGCATCCACCAATTCGTCCAGCTCGCCCTCCATCACACGGTCAAGCTTATAAAGTGTAAGATTGATGCGGTGATCTGTTACACGTCCCTGCGGGAAATTATACGTACGGATGCGCTCTGAACGATCCCCCGACCCCACCTGACTGCGTCGTGCTTCGGAGCGTTCACTCTCTGCCTTCTGGCGTTCCATATCATAAAGGCGGGCGCGCAAAATCTGCATCGCACGGGCGCGGTTTTGGTGTTGCGATTTTTCCGCCTGCACCACCATCAAACCGGTTGGAATATGGGTGATACGAACAGCCGAATCAGTCGTGTTAACGTGCTGTCCCCCCGCGCCAGAGGCGCGCATTGTATCAATACGAATATCTTCATTGCGGATTTCAATATCAATATCGGCAGCTTCCGGCAGCACAGCAACTGTTGCAGCAGAAGTATGAATACGTCCGCCTGCCTCGGTTTCCGGCACGCGCTGTACGCGATGGGCACCGGATTCAAACTTCAGTTTCGAGAACACGCCCTTACCGGAAACGGTCCCGATAATTTCTTTATAACCACCAGCATCGCCTTCGCTGGAACTAACCAGCTCCACACGCCAGCCTTTTTCCGAAGCATAGCGCTCATACATACGAAACAAATCACCGGCGAAAAGCGCTGCTTCCAAACCGCCGGTACCAGCACGAATTTCCAAAATCGCGTTTTTCTCATCGGCTGCATCTTTGGGTAAAAGCAGGATCTGCACTTCCTGCTCCAAAACCTCGACGCGCTCCTGAAGAGCCGGCAATTCTTCTGCCGCCAGCGCACGCATATCTGCGTCGGTACCAGCATCATCCTTCATCAGGCTCAGCTCTTGCGCTTCTTCACGCGCTGATGACAATTCACGGATTTTACCGACCACCTCTTCCAGTTCCGAATATTCGGATGCCAGCTTCACATAGGTTTCCGAATCCGGATTGGAAGCCATCTGGCTTTCAATCAACGAAAAGCGTTTCAGAAGCTGGTCCATACGGTCCTGCGGCAATGCGATCATAAGGTAAGTCCGATACAAAGATATTGAAAATTAGCGGTTTAAAAACCACCCATTTAGCCTTCCGGCAAAATAAACGAAAACGAGCGCAAAGCGTGAGGCTTCGCGTCAATAATCTGAAGTCTAGCTACAACGGAATATCGTTATCGCGCGCAAAATCCAGCAAAAGTTCACGTAAAGAATGCGCGTCATTATGCTTGTCCAACTCGCCCTGCAACAGCTTGTTGAGCTTGCTTGCATCCAAGGCACCTAACATGGCTTTCACCGGCCCGATGGTTGCAGCCGACATGGAAATCGAGCGGAAACCTAGCCCGATCAATGTCATCGCCATCAACGGACGTCCGGCCATTTCACCGCATAAAGTCACCGGGGTGTTATGGCGCAGGCTCGATTCCACAATATGGCGCAACACCCGCAAAAATGCTGGTGACAACTGGTCAAAGCGGTCTGCAATCAGCGAATTACCACGATCAACCGCCATTAAAAACTGGAACAAATCATTGGAACCGACAGAGACGAAATCAACCGCATCCATCAATTCGCCCATTTGCCAAAGGAGTGATGGCACTTCGATCATCGCGCCGAGCTTCACTTTTGCAGGCAGTTGATAATCAAACTTCGCCAGATGGCGCACTTCGCGGTCGATAATTTCGCGCGCGGCTTTCACTTCCGCCACTTCCGTCACCATCGGCAGCATCATGCGCAATTCGCGCCCGCCCGAAGCTTTCAAAAGAGCGCGCAACTGGGTGCGGAAAAGACCCGGTCGATCAAGCGTCAGGCGAATGGCCCGCCAGCCCATCGCCGGATTTTCTTCCTGCCCGGTCGAGCGGAAATAAGGCAACACCTTATCACCGCCAATATCAAGCGTTCGGAATGTCACCGGCTTTTCACCAGCGGCATCCAGCACCGAGCGATAAAGCTTTTCCTGCTGCTCGGCCTTCGGGAAAGTCGAGGCAATCATGAATTGCAATTCAGTGCGGAAAAGCCCGATCCCGACAGCACCGGACGCTTCCAATTGCGGCAGATCAACCAGCAAGCCGCCATTCATATAAAGCGCAATTTCTTCGCCATCCAAAGTGACGGCCGGCTTGTCGCGCAATTCCTGATAAAGCTTTTGGCGCCGTGCGCGGAACCTGACTTTTTCAGCATAGGCCGCTTCGACATCCGATTGCGGACGCAAATGTACAATACCGGCATCACCATCAACAATGATTGCATCATTGTTTTCAGCCATCGAAACAACGCCTTTGGCTTGCCCGACAACCGGAATCCCCATCGCACGTGCCACAATCACCACATGGCTGGTGGCTGCACCATCTTCCAGCACCACGCCGCGTAAGCGCTCGCGCGGATAGTCAAGAAGTTCAGCAGCACCCATCGAGCGTGCCACAATAATGGCATCCTTAACCATGCTTTCGGCAACGGTCTTGGCATCATGCCCCATCAGCTGGCGCAGCAAACGATTGGCCAGATCATCAAAATCCGACAAACGCTCGCGGATATAAGGATCGGTCAGATGCACCATGCGCGCGCGTGTATCGCTTTGCACTTTTTCAACGGCGGCTTCCGCAGTCAGACCATTATGGATCGCCTCTTCAAGACGGCGCTCCCAGCCACGATCATTGGCAAACATCCGATAGGCTTCCAGCACCTCACGATGCTCGCCCTCGGTTGCCACTTCACGGCGCGACAACATATCATCGATAGAAAGACGCAGCGATCCGATTGCATTTTCCAGACGCTTGATTTCAGCGTCGGTATCTTCATTGAAAAGATTGGTCACCACAATGCGCGGCTCATGCAGAACCACATGGCCAAGGCCGATGCCGTCATTAAAGCCGCCAGCGGTAAAGCTCATGGAGCGGCCAAGATCAAGCTCGATACCCGGACGCGCCAAACGCGTACCGTCACCGGTAGCAATGATTTCCGCCAGCACCATAGCCGTGGTTTCGAGTGCTTCCACCTCGTCTTCACGATAGGCACGCTTGGTACGGTTTTGTACGACAAGTACGCCAAGCGTGCGGCCGGCACGCAACACAGGCACACCCAAAAATGAATTATAAGCTTCTTCACCGGTTTCCGGCAAATAGGCGAAGGCAGGATGATTCTGGGCATCGGTCAAATTAAGCGCACGTGCTGTGGCAGCAATGGTGCCAACCAGCCCCTGCCCAAGACGCAATTGTGCCAGATGCACGGCTTGCGGATTAAGACCAACGGTTGCGTAAAGCTCCAGCACACTATCGGCGCGCAAAACATAAAAGGAGCAAACTTCCGCGACCATATTTTTCGCGATTTCGTTCACAATGCGATCAAGACGCACCTGTGGCTCCAACGCCTCCGCCATTAATTCGCGAAGTCGCTTGAGCAATACACGGGGACCGGTCGTCAGCTCACGCATAGGCGATCGAATGCTCCTTATAATGGTTCATGTAAGCAGATACCTCTTCGAAGGCGGCCAAATCACAAACCAGACAAGATAATGTCGACGTATTACATCGCAAGTAACACGTCGACAATCCTTTTGGGCATTTTTAAGCCGCGCGTCTAGAGTCTAAAACGCGGCTCGGAGTAACAAAAGCGTTTTTTCTTATTTATCCAGACCGTAAACACCATGCAGAGTGCGCACAGCCAGTTCTGCATAAGGTCCGTCGATCAAAATAGAAATTTTGATTTCCGATGTGGTGATAGCGCGGATATTGATGCCTTTTTCAGCCAATGCACGGAATGCGGTGGCTGCAACACCTGCATGGCTGCGCATACCGATACCGATGACAGAAATTTTCGCCAGACCTGATTCTGACTGAACAGTATCACAGCCCACTTCACCCTTGACCTTCTCAAGCGCTTTAACCGCTTTTTCCAGATCACCGGAGGGAACGGTGAATGTCATATCTGTTTTGGTGCCGTCTTCAGATACATTCTGGACGATCATATCGACATTGATACGCTCTTCCGCCAGAGGACCGAAAATAGCTGCCGACACACCCGGCTGGTCAGCAACACGGCGCAGTGAAATCTGAGCTTCATCCTTGGCAAAAGCGATACCGGTCACAACCTGCTGTTCCACGATTTCTTCCTCGTCGCAAATAAGTGTTCCGGGAGGGTTGATAGGATCATCCATGCCCGGCGCATTAGGATCCGTAAAACTTGAACGTACAAAGGTTCGAACCTTATGTACCATAGCCAGTTCGACTGAGCGAACCTGCAAAACCTTGGCACCAAGAGAAGCCATTTCCAGCATTTCTTCAAAAGAAATCTTTGCCAGACGCTTCGCTTTTGGCTCGACGCGCGGATCGGTCGTATATACGCCGTCCACATCGGTATAAATATCGCAGCGGTCTGCCTTCACAGCGGCAGCAATCGCTACCGCAGATGTATCCGAACCACCGCGGCCCAGCGTTGCAATGCGGTTATCAGGGCCAATGCCCTGAAAGCCTGCAATCACTGCAACCTGTCCTTCACCGAAGCGTTCGATCAGGAATGAACCGTCAATATCAACGATACGTGCCGCACCATGGGAATTATCGGTGCGGATCGGGATCTGCCAGCCCTGCCATGAACGGGCATGGACACCCATTCCTTGCAGACAAATAGCCAGCAAACCTGCGGTTACCTGCTCACCGGAGGCAACCACCGCATCATATTCACGGGCATCATGCATTGCGGAAGCTTCACGCGTCCAAGAGACAAGCTCATTGGTTTTGCCGGCCATAGCCGAAACAACAACAGCAACTTCGTTGCCCGCGTCTACTTCACGTTTAACATGTCGTGCCACATTACGGATGCGGTCGATGTCGGCTACTGAAGTGCCGCCGAATTTCATCACGATGCGCGCCATGGTATGGATACGTCCCGAATTCTGAAAATTTCACCTGAGCCTGCTGAAACATTATTTTGTTGCTCAACAGACAATCCGCGGGTGACATACCTAAATTGTGAGCAATCCGCAAGGTTCTCAAGTGATTTCTTGCTTGACTTTCTTTTTCTCCCGTTCAAGTCCATGATGGAAAGCCATGGAGACGATTATGAGCGAAACATCACGCACCACAATTGACGCTGCTGAAATTGAGCACTTCTCGCGAATCGCAGCACAATGGTGGGATCCGCAGGGCAAATTCCGCCCACTGCATAAATTCAATCCGACACGGCTTGCCTATATTAAAGAAATGGCCTGCGCGCATTTCAACCGCGATCCGATGCTTGCACGCCCGCTGGAAGGTTTGCGCATTCTTGATATTGGTTGCGGCGGCGGCTTGCTTTGCGAGCCGATGGCGAAACTTGGTGCCACCATTATTGGTGCCGATGCCTCAGAAACCAATATTGAAGTGGCCAAAATTCACGCCCAACAAAGCGGCGTTGAGGTGGATTACCGCGCAACCACTGCCGAAGCGCTGGCGGAAGCCGGTGAAAAATTCGACATAGTGCTCAATATGGAAGTGGTTGAGCATGTTTCAGACGTTGATCTCTTCATGTCTGCTACCAGCGAAATGGTCAAACCCGGTGGATTGATGTTTGTTGCCACCATCAATCGCACCTTAAAAGCGCTTGGACTTGCCATTTGGGGCGCGGAATATATCCTGCGCTGGCTGCCACGCGGCACACACCAATATGAAAAACTGGTGCGCCCGAGCGAGCTGGAAGCAGCGCTGAACAAAGCCGGTCTGCAAGTGGCTGACGAACTCGGGGTTACTTACAATCCGCTGACCGACAGCTGGAACCGCTCCCGCGATCTGGATGTCAATTATATGTTTCTGGCCAAGCGCCCGGAAGCATGAAAAGAAACTTGAGACTTACTTCGCACTTTGTGCCTTGGTGGTAAAGAAAACCCCCAAGGCAATCACCAGCGCACCGAACCATGTCAGCATCTGATAATGTTCGCCCATAAAGAGCGTACCTGAAATCAGCCCGATAGCAGCCGCTACATAGCCCATCTGACTCAAATAAACCGGCCCGCCGACAATTTGCAGCTGGAAATAGAGCGTAAACATCAATGCCGAGACGACCGCCTGAATGAACACCATCCAAGGGGCTGCCATTAATTGGCTGATAGGAAAATCACCATCCACAAACAGCATACTTATAATCAGCAGCAAAGCTGCGGCCAGATGCGAACCACAAGCCAGTTCAACTGGATCGGCATTTTTCGGCCAGTCAATGGTGCGGTAAACATTGCCGACAGCCAGCACCACCGGAATGAGCAGCGCCACAATAAGCCATAAAGGCTCGGCCACCGAGCCGGTTTCACCGCGGGTAATGGCCACCAAAAGTGCACCTAAGAATCCAACCGCAATGCCTATAACGCCTAAAGAATTCGGCCGCTTCAAACCGCATACAACTGAAAGCAGCAATGTGGTGACCGGTGATAGCGTATACATGATGCCGGTAAAACCAGCGCCCAAATGTGGGATCACTGATAAGACCATGACATTGGGCAAAGCATAAGAAACGGCAGCAGCAATAAAATAATAGCGCAAATGATGCGTTGAAAAATTTAAAAAACGCGCCCTCGCCAATAAGAATCCCAGCAAAATCAGCCCTGCCCCAGCCGAAATGACAAACGCCCACATGAAAGGTGAAATATGCAGAGAGGCTGCTATTTTACCAAAAGGCAAAGTCAACCCCAGCATGGCACCTGTAGAGACCAGCAAGAACAAGGCTGACTGCATTAACTGATTCATTGAGATCAACCTTATCTGGGCCTCATAGCACATGTATTTTTATCGTGCCCTTAACAGAAATCTTTACAGCACTAAAATCTTCTGAGAAGCCCGTTGATCACTTTATTTTGACAAAACAACTCCAAGAATAATTTTCTTACAAGGTCACTCACTTTCCCGCACATAACGAAACCTATATTTTGAAATAAAATTACGTTTAAGCCATTTCAATGGCGTTTTTTCAGCTTAAAAAAACCTTCAAAAACACGAATATTTCTGATTGACGCATTTTGTATCCAGGATGTAGTATCCAAAAACCAAGATTTTGACATTAATCTCAGGAGGGGGAGCTATTGTCAGCTTTTGAATGGCGTGGCCAAACCCGCTTGCTCGACGAAGTCGCAGAAACACTGCGCGAGCGAATTTATACGGGCGACTACGCCCCCGGCACCATTTTGCGGCAAGAACATATCGCGACAGAGTTCGGCATCAGCCGCACACCTTTGCGTGAAGCGTTGCGCGTACTTGAGCGTGACGGTCTTGTGGTGCATCAGGCAGGCAAAGGTGCGCGTGTCGCCAGTGCCGATCTGCCACGCTTGCTTGACGCCTATGCATTACGGGAAGTGATTGATGGCGTTGCTGCCCGCTTTGCCGCCGAACGCGCCACCGACAAAACCATTGATGCGTTGAAAAAGCTGATCGAAGAACAAGCGGCTATGGTCGATCCGTGGGATCCTAAAGCCTATACCCAGTCTAATGTCGATTTTCACATGGCGATTATGGATGCGAGCGGCAACTCTTCGCTCCATGCCTTCATTCCGCTTTTACGTTTAACTTCGCAGGTTTTCGCCCCAGCTTTTTCCCTATCGGTTGAGCGCGCACGGCATGCGGTTTCCGAACATCGTCTGATCGTCGATGCGATTGCTGCGCGCGATGGTGATGCCGCCGAAAATCTCGCCCGCTCACATATCCGTGCCACATCTGCAAGACTAAAGGCTGAACGGCCTGATCTGGAGTTCAAGAATGTCTAACAACAACAGTCTTCCCCGCTATGGAAACTTCATTGATAATAAATGGCAGGATGCCGTTTCCGGTGAAGTTCTGACGCTGAAAAACCCATCCGACGGCAGTGATTTGGCTCTGATCGCCCGCGGCACACAGACCGACATTGATTTGGCTGTCGCAAGTGCGCGTAAAGCGCTAAGCGGTGAATGGGGCAAGATGACTGCAACCGAACGCGGTCGTATTCTGCACCGCATGTCGGAAGCTGTACTCAAAAAAATCGATCTTTTAGCTGAACTCGAAGCCAAAGATGTTGGCAAGCCAATCACGCAGGCACGCGCTGATGTGGTAGCTCTGGCGCGTTATCTGGAATTTTACGGTGCATCTGCCGATAAAGTTCATGGCGACACGCTGCCATATCAAAACGGTTTCACTGTGCTTTCCGTTTATGAGCCGCTTGGTGTTACCGGTCACATCATTCCATGGAATTACCCGATGCAGATCATCGGCCGTTCACTGGGTGCAGCACTCGCCATGGGCAATGCCGCCGTGGTTAAACCTGCTGAAGAAGCCTGCCTCACCATTTTGGAATTTGCCCGCATTGCTCAAGAGGTAGGTCTGCCATCCGGTGCGCTCAATGTCGTTACCGGCCTTGGCGTAGAAGCAGGTGCCGCCCTTTCCGGTCATGCTGGCATCAATCATATTTCCTTCACCGGCTCGCTTCGCACCGGTGAAGCCGTGCAAGCAGCTGCCGCCAAACATGCCGTGCCTGTTACGCTGGAACTTGGCGGCAAATCCCCGCAGGTGGTGTTTGCCGATGCAGATTTGGAGCGCGCATTGCCGTTTCTCGTCAATGCAGGCATTCAAAATGCCGGACAGACCTGCTCGGCCTCTTCACGCATTCTGGTACAGCGTGACGTTTACGAAACCGTTGTCGCGCAAATGGCTGAACGCTACCGCGCGCTTAAAGTCGGTGCGGCACTCAGCGACCCGTCTGTCGGCCCTGTTGTTTCAGACCGTCAGAAAGCAATCGTCGACGGCTTTATTGAACTGGCACATAAAGACGGCCTCACTATTGCTGCTCAAGGCGAAATGATTGCAGGTACACCGGAAAACGGTGCCTATGTTTTGCCAACCTTGGTACGCGATGTGCCTGCCGACCATCCGTTGGCACAGCAAGAAATCTTTGGCCCCGTACAGGTTATCATGCCGTTTGACACCGAAGAAGAAGCAATCGTGCTTGCCAATGGTACCGACTTCGGCCTTGTTTGCGGCATCTGGACCAATGACGGCGCACGCCAACTACGCATGGCACATGCTGTGCAGTCCGGTCAGGTTTTCATCAATAATTATGGCGCTGGTGGCGGTGTGGAATTGCCTTTCGGTGGCGTGAAGCGTTCCGGTCATGGCCGCGAAAAAGGTTTCGAAGCCCTTTATGGTTTCGCGAGCCTGAAAACCATTTCGCTCTACCACGGCTAATCATTATATACAGAGTTTGAGGAGAAGAGATTATGTCTCTTAAAGGTAAAATCGCCCTGATCACCGGTGCAGGCTCAGGTTTTGGTGAAGGTATGGCCAAGCGCTTTGCTGAAGGCGGTGCCCAAGTTGCTGTTGTTGACCGTGACGAAGCAGGTGCCAAACGTGTAGCCCAGGAAATCGGCTCCAACGTCATTGCAATTGCTGCCGACATTTCCAAAGAAGCCGATGTCAACGCAGCCATTGCTGCAACAATCGAAAAATTCGGCCGTATCGATATTCTCGTCAACAATGCCGGTATTGGCCATAAACCGCAAAATGCCGAATTGGTGGAACCAGACGAATTTGACCGTATCATCGGTGTGAATATTCGCGGTATCTATCTGGCTGCACGCGCCATTATCCCGCATTTCAAAGAAAATGGTGAAGGCGTTATTCTCAATATCGCCTCGACAGGTGCCAACCGTCCGCGTCCAAATCTTGCATGGTACAATGCCACCAAAGGCTGGGTTGTAAGCGTTACCAAAGCATTGGCGATTGAACTGGCGGCATTCAACATTCGTGTTAATGCGCTTAATCCGGTTGCTGGCGAAACACCGCTTCTGACCACCTTTATGGGTGAAGACTCGGAAGAAATTCGTGCTAAATTCCGTGCATCCATTCCGCTTGGCCGTCTGCTCAAGCCGGAAGATCTGGCCGAAGCTGCGGCATATCTGTGCTCACCACAGGCTAGCATGGTTACCGGTGTTGCGTTAGATGTGGACGGTGGACGTTCGATTTAATTTTGTGGCCTAAAACAACGATTATAAGGGAGGGCATAATGAACAAAAAACTATTTGCCGGTCTGGTCTCCGCGGCCATGCTGGCATCCATCAACGGCGCTTTCGCCAAAGATCATCTGGTGGTGGGTGAGGTGCTTGAGCCTCCGGGTCTCGATCCAACAGCCAATGCTGCATCCGCCATCCGCCGCGTGACTTATGCCAACCTTTATGAAGGTCTGGTACGTATTGCCGAAGACGGCTCCATTCAGCCAGCCTTGGCTGAAAGCTGGACCATTTCGCCGGACAACCTCACCTACACGTTCAAACTGCGTGAAGGCGTGAAGTTCCACGACGGCGAGGCTTTTGACTGCTCCATCGTCAAGTTCTCCTATGAACGTGCGATGGCGGAAGATTCAACCAATGCCCAAAAAGGCTTGTTTGAACCAATCGCATCAACCGAATGCCCTGATCCTGCTACTGCTGTGGTAACACTTAAACGTCCGGCCTCGAACTTCTTGTTCGGTATGGGTTGGGGTGATGCTGTGATGATCGGCAAGCAGTCGGCTGAAAACAACAAAACCAATCCGGTCGGCACCGGTCCTTTCAAATTCAAGCGCTGGGTACAAGGTGACCGCGTCGAGTTTGAAAAGAACTCTGATTACTGGGGCACACCTGCCAAGCTTGAAGGCGTCACCTTCCGCTTCATCAGTGATCCGTCAGCGGCTGCCGCAGCAGTCATGGCTGGCGACATTGATCTCTTTGCAGAGTTTCAGGCGCCGGAATTGCTCAACCGCTTCAAGAGCGATGAAAATCTGCATGTCGAAGTGGGCAGCACCGCTGGTAAAGTTGTAATGTCACTCAATAATGAGCGCGCACCATTTGACAATGTCAAATTCCGTCAGGCTCTGGCACATGCGATTGACCGCGATGCTTTCATTGATGCTGTTTCGTCCGGCTATGGCACCGCCATCGGTTCTCATTCCACACCGGCAGAACCAGGTTACATCGATCTGACCGAGGTTTACCCATATGATGTTGCGAAGGCAAAAGAACTCTTAAAAGAAGCAGGCGTTGCGGAAGGCACAAGCTTTACCATCACTCTGCCGCCTCCGGCCTATTCCCGCCGGGGTGGGGAAATCATTGCAGCCATGCTTGCCGAGATCGGCCTGCAGGTTAATCTGGTTCCGATGGAATTTGCCCAGTGGCTCGATCAGGTTTTCAAACGAGCAGATTATGAAGCGACCATTATCGGTCACACCGAAGCACGCGACCTCGATATTTACGCCCGCGATAAATACTACTTCAACTATAAAAATCCGGAATATAGCGCTCTTTATAAGACCTATACGGAAACCACAGATGAAGCAAAACAACTGGAATTGCTAGGCCAGTTGCAGCGGAAACTCGCGGAAGACGAGCCAAATATTTTCCTCTATGCACTGCCAAAAATCGGTGTCTGGAACAAGAAAGTACAAGGCGTTTGGAAAAATCTGCCATTGCCGGCAAATGATCTGACCGCCGCTTACTGGGCTGATTAGAGCATTTCCAGCAAAAGTGTGAAACGGTTTTGCGTCGGATAATGCGATAAAACGAAAAGTTATAGAATAATAAAATTATCCCTCCCGTCATTGCAAATGGCAAAGGCGGGAGGGATTAAAAAACGGGAGACAAAATTTGCTGAGTTATATTTCTGGACGTTTTGTCTCATTAATACTCACGACCCTTGCTGCCTCAGTGATCGTTTTTTTGCTGATGCAGGTTTTGCCGGGCGATCCGGCAGCAGTTATGCTTGGCATTAATGCGCAGCCTGAAACACTGGCAGCGCTGCAAAAGCAGCTCGGCCTCGATGCGCCTTTATGGTCGCGTTATCTGTCGTGGATTTCCGGTTTTGTCGTCGGTGATTTCGGTGTCAGCTATACTTATTCTGTGCCAATCAGCGAATTGCTAGGGCCACGTATTCTTGTCACATTGCCGCTCGCAGTTCTGGCAATGGGCATTTCCGTGATTATCGCCATTCCGCTCGGCGTTATCGCCGCCTCCAAGCGCGGCAAGGCTTTTGATGTCGCTGGTATGGGTGCGGCTCAAGTGGGTGTTGCTATTCCTAATTTCTGGCTCGGGCTGCTGTTGATTTTGCTTTTTGCTTTGCAGCTTGGCTGGTTTCCGGCTTCCGGCTTTGGTGGCTGGGAAGATGGCTTGTGGAAGGGGTTACGCTCGCTGATTTTGCCAGCTGTTGCGCTGGCTCTGCCGCTTGCCGCCATTTTGGCACGCGTCACCCGCTCGGCCGTCATTGAAACTTTAGGCGAAGACTTCATCCGCACGGCACGCGCGAAAGGCTTACCGCGCAGTGCCGCCCTTTGGAAACACGCCGTTCCCAATGCGCTAATCCCGGTTGTTACCATCATCGGCTTGCAGTTTTCATTTCTTCTGGCAGGTACCATCATTATCGAGAATGTTTTCAATCTGCCGGGCGTTGGCCGGTTGATTTTCCAATCCATCGCGCAGCGCGATCTCATCACCGTGCAATCCTTGGTCACGCTTTTAGCGGCCAGCGTGATTACCGTCAATTTTCTGGTTGATCTGGCTTACGGCTTCCTTGATCCGCGCCTTTCAACGGGAGGTCACTGATGAGCGACGTGACCGTAACCCAATCCAAAATCGGCAAAGTGCTTTCCGGCATTGGCTTGAGCCGCAGCCTGATGATCGGCTGTATCGTCACCGGCCTGCTCATTGCGATGGCACTGATTTCTTATATCTGGACGCCGTTTTCCCCCACCGGCCTCAACATTAAAGACAAATTGCAAGGGCCAAGCAGTGTCCATTGGTTCGGCACCGATGCCTTTGGCCGCGATGTCTTTTCGATGATTATGGTGGGAGCGCGCAATTCTATCGCTGTTTCCATCATTGCTGTTGCCGTTGGTGCCGGCATCGGTATTCCGCTTGGCTCTTATGCAGCCGCACGCGGCGGCTTTATCGACGGCATCATCATGCGCTCGACCGATCTGGCCTTTGCGTTTCCATCCCTGTTAACCGCCGTTATCATCACCGCCATTTTTGGCCCCGGTGCAGTGAATGCGATGATCGCCATCGGTATTTTCAACATTCCGGTTTTTGCCCGTGTTACACGCGGTGCTTCGTTGGGCTTGTGGAAGCGTGAATATGTGATGGCGGCGCGCTGTGCAGGGCGCGGCGACATTGCCATAACGCTTGATCACGTTTTACCCAATATCGGCCATGTGTTGATTGTGCAGGCAACCATTCAGTTTGCGCTCGCCATTGTTGCCGAAGCCGGTCTTTCTTATGTCGGCCTTGGCACCCAGCCGCCCATGCCAAGCTGGGGAAAAATGCTCAATGATGCCCAGACTTATATTTACGATGCGCCGTGGCTTGCGATTTTCCCCGGCCTTGCCATTACATTTGCGGTTCTTGGCCTCAATATGCTTGGCGACGGCTTGCGCGATACGCTTGACCCACGCGTCAGGAGGCAAAGATGAGCCTGCTCGAAATTAACCAGATGAATGTGAGCCTGCCTATCGGTTCACGTCAGGTCAATATTCTCACCGACATCACCATGACACTTAATCGCGGCGACCGTTTAGGCATTGTCGGCGAAAGTGGTTCCGGCAAATCCATTACTGCTTTGGCGGTGATGGGCTTGCTGCCCGACCGGATGCAGGTCAATGGCACTTTGCGTTTTGATGGTAAAGACCTCACCACCATGTCGGAGAGTGAGCGCTGCACTATGCGCGGTCGTCGTGCTGCGATGATTTTCCAAGAGCCGATGACCGCCCTTAATCCAGTCAAAACCATTGGTTCGCAAATCACCGAAGGCCGCCGTCTGCATTTGGGCGAAAACCGTGCCGACGCCGAAGCCAAAGCCCGCCAATTGCTTGACCGTGTCGGTCTGCCGGGCCCACGCTTCAGTCTTGATCTTTATCCGCATCAGCTTTCAGGTGGTCAGCGCCAGCGCGTGATGATTGCAATGGCGATTGCCTGTGAACCTGATTTGCTGATTGCCGATGAGCCGACCACCGCGTTGGATGTGACCGTTCAGGCACAAATTCTTGATCTGCTTGATGATCTCGTCGATGAAACCGGCACCGCTTTGATGCTGATTACCCATGATCTGGGCGTTGTGTCGGAAATGACCGACAAACTTGCCGTGATGTATGCCGGACGCATTGTTGAAACAGGTAGCACACAAGACGTATTCCGCCGTATGGCGCATCCTTATGCGCGTGGCCTTTTTGCCGCCTCGCCGCATGGTGCGGCTTTAACCACCAAAGATGGCAGCCGCAGCCGTCAGCGTCTGGCCGCTATTCCGGGCGTGGTGCCTGATCCGTTGCACCGCAAACAAAACTGCACATTTTCTGACCGCTGCTCATTCGTTGAAGCCAAATGCCGTGAACTTGTGCCGCCTTTACTACCATTCGGCGACAATAATGAAGCCGCCCATAAAGTCGCTTGTTTTTTCCCACGTGAAGATGAGGTCGTGGCATGAGTAAACCACTACTTCAGGTTAAAGATGTTGTGCGCGAATATCCGATGCCGCGCCATTCGATCTTTTCTGCACCTAAACATTTACGCGTTTTACATGGGGTTAGCATTGAGCTGAACCCGCGTGAAAGCTTAGGGATTGTCGGTGAAAGCGGATCAGGTAAATCCACCCTTGCCCGTGCCGTGATGGGATTGGAGCCACCGCAATCCGGCCAAGTCCTCATTCAGGATCAGGATATTTATGCGCTTGATCGCGCAGCCATGCGCGAAGCCCGCAAACAGTTTCAAGCGATTTTCCAAGATCCATATGGTTCGCTTGATCCGCGCCACACCGTACAGCGTATCATCAGCGAGCCGATCAATTCGCTGGAAGGCAATATCTCTGCGGCTAAGCGCAAAGCGCGTGTGCAAGAGGTTTTGGAAGCAGTCGGCCTGCCCCCTGCATCAGCGGACAAATATCCGCATGAATTTTCCGGCGGTCAGCGCCAGCGTATTGCCATTGCGCGGGCATTGATTACCCGCCCTGCCCTGATCGTGGCCGATGAGCCGGTTTCCGCGCTCGACGTTTCCATTCAGGCGCAAGTGCTCAATCTGATGATGGATTTGCAAGACAAATTCGGTCTGTCTTATCTCTTCATCAGCCATGATTTGGGCGTTGTGCGTGTGATTACCGACCGTGTCGCCGTGATGCATCTGGGGCGTATTGTCGAAGAAGGCCCGACCAATACGGTCTTTGACAATCCACGCCATCCTTACACGCAAGCATTGGTCAATGCGGTGCCGAAACCATTTTCGGGACGGCGCAAAAGATCTAAAGCTGCGGGTGAACATGTGGTTGCCGTGCACACCGAATCCACCGGTCAGGGATGCGCTTATGCGCCAGCCTGCCCGATGGCTCAGGCGATCTGCCTGCAACAAGACCCGAAACAAAAAACAATCCAGCAAGGCTGGTATGCCCGCTGCCATTTTGCCTGACATTTACATCCATGTTTTTGAGGAGAAACCATGACAAATCTTGCTGATCTGTCCGCTGTTGAACTTGTTACGGCCTATAAATCCAAAGACCTTTCTCCTGTCGATGTTACAGAAGCGGTTATCACCCGTATTGAGGCTTACGAGCCATCGCTGCATGCGATGTGGGCGTTTGACCCATCCGCTGCGCGTGAAGCTGCCAAGCAGTCTGAAGCCCGCTGGATGCAAGGCGCGCCTGCCGGTGCCATTGATGGTGTACCGCTGACGATCAAAGAAAATATAGCCACCAAAGGCACCGCCGTGCCGCTTGGCTGTGCCGCTTCCGATATGACACCAGCGGTCAAAGATGCACCCGCTGCTGCCCGCACCCGCGAAGCCGGTGGTGTGATTTTGGGTAAAACCACCATGCCGGATTTAGGCATGTTGTCCTCCGGTCTTTCCAGCTTCCATGAGCTGGCCCGCAACCCTTGGAACCTGGACACCAATCCGGGCGGCTCCAGTGCCGGTGCCGGTTCTGCTGCGGCTGCCGGTTATGGCCCATTACATATTGGCACAGATATTGGCGGCTCCATCCGCCTGCCTGCCGGTTGGTGCGGTGTAGTCGGCTTGAAGCCTTCATTCGGCCGTATCCCGCTTGATCCGGCCTTTTTGGGCCGTGTTGCAGGGCCAATGACCCGCACCGTTGCCGATAGCGCACTTTATATGTCTGTTCTGTCCTTGCCAGACCGCCGCGACGGCATGAGCCTGCCTTATCAGGAGCTGCCTTGGATGGATCTGGACATCGATCTTAGAGGCAAAAAAATCGGTCTCTGGCTGGATGCTGGCTTTGGCGAACCAGTTCAGCCACAGGTGAAAGCAGCCGTAGAAACGGCTGCAAAACTCTTTGCCGATGCTGGTGCCATTGTCGAGCCGATTGAGCCGTTCCTTAATCGCACCATGATTGATGGTCTGGATCGATTCTGGCGTGCACGCTCTTGGAGTGATGTGTCAAAAATGAGCCGCGAAAATCAGGAAAAAATCTTAGCCTATATTTTCGCATGGACAGAAACCGCCAAGGAACTGGATGGTCAGGAAGTCTATACCGGCTTTGCGCAGATGGATGCGATGCGTTACGCCTGCCTCAAAGCTTCCGAAAACTTCGACTTTATCATTTCGCCAACCGCGCCAATGCCGACCTATCCGGCACATTGGGCGTCACCGGTCAATGATCCGCAAAAGCCGTTTGAGCATATCGCTTTCACAGTTGCGATGAATATGTCGGAGCAACCGGCCATTTCGGTCAATTGCGGCTACACGAATGATGGCTTGCCAATTGGTTTGCAAATTTTCGGACAGCGCTTTGATGATCTGGGCGTACTTCGCATGGCGAAAGCCTATGAAGATATGCGTCCTGCACAAAAACCTTGGCCTGTAATCGCCTAACAACGGGAACACAAAAAATGTCGATTGAAGTTGAATGGGCGCGTATGACCGCCCCTGATCTGCGCAGCATCGCAGAACGCGGCAATGCACTGGCTATCCTGCCTGTAGGCTCGCTGGAACAGCACGGGCCCCATCTGCCGGTTATCACCGATACAGCGAGCGCCAGTGCCGCCGCCATCCGCGCCGCCAAACTGGTGGCAGAAGATGTGCCTGTTGCCGTTCTGCCAGGCCTTTGGCTTGGCATGAGCGAACATCATCTACCTTTCGGCGGCACGATCACCGTTGATTATCAGGCTTATGAAGCCATGCTGCGCGGTATCGTCAAATCTCTGAAAGCGCTCGGCTTTGCAAGGCTCTTGATTGTCAATGGGCATGGCGGCAATGTTGATCCGTTGGCTGTCGCAGTGCGTGAACTGGCGGTGACTTATGATCTGCCAATTGTTGCCACCACGCCGTGGTTCCTGGCACCAAAAGAAACTGCTGCCATCTTTGAATCCGACACAGCCCCAAAACATGCTTGTGAGGGTGAAACTTCAGTGATGATGGCGATTGCCGGTGATTGTGTGAAAGCCGACAAGCTGGACGAAGCTATGCAGCAAGCACCAGAGCCTGTGCATGCGCCGGACGGATTCTCACGCTTTTACTCTTTCTCGGAACGTGCACCGATCACCGGCACATGGGGCGACCCGCGTCTGGCGAGTGCTGAAAAAGGCGAAAAATTCCTCGCTATTCAAGCCAAAGCACTGGCTGATGCGATCAAGAATCCAGCTCTTTGGTCACGTCCGGACCCAGTCTGGCGTGCCAATCGCGGACTAGAAACAACAGCTGGAAGGGCAGATTGACTTTTAAAATAGGCGGTCATAATGGCCGCCTTTTTATACCAAGTAGAGACTAACATAATTCAGTCACGTGGACATAATGCAACATTGCTTAAAGAAGTTGTACATGCACTAAAAATGTGCGGGTGGTCGGCATCCAATTAACACCGCACCAATTGAATTGGTTGGATAATTTATAATATAAAAACAAATTGTGCTACATATAGTGTAACAATACGGGTGACGTTTTCACACCGTATTTTCAACTAAAACGAACCACTGTTCTTAAACTCTTTGCGTGCTTGATAATTTTAAAAAGTCAATTCTTCTAATGAGAATGGACATAAAAAATTATTATAGGTCAAAAATCTTCCGCTATAAATTTAATAACTTTAATAACAATAGGAAATAATAAAGCAGCCCGATTAGTACACTAAACGAGCTGTTGTAAAAATATTAAAAATTATAAAGCCTCAAGCGGCAGGCGCATGAATAGCATTTTTATAATATGTTGAAGATATAATTGGAGTGCGGTCTAAATAAATAACGTCACAATGAGGCTTTAGAAAATCAAATTTTCCTGCCCAATCATGTCCCATTACAAAAGTGGAAACATTATAACGCTTCACATCCTCAATCTTCTGCTCCCAATTTTCTTCGGGAATAACAAGATCAACGTATTTTGAGGACTCAACAATAAGCTTGCGTTCTTCGTAGCTAAAGAGCGACTTTTTTCCTTTGAGGGCATTAAATTCATCAGTTGAAACAGCAACGATTAGTTTACTACCAAGTTCGCGAGCACGCCTCAAAATATTGACATGACCTGCATGAAATATATCAAACGTTCCATACGTTAGGATAACTCCCGCAGAATTAGGCACTTTCATCCAACTTTCCTTCTAACGTGCGGTAAAATCAAAGCAAGTCACAAAAACGTAACAAAATTTTGAAATATCACACATTATATATAAAAGCTAGCAGACTAGAGAATGACTAGATTCAAAAAATAAAATTTGACAATCTAATTATTAACGTTAGCTGTTTCAGAAAATAAAAACACCCTAAAAGACCATTAATAACATATAATCAGTAAGCCTTGCGACCATATGGAAAGCAGCCTTACAGAATATAATCAAACTGCGAATTAACTCTCGTAAGTTAAGCATGTCATGCGTATCTAGTAAGCACTTCGGTAAGGTTAATGACGAAATTCTATTCGATCCCTCGTAAGAAATTAGCATTTTTAATGATTGTAGGAGAGAAACAATGTCCATATTGATTACGGGTGGGGCTGGTTATATTGGATCACACACTGCAATCCAACTTATCAAGGATGGGTATAAAGTAGTAATTTTTGATAATTTTGAAAATAGTCACCACGAGGTTATTAACAGAATTGAAAAAATAACAGGCATACGCCCTCCTCATATTGCGGGTGACGTCCGTGATCAAGAGATAGTAAAATCTATACTAATAAAGCATGATTGCGACGCTGTAATACATTTTGCAGGATTGAAAGCAGTCGGCGAATCTACAGAAAATCCACTACTTTATTATGAGTATAATGTGAATGGCACTCTAAAGCTATTGCAAGTAATGAAAAGTGTTGGAGTTAGGAAATTTATCTTTAGTTCCTCAGCAACAGTTTACGGAATCCCTCAAAGCTTACCTTTTACAGAACAACATCCATTATACCCGATGAGTCCTTACGGTCAAACTAAGCTTATGGTTGAACAAATTCTTAGCAGTTTGTTCAATAGTGATCCTAGTTGGAAAATAAGCATTCTTAGATACTTTAATCCAGTCGGGGCACATGAAAGTGGTCTAATAGGTGAGGATCCCAAAGGTATACCAAACAATTTAATGCCGTTTATTACACAAGTTGCAGCCGGTAAGCGAGAGTACCTAAATATATGGGGAAATGACTACCCCACACCAGATGGCACAGGTATTCGCGATTACATACATGTTGAAGACTTGGCCGCGGGACATATAAGCGCTCTTAAACAGCTAAAAAAACCTCAATGTGAGTTTATCAATTTAGGAACTGGCTCTGGTTCAAGCGTATTAGAAGTCATTAGTAATTTCGAGCGTATATCCAATAGAAAAATCAATTATAAGATTGCTGAGCGACGACCAGGAGATGTTGCTGAGTATTATGCTGATCCCACTTATGCTGCACAATTGCTCGATTGGAAAGCAACAAAAAATCTAGAAACAATATGCAAAGACACATGGAATTGGATATCCAAGAATCCTAACGGATACAACTGACGCATAAATATAAACAAATATACCCCGCACTTAACGAACAACCATGAGTTAAATATGAAGCTGTCCATAATTATTGTCACTTGGAATAATGAAAACTATATCGAACAAGCATTAAATAGTTGCATTAATCCGGATTTTTCGGACTACGAAATCATCGTCGTCCATAATGCGTCAACGGATAGAACCGGCGAGTTAATCAGGCGCACTATACGTGGAAATGAGAATTTATTTAAAATCATTGAAAATGAGGCTAACGTAGGCCTTGGAGAGGGACGAAACATAGGAATGCGCCACGCCAAAGGCGAATATTTTATGTTCTTAGATGGAGATGATTGGTATTCAGAGCAGATGCTTAATACCGTTTTTCCTATAATCAGCTCTTCAAAACCAGAGCTAGTTATTATTGATTTCCTGCGTTATCATCAAGATGCTCGCCTTGAAGCAAATCCACAAAGAAAACAACTTAATGATGGTTGGCGCAACAGAACACAAGAACGAGCTCAGCTGTTAAAGAATTTTGGCGTCGCCTGGAATAAAGTTTATAAAAAATCATTTATTGATCATAATAAACTTACATTTCCTCAACTATACTACGAAGATATAGTATGGAATATGCAATGTATTCTGTTGGCGTCCTCAGTCTATGTTACCCAAGCACAATTAGTTTTCTATAGGCAGCGCCCTGGATCTATTTTGCGCTCAACAGATATGAAACATTTTGATTCAATCACGCAGCACAATGGGATTATTTCCTTCTTAGAAGACAATCCAAACTTGATAGAAGATTATGGGATTCCGCTGCGGAATTACTCGCGCCACCAAATGTTTGCCACAATTCACTTGGGGGGACGTGTTCCCGTTGGTAAGGAAGGTAAGTTTTTAAAACTCGCATATAAAACATTAAAGCGCTATGATAAATTGCTAGCTAACAATGGAGTATATGCCCATGCTCCAAACCATAAAATAAGGGAAAAAGTTGCATCTTTAGGAATTTATCCTCTGTATAAAGCCCTACGGTTAACAGAACGCCTAAAAAAGAAATACTTCACGCCATATGCAGAACGTATACATAAATACTGTAGCCCCAAAAAGCATCGTTTTTTGGAGGTGTTATACACCAATGTTCTTGTGAAGTTTCCAGTAAAGAAAAATAGAGTGCTGTTTGACTCATTTTGGGGTCATAAAACAGACGGAAACCCTTTAACTCTCTATAAAGCTTTACAGCAATATAAACAATTTGACTGTGCCTTCATGCTTAGACGTGACGGAGTAAGTTCTGTAAAAAATCTAAATCGCGTTGGGCGCTCCTCCCTTAAAGGATATTGGTATATGGCGACATCTCAATATCTAGTTACCAACTCAGCTTTTCCGGATAATTTTATTAAAAAATCTAACATGATTATGCTTCAAACTCAGCATGGCACTCCTTTTAAATATATGGGTTTAGATCAGAGAAAAATTCAGCCCAAAGCCATGAATTGGTGGCGCTTGACCTTAAACACCCGGATCTGGGATTTTATTTTGTCGAGTAACGATCACTCAAGTAGTGTATGGCGCCAAGCTTACCCTTATAATTACAAGGTCTTAGAGGTCGGCTACCCATCAAATGATCAGTTCTACCATGCAAAAGATAATG
The DNA here is from genome assembly GCF_041929845.1 of Paenochrobactrum pullorum. Classification (NCBI taxonomy): domain Bacteria; kingdom Pseudomonadati; phylum Pseudomonadota; class Alphaproteobacteria; order Hyphomicrobiales; family Brucellaceae; genus Paenochrobactrum; species Paenochrobactrum pullorum. The sequence continues at coordinate 30,589 of NZ_JBHEEH010000018.1, forward strand.
AACTATCCAACCTAAGAAAAAAATTCAAAATACCTGATGGTAAAAAAATTGCATTATATGCACCAACTTTTAGAACTTCACGCCGAAACAAAGAGTTTTATGTCGATGAGATATTCAATCCAGTCAAAGTTGTAGAGGCGCTTGGCGATAATTTTGTCCTATTATTAAGAGGGCATTATTTTACTAAGTCTGGTACCATCAATAATCAAAATGTCATTGACGTTTCGACCTACCCTGTAACCAATGATATCCTGACTATAGCGGATATCCTAATAACTGACTACTCCTCCATATCTGTAGATTATGCAAATACAAAAAAACCAATAATTTTGTATACTTACGATTACGAAGAGTACAAAGCAGAACGAGGGTTATACGTTGATATTCGAGAATTATTACCGTCAACTACAGCTAATAATTTTGACGAACTCATAACAATTTTAAAAGAAGAAAAGTACAACGATCACAGTTCAAAAATTGAAAATCAAAATTTTCGATCTTTATTTTGCAAATACGAAGACGGAAAATCGACGCAAAAAGTATTAAAAGAAGTATTCTCTATTTAAAAGAAATATAAATTGGCGTGTTGCAATTTAAAAAAAAGCAACACGCCAATATTAATATAAAATAATCTTATAAATTTAATAGCGATATAATTAGACGAATTAATTTTAAAGTTAGTATATTAACCTACCAAATTAATCCAAACCTCCATTTAAAAAATTATCGCAAAAAATCACTACAGGTAATTGTACCAGCGAGTTCACTAATACTACACTTCACAAAAATGCCTATTTAAAGAACCTTTTACGACTAGAGCGATCACCAGCACCCAATCCGTCTGCCATTTTGATCATTACCTTCGATACGCTCAGCTGCTAAGCGATCAATCTTGATCAAGGCAACCAGCCCTTCCGCTGAAACATTATTCTGCCTCCAGCCAGCGCAATTGCTCGCATTCTTCACGTGATCGCACCCCCCGACTATGAAGAGCGTGCATACAAAAATCATAATCCGAAAAATTACGCGCTTTCGCATCGTCCTTGCTCCTTTTTCGCTCTATTTTGAGATCATCTTTGAGTTGAAGAACGACACCCCGCTGCCATACCGAATATTTACCGACCTGATAGGCAAACCCGCCTATAAAAATAGCCGCCACGATGGCAGCCAATACAAGCTTTAGCCAAGAGGGGATGAGCCGCCAGATCATAGCTCATCCATTAGCTTATTTACGACACGCTCAAACCTTTTACGTGCCTGATCCATAGTTAGGATTGAATATGTGGTGACGGCCAACACTAATACTAACAAGGCCATTTGCACCCGCCAATCAACAAACGGCATTGCAGCGCCCGCGCCACCGCCAGAAAGCCAGGACCAGAAGCGTTTTGTTTTCAAGATCGGTTTGTCAGCATCAACAGAGCCGGACACTCTTTCTACAACTGGATCTGGTACTGACTGCTTAGCTTTACGAACCTGATCAAGTATACCCTCCAAACGCTCTGGCTTAACCAATGCCATATTGAGCTTATCACCCATGTAATATGACTGACCACGCCGTAGATTGTGATGGGCTCCTTTAGTAGCAGCCAGAACGGGAAAACTTGCCCACTCTTGCGCAAGACGCTTGCCAAACTCAGTGCGGCTAATTTTACCAGCCATGTATTCTTCATAGCCACGCCGTTTAAGCAGATGATAAGCAAGCCGATCTTGCAGATTCGGATCAAAGATTTGAGTACCTTGCAGCCCAAGATCACGCGCTAAATCTTGCAAGGTAGCCCTCATAAACTGATAGCCACCTGATGCAGACGATTTAAAGCGCTTGGTAAAGCTGGCCTGCGCATCAACTAATTCACCAATTGTCATTGAAGTAATCGGCTTTGGTAATTTGCTCTGATTACGACCATAAATAATATCATATGAAGCGCGGTCTGTCCGGCCAACTTCGATCAAACGAACGAAGTCGAGCAGAATAGCCGCGCCAGTTGGCACGGTTTTGTCCATTTCAATTTTCCTTGGATGTAGAATGATATGGTCTTAACTTAATCAATCATTATAAGACCATATTATCTGATTAAACCTAATAAAATCACAAATTTTTAGATAATGTACTCAATGAAACCAGTATGTTATATGCATAGTTAACGGTAATGAATACATCGAAAAGGTAGGGTTAACTTTGGGCACTTATTATTTACACGGTGGGGCAGGCGCTCCAAATTTTGGTGATGAATTAATGGCGCTACAGTGGTTAGATTTCATCCAAGATCGAACATCAAAAAATATTGTTCTATCAGGCTATCACAAAAATGCATTGACCGATTTATTCTCCACAAAATATCCGAACGTTCACCTTACGGACGCGCTCAGCAAACGACAAACCGAATGCGCAGACGATTTTTGGAGTGCATTTAATAGCGGATTTGACTTTTTTAAAAACGAAGACCCCAAATTCTCAAGTGATGAGATGGAGAGGATTTTGAACACTTCAATTTTTCATCTTCATGGGGGTGGTTACATCAACACTCTGTGGCCAAAGCATAGTTTTTACCTTGGTTTTGCTGCTGCTATAAAAGAAAAATTAGGATGTTTAATTATAGGCACAGGGCTTGGAATCACGCCGGCTATAGAGCCTTCAACGCAACAAGATGCAGATCGTCTTAAAATAGCATTAAATGCTTTCGATATGCTAGAGTTTAGGGATATTCACTCCTGGAATTACGCTACAAAATGGGGAGGAGAACGATCAATTTTAGGACTTGATGATGCCTTCCTTTCTCCGGTACAAACTGTATCATTAGGAGGGAACGCTATACATGTGGCACTCCATAATAATAAATGGGGTAACGCAGTAATAGATCGTCGCCTAACCAAAGAATTAATTGAATCATATGATAGACATTATTTTTGGTGCTGTCACAAAAACGACCTAGGTCAGTACGATTATCTTATCAAGAAATATCCGCAATTCACTTTATTGAACGTTAAAGAATTAATATTTAATCCCTTACCATTAGGAAATAAGGATTTTGTTGTAACCTCTAGATTCCATCCACACTTAATAGCTTCACGAGTAGGTAGTAGAGGAAAGTTCTTAGCAATTGGCGACTATTCCGCAGTAAAACATGGATCATTATTATCACTTGGATCTGCATTTGTGAGAACTGATGCCGACTTAGAGACGGCAAATCCATCATTCGAAATGGCGGCATTAGATGCTGAGCGGACAGAAAAAAAACGCTTACTTTGGACTAAATCAATTACTGACGCAGTTTGACTCTGCATCCCCCTTACTTTGTTACACTCTATAAAAGAGTCTCCAACCACGTCATATAATAATCTCAAGGAGTACATAGAATGATCTATATAGCCGGGGGAGCCGGAGTTCCAAATTTTGGGGACGAATTAATGGCGAGATACTGGCTAGATAAGCTGAGCCAATATAGTGATGTAACGTTCGCAGGCGTGAGGTCAAAAGTTCTAAATTCACTATTCTCCAATCGCTTTCCCAATGTTCACTTTTCTGGAGCGTTACGTAATGTAATTGCACGTTCGTCTGCAGATTTCTGGGAAGCTTTTAGAGACGGTGCAAATGCTCTTCGTAGTGGCGTACTTCTAAGCATGCCTGTTGAAGAGGTAGAGCGCCTGATGTCCGCCAGTATATTTCACCTTCATGGCGGTGGCTACATAAACTCAAAATGGCCAAAACATGCCTTTTATCTTGGGCTGGCACTAGCTCTTAAAGAAAAAAATGGATGCAAGCTCATTGCTACAGGGATTGGCCTAACCCCTATACAGACCCCACCAGATGATATCCGTCCAATATTTGAAAGGGCTTTAGAGGCATTCGATGTTTTCGAAGTTCGAGATCAAGAATCATATGATTTCATCATGCAATACGACAATAGCAAGCAAGCTATTCATAATGGCCTTGATGATACATTCATCACACCCGTAACGCCAATAACTCCAGTACACAATCACCGTACTCTCCATGTTTCCCTTTATAACAATGAAGACGCAGATAGAGTTATAGAACGCATACCTCCGAGATTCATAGAAAGTTTTGATCTCCATAAATTCTGGCTCTGCACGCCTCAAGATGCCATTCAATTTGCGAAAATCGCCAAGCGGTATCCTTTTTTTTCAGCATTAACTCTAGAGACCATGATTTTCGAAAACTTACCGGTTTCTCGACTTGATTTTATGATTACTGCCAGATTTCATCCACATCTCATGGCTTCACGTGCTGGATCAAATGGAGCATATAGGGCACCAACCGATTATTATAAAGTTAAACATGGATCTATAGTAGCCCTCGGTTCTTCCTTTGAATTAACTCAAATGTCAAAACTAAAGCATAACATAGATTTGGAACCTACAATCTCGCTAAATGAGCATTCAAATGTTAGGCGTAAAGAAGAAATAATTAATAAAGTTTATGCAAAATGATCCTATAAACTAAAGAAGAAATCTATTTAAAAGATCCACATAAATGCGATTTTATTTATTTCAATAATTAAAATCACATTTATGTAATAATTATTTTTCAAAAAACTTAATTAACCAGATGCTACTTTCATCATATCTTTATATATATTTGGCACATATTTGTAGAAATAACAATAACTTCAAGGCCAGCCTTAAGCATTAGCCGGCCTTGACTTGTCTATTGGCCAATAATGCTCATCTGTAAAATCAGCTGGAATTTCAGTCATATCCTTTAGCGCGCGCGCTGAAAAAATCATCGCCTGCTTATGTGCCATTGCGGCTTGCCCAAAGACAATCATGGTCTGCGCATCCATCAGATGCAGCGTATTGTCTTCTGCAATCCATTGAAAATCACTATCACCACCATGCCAACGGTAATCTTTGGCTGCTGCCCCGGCTGAGATTGCGGCAAGTGCGGCCACAGCGGCACCGGCAATGTTTTCACGATCCTGTGGACGGATTTGATAGAACACATCTTGAAACGTAAAACCGCCATTGATACGGCGGTCGCGTTCAATATCTATTAAGCCTTCCAGCTGCTTTCGGTGTTCTTC
>NZ_JBHEEH010000019.1:0-34590 GCF_041929845.1 Paenochrobactrum pullorum
GGTTATGTCGCAAATTTTTCACTTCTGCTGAGCTATATCACTACCTGTGCGTATAATTGAGTGAGGCGGGAGCAGCTGATGGTCGAGTTCAAAGGGGTCCATTTTCCGAAAAGTGTCATTTTATATGCTGTTTTCTTCTACGTCCGTTATGCAGTTTCGTATCGCGACCTTCAGGAAATAATGGCTGAGCGAGGCGTCGATGTTGACCATGCAACATTGAACCGATGGGTTGTTCGCTACTCACCGCAGATTGCTGCTCAGGCACAAAAACGTAAAAAGCCAACAGCCAGTTCCTGGCGTGTTGACGAGACATATATCAAGGTCAAAGGCAAATGGACTTATCTCTATCGGGCGGTTGATCGTAACGGTCAAACCCTTGATTTCATGCTCTCTGAGCGCCGAAATCTCAGTGCCGCAAGGCGTTTCTTCAAGAAGGCCATCGTAAACAATGGTGTTCCACACAAAATAGTCATTGATAAAAGCGGAGCCAATTTGGCTGGAGCTCAGGCTATAAACAACATCCTGAAAATCACTGGTACAGCTAAGGCGATTGAAATCCTGCAGGTTAAGTATCTGAACAATATCCTTGAGCAAGATCATCGTTTCATCAAGAGGCTTACCAAGCATATGTTAGGCTTCAAAGCTTTTCATTCAGCCTCAGCGACAATCGCAGGCATCGAAGTGGCTCACATGATCCGCAAAAACCAATTCGTAAATGACAATAGTTCATCATTCAAAGTCTTTGCCGAACTCGCAGCATAACTGTGCCTGCAGATAAGCACGTTTATATCCTGTTCAAAATTTTGCGACATAACCGTCAAAGCCGACGCTGCTCAAATATTTTTGAATTTTAAGCATCACAATGTTCTTAACGCGTACAAAACACTGAAGTATCAATCGCTTTGCAAGTTTTTTGAAGGATAAAGCAGATCCCCTACTGCCAATATTCATAAACAGTTATTTTACCGCAGCAGTAGTCCATGGTTTGAGATATGGAATTTGCGGAACCTTCCGATACTTTGCTCTAATGCGTAATTTTTGCCCCAACTTAGTCCATACAGTTAGATCAAAAGGCTCACCTAGCCATGCATCAGAAGGTAGGGATTGTATTTGGCTTATTGTCATATGCAGACAAAACGGTTCATCTGAGTGATCTTCGAAAAGCAATTCCAGAGCGTCCTCGGCATTTGCTTGGGGCCATGGACCACGAGATATCACTACATATTTCGCAGTCTTCATCTCGCGCACTAAATTTTTTACACTGCTTGGTACCAGCAACCGCGCAGCACCAGCATTCAAAGATAGATAGCAGTAACCACGATCTGCCAATTCACTTTCCCAAAAATTTGTTGTGACAATTTTCTGACCTTGGTTCCCAATTGTTATCATTTTATTTCCTATAATGAGTAAAAATATAGTTCTATTGTCATTAGTGTGTTCGATATTATTGAGTGTGCCAAGAGGTAAATATATTTTATTCATTGCTCAATTTCGATTTGATATGAAATTAACACTTCCATATCCGCATATGATTGCTTGAGTAAGTGTCCGTTCCAAAATGAATTGAGTGATTTCAGTTAGTTATGATTCAATCGGATTTCTGACATACGACGGAGATCAAGATGGCCTGGACTGAAATCACTCGCCGCGAGTATGAGCGACAGAGCACGCGTTATGCAAGCGACGTCACTGATGAAGAGTGGTATTTAATTTTGCCTCTTCTGCCTCCAGATCGGCGGCTTGGTCGTCCGCGTAAAACAGATATTCGTGAAGTGGTGAATGCGCTTTTGTATATTGGCACGACCGGCTGCCAATGGCGGTTTTTACCGAAGGATTTTCCACCTTTTTCAACGGTACAGAAATACTTCTACCGGTGGCGTGATGAAGGGATCCTGCGAAGTATCAACAATAGTCTTGTGATGGCAGTCAGCGAACGTGAAAGCAAACAAGCCAGTCCTACAGCAGGTGTCATAGACAGCCAGTCGGTGAAAACCACAGAAAGCGGCGGAATACGGGGCTTTGATGCAGGTAAGAAAATTAACGGCCGCAAACGCCATATCGTTGTTGATACGCTTGGCTTGATGGTTGGACTTGTGGTCCATTCTGCTGGTATTCAGGATCGGGATGGTGCGCCGCTTGTGCTGAAATCAATCCTGAAGCGTTGGCCATGGTTGCGACATATCTTTGCCGATGGTGGTTATGCAGGGCCAAAGCTGAAGTTGAAGCTTGAAAAGATCAGCAAATTCACGCTGGAAATCATCAAGCGGTCAGACGCGATTAAAGGCTTTAAGATTCTCCCGCGCAGATGGGTAGTTGAACGCACTTTTGCATGGTTGGGCCGATGCCGCAGATTGGCCAAAGACTTCGAGCGAACCATCGCTTCTGCTGAGGCGTGGATTTATATCGCAAATATCCGCATGCTCACAAGGCGCATCGCAAGATCTTGATAAAAATGAATTCTTTATGAGTCAGCCTCTAAAATTGAGTGAGCAGTTATGCCTCAAGGGCTATATTCAGAAGTTTAGTTATTACTCGATATGCGCGAACGATTGTTAACATATATTTCGTCACGGAAAATCATTTCACTATTGACCTGAGCCCTAATACTCCTCCGTTTTTCTAGAACCATTTTTATGGCGAACTCATTCGGCGTAGCATTACCGAGTGAAGAGTGCGGTCTGTTTTTCTGAACAGGCTTGAGTCTTTAGTTAAGTGTAAGCGGTCAGCCGATGGCGTTGGACTTGTAGTTCCAAGGCATGAGGCTTTCGATTTCTGTTACAGGCCATCCTCGAGCGATGCGGCTTAAGGTTTGGGATAGCCAGTTAAGCGGATCGACATTGTTCATTTGCATGCCTGGAGAAGCGTTGCCAACGTGGCCCAAGTCCGAGTTCGCCCAAAGCCCAAACCTCGGAAAGTCCCATAGCTGGCTGGTTCTAAAAGAACGAGCTTCAAATTTGCCATATTGGTGGAAGATAATAATAATTCAACGCCTCCCGGAGAATCTCTATATTTTCGTTGAAAAACTAAGAAGTAATGTAGGGAATACAAAATATATAGAAAAAACAGGGTGTCTACGAGAGACGCTGAAATGTAAGCGGTGTTTTGATCACACCTTGTTTGGATAGTTCCACGGTAAAAGTTGGTCGATTTGGTTTTGTTTATGGTCATTGACTATTGCAGTTAGCGTGCTTGTCAGCCATTTTTGCGGATCGATGGCGTTGAGTTTACAAGTTTCTATCAGCGATGCGATCGTAGCCCAGTTTTTGGCACCTGCTTCGTGGCCTGCAAAGAGTGCGTTTTGAACCGTCCCGGGTTTACCGGAGAGTAAAACTTTCCAAGGATGAGCCCTATGACACAGAGAAAACCCACCCCTTCCTACACGGCTGAATTTCGCGCACGCGGCGTTCGTCTTTTCAAAGAGAACCGCGCTGAATATGCGAGCGATAACGCGGCGTATTTGGCGATCGCGCCCAAGCTGGGCTGTTCACCGGACAGCCTGCGCAGCTGGTGTCGACAAGCAGACCGCGATGCCGATGAACGGCCCGGCCTGTCCAGCGATGAGAAGGCGCGGATCAAGGAATTGGAGCGCGAGAACAGAGAGCTTCGCCAAGCCAACGAGATTCTGAAGAAAGCGTCGGCGTATTTTGCCCAGGCGGAGCTTATCTTATAAAACCCACTGGCTTCTTGAGATAAAAAGGAGCTGCTACCCAGCACTGTAAACTGCGGGGTAGCGGCGGAGGTGGCATCGTGCGGAGCATGGTCTTGAAGGGCCGCGGTCGAGTTTGATGAACCTCCGCCTTTTTCTGCTGACCTGAACGGATACGTGGGCTACGGGCCCGTACGATAAGCAAAGGTAATAGAAAAGATGGCTAAGGATACCATTGGGATTGATGTGTCGAAAGACCGTTTGGACGCTTTTTGGCACTCTCGTAACGAGGCGCGCAGCCTAGCTAATACAACTGAAGGCTATGCACAGTTATGCGTCTGGATTGGGAAAATTAAAGACGTGGTGGTTGTTTTCGAGGCGACAGGTGCCTACCATCGTGGTCTTGAGAGACATCTCAGCTTGGCAGGACTGCCCTTTATCAAAGTCAATCCCAAACAAGCTCGCAGATTTGCACAGGCAATTGGCCGACTGGCCAAAACCGATAGCGTTGATGCCAAAATGCTGGCACACATGGGTATCGTACTTGATTTAGCCCCACAAGACGTGCAGGGCGAAGATGTTCATGATCTCAGAGAGTTACTAACTGCACGTCGAGCACTGGTTAAAGATCAGATTACTGCAAAAACACGCCTTGCTACAGCGCTCAATCCGCTCATTCGGGAACAGCTACATCGTCGGATTGATGATATTACCACCGATATTCAGGCGTTGGACGCAGTGATGGCACAGATCGCCAAGCAGCGAGGATCCCTCGAAAAATGCATTCGCCATCTAATCACTATCCCAGGGATTGGCAGGTTAACCGCGACGACGATGCTCATCGACATGCCGGAACTTGGACATCTCGACAGCAAAAAGATCGCCGCTTTGGCTGGTTTGGCTCCGATGACGCAGCAGTCTGGAAAATGGCAGGGTAAGGAACGGATAACCGGCGGACGATCATCGCTTCGAAGAGCAATGTATATGCCTGCGCTTGTCGCGATCCGCTTCAACAGTGATCTTCATCAAAAATACCAAGAGATGCTTAAGAAAGGTAAAGCGAAGAAGGTTGCCATTACTGCCGTTATGAGGCGTATTATTATTATGGCAAACACCTTGCTACGTGAAGTGCGTGATTGGCTTCCAAATTGTCCTTGACAAAGACGGATACTCGACCGCCCGTTTCGCAAATGATCGCCTTCATTGAAGAGCATCGTGGTATCTTTGGGGTCGAGCCGATCTGCAGGGTTCTACCGATCGCCCCATCAACATACTACGCGCGATCCGCTATTGTCCGGAACCCCGACCTGGCCTCGGATCGAGCGAGGCGCGATACGTTGAACAAGGCGCATATCAAACGCGTCTTTGATGCCAGCGGTGGCCGTTATGGAGCGCGAAAAATCTGGCATGCCCTGCGTCGCGAGGGAAAGGATTTCGCTCGCTGCACCGTCGAGCGCTTGATGAAAGCAATGGAGATACAAGGAGTTGTGCGCGGCAAGAAGATCATAACGACCAATTCTGACGCGATGCAGCCTTGCCCGAATGACAAGGTCAATCGGGAGTTTGTAGCAGCGATGCCAAACCAGCTCTGGGTATCGGACTTTACGTATGTCTCAAGTTGGCAGGGCATGGTCTATGTGGCCTTTGTCATCGACGTCTTTGCCAGGAAGATTGTCGGTTGGCGGGTCTCCACGTCTATGACCACAGGCTTTGTGCTTGATGCGTTGAACCAAGCCATCTGCCAGCGTGTGCCGTCACAAGCGGATGGATTGATCCATCACAGTGATCGCGGCAGTCAAGGTGGATTCAAACGGTGGTCGCAACGGTTCCGACTTGGAGGTTATGATGACAAACCGCAAACGCGCATCAGAGCGCAGCATACGAGTTAGACTGTATTCACCGGGACGGCCACGGGCGGCACTGCGTTCCCAGCAATTCATTTTTGACCAATGCAGCAAGCCCGTCATGGCCCTTACGAAAGTCGACAGGCTTTGTTGCCACCATGATCCGCACCCGATTTGAAGGAAAGATCATGATTGAGCCGCAAGCTCGCTTGCAACAGCTGCAATCCGGGACGCGGACACACCTTCTTCCAATCTGATAATGACCGAACCGCTGAATATCTCAACGCGAGAAGTGGTTGGTGTTACCGGTTCGATGGTTTGCTTCTCGACAACGATTGCTGCAAATTCCGTCTCATCCTCAGGCGCAGGCAACACAAGCTTGCCCTTGCGCGCCAGTGTGCGCCACGAAGACAGGTAATTTGCGCGAACGCCATAACGCTCTGCGACTTGCTGGACGCTCACGCCAGGCCGCAAGCTTTCCGAAACAATCCGCGCCTTTAAATCGGTCGACCACTGGCGATGTTTACCACGCTTACTCTGATCTGTTGTGAGAAACTCTATTCGAGGCTCCATCGAGAAACTCCGGTCTGTCCATTCAAAGCCTCTTAATGGCAGATCAGAAAATCAAACAGAATGTGGGGCCAAAACACCGCTTACAGTTCAGAGCCGAATGTTTGAACCAGCATTGGTTCATGACCCTTGACGATGCGCGCCAAAAGATGGAGGATTGGCGTGTAGATTACAATGAGGTTCGACCTCACAGAGCCATCGGCAATAAGCCACCGATTTCGCTGATGAATGGCTCAGGCGCATCAGGTTCGCCCAAAGCCCAAACCCCGGAAATCCACCAGCCGGGTGGTCCTAAAAACGGGTGCACATCAAGGAGAAGGAGAATTCTAATTCCCGGCGGCCCAATCTTGGGACTCATGTCAAATGTTTAGTATTATAAACTTTACTGCCTCCAAAAGATTTTACCGAACTATGCGGCAGTTTCCTGAAACTCTTTTGCAGCCGATATTGCTATTGATATAAATGCTTTCATCTGTGGTGTCTCGAGGTTAGCTTTCCATGCAAGTACGATTTTCACTGGTGGGGGATTATCTGTAATTTTCAAAAATGCGACCCCTGTAATTTGTAAGTTTCGAGCTGTTGCTGGTACTATCGCGACCCCCATTCCGGCACTAACCAGTCCAACGACAGTATGCACTTGGGTAGCCTTTTGAGATATAATAGGCACAAAGCCTGCTTTTTCGCACATCGCAGTGATTGAGGTATTGTAAAGAGGGCTTGTTTCGTAGGGAAAGAAAATAAACGGTTCGTTCGCTAACCGGATGAGCGATGCTTTTTTTACAGAAGCAAGTGGATTAAAGGCTGGAACTGCCAATAAAAACTCTTCTTCAAGTATTGTTTGTGTTTTTATTCCCTTTGTATACTTAGCTGGGCGCGTAATTCCTATGTCTATAAGATCAAGGGGTAGACTTTTAACTTGATCGGCGATGCCCATTTCTTTTAGTTCCAAATTAACTTCGGGATACAAGGCACGATAACGGTGCAGTACGCGTGGGAGTAATCCATAGCTGGATGAATGTATGAAACCAATGGAAAGTCGGCCTAATTCGCCTTTTCCAGCACGCCTAGTATCAACTTCAGCTTGATCTATATCACTCAGAATGGTCCGCGCGCGCTCAAATAAAAGGTGTCCTGCGGGGGTAAGTTCTACCCTTCTCTGAGTGCGCGTAAACAGAAGAATTCCTAGATGCGCCTCAATCTGTTGGATTTGTCTGGAGAGAGCTGGTTGAGCAATACGCAATCGGGCAGCCGCTCTGCCAAAATGTAATTCTTCAGCCACAGCATGAATGTAACGTAGTTGACGTGTTTCAAGCATTAATACCTCCTAGGCATCAATCAATGCTCTATTATGTATTGGACGTCAAGAGTTAGTGTCCCTACTTTCAAACCAGCATTTAAGGGAGGTTCCATTGCTAGGTTTTCGTATCAAAGACGACTTTCAACGTCCGGCTAATGATCTTATTGAAAAATTCCGTTCAATCCCCACTGCGATCATCAGTGATAATATGAACCGTGTCTTTGCTGGTGGTCCAGGGCTTCGTCCTTTTCATGGCGATGGCGTTATGTGTGGTAGCGCACTGACGGTTCGTACACGTCCTGGTGATAACCTAATGGTGCATAAGGCGCTGGACATCGCTAAGCCTGGCGATATCATCGTTGTAGATGCAAGTGGTGATCTTACCAATGCGATCATCGGCGAAATCATGCTTCGTTATGCTATATCCCGTTCGCTTGGGGGATTTGTCATTGACGGAGCAATCCGTGATACAAACGCAATTGTAGCAGCTGGGTTTCCAGTTTATGCACGCGGTATCACGCACCGTGGCCCTTACAAAGACGGTCCTGGCGAAATCGGCATTACAGTGTCTATCGGTGGTATGGTCGTAAATTCTGGAGACATCGTCGTAGGTGACAGCGACGGTTTAGTCGTAGTGCCACTAAGTCATGCCAACGAAGTCTTAGTACTGGCAACGAGCCAATATGAGCGAGAAGCAGCTATTATGCAGAGCATTGCTGATAGCACAATTGATCGTAGTTGGGTTGACGTAGCATTAAAGTCAAAAGGTATTTGATTGCTATGGCCTATAAAGCTTCGTGTTTGGTAGAATTTAGCCGGGACGTATTGGTGGCCAATGGTGCCCCAGAGCATGTGGCGCTTACTGTCGCGCAAAACCTTATTGAAGCTGATTTACGTGGTGTGAGCTCACATGGCATCGTTCGTTTGGGGATATATCTGGAACGTATAGCGAAGGGTATGGTTGTTCCGACTAATGAGCCAGAACTGATTAAAGACAGCGGTTCAGTCGGTCTAATGGATGGGCGTAATAACTTCGGCGCATACGTCGGAGCTCGAGCCCTTTCGGTAGCCATTGATCAAGCAAAGAATAAGGGAGCCTATATTCTGGGTGTCTCTTCTTCCAATCACTTTGGGACAGGTGCAACCTACGTCAAAAAGGCGGTTGATCAAGGTCTTGCGCTGATAGTTATGTCAAACGCATCACAGACCATGCCGCCAACAGGTGGTAAGAGGCCTTTTGTTGGTACAAACCCAATCGCTTTTGGTTTTCCAACTAGCAATGAAGTCCCATTTATCCTGGATATGGCAACGAGCCTAGTTGCACGTGGCAAGATTATTGTCGCCGCAAGTAAGGGTGAGGATATACCACTGGGATGGGCCATTGATAAAGACGGCAAGCCAACAACAGATGCTCATCTAGCACTTGATGGTGCGGTGTTACCGATGGGAGGTCCTAAAGGCTTCGGACTATCCATGGCGATTGACATTTTGTGCGGGGTAATGACTGGAGCAGGCTTTGGGTCTTCAGTAAATAACATGTACGAAAATTGGAATGATCCGCAAAATGTCGGGCATATGTTCATCGCTATTGATATAGAGCGCTTCATGCCCCTTTCGGCTTTCAAGGAAAGACTCAATGGATATATTGAGGAATTGAAGGCTGAGCCACGGGCAGAAGGCGCTAGTGAGATTCTATATGCTGGCGAGCTTGAATATAGAGCCGAAAAGCAAAGGCTGAGAGATGGGATAACTCTACCTTTGACTGTCGAACAAGAATTACAAAAATTGGGCAATTTACATGGGATTAAACTGCCCCGGAATGATTGATGGAGGATACAATGAAACCGTTCACTTACCACGTTCCTACACAGATTGAATTCGGCAACGGTATAATTGCCAAACTTCCAGAATATGTACGAAGCCTTAAGGCAAGCCGTGCGATCGTGGTTGGAGACCCTGGGATCGAACGCGCTGGTTTGGTTGATAAAATCAAAACCATTTTAATGTCAGATGGAATTGATACAATATCATTTACTGATGTAGAGAGCGATCCTGCAACCCGTTCAGTTGATGAAGGTACTGCGTTAGGTAAAGCTCACCAAGCAGATATTGTCATTGGTGTGGGTGGGGGTAGCGCCCTTGATACAGCAAAAGCAATTGGATTGATGCTGACGAACACGGGCAATATCCGTGACTACGTGGGTATCGACATTGTGCCGCTTGCTGGCGCTCCTGTCATAGCTGTTCCGACAACTGCTGGCACAGGAAGCGAGCTAACAATTTGGTCTGTTCTTTCCGACAAAGTTCAGAAGGTAAAAATCAGCGTTGGCAGCTCGTTAAACTGCGCCAAGATCGCCTTACTTGATCCAGAACTGACCCTCTCTCTACCTAGTGGGCTTACAGCCACCACCGGTATGGATGCCCTTACTCATGCGCTAGAATCATACGTCAACACTGCTACGCAGCCCATTTCTGAAGCGATGTCTGAACAAGCAATGACCTTGATTGCCAAAAGTTTGCGGGCAGCTGTTAACGATGGGAATAATCTCGAAGCGCGTGGTGACATGCTTCTTGCTAGCACAATCGCGGCAATGGCCTTTAACAATACGCGTCTTGGCCTTGTCCACGCTTTCGCCATGCCACTTGGGGCAAAATTCGGCATTCCTCATGGGCTAGTCAATGCAATCATGCTGCCTGAAGTCATGCGGTTTAATCATTTATCGAATGCCAAAAAATTTGCCCGTATCGCAGAAATTTTTGGTGAAGATGTGAGTAATCTTTCGGTTGAAGAGGCAGCTTTACGTTCAGTGGACGCTATCAATAAATTGAAGGCCGATGTGGGTATCAATGCAAAGCTAAGTAATTTTGGCGTAACGCCTGATCACTTTGACGAAATCGTCAATGAAGCGCTGCAATCCGGAAACGTACCGGTCAATCCGCGCCAGCCTACACATGATGATATGCGTTCTCTGTTGCAAGCTGAACTGAACTGATAGGTATCGAGAAACATTATGAGCGATATGTTGAATTGGTTACGTGGACACGCTGGCGTGGTCCAAGGGAATTTTATTGGCGGCGAATGGCGTACCCCGAAGCAAAATAGATCGAAAATCTATAATCCAGGACTTCGTGACCAGTGTCTCGGAGAGTTCACAGATAGTGACGAAAATGATGTCGGCGAAGCCGTTTGCTCAGCTCATGAAGCATGGCTTTCTTGGCGTAACGTGCCTGGACCTGACCGTGGTGCGATCTTGTTTCGTGCTGCCGATTTGTTGGAGCAACGCTTAGACGAGATCGCTTTCGTTCTCGCTGCAGAGCAGGGTAAAGTGCTATCAGAGGCCCGTGGCGAAGTATCCCGTGCTGCAAAAGAAATGCGGTTCTGTGCAGGGGAAGCAAGTCGTATTGATGGTGATGTGCTACCGAGCGAAAAACGTAATGGTCTAGCTATGACTATGCGTGAGCCGATCGGGGTTGTTGCGGCAATTGGACCTTGGAATTTTCCAGTCGTCACACCAGTGCGTAAAATCGCACCTGCACTTGCCTATGGCTGCTCGGTGGTTCTTAAGCCATCAAACCTCACACCTTGGTCCGCTACAAAGCTGATGGATGTATTCAAAGACGCTGGAGTGCCTAATGGTGTTGTCAGTCTCGTCTTTGGTTCGGGGCGGATTGTTGGTGAAGCACTGATACGTCACAAACTGATTAAAGGCGTGAGCTTCACTGGGTCGACAGGCGTTGGTGCCACTATCAATACAGAAGCAAGCAAATCATTTGTCCGAACTCAGCTTGAGCTTGGTGGCAAAAATGCTGCGGTTATTTTTGACTATGCAAGTGCAGAAGTCTTGGCAAAACAGATTAGCGCTGCCGCATTTCAATGCACGGGCCAACGATGTACCGCAATCAGCCGCATCGTCGTGTTAAAAGATCGGGCTGACGAAATAACAGAAGCAATTCAAGCAGAATTAGCGGCAATCAAGGTAGGGCCAGCTTGGGAGGCTGGAGCTACTATGGGGCCAATGATCACGGCTGATCACAAGTCCTCTGTTATGAAATACATTGATATCGGCAAAAATGAAGGTGCAAAGCTCGCCTTCGGCGGAAGTTCGCTGGAGTCGGGTGAATTGACGCAAGGCCATTTCGTTGAGCCAACCTTGTTCACCGATGTTACCCCAGGCTCAAGGCTCGCTCTGGAGGAGATGTTCGGCCCAGTCTTGTCCGTGATTAAAGTCAGTTCCATTGATGAGGCGTTCAATGTTGCCAATGAAGTTGATTATGGTTTGGCAGCCTCGGTTTATACCCGCGATGTTGATCTGGCGTTACGTTTTACCCGTGAATCTCAAACTGGCATGGTTCACGTCAATCACGGTACAGCAAGCGAAGCGCATATGCCTTTTGGAGGGGTCAAGGCTTCCGGCTTTGGTGCTTATTCGATCGGGCATTCCAATCAGGATTTCTTCACAACAATGAAGAGTGTCTATTTCCAAGGCTAAAGTTCAATAATGGGAGGATTGAAATGAGGAAATTAAAATTATTCGGCTTGGCGTTGACTGTGTCGAGCCTTATGGCGACAACTGCCATGGCAGAAACAGTACTGCGTCTTGGTCACGTCTGGTCAAATTCGGAAGTACATGCCGTTTCCGTTCAAAAGTTTGCTGATGACGTCAGTGCTGCTACTAACGGCGAGGTGCGGATTGATATCTATGGCAATAGCACTTTGGGGAGTGATCGTGAGCTCCTCGAAGGCATAAAATTCATGACCAACGATATCTGGGTAGGTGGCGCTGGAGTGCTGTCGACAGCTTCCGACACGGCCCGTATCTTTACTATTCCATTCATGATCCAGGACATTGATCATTACAATGCTGTCTATGATGGAGAAGTTGGACAACAAGTTACGGATGGTATTCGTAATGAATCCGGATATGAGGTTCTTTCGTATTGGTTGCGCGGCCCTCGCTGGTTAACAACGAAAAAAGAAATTCACAAACCAGATGACCTTTCGGGGCTTAAGGTTCGTGTTCCTGACAGCACAGTCACCGTAAAATCTTGGAACCAATTAGGTGTTGCCGCTACGCCTATGAACTTTGGTGAAGTGTTTAACGCACTTCAGCAGGGCGTTATTGATGGGCAAGAAAACCCGCTATCGCTGATTGACTCAAGTCAGTTCGCACAGGTTGTCAAATATCTCATCCGGACTGAGCATGCGTATGAGCCTGTCACGGTAGTAATGGATGCCCAGCGTTTACAAGAAATGCCCGAAAACCATCGTAAGGCGATCATGGAAGCAGCTAATGGTGTTGCAAAGAAATACGCGGCTGATGAGGTAAATAAGGGTGAGCAGGCATTCCTAACGAAGCTTCAAAATGACGGTATGATTTTGATCGAACCTGATAAACAACCTTTCCAGGAAAAGGTAGGGAGCGATTTTGTGAAAGAAAATTTCCCTACTGTATCCGATCTTTATACCACGATCGTAGGTGTGGGGACACCTGCAAACAAATAAGAATACACCCATTCTAGGGAGGGTAAGATGAAACATTCCGCGTCGGAAGAGGCTCCGATAGGCCAGCGAACTGTCTCAAAAACATATCGCGAAAATTGGACAGTGATCCAATGGATTGATCGAGTAAACGAGTTAATACTGAATAGTCTTGCGCTTGTACTGGTCATTCTTGCTCTGTTAGGCATTGCCCAAGTCATTGCACGATATGTTATCGGTGTGCCACTGACATGGTCAGAAGAAATAATTCGTTTTGCATTGATCTGGTCTGTTTTTATCGGATCCGGAGTAGCTGTACGACGCGGAATGTTGGTTGCTGTCGAAGTTATCTACTTAATTGTTCCTGCCCGTATTGCTCGGGTTGTAGGTTATATTAGCCTTACGATTTCGGCATTTTTTTGGGCACTTTTAATTTACTACGGCTGGACTGTGCGTAGGATGGTCGGCACCTTAATGTCAGGTTCGCTCGAATTGCCGATGCATTTTGTGTACTTAGCTATTCCTGCTGGTGCAGCTATCGCCCTTATCAATACCATGGTTGTCGCGATAGATCCGCCCAAGCAGGTCTTCTCGCAAGCTGCTAGTTAAGAGGTATATATCATGTATCCAATAGCTATTGGCTTCTCACTTTTTGCATTTTTTTTGCTGACTGTACCTATTGCAATTACGTTGGGGATGACTTCTGCCATCACAATGTATAGCTCTGGAATCCCGTTGCAAGCATTGGTGCAGCGGATGTTCGCGGCGCTTGATTCATTCCCATTGACCGCTATTCCATTCTTTATATTGGCCGGCGCATTGATGGAAGTGAGCGGAATTTCCACTCGCCTTGTAAACTTGGCGCACTCATTGGTGGGACGTGCAACGGGTGGACTTGGCCTAGTGGCGGTAATATCAGCAATGTTTTTCGCTGCCATTTCAGGGTCCAGTGCTGCTACCACAGCTGCTATCGGTGGTATCCTTATTCCAGCCATGGCAAAACGCGGTTATCCGCGTCCCTTCGCTACTTCTGTGCAAGCTTCATCAGGCGAATTAGGCGTAATCATACCTCCATCCATTCCGATGATTATTTTTGCACTTACTGCAGGTGTACCCGTTTCAATTGGTGATCTATTTATAGCTGGTATTTTTCCAGGTTTCTTAGTTGCTGGTGGATTGATGTTGACGGTCTATATCGTCAGCAAACGCAACGGCTATGGTAAAACTCACGATGAGAATGATCCACATGGCGAAACTCGTGCTAGTGTGTGGAAATGTTTCAAAGAAGCAATACTTGCCCTGATGTTACCCGTGTTGATATTAGGCGGTATCTATGGTGGCATATTTACGCCAACCGAAGCTGCTGCGGTTGCCGTGGGATTTGCTCTGATTGTAGGCGGACTTATCTTCCGTAGTATCAGTTTTAGTGGATTGATGACGGCGCTGCGCTCATCAATCCTAAATACAGTGGTGATACTATTAATCATATCTGCAGCCAGCGTATTTGGATGGGTACTAACCGCTAATCGTATTCCAGAAATGGTGTCTCAATTCTTCATCGCTATTTCTGATAATCCATTGGTATTCCTGGCGTTAATCAATCTGATGCTATTGATAGTTGGTATGTTCCTAGAAACCGGAGCAGCTATCACTATTCTTGCGCCAATCCTTACACCGGTTGCAATGCAACTTGGCATTAACCCGCTGCATTTTGGTATCGTAATGATCGTAAACCTAGCTGTCGGGATGACTACGCCGCCTGTGGGTGTGAACTTATTTGTCGCTTGTCAGATTGCTGGTTTGAGGGTGGAACAAATCGTGAAAAGCATGTTGCCCTTCTATGCAGCTTTATTGATCTGCTTAGGAATAATTACTTACTTCCCGGCGCTAACTCTTTGGCTGCCTGCCGTATTGAAATAACTAGTTTAGCTTATCTCGATAAATAGTGGAGGAATAATATGTCGACTTCAGTAACAACAAAATCAGTTTACGAGCCGGACCAGCAGGGCCTGTATTTTCCACGCCCACCTGAGTTTGCAACATTTGCTGAAGAGCGCCAGCATCGCCGTGAGCGGCTGGCTGCTGTCTGCAGGATATTCGCCCGCTACAAATTTGAATATGGATTTGCAGGCCATATGACAGTGCGTGACCCTGAACACGCCAATCTATTTTGGACGAACCCGTTTGGCATGAGTATGTCACGGGTTAGAGCATCAGATCTAATTCTTGTCGATCATGATGGTAAAGTCGTTGAAGGAACATGGGCAGTTAACCGAGCTGGTTTCGTTCTACACTCGGCAATTCACGAAGAAAATCCTGATATTGTCGCTTCCTGCCATGCTCATACAGTTAATGGAATGGCTTGGGCAGCCTTGGGCCGTCCGCTGGATCCAATTACACAAACCGCTTGTGGCTTCTATGGACATCAAGCTTTGATAACAGAAGAAGCCGGAGCAGTCGTCATCGAACGAGGAGCAGGCTTCTCAGTTGCAAAAGCGTTCGGTGATGCCAAGGTCGCAATTCATCAAAACCATGGCTTATTCAGTGTCGGACGTCATAGCATCGATGAAGCTGCTTGGTGGTTTATCGCGTTAGAGCGTGCTTGTGAAATCCAGTTAAAAGCCGAAGCTACTGGCTCCCCATTGAAGCTAGTCTCGCCCGAAAAAGCAACGCATTCAGCAAAGCATCTCGCAACACCATTTATGGGTTGGCTCCATTTCCAACCTATCTATGATTGGATTATTCATGCTGAACCTGATCTCGTTAACTGACGGCCCTGAAATGAACATTAAAACTAATCCAACCAAAACCTACAAAGTTCTCATTTGCGATCTTGTTGGTCTTAAACTGGGGGCTAATGGTGAGCCTGACCCTATTGAAGTCAGGAATTATATTGAGGCGGCAGGCGGGGTTTTCCATACTAGCGGCTTGGACACCGCCGTTCAATTAAGCAAAGGGCGGATCAACTTTTTCTATCTACCCGATATCTCTACGGAAGAAGAGTTATTGCACGAAACAAGAGATGCGCGATATGATGGGGTAATTGCTGCGGCAACAGTTTTACCAGAGAAAAGTGTCTTTGGTATCGCTGGTGTAAGGATTGGAGCCGGCACTGGTAATATGCAATCGGCTTCTTGGGGAGGTGGTGACGGAATTGGCGGTAACGCTGTTCTTATGAACACACCAGGCCTGAACAGCGTAGCGACAGCCCAAATGGTGATGCGTGGATTGCTAAAATTTGCACCTGACCTTCCATTTGAGCATCTCCACGATCTCGTCATGGCGAGTGATTTCGATACAGGACGGGATTTACGGAGATTTCCAACAGAAAAGTTGGAGGGGAAACGATTATCAGTGCTTGGCTATGGCAATATAGGCAGGGAAGTCGCGAAACTCGGTAAAGCATTTGGAATGCTCGTTACAATCTATGCCCGTAGCCACCGCCGAGAACAAATTGAGGCGGAAGGCTTTCGCTTTTCTGGTAACCCCGTTCAAGCAGCGACAGATGCAGATGTAGTTTCAGTTCATATTGGGCTTGGACAGTTCAATGCTGACGACAAGCAATATGCTAATTATGGTTTTATCGGAAGTGATATATTGTCTGCAATGAGTGATGAGAGCATCCTTATTAATTTCGACCGTGGAGAAGTCGTGGATGTTCAGGCCCTAGATACGGCAATGGCAAACAATAAAGTTTTTGCTGCTGCAATTGATGCAGATATATTTCGTACAGAAGATGGCATATTGAGCGGTCCTTTAACTCCATACATCCCACTCGCTCATCGCTATCCTGGAAGGATTTTACTTTTACCACATGCAGCTGCGGATACGGATCATCCCTCGCGAGTAGCTGGTGCGAAGCAAGCGGTTGACCAGATGATTGCTGCAATACACTCGGGGGAGATCAGCAATCTCAAAGGTGATCTGCCAAATGATTTCTATATTAATACGGTGAAGCTATGAAGTCTAAGGAAGCAAGAGAATTTCTCACCGGATTATTTAATGCCGCCGTCAAGGCTGCTGATCCACTATCAGGTATTAGGGCGCATCTGCCATCTCCCCCTGAGGGTGGTAAAACAGTCGTAATTGGTGCAGGCAAGGGTTCCGCTCAGATGGCGCAAGCGCTTGAGCTTCTATGGCCACACCCAATTGAAGGTACAGTTGTCACACGCTATGGCTACGGCTGCGCTACCCGCAATATTGAAGTCTTGGAAGCAGCACATCCCGTCCCTGACGAAAATGGTATTAAAGCCGCAGAAAGGTTGCTTGACCGTGTCGCTCAACTCACCGAAGACGATCTCGTAATTGCACTAATATGTGGCGGAGGTTCCGCTCTTTTACCAGCGCCACCATGTGGCTTCACTCTGCAAGATGAAATTCATCTCAACCGTGTTCTGCTCTCATCTGGAGCACCAATATCTGCTATGAACACGGTTCGTAAACACTTCTCTCGAATAAAGGGGGGCCGCCTTGCAGCAGCAACCAAGGCAAGAATTGTTAGCTTAGTGATTTCGGATATTCCTGGAGATAACCCAGCGTTCATCTCTTCTGGACCTACCATTCCCGATACGACCACACGTGAAGATGCTTTGCAAATTATTGAGCGCTACAGGATTGAACTTTCTCCAAAGATCCATGATTTTATAAGATCTTCAGAAGCTGTCGCTCCGCTGCCAACAGATGCCACCTTTGAACGTGACAATCACCATATTGTGGCATCAGCACGAGTTTCGCTTGATGCTGCCGCAGAACTCTCATTATCAAAGGGAATTAACGCTTATATTCTCTCTGATGCAATGGAAGGCGAGGCGCGTGATGTCGCGGGAGTTCATGGTGCTATTGCAAATGAAATTGCTACAAGAGGTAGCCCCTTTCTAACTCCATGCGTTCTCCTTTCTGGCGGTGAAACAACTGTCACAATACGAAACAAGGGAGGCAAAGGAGGGAGAAATAGCGAGTTCGCACTTGCACTTGCCACTTGGCTAAATTGTCACAATATTCATTCTCTAATTGCTGATACCGATGGAATAGACGGTTCCGAGAATAATGCAGGAGCCTTTGTCGACGGAACGACACTGCGCCGAATGATAGAAAACTGCATAGATATCGAAGATGCCCTCTCACAGCATGATACTTATACGGCTTTTTCCTCAATCAATGATCTTTTTGTTACCGGACCTACTGGTACAAACGTTAACGATTTCAGAGCGATACTCATTTTATCCCACGAGTAAACAATGACGTGAGCCCCGCAAACTCCTCCAGATTTTGGTAGAGTCCCATCCTTGGTAGGAGATGGACAATGAAACGCTCACGGTTTTCAGACGAACAGATAATCGGGATGATTAAAGAGCAGGAAGCTGGAACGCCGACTGCACAAGTGTGTCGCAAATATGGAATTAGCAGCGCCAGTTTTTATAAATATAAAGCCAAATTTGGTGGCCTGGAGGTTTCCGATGCGCGCAAACTGAAAGCATTGGAAGAAGAAAATGCCAAGCTAAAAAAGCTGTTGGCTGAGACGATGCTTGACAATGCTATTTTGAAAGATGTCGCTGCAAAAAAATGGTAACGCCCGATGCCAGGCGAGACGCAGTTGTTCACGTCTGCCAAGTGTATGCCGTGAGCCAGCGTCGGGCGTGTGCCGTTTTATGTATTGATCGTAAGCGTTTTCTGGATCTCACCTTTTGTCTGCCTTTTATATCTGCGATTTCCGTTTGTGTAGATTTGGCGGGAGTTTCGCGATGGCGACTACGGTGGAGTTTCTCAAGGGCTATGGCATAGATATCCGTGGGAATGGTCAGCGGCGCTGGCCTGATGATATAAAGGCGCGGATTGTGGCAGAAAGCTTGAAGCCCGGTGCAACAGTGAACGCAGTTGCAGCGCGTTATGGACTTCGGGCGAACCATCTTTCTGAATGGCGCAGCCGGGCGCGTGACGGCAAGTTGGTTTTGCCAGCGGTTGAAGATGACGATTTGTGTTTTGCACCTGTTGTGCTGTCGGATGTCGGTCACGATGCTGCTGTGCCCTCCATTTCAGAACAATCGAATAAAGGTGACGCGACGAAGGCGGTACCGGTCGAGATAGTGACAGGCAATATAATAATCCGGCTTGATGGCGGTACGGGGGCTGTGCGCATTGCCGAGATCGTGTGGGCGATCGGGTCGCGCTCATGATATTTCCGTCGAACCGCGTGCGGGTTCTGGTCTCGACGCAGCCTGTAGATTTCAGGAAAGGGCATGATGGCCTGACTGCAATTGTGTCATCAGTGCTGCGCAAGGATCCGTTCACGGGCACGGTCTTTGTCTTCCGCTCGCGTCGGGCGGACAGATTGAAGCTTTTATATTGGGACGGTACTGGCTTGGTGATGGCTTACAAGCGGTTAGAGGCTACTACCTTTATCTGGCCTGCCATCAAGAACGGGGTAATAGCGTTGAACCATGCCCAGTTTAAGGCGCTGTTTGCTGGGCTCGACTGGCGTAAAGTCAAAGCTTTGGAAACACGCCCGCCAGTTGCGGCAGAATGAATCAACTGCTTGTTTATGCATGTTTTTACCGGAGATTTATGATAGCTCTGGCACATGTCAAATACGCCTGCCATCGACCTTTCTGCCATTCCTGCCGAGCAACGCGCGGCGGTTTTGATGTTGATGGAAAAGGTGGCAACGCTTACGCAAATCACCAAGCGGCAAGAGTATCTGATCGCCGAGTTGAACCATGCTTTGTATGGCAAACGGTCGGAAAAGCTGACCGCGGATGAGCGGCAGCTGGCGTTTGAGGATCTGTCCATTGCTCTGAGCGAGGTCGAAGAAGCAAAGGGGAAGTGTGCGGACAAAGAAGCCGAGGTTAGAACGAGGAATAAACTTGCCCCCAAGCGCACTATCGGTAACCTTCCTGATATGCTGCCACGTATCGAGGAAATCATCGAGCCGGACAGCCTGATTTGTCCGTGTGGCTGTGGCATCATGCACAAAATTGGCGAAGATCGTAGCGAGCGATTGGATATTGTGCCGGCGCAGTTACGCGTCATTGTTTCTGTGCGCCCGAAATACGCTTGCCGGACCTGCACTGACGGGGTTGTTCAGGCATCCGCGCGGTCGCATTTGATGATGGGAGGCCTGCCAAGCGAGGCCACCATCGCCCATGTTCTGGTGAGCAAATATGCGGACCATTTGCCATTGTATCGCCAGAGCCAGATATTTGCGCGTGCAGGCCTTGATTTGCACCGCGCCGTTTTGGCCGATTGGGTCGGCAAGGCCGCGTTCCACTTGAAACCCGTTGTTGATCGCTTGGCCGAACATCTGAAACGATCCGGCAAACTGTTCATGGATGAAACCACCGCCCCGGTGCTGGATCCGGGACGGGGGACGACAAAGACGGGATATCTCTGGACGCTGGCCCGTGATGACCGGCCTTGGGGTAGTGAGGACCCGCCAGGCGTGGTTTATTTTTACGCCCCCGGCCGTGCAGGCGAAAACGCAGAAACCTTCCTGAGCGGCTTCAACGGCATCCTGCAAGTCGACGGATATCAGGGTTATAATCGGTTGACGCGCCCCTCGCGCAAGGGCGGTGATCCCATTCGTGTGGCGAATTGCTGGGCTCATGCACGGCGCAAACTCAAAGAAATTTACGACCGCGACGGCTCTGAAATCGCTGCTGAAGGCTTGCGGCGCATTGCTGAAATCTATGCCGTTGAAGCCGATATCCGTGGCCACGCTCCCAGTCAGCGATTATCTGAACGTCAAACCCGAAGCGCCCCATTGGTAACAGCCTTTGGGGACTGGCTCCAAGCGCAACGCCGCAAGATCTCCGGCAAGTCTCGACTAGGCGAGAAGCTGGCCTATATCCACAATCACTGGGAGGGACTGCAAGCCTTCCTGAGTGATGGTCGCGTCGAGATTGATAATAACTGCATCGAAAATCTGATCCGACCCATCGCTCTTAATCGCAAAAATGCCCTCTTTGCAGGCCACGACGAAGGCGGCATCGCTTGGGGTCGTATCGCTTCGCTGATCGAGACCTGCAAGATCAACGGCGTTGAACCCTTTGTCTATCTCAGGGACACTTTGACAGCGATCGCAAACGGCTATCCCCAAAGTCGCCTCGAAGAGCTACTACCCTGGAGCTTTAAGCCGTCAAGTTAAAACCCATGTGCTCTCCAGCAAACGCTTACCCATATCCGCATATGATTGCTTGAGTAAAATTGAGTGAGCAGTGATTCCTCAAGGCCTATATTCAGAAGTTTAGTTATTACTTGATATGCGCGAACAATTGTTAACGTATATTTCGTCACGGAAAATCATTTCATTATTGACTTGAGCCTAATGCTCTACCGTTTTTCTAGAACCATTTTTATGGCGAACTCATTCGGCGTAGCATTACCGAGTGAAGAGTGCGGTCTGTCTTTCTGAACAGGCTTGAGTCTTTAGTTAAGTGGATTTCCGCCACGATTATGCCGTGTTCGTTATCATATAAAATGGAACTGTAGCCCCCGCTAAAGATCGATCATATTCACTGTTAATTAGATTTGCGATAAATCTCACTGGGTGAACGATATCCTAAAGCCTTATGTCGGCGAAGCTCATTGAAACTCGAAAAATAAATGGAGACCATTATTCTTATGATGTGTTTTATATTATAAACAATCTTTCAAACTGGCTCGAATTGAATTATCACCGGTTGGAGCATCAATATGCCCTCCTACAAAGAAACCATTCGCAGTCATACTATTTACAACTAAGCTGAAACTCCCTTTGATAACTTCATTAGCTACTTTTTTATCAAGGCTCAGTGTCGCCATTATCCTTTGTTTTGGATAGTATTTGGCGGTTGTTTTATCGAATTCATACTCTTTTATTTCATTGAATAAACGCCATCCACCGTCAAGAAATGATATCTGCTCAGCTGTCAACCCTGATTCACTATCTTCAGCGTAGAAATTAATTGTTGGGTTGCCTTTCCAGCAAAAGAATTCCATTTCGTATAGTTTTTCAAGGCCTCGAGAATTCCTTGAATTCACTGCACTTGCAACGATTTCACCACTCTTTGCCTTCAGAGTAAAATTGGTAAACTTATCTGATGGGGTAACCCCGAATTCTTTCAACTCTATCTCACTAAGGACATACATTTCATTAGGAGGAGTTAAAGACATTACTTCGAACAGTTCCTGCTTCGCGCCCATTGTTCGTAAGTAGCTTGACATAAGGGCAGAAATTGACTGCGTGCTTGTTTCTAGCATTGAATGCGAGAAAACGTTTCTATCGCTGTCACTACTTGCAAACTGATGAAACCCAATTTTAGAGTCCTCATCAACAGTTCTCTCTACGCCGCCCATGAATGCCAACGCACACGCTGAATAACACTCAGCTCCCAGCAATCGTTGAGCGTTGGAACTATATTCCCATTCTTCTTGAAAAGGCGGCTTTGAAGGATATTTCGCTACTATAGTGCTAACGCTCTCCTGTCTAAAGAACAGCCCCAACTGAATGCCTTCAGCGAGATTGCCGCCGGGGCTGTTTAATGCAACAGCGTAACTAAAAGCGTCATATGCGTCTGTTTCCCATGCCTTTTTGAATTTCTCGGCATCCCCGACTTCGATAGGTCCATCCACGATGAAAATCATAGAATGGTTATAGCGAATGGTCGCTATTTCGATAGCATTCGAACTAGCGGTTGATGCAAGTATACCGATCAGAATGAAAGTTATTATTGTTTTCATATTTTATATTTTCGTTGTACAAAACCAATTCTTGGTTGTTTTATTCTGAATACATATCGACCCAGCTTCATCAACTTTGCGGTTTGCAGAAGCCCCATTGATTTTGAATGAAGACTTACCAATTGATATCACTGTCTTACTGCCACTCGGCCACACGAAGTCAACATTGATGAATTCAGCAGTTTGCTTAACTTCACCACGGACGCAAATCTCTTCATCGAGAATTCGACCATCATTAGACTTCACTACGCACTTGTAGTGCTGTCCATCAACCGCCTTTGTTACATCCACTTTATCAGGTAAAGCTGCCAGCTTCATATGCGCAGGCCACAGGGCTAGTTTCGAAACTTCGTTATAAACACCCTCTTCGAGCTCCGGATCGCACTTCTCAGTTCCTAGCCGAATGTCATAAGTTTCATTATATCCGCAGATCATCAGCGCATTATGCATAAAACGAACATTACAACTGGCATCGGCGTAGCCAGCATCAGTACTGGTTACATTGTAATTTTTACCAAAATTAGAATCAACAAACCGCGATTGCCTTTCTACAGTTTGAATGTCGTTATAAGACTTAGCTATATATTTGGATGTGTGGTTGTCTAAGATACGAGTTTCCCAAAAATAAGCGTTGTCGCAAGCCATGAAAGCTGATTTCTGATCTATACCTTTTGGCTCTTCATACCCAAAAATTTCAATATCGAAGCGTCCCGCTTTATTTATGTTATCGATCATGAAGAAGTCATTACCTTCATGAGCGATCATGGCTTTTACTAAGTCCGGCTTCATCATCGGGCGCGTTGTAAAAGGACCGGTTGGATTGTTTGCGAGGCTAAATATTTTAAGAAGGTTTTCTTGCGCCTGGTCGTAAGCGAATGCTAGTGCTTTAATTGAGATTTGCTCATCTGACTGTATGTCGAGGAACGGTCGATGAAAGCCTAACTTTGCATCCTTATGCATCTTGCGGCTTGACCAGCCCATCTCAGCGCCCTGCACTTTTCCCATGATAAACATTATCGCACAGGCTGAATAACAACTTTCACCTTTCCTCAGAACCGTGGTAATTCCTCGCTCGTATATGGCAGAAGCAAGTGCTGTGCCCTCAACTAGACTTCCACCTGGTGAGTTCAAACAAATTGCATCGCCCTTTGTAGATTCACCATCGAATCCAGTTAGCACCGCATCTGCTAGAACACTAAAACGAGCAAGATCGCCTGAGACAATCTCTCCGCTTAATTCAATTAAACATAAGGGATCGTTTGAACGTATAATTTCAGCGGATTTTGAAGGGGTAATATGCCCAAAAATCGAAATAGCAGATATCAGTGCTGCCAATGTCAGTGATAATATTGAAAACATTCTCCGCCCCATAGTTCCCTATTTTTAATGCATAATGGCGTACCGAGGCGAAATCAATGTTATCTAAAGTTATTAGTAAAAAATGGTTCCACTGCAAGATTTTCACGTCTATTTTACTATGTTAGAAGTTGCTATTACTGTCAGGACAATACAATTTATAGCTTGTCTCTGAGCGCTTCATGGAGGGTTTATCGTAGAGACCGCCGTTTTTTTGAAAGGGCGTATAATGGGGCTATTGAATCGGGTGTAAAGGTTATGTCGTTGTCATCCCATTTGCAGGACTCACGTCAGAAACACCGCTTACTTTTCAGCGTCTCTACGAGAATCTCTATATTTTTGATTTTTTACTAAGAAGTAACTAAGGGAATACAAAATATATAGAAAAATGGGGGTGTATAATAGAGACGCTGAAATCGATCAAAAATAAATGAAATCAATGAATTTTATTATATCGCTTTAAAAGCTTAATCAGCTTCGCATTTTCAATAAAAACATCGATGTCAGGACGATACATTAGAGATACTCTTCTCATAAGTACTTTAATCGATTTTTCCTTAGAGTAGCCGTTAGAAATAAGAATGTTGACAGCGCTCTTAAGAATGATTTGTGCGATTATCTGATCGCTTTTGCTGCCCATTTTATCGTGTATAAGTGTAACTACCAAAGCCGAAACGGACGACGCAAGCGCAATATCAGCGCGATCAGCCTCAGGCTCTAAATTTGATTTCAATTTTGCACGATAGCGCTTTTGTCTTTCATTTTTCAGTTTATTAGTTTCAGCTGGCCTTGGCATATCGCTTCTCCTTGTCTAGCGTCTCTACGAGATAAATTAAGGAGTTATATCGCAACCTTCAAAACAGAAGCCGCCGCCGGCAGTTTATGCATGGAGAACTATGATAAGAGGAGCAAATGCTTGTAAACGTTGAGAAAGCTATATGTATATAATGTGTAGAAATTTTATAAATTTAGGATAATTTGTATTTATCTGCAGCTCATGAGTAATATGAGATATATTTTATATCGAGCTATTTAATCATGAATTACAGCGTCTCTACGATACTCGCAAAGCCGTTTTTGAACGTTTCAAAGATCAAAGCTAATGGTCAGCCGTCGCTTGATCAGATTTCTGTAGAAATTTTGGGCAACGAGCTATTAAGTGGCAATGTTGACATTGAGACAGCAGTACATGAGCTATTGAAGCGACATAATATAAACAATGTCAGGCATGATGCGGTAATCGCTAATGTCATAAAACTCACCATCACGAACGGCTGGCTTTATAAATCTGAAAATTCAGCTGAATTAGACGAACATAAAATCACGATATTAAAATCTGAAGCACTGTCTTTGTTGTATAAGACATTCGGTAGTCGATGTGTTCATGCGTCGTTAGATATGAATAGTGAGCCGATTATCATCGCTGTCATTATTCCGCTTGTTAAGTCTGAATCCGGTTTTAAATTGTCAAGCAAAGAGATGTTTGGGCCACGGCAGATATCTGAATTACATCAGCAGTGGGAAGATAGACTTATTGATCACGGTATTTCAGCTAGTGAAAGTTTACGCGTTGCAAAACGGATTAATTTGAGCAAAGCATACGGCTTATTAGATGATGCTGATCAGTTCAAAGAAGAAATACGTTTATTGCACACTGCATCTGCCAGCGCTCGTCTTAAAATCGCTGAGAGAAGTTTGTCCAAGGCGGATCAGGTCAATAAACCAGATACTCAAAAAACCATTTTATCTATCGCAACCGAGCTGACTAAAGAGCAGATCAACAAATTGCGTCTCATACCAATACAGTCTGTAGCTCTTAAGCTTGGACACAGCGGTACTATTGAGAAAAATGAAAATGCTATCGATTTGACTAAACGTTTAAACGATATGTCATACAAAGAGTCAGTGAACTGGCTTTATGAAAATTTCGGAGATGATGCAGCTAAGGTAAGCAACACTGCTATTAAAAACTGTGCATTCAATAATTTATCAAAATCAGATTATGTAAAATTCAAAGCTGTCGAAGAGCAGTTACATGCGCTCTCAGCAGCCGCGTATCGTATCACTGCCATGTCGGTTAGAGACGGTGAAAAAATTGGTCAAAATATCGGCAAGAAGCATTTAGATAAAGATGCTCTGTCAGCACATGAAATATTTGAGTTGATACCAGTGATGTCAAAACTCAATTTACAGGGTTGGAACCTGTTCATCACTCCGCTCGATAAAAATATTGAGTACATTCTAATCGATGATTTAAATTGCTCTACAATGAATGAATTTAAAAGTGTGGGGTACTCCCCATGCATTGAGCTTCAAACTTCAGAAGATAGCTTTCAAGCAGTCGTTAAAATCGCGAAATCAAATAGTGATGTGAAATGCCGCAACCAGTTATTTAAAGACCTAAACCGCGCGTACGGTGATGAGAAAATTGTCGGTATGATACACCCCATGCGCTTGGCTGGCTTTCTTAATCGCAAAGATAAACACCGTACAGAAAATGGTTTATATCCGTTCGTAAAGATTATCAGTGCTAAAAACCGTCTATGCAATATGACAATGCAATTAGCCAGTAGCTACTTCGCTGCTTAATCATATACTCTCAAAATCAATTTACAGCCGTTAAAACGTATCCAGCTAATTGCCAGCACTGCTTTATCACGCAACGACGTGACGGCTTAGATAACCCAGATAACGCCCAGGTCGCAAACGTACCACCCAATTCATCGGTAGATATAAAGCTCGTACAGCACATGCTTTCTCAATTTATATATCAAAGCACTGCACAGCTCATCAAAGCTGCTTAAAATCAATTTGCAGCTCTTTCAGACGCAATCAATGTTTAAACATACAGAACGGAGTTTAAGGGAGCGGAGCGATCCTCTATTCCGTCGAACAGACGGATCACCTAGCTTGCGGCAATGAGCATCTAATCCGCGAAGCGGTATATATTATCTACTCTTTTAGAACTATTTTCTTATCATTCTGTATCGTCATTTAGTAAATTCACAGAAATCAGCGTATATCGCAATAAAAACAACAACTTAACAAGGATTGTTTGTGACCCTTAAATCACAGAAATAGGGAAAACAAGGGATACAGAATAACGACAACAATATGCACACTCAAATGAAGCTGATTTACTATCATTCTGTATCGTCAATTAGTAATTTTATAGAAAACCGTGAATTAGATAATTAAATCAAATGGTTAATGCCAAACGTTTACGACCCCTAATTAACAGATTTGGGGTTTGTGCAGCTATGGTAAGCGCATAGTGTTATCAGTCAGTAGCTTTGATGATGTGAACAGTTGAGCGTTGTGCAAGATATGCCAGCTCATCTGATGTAGCGATGATTATAAAGCTCGTACAGCGCTTGTTTAAGCACTTTACATGCAATGCACTGCTCAAGTAGCTTGTGCTGCTTAAAAAGCAATTTATGAGCTTCAGCTGTTTCAGTTATACATAAATTACGAAATGTGTATAACGCTGATGCTATGCTTGCTTAACAGATATGCGACGTTGATATGATTAGCTTTAAAACTGACATAAACGCGTTTTAAGCGCACTTATTTGCTTTTTCATATCATTACACGCAAGCGCTCAATATTACGCACACAGAAGAGAGCGGAGCGATCTTATATTCCGTCGAAGACGGATCACCTAGCCTGCGGCAATGAGCATTCTTCACCGCGCAGCGGTATATATATTATCTTCTATTTTAAAACTATTTTCTTATCATTCTGTATCGTCAATTACAGTTCGACGTAAAAAGGCTTATTTACTCTGTTAGATCAACTACTTAAGTCAATTCGTTTACGACCCCTAATTAACGGAAAGAAGGTAATCTATGGACTACAGATACTGACATCCAGATATCTCTCAATTTAGAAGCTGATTTACTATCATTCTGTATCGTCAAATAGTAATTTTATAGAAAACCGTGAATTAGATAACGAATTCAATTGGTTGATATGAATTGTTTGCGACCCCTAAATAACGAAATCGATGTATTTAATAGTAGTGGTTAATAGCCGGCGGAAACGTCCAATTAGTTTGCTTAGATAACTGGCGCGACAGCTGATGCAGTAAACAAAATTGATATACGAATTATCTCACAATTTGACTTGAGCTAAATCATGCACTTATCTTTATCTCATTGATATTATGTATTTTGAGAATTGTTAATGAAAATAAGGAAAATAAATCATTATGGCTGGGACTTCAGAAGAGTTGAAATAAAAGATTATTTCAAACCTTTAAGTCGGGGAAATCTATTAAAATCAATTAAAGAAGGTTCTCTCTCCATTACACTTCCAGAGTCTCCCAGACCTCTTGAATTGCTTCAGGGTGTACCGTGCGGCGAGGATATCCTTACATGCAATGATATGATTTTACATGAGTTTCTTATCTCTATTCATTATGATTCTGACAAGACAATGAATAAGAAAAGGTGCGGTATTACTTTTAAAGCCTTTACCAAATTTTTCGGTTCAAACTATCGTATCGGTGCACTTAAAAAATCGTTGGAGCGATTAACAAAACAGACGATGAATTACAGCAAGAAATATAGAAATATTGCTATGCTAAATTCGTATGAAATTACTGCTGATAATAATGTGTTCTTTGAACTTTCAGACTCTATTAAAGAGATGATGAGATGTATGAAAAAATATGCATATATCGAAATGTATCATATAAAAAACATCACATCTAAATATATGTTTAGGCTTTATAAAATTTTTATATCTGAATTAAGACAGAATAAATGGACTGTAAATCAGACTGATAATCAGTGTTTCATTAGTTATGACATTAAAAAATTTATCAAAAAAATCGGATACAAAGACGAATATAGAAAGTTCAAAAGTAAAATTTTGGGTGGCATAAACAACGAAGGAAGTCACTATTTTAGTAGTGAAAAATTCGATTTTACTATCAATGAAATCAACGGAAAAGGTCGTGGTAAACCTGTATTGAAAATTTATTTCAAGTTTGAGTTAAAACCGATTTCTCATAGATATTTAAGAGTGTTCCGCGCTTTTAAAAGACCAGTTTTTTCAGGCGGCTCTGACCTTACAGAGTTCCGCGTAAACTCTGATTTATGGCTTAAAGCAGAGCGTATATATCGAGAAAATAAAGATAACTTTGACGATGATCATCCGAAAAACTTAACGCAAGCTAAAGACTTTTTCGGACTGTGGATGACTGCTTTGCAAGAGTCTTTATCTGGAATAGAAGCCGGAGATATGGGGCACTGCAGAAGATATCGCGGTCGCTCACTATTGAACGAAATTAAGATGTATGGCGCTGATGATGCCGCGTGGGGATTGATATGCGAAGAGCTTATTGATCCAGATATCTCTCTTTATAAAGAGAGATTTCAAGCACTAGCAAACAATGCTGAATTACAAAGATACGAAAGAATGAAGGATGCTGGACTTATTAAAAACAAGCCAGTCCGCTATCAAAATAAACCCATAATTATTGAAGAATATTTGACTAAAGAAGAGCTGCTTGAGAAGCGGAATAAAGAAGAAATTGAAAGGAATGAATTCAAAGAAAACTTTAAAAAAAGATATAATGAAATAGAATTAGAATGCAAAAATGAAGCTCTCGAAAACTTAGATAAATATGAAAATCTGATATTAAATACAGACACTTACAACAAGGAAATTTTAAAAACCGACGTTGCAACAACTATCGTAAACATGGGCTTCAGCGGCGATAAATATATCAATATTTACATATATTCAGATTTCACAGGATATTGGCATTTAGGTAAATTTCAAGTCGGCCCAAAAGACTTATTTCGCATACTTAAATATATTGGAAAACATTTAGAAAAAAAACCGTTTGAGTGGAGATAACAATGTACGATAGAGCAATAATTTTAACTGCCCCAATTGACGCTTTAGAAGTTTTTTTGAGTAAGATATTTGTAAAATCTAAGCAAGCTGAAGATGATAAAAAATATGATCTAATTCCATTTTTGATTGACGTGAACAGTGCTTTAAGAGGTGATAAGTTAAACAATAGAATAGATTATAAAATTAATTTTTATGACGATGAAGATGAAATTTTAAAACTTAAAAATGAACTTAGATTAGATTACGAACATAGCTTTCTTATTGATATTATTGTCGTAAATCGAGCTCGGGTGAACTTAAAGAAATCTATTGATGCTCCGAGCAGTTTCCGTCAATTTCCGCAATAATTAATTTTAATTAACCCAAGGGGCCTTGACTAAAAATAGGGTCCCTATATGTTTTGGTTTCCTTGTTGGTCGCTTCATCATGATGCGATGGGCAAGCGACGCGAGGCGTATCACGATGAATTTCACATCCTTTTTAATACGAATATTTGCATAATTTTCCGGCCTTCATGGCCTGATTTCGCTTGCATTATTTTTATTAAAAAAGGGAAGCTACGTGAAAAACTACGTCAACAAATTTTACATTTCAGATACTCATTTCGGACACGAGA
Source organism: Paenochrobactrum pullorum (assembly GCF_041929845.1). Lineage (NCBI taxonomy): Bacteria > Pseudomonadati > Pseudomonadota > Alphaproteobacteria > Hyphomicrobiales > Brucellaceae > Paenochrobactrum > Paenochrobactrum pullorum. The sequence goes on from NZ_JBHEEH010000019.1 coordinate 30,391, forward strand.
TGATCATTGGCCTTTGCAATCGCCCATTTTCTTCAGTTGAGGAAATGGATTCTGCGATGATCGATGCTTGGAATGAAGTCGTGTCTGATAATGACATTGTGTATCACCTAGGCGACTTCTGCTTCGGTTCTGACGACTATGCTGAGTACATTTTTAATCAATTAAATGGCCGTAAAATTTTAGTGCTGGGTAATCACGATATTGATCGCGATGGTAATGCGCTGAAGAAAATTGCGGATTTGAACTGGCACAAACCGCCAGCTCATGCAGTCTATACACGCGACGAAGGTCAGTACCTTTATTTATCGCATTATGCTCATCGCGTATGGCCGAGCAGCAACTATAACAACAGTTATCATTTTTATGGTCACTCGCATGATATGCTGTACCAAAACGGCTTGTCGCGTGATGTCGGCGTTGATAGCGCTGATGTAAACTTCCGTCCGCGAACTTTTAAGCAGCTCACGCAAGGGCTTAAGCCGCTAATAAACAACTACAATTCCTGATTTTTTAGTTTTGCTTCTACGGAAGCTCAAAGAAGCCACGGCTTCTTTTTGAGATCGAAATGATCTTCGAAAAAAGGGATTTGTAGATATGAAAAACCGCCTGAATGAAAGCCTAAAACACGATAAAAATGAACGTGAATGTTCAAATGAGCAGCGTACAAAAGGCGCTATCATTGTACCCAAAATCGAAACTATCGGTGAGTATTTAGTATGGAAAACGTTTGAGTTAGCAGCTCAAAAAGAGCTTCCTAATGCTCTAAAATCAGGTGTTCCGTGTACCGCAATTATCGTGGCTGGCAAAGATTCTACATTCGTATCGCTAATTCTTCAAAAATTTTTAGATTCTGACTTTGATGCAGATTTAATCTCCGGATTTTCTGAATCTACGAGTGTTTTTAGATACGATCACCCAGAACCGCTCTCACTTAAAAATCTTTTATTTAAGTATTCAGAAAATAATAGAAATTTCATCATTGCAGAGCGATTTCAAGATATTCCCGAGGAAATTCGGATTGTCAGCGATGAAGTACTCTATTTAGATGATTTTCTTGATGAAATTCTAATTGCAGAAGCGATTGTACGATACATCGATAAAGATGCTGAAGTTTCCCTTGCGGACACGATTATCGCTAGAGATGCGGGATTTGAAATCATTGAATTAGCTTTCAAAAAGTACAGGTCGCTATCAAATAGCTTCGATTTGTGCGCAAGCCTGCTCAGAAGCTCTCGCAACAAAGGCAATAAACCTGATACTAATAAAATTGAAGAAATTGCCAGCAAACATCGTCTCCTGATGCCGCCAAAGGGCCCTAAGCTATCTGAACTCCATGGTTTTGGTGCCGCTAAGACATGGGGAGAAGACCTGGCAGAGGATATTGCTGATTGGAAACTTGGCAAAATTAAGTGGTCTGAAATCGATAAAGGTATGCTGATTTCCGGTGTTCCCGGATGCGGGAAAACCACCTTTGCTGCAGCACTTGCACGTAGCTGTCGAGTGAATTTTCTGCCCACATCGCTAGCGCAATGGCAAGCAAGCGGCACCGGACATTTGGGCGATATGCTTAAAGCAATGAGACAGGATTTTCAAAAAGCTAAGTTGAATGCTCCTTGCATTATTTTTATCGATGAATTCGATAGCGCTGGCGATCGTTCGAAATTTGAAGGTCAGAACGCTCAGTATTTAACTGAAGTTGTCAACGCTTTGCTCGAATGCATCGACGGCTCACTCGGAATTGAGGGTGTTGTTGTGCTGGGCGCAACAAACTTTCCCGATAAAATTGATGCTGCTCTTAGGAGAGCTGGCAGACTAGATCAGCATATCGAAATTCCGCTTCCAGATGAGCCAGCACGCGAAGGTATTCTACGATTTCATCTCGAAGATAAATTGAAAGATCAAAATTTGTCGGAAATTGTTGAAATTTCTGACGGATTTTCAGGTGCTGACATTGAACAAATTGTGAGACAAGCAAAGCGGTTTGCTCGTCGACAAAAACGAGAATTGCAGACATCAGATTTATTGGCAGCATTACCACCTAAGAGAAAATTATCGCAACAAATTATCGAAAGAATGGCAATCCATGAAGCTGGACACGCAGTAGTAGCTCATGAATTCGGCTATCCGATTATTGAAGCTAAAATTATTACTGAAATTTCAATTGAAAATACGGATTATTTCGCCGGCGGTTCTGTCAAATATGGACATCATCAATCTGAGTTTTTCATCACAAATTCAGATATCAGTAAATATATCCAAAGAATTTTCGGTGGTATGGCTGCCGAAAAGGTTTTTTATGGTGATCACTCAACTGGTTGTGCCGCCGATCTTCAACATGCCACCTATTATGCAGCACATATGATTTTAGCCGCGGGCATGGGAGATGACATCGTTTGTACCGCTGAAATGACACGAGAATCCGTATTTTCGGCTCTCAGAATGAGGCGGGATTTGCAAGACAAATTGAGCAACATGCTCAATGATTGCATGCATTATGCGGAGCATGTCATCAAAACTCGTAAAAAACATGTCGAAAATTTAGCCGCGGCACTCATCAGTAAAGGAAAACTTTCAGGTGCTGAAATTGAAGAAATTTTTAGCAAAACTGATCGCATTGACCAGCCAATTCTACTTGCAATGAATGAAATGTTGCACACACAAAATATTCACTAAAAAGAGGGGAACTACATGAAGAAACTACTTATTGCAGCTCTTTTAGCATCATCATTCACTGCCACAGCATATGCTCGAGATCCGTTTATTGGCGACTATGGCGGTGATTGTAATGATAAAAATGGCCAATGCTGGATCGAGATCGATAAAAAAGCAGGTAATAAATATGAGGTAACATTTGTTGCTGCAGATCGTTTTAATTCACTTGATATTATCTGCAAAATTTCCGGTGAATTCGAAAGGGGTCCGATTAATTATGACGTTCATCAGTCTTATGACGACGGAATTTCAGGAAGCCTTCAAAACGGTTATTTTTTCATTGTAACCAGGGATGACGGATATATTGATGTGGGAGGCGGCTTGGGTGACGGCTTTGCGTGTCAAAATGATAAATACTTAATTCAGGGTATGTATCAAGCTTATGGACATTAAATAATTTAATTACATATCAAAAATGTTAAACAGCTCTGATTTAATGATAGTCAGAGCTGTTTCTTTTTATAATTCGCCTCGCAACATTTTATCAGCAATAGATGGCCGTCCGCGCTTTCGCTTAGGCATATCAATATTTGCTGGCTGAGGAGCTGGCTTGCGTAAGCCGTCTACCCAAATTTCTAAATCTTTATACGCGAACATAGTGCGTCTGCCGATGTTAATCGTTGCTGGGCCTCTGCGCTTGTAAACTAAATCGCGTAGAGCTGGTCGAGATAATCCTAATTTTTTTGCTGCATCATCATAATTTAATAAAAGCGGTCGAATATCATTATTCATATTTAAAAGTAGCTAGTGTTGTTACAAATATGTTGACCGCTATTTTATTGGTCGTCAAGCCCTCATGTCGCCGTATGTCGATTATAAAAAAGTGACCACTGCCTTAATTTTCCGCTGGCACATCTGGCACAATTCCGGCACAGTGAACGGCGACAAATAGCGACATCCAGCGACATGAGGCGATGCTAAGTTATTGATTTTACTACTAAGTACTTGATATTAAAGAGGGCTTAACTGCCCTCCGAAGGCAGAGGTCACAGGTTCGAATCCTGTCGGGTGCGCCATAAAAATCAATGACTTAACTGATTTTCCAACCATTCAACAAACCCTTCAATAGCCACCAGTGGCGGAAACAATCGGCAACATATTCCCACCGCCCAGCGACCACCTGAAGGTTTGCGTCAGCGCCATGGCAGGGCGATGGGATTCGTATCTCCATTAGTTCACCGGTGGTGATCGGTGGATTAAAACTTATCTCGCAGCTTTGTGAGAAATACCGTGCAATTGAAATTACAGGCACGGTCGTCAGTCCAGCCGGCAAATGAAATTTGATTGTGTGAAATGCCAATTGCTGGAATTAAATTTTCTAAGCTCGGTCCATTGTAGGTAGCCAAGTCAGATAAATCTGGTGGAAAGCTGAATGGCTCACTTCCTTTGTTAACCAGCCCCATAAACCAAGTTGGACTTGCTTCGTAAAAGTGGAGAGGTTTTCTTGAGTTGAAAGGAAACTTACATGACGAAGCGAGCAGATTTTAC
>NZ_JBHEEH010000020.1:0-28720 GCF_041929845.1 Paenochrobactrum pullorum
CAATAAACTATCTCGCCGCAATTGCTCTTGTTTCTACAATCATCGCAGGGGGGTAATTGAGTCCTCAGCCTAGAGCACTCTTGGCTGACAAAGGCTATGATGCAGATTGGCTTCGGGAGGCACTCACCAAGCGTGGCATTAAGGTATGTATTCCGTCAAAGGCAAACCGCAAAGTGCCGATAACACATGACGTTACGCTCTATCGAAAGCGGCACAAAATCGAGAATATGTTCGGAAAACTCAAAGACTGGCAGCGCATTCACATAAGATATGACCGCTGCGCTCATACATTCATGTCTGCAATCTGCATTGCGGCAACAATCATCATCTGGATTAATCAATGAGTCCTGACCCTAGAAATGTTTGAAAAAGCAGACCAGATAAGGCGCAGCTTCTTCCTTAACAGTTCAGAAACACCAAACGTTTCAGTGAACATTAAGGCGCTGAGTGTACCTGAAAACATAAAAGCAGCGGTCATGCAAATTGTGGGCACTTGCGTTACCGGAACACCTCAACAAAAGGATGTTGTTTCCATCTATTGGCCTGGTGAAGGCAGCAATCGTACATCCAAGTTTCTTATTTTTACTGATAGCTGGAATGAAGTTGCCAGCGCCAGCGCCCATGGTCACTATTTCGTTTACTAGATCAAGGGAAGATAAGACAAGAAAGCCCTGGACGTTTTCGTATCGTATTTACCACACAAGGAAAACCTGTATCGTTTCTTGTCGATTTCAGTGCTTTATTTCCAGCTTATAATAAAGCGCTGCTAGAGGGTTTTCAATGCAAAGAAATCAGGTGACGATCTGAGTTGTCACATTACAGTGCCGTTGTTAGCGCGGTTACGAGGCTTTTTGCAAGGTTTTCTCAGGTTGTATTTTTGAGCATAAATGAATGATATTCATACATTATTCAGCTTTAGAAATCGCATTTCAAACTAGAACCCACCCTGCTATAAATATTATGGCGACCAAGTTGAAATTTCCACTTCTGTGTAAAGTAGAAATGTCATTTTCATCCCACATGCAACGTCAAGCCCCCGTTCTGAGCGGCTGGTCAGGGTTGCAAACGAGGAATGGGGGCGATATATGCCTCAACTGAGATGGATATTGGTTCTAATCATCAATCGATTGAACGGAATTAACAAACTCAATTATGATCTCTGTAATTTCATCAGGTATCTCTAAATTTGGAAGATGAGCAACATTATTTAGCTCTTTTCCTCGCCCTTTGAATACTATTTTTGAGATATATTGAGACCTTTCTTGAATATGAGGAAAATCTAAGCTTCCCCATAATACAAGTATAGGCATCTCTATTTCATGTAAGTGTTGATAGGCTCGCACTTGATCCCGATCAGAACCTATTGGTGAAGATTTTAATGCAGTATCATACATATCAAAAAATAATTGCCTTACTTGCCCTTTAATACACCCCTCACAAGCAAGTGGACCGTCAAGCCAAAGCCTTGCCTTGATTGCATTTATTTCATTGTTTTTTTGTGCTGTGATAGCTTGGGTTTGACGAAGTAATAGCTCTTTTATATCAATTGGGTAATTCGGTTCTGGCGCGCCACTCACAGACGGTGAGATGAGCGCAACGGCTTTGATCTTCGATGGGTGCAACAACGCCGCGTCCAAAGCAATTTTTGCGCCTTGTGAGCACCCGATTAAAATGGTGGGTCTATCTTCAGAATATGCTTCGATTACAGCCATTAAGTCAGAAATAGAAGAAAAATCTGTTGTTTTTGCACGTGTTTTACCAAACCCTCTTCTGTCGTATGCTATGGACTTACAATAACGTCCTAACACCTCCATTTGAGAATGCCACATACGGCTATCACAAACATTTGCATGCAAAAAAATAACTGGTTCGCCGCCACCTATAACCTCTGTCCATAGTGCTGCATTCTCGGTAAAAATGTGAGTATATTTTCGCATTTTTTCATTCATTTGATCCGGCTCGACTTAATGATTGAGCGCTTCGCGTGATGGCAGTTGGGTCATTGATGAAATTAGTCCTCCGGCCCGGTTTACGGCCATTCGGCTGATAACCATTTTTCTGGCTGTTACTCTTCACCTTTGGTTGTGGCATCTGCTCTTGCTGCTCCTTAATGAAGGCAAGAACTTCGCCAAGCCGTTTATTCTCAACAATGGCAGTATGGCTCACGTGATCCACATCAAACATCTTGTAGCGCAGAGAAAGTCCTCTCCAACGGATATCAAGACGACCATCGACAAAGGCATAGGTATCAACATATTTACCAACCAGGCCACGAGTTATATTATTGTCTTCCAGCATAATTCTTTTGCGCTCAAAGGAAAATGTTAATTGGGCACCAACATAGCGTTGCTCGCGTTTACATAGAATATCACGAAGGCGATCATCCGTTATATTCAATGGTTTATGCATATTATCAGAACGGGCAGGGAGCTTGGAAAACTTAGCATTATACCGCATCATAAACTCTGGTAAGAAAGCATTGCCTGCCTCCATATCTGATATCCCAGCCAGTCGGAGTTCCTTGACCAAACGATCCTGCAATGTGCGATTTGCACGTTCAACACATCCTTTCGCCTGACTGGAATTCGCACATAGAATCTCAATATTAAGTTCCGAAAGTACACGCCCGAATTGTGTCATGCGCTGGCCACTTTAGCTTCGGTCTTTGCACCCCGAAACACGGAATGTTTGTCGGAGTAAAACGCTATTGGGCGACCATGAGTATTGAGTTAAAGTTCTAAAGCCTCAAAATATGTAAAAGCACTTTCCGAGCGCACAAAAAGCAACTGCATCAACGTGCTGGTGGCATCATCAATGAAAACAAGCAGTGTGCAGGGTGGCCCGCGATCTTCAAACCATCGATGATCAGAGCCATCAATCTGGATCAATTCGCCATAGAATTCACGCCGTAACCGTGGCTGATGAAATGTCCGGCGCTGCTTGCGGGAAAGCCAAATTCCGGCTTCCTACATCCATTTACGTAAGGTCTCACGCGACACGCTCAGCCCATGATGTTCAGCCAATTTCTCCGCTGCCAATATCGGGCCAAAATCAAGGTAGCGTTCGCGAATTAAGGTCAAAGCATAATCGCGGATACCATCAGGCAAATGATTGTTTAACCGACATCCACGGCTTCGGTGTCGAATGCTGGCTGCGCCATCATTGATAAAACAATCCAACAACCGATGAACATGGCGCTCGCTCAAAGCCAGAACATGCGCTGCGGATGCAAGCGTCATCCGGCCTTCAATACGATGTAATTCTCGCTCGCTCATTAAAATCCATCCCATCTGCAAACTCCCACATCCTCAAATGCGAAGAGTGTGACATTCTTACTTTGCAGAAACAGGACATTTTAACTTTGCGGCTAAAAGAACCCACCCTGGATAATATATTATGGAACAATAAAGTGTATTTTGTATTTCACCAATTCGGCAATTTTAAAGATCAATCGGAAATGTAAATCCTGCTTTCACGCGATCCATCACCACCATGGTTTTGAAGCCTTTGATATCGTGGTTTTCATAAAAAAAACGACGGGTGAAGGCTTCATAATCCTCCATGTCTTTGGTGGTAATAACCAATATAAAATCAGCGTCTCCCGTTACATAATAGCCAATCATAACTTCTTTGGTTGTACGTATCGCCGTTTTGAAACGGTCCACAATATCCGCTCTTTCCCGTTCAAGCGAAACGAGAACGATCATTGTGATATTGCGCCCGACAGCTTTGGGGGAAACAATCGACACGTCCGCCTCAATAACCCCCTCGTCCCGCAAACGCTTCAAGCGTCTTTGACAGGCTGTCGGAGATAGATGCACGATTTGTGCGAGCTCTTCTGACGTCATGCGATTGTTTTTTTGTACCGCATCCAGCAATGCTCTATCAGCCCTATCTAATGTCATTATGCATAATTCCTGCTCATATATGTGAAATGCGAATAATTTCTGCATTTTAATTTCAATCATTGCAGAATTTATATCATGTCGAGCAGTTAGACTTGTGTAAACCCCAAACGGAGTTCACGCATGAAAAACCTTGCCTCTGCCGCGATTAAAAATTTACGGCGACCTGATCTGATCGAGCACCGTGCTTTTATAAACGGGACATGGGTAGCTCGCGAGCAAACAACAAAAGTTATCGATCCTGCAACCAACGCATTTTTAATGGATGTTACCGCTTGCTCGCTTAAAGATGCAGCCAATGCCGTTGACTATGCGAAGGAAGCTTTTGTCCGGTGGCGTGATTTTTTGCCTGTTGAGCGAGGGCAAATCTTGCGCAAATGGGCCATGCTCATGCGTGAAAATGCGCAGGATCTGGCAACAATAATGACCGCTGAACAGGGCAAACCGCTGTTAGAAGCACTTGGCGAAATTACTTATGGCGCCAACTTTTTGGATTGGTTTGCCGCGGAAGGTGAACGCGCTTATGGCGAAACAATCCCAAGCCATTTACCAGGCAGTCGTCTTTCGGTGCAAATGCAGCCTTTGGGCGTCACAGTGGCGATTACACCTTGGAATTTCCCTTCCGCGATGATCACACGCAAAGCCGGTGCGGCCTTGGCTGCGGGCTGCACTATGATTGTCAAGCCTGCTCCAGAAACACCGCTTTCGGCACTGGCCCTTGCTAAACTGGCTCAAGAAGCTGGTTTGCCGAAAGGTGTTTTGCAGGTAATTACTGGCGAAGCGGCACCATTGGCACGCCATCTGCTGGAAAATCCCCATGTTCGCGGTTTTTCTTTTACCGGCTCAACTGAGGTCGGGCGTATTTTGCTTACTCAATCTGCTGCCACAATTAAAAAGGCATCGCTGGAACTCGGGGGGCATGCACCATTTATATTGTTTGGCGATACTAATCTGGAACATGCTGTTAAAGGCTGTATGAGTGCAAAATTTGCTACATCCGGACAGGACTGTTTGGCCGCAAACCGTATTTATGTGCAGCGTTCTATATATGATGCATTTGTTGATAAATTTGCTGAAGCGGCCTCCAAATTAAAAGTCGGACACGGACTGCAAACGGACACAGATATCGGGCCCATGACGCGTCCGACTGTGGCAGAAAAATGCAGGCAACAAATTGCGCAAGCAATCTCGGCCGGAGCGCGCCTTGTATGTGGCGGACAGGATAGTCCGTTGGGCGGAAATTTTGTGAGCCCGACCGTGTTAGCAGATGTCACAGACGATATGCTGATTGCGCGTGAAGAAACCTTCGGGCCGGTTGCTGCCATCTTATCTTTTGATGACGAGGAAGAAGTCATCAAGCGGGCAAATAATACGGAAATGGGCTTAGCCGCCTATGTTTATACCAATGACCTTGGCCGCGCCATGAGGCTGACCGACCAGCTGGAATACGGCATGGTCTCTGTCAATACACCAAAATTCACCGGAGCACCGATACCATTTGGCGGCTGGAAACAGTCCGGTCTAGGGCGTGAAGGCTCACGTCACGGTCTCTTTGAATATCTCGAAGCAAAATATGTCTGCTTCGGCAATCTTGCTGCATAAAGGATTTTTATCATGACTGTTGACTATAAAAAAATCGCCGAGATGGATCGTAATTCAGTTTTACATCCTTTCACGCAGCTGAAAGATTTTGCCAGCGGGAAAATGGGTGATCCGACTATTGTAGAAACCGGCAAAGGCATCCGGATTCAAGATGTTCACGGCAATCAGTTAATTGATGGTTTTGCAGGCCTTTATTGCGTCAATATCGGTTATGGCCGTGCGGAAGTGGCCGAAGCGATTTCCCGCCAAGCTTATCGTCTTGCTTATTATCATTCCTATGCTGCACATACGACCGATGAGTTGGCGATTTTGTCTGACCGTCTGGTGAAAATGTCGCCGGGCAATATGAGCAAGATTTTTTATGGCATGTCTGGATCGGATGCCAATGAAACACAGGCCAAATTAGTTTGGTATTATAATAATTTACGCGGCAAGCCGAACAAGAAAAAGATCATTTCGCGTGAACGTGGCTACCATGGTTGCAGCGTTGTTTCAGGTTCTATGACCGGCATGAGTTTTTATCATGATCATATGGACTTGCCGCTCGCAGGCATTTTGCACACCGGCGCTCCCCATTATTATTGGGGCGCGGAGGCCGGAGAAACCGAATTAGAATTTTCCAAACGCCGTGCAGTTGAGCTCGAACAGCTTATTTTGCGAGAAGATCCAGATACAATTGGTGCGTTTATCGCCGAACCAGTGCTTGGAACTGGCGGCATTACTCCTCCTCCGGAAGGTTATTGGGAGGAAGTGCAGAAAATTTTGAAGAAATACGACATCCTGCTGATTGCTGATGAGGTCATCACCGGCTTTGGCCGCACCGGTTCGATGTTCGGTTCTCAGCATTATGGCATGGAGCCAGATCTCATTACTGTGGCGAAAGGGCTGACTTCGGCATATTTTCCACTTTCAGGCGCGATTGTCGGCAAAAAAGTCTATGATGTGATGGAAGACGCTGCCGATCGTATTGGTTCCTTCTCGCATGGCTACACTTATTCAGGTCATCCGATTGGTGCCGCTGCTGCCAATGCAGTGCTGGATATTGTTGAAAAAGAAGATTTGCCGGGCAATTCGCGCGTCGTCGGCGCTTACTTTCAAGAGCAATTGAAAAACAAATTCGCACAGCTGCCTATCGTTGGTGAAGTGCGCGGGGTGGGCTTGATGGGAGCAATTGAATTTGTTGCCGACCGTGAAAAGAAAACCCGTTTCAAGCCGGAGCAAAGCGTTGGTGCGCGTATTTCCAAAGCTGCACGCGAGCGTGGATTGATTGCCCGTGCGATGCCGCATGGCGATATATTGGGTTTTGCGCCACCGCTTGTCACCACCAAAGAGGAGGTTGATGAAATGGTCTCAATTGCCGAAGCCGCAGTGCGTTCGGTTATGGACGAGCTTACAAAATCGGGTGAAAAAATCTGATTGAAATTCAACCGGCGGGATATTTTATTTCGCCGGTTGATCTTGTTCGTCTAAAACAGCTTGTGCTGTGTATAGTACTTCATATTTAGTAAAAACTATGCATAATGTCATGAAATGATCGTTATATAAACGAGACAATTTCATGTTCAATCAAATCAATATTTATAAAAATACGCCTTCCACTTCGTCGAAGTCTGTCGTTTGGAATCCCCAAATTGTCAAGCAGAAGGGGGAGACAAAACATGCCGCACTGACAAGTTGTATCATTACTGACATTGAAGCAGGCATTTTAAGGCCGATGGATCGTATGCCCACGCATCGCGATCTGGCGCATGAACTTGGGCTATCAATCCAGACTGTCAGCCTTGCTTATAAAGAGGCCGAACGTCTTGGCTATTTGAGCGGCGAGATCGGCCGAGGAACCTTTGTCAAATCACGCGTCACCGAGCGTGCAGGGCGTATGATGCTCGATCACAGCCCGAATGAAGTGCTCGATTTATCGATAATACGTTGTGTTTATCTTGATGAACATGAAAACGCTTCACGCGAAATATTGCTCGAACTTTCTGAAAGTGACAATAGCAGTTTCATGCGGCCTTGCCGGCCGATTGCCGGACTAGAGCACCATCGGGAAGCTGCACGCGCATGGTTGCAACCAATCGGCATAACAGCAGGCATTGAGCGTATTCTGGTAACCAATGGTGCAGCACACAGTATTTTTCTGGCGTTAAGCTGTGTTATCCGTTCAGGTGATGTGGTGCTGTGTGAAAACCTGACCGATCACGGCATTATCGGGCTTGCCAATATTTTAGGGTTTAGTCTTAAAGGCTTGCCGACGGATGAGGAAGGTATTTTGCCCGATGCACTTGAAGCTGCCTGTTCTGCTGGCGGTGTGCGGGCAATTGTGCTCGTCCCTACCCTCAACAACCCGACCAGCCATGTGGCGAGTGCGCTGCGTCGGCAGCAAATTGCAACCATTGCCGAGCGTTATGGGGTTTTTGTGATTGAGGACGAGGTTTATCGTCCGATTATCGAGGATGATCTGCCTGCAATTTCGCAGATGTTGCCTAATCTCGGTTTTTTCATCACCAGTTTCACCAAGACGGTCATGACCGGTTTGCGCGTTGGTTATCTGGTGGTGCCACCAGCCTATTCAATGCGGGCTGCTTCCATTTTGCGCGTGTCCAGTTGGAGCGGAACCTATCTTTCAGGCGAGATCGCTACGCGTTGGGTGGGAAATGGCACAGCACAGCGTTTACTCGGCATACAGCGCGATGAAGCACGACAAAGACAAATGATTGCCTGCAAAATTCTTGGCGACCATATCGCATCAAGCCATCCGCTCTCGCTCTGCGCTTGGCTGAAAGTACCGGCACATTGGACTGAGGACGGATTGGTGCGTGTGCTGGCCAATCAAAATGTTGCAGTAACCCCTTCCGAACCTTTCATTGCAGGCCCCGGTCATGGTGGCGGTATTCGCATTTGTCTTGGCGGACGCATGAGCCATCCAGGGCTAACCAAAGCCTTGACGACAATCCGTCATGCTTTTGAGCAATTGCCGCCGGTGTTTGATGTGGGTGCAATTGGATGACTTGAACCTCACAATAATTGTATCATGACATTATATTAATTGACATGATTTTGTTTCTCTCTCACCATGACAATCATGATGAGAGATTTTCAACCAGTCACCAGAGCAGAAAAAGTATCGGCGGATAGTCTTCCCGTTACTCTATCCGATATCGAACATGCGGCTGCACGTATTGATAAATTCGTGGTGAGAACACCTCTTGTCCAATCCAATAGGCTGTCTGCCCTCACAGGCCAGCCTGTTTATCTCAAACTTGAAACACGCCAGCCCATCGGGGCTTTCAAATTACGCGGCGCTATCAACGCCATTCTTTCTCTTGATGAGAAAAAACGCGCTCAGGGTTTGGTCACTGCATCAACCGGTAATCATGGCCGCGCCGTAGCCTATGCAGCGCGCGAACTTGGATTAAAAGCCACCATTTGCATGTCAGCACTTGTGCCGGCAAACAAAGTCGATGCCATTCATGCGCTTGGCGCGGAGATTTGCATCACCGGCATGTCACAGGATGATGCTCAAAACGAAGTTGCAGAGCTGGTGACGAAATGTTCGCTGACTTCCATTCCGCCTTTTGATGATGTCAATGTCGTTGCGGGTCAAGGTACAATCGGGCTCGAGATTATTGAGGAGCTGCCGGAGCTCAGTACAATTTTAATCCCTCTTTCCGGAGGCGGTCTCGCAGGCGGCATAGCTGTTGCGGTTAAAGCGCTCCGGCCACAAGCTCGCATCATCGGTATATCAATGGAGCGCGGCGCTGCAATGGAAGCCTCTATCCGTGCCGGTCAGCCTGTTGAGGTTACCGAAGAGGAAAGTTTGGCAGATTCCCTTGGCGGTGGCATTGGTCTCACCAATCAAGTGACTTTTCCTCTTTGCAGTGCACTTCTCGACGAAATCATCTTGTTGAGTGAAGAAGAAATAGCTGCAGGCATCCGCCATGCCGCGCAAGAAGAAGGTGAAACCCTCGAGGGCGCCGGAGCGGTCGGTATTGCGGCCCTTCTCGCAGGAAAAATCAAACTTAAAGGGCCAACTGCCATCATCATCTCAGGCGGAAATATTGATGCTGCAATGCATCAAAAAATTGTCGAGGGAGGCATTTGATGAGCCGTATCTGCATACTCACAGAGAAAGACTTGCGGGCTATTATCAAGCTTGATCTGGCTACGATTGATTGTGTTGAGGCAGGTTTTGCAGCACTGGCGACAAAACCCGTCGCCATGCCGCCAATCTTGCGATTGGATATTCCTAAATATCGTGGAGAAGTGGACGTCAAGACGGCTTATGTGCCGGGACTCGATGGTTTTGCCATCAAAGTCAGCCCTGGCTTTTTTGATAATCCCAAACTTGGCTTTCCAAGCTTAAATGGCTTGATGATTTTGCTAAGCGCCCGTACAGGGCTCATCGAAGCTTTATTGCTTGATAATGGCTATCTTACTGACCTGCGCACCGCTGCGGCCGGTGCTGTGGCTGCCCGTCATTTGTCGCGTGAGAATTCATCAACCGCAACAATTTTTGGCGCAGGCATGCAAGCTAAATTGCAGCTGGAAGCTTTGTTACTGGTTCGCCCGATCAATTCTGTTCGGATTTGGGCAAGAAATCCCACCAAAGCTGAAATCCTTGCCAAGCAATTGTCTGATCAATATCCGCTTGAAGTGAAAGCCTATAGTGATCCTCGTGATGCCGTTAAGGCTTCTGATATTATCGTAACCACCACGCCTGCAGAACAGCCGATATTTTTTGAGGATTGGCTTGAAAAAGGTCAGCACCTGACCGCGATGGGTTCTGATGCAGAGCATAAAAACGAAATTGATCCGGCAGTTTTCAAGCGTGTGACCTATATAGCTGACCGGTTGGCACAGACGCGTATTCTTGGCGAATTACATCATGCCATTGCCGCAGGAGCAGTCGAAAGTGATGCATCATTTGCCGAGCTTGGCGATGTAATTGCCGGAAAAGCGGAAGCGAGAAAAGACGAAAAGACCATCACTTTTGCCGATCTGACCGGTACAGGCGTACAAGATACAGCAATCGCAAATTTAGCCTTTAACCGCGCAAAAGATGCGGAATCCGGCCAAATCATTAAAAATGATATTAAAATGGGAGATGCGGCGTGACAATAGCGCTGAATTTTACACCTGGGGAATATGCCGAACGTTTATCGAAAACCCGCCAATCCATGGAAACCGCGGGTATTGATCTTTTAATCGTAACCGATCCTGCCAATATGCATTGGTTGACCGGCTATGACGGATGGTCGTTTTATGTGCATCAATGTGTAATTGTTCCGCCAAGCGGTGAACCAATCTGGTATGGCCGCAAGCAAGATGCCAATGGCGCAAAGCGCACAGCCTATCTCGATCATGATAATATCATCGGCTATCCGGATCATTATGTTCAATCAACAGAACGCCATCCGATGGACCTTCTTGCTCAAATCATTGATGAACATAAATGGGCAAGCCTCAAAATCGGCGTTGAGATGGATAATTATTACTTCTCCGCCGCAGCCTTTGCGTCTTTACAAAAACATTTGCCTAATGCTCGTTTTAAAGATGCGAATGGTCTGGTCAACTGGCAGCGCTCTATCAAAAGCCCGACCGAGCTTGATTATATGCGCAAGGCCGGAAAAATTGTCGAACTTATGCATCAGCGTATCGTAGATATTATCGAGCCAGAGATGCGAAAATGCGATCTGGTAGCAGAAATTTATGATGCCGGCATTCGCGGCACATCCGAATTTGGTGGCGATTATCCATCAATCGTGCCCCTGCTGCCGTCAGGTATTGATGCATCCGCCCCGCATTTGACATGGGATGACAAGCCGATGCGTATCGGCGAAGGCACTTTTTTCGAGATTGCAGGTGCTTATAAACGTTATCACTGCCCGCTCTCGCGTACGGTTTTTCTTGGTAAGCCGACGCAGGCATTTCTTGATGCGGAAAAAGCAACACTGGAAGGAATGGAGGCAGGTCTTGCTGCGGCAAAACCAGGAAATAGCTGCGAAGATATTGCCAATGCTTTTTTTAAGGTTTTGAAAAAATATGGCATCATCAAAGATAATCGCACTGGTTATCCGATCGGACTGTCCTACCCGCCGGATTGGGGAGAGCGGACGATGAGCCTGCGTCCGGGTGATAAAACCGAGTTAAAACCGGGTATGACTTTTCATTTCATGACCGGCCTTTGGCTGGAGAATATGGGGCTGGAAATTACCGAAAGCATCGCCATTACAGAAACAGGCGTTGAGTGCTTATCGAATGTTCCTCGCCAGTTGTTCGTGAAGAGCTGATGCCATGCTGAATAGTTTACAACGCTCCTCTCCTATTACTGCCACGGTTGACCTGAACAAAAAAGGCATACAGCACGGCCATTTGCGTCTGCCTTATAGCCGTGACGACAGTGCATGGGGGTCGGTTATGATCCCGATCTGTGTCATCGCGAATAATGAAGGGCCGACTGCATTACTCACAGGCGCCAATCACGGCGATGAATATGAAGGCCCCGCCGCACTTTTTGAATTGGCTCAGACGATTGATCCGGCTGAAGTCAATGGCAGAATTATCATTGTTCCGGCGCTCAATTATCCGGCCTTTTGTGCCGGTACCCGTACATCGCCAATTGATCGGGGCAATCTTAATCGTAGTTTCCCCGGCCGAGCAGACGGCACTGTTACCGAAAAGATTGCCGATTATGTAACGCGCTATCTGATACCGCTTGCCGATATTGTGCTTGATTTTCATTCAGGCGGCAAAACACTCGACTTTCTTCCTTATGCGGCCGCACATGAATTGCCGAACAAAGATCAGGAAGCCAATTGCTTTGCGGCGGTGCAAGCATTTAACGCTCCTTTTTCTATGAAAATGCTCGAAATTGATGCTGTCGGCATGCTTGATACAACCGTTGAAGAAATGGGCAAAGTGTTTGTAACCACAGAACTGGGAGGGGCAGGCACTGCAACTGCTACTTCCATTGAGATTGCCCGAAAAGGCACCTGCAATATTCTTCGTCATGTTGGCATATTAAAAGGTAATATTGATATCCGGCCTAGCCAATGGCTGGATATGCCATCCGATGATTGCTTCACTTTTGCCCAAAATGACGGCTTAATTGCCTTTAACTGCAATCTGGGGGACAAGGTCAAAAAAGGCGCGACTATCGCCCGCATTTATCCACTAGGTAAAACCGGAATTGCCCCAGTTGAATATCATGCAGCTTTAGATGGTGTATTGGCTGCACGCCACGTGCCCGGCCTTATCAAGACGGGTGACTGCCTGTCCGTTATTGCAACAATTACGGAGACAATCTGACCACCCAATCACAGTGAGATTCGAAAACGAGCCACTGAAATTAAACAGGAGGAGAATAAAATGACTATGATGAAAACTGCAGGTCTGGCAATTGTTGCCTTGAGCTTGTCCATTTCCGCCGGCAATGCTCTGACCTTGGATGAAGCCAAAGAGCAAGGCTATATCCGCGCTGCAACAGCCAATGAAGTGCCCTATTCTTTCATGCAGTCCGATGGAACATCTGCAGGCATTGGACCTGATGTCGCCAATGCTGTTTTGAAATCTATGGACATCGAGGATGTTAACTGGACGGTTACACCATTTGGAACCCTAATTCCGGGGCTTAAGGCCAAGCGTTATGACTTTACTGCAGCCGAGCAAAATATCTCGCCGGAGCGTTGCAAACAGGTCGCTTTCACCGAACCAAACTCATCTTATGGTGAAGGGCTTCTGGTTAAAAAGGGCAATCCTAAAGGCCTGACAACTTACGCTGATATTGCTAAAGATCCGTCATTGAAAGTGGCTGTTGTCTCAGGTGCTAATAATGTTGATTTTCTGCGCGCTGTCGGCGTTAAAGAAGATCAAATTATTTATATTCCAGCCAATGCTGACGCTATTCCAACGGTACAAAGCCGTGCCGATGCTTATGCCGCAACCGAGCTGACCGTCTCGGAGCTTGCCAAAGGGCAGACACAAGTCGAGCAAGTCGAACCATTTGAAGATCCGACCGTCAACGATGCCCCAGTACGTAATTACGGTGCTTTTGCCTTCAGACCTGAGGACAAGGATTTGCGCGATGCATTCAATGCGGCTTTGATCGAATTCCGCAAGACTGACGAATATAAAACAATTCTTAGCAAATACGGTCTCTCTGAACAAAGTATTGCGGCAGCATCAGAAAAAAACACCGCCGATCTTTGTGCTGGCAAATAATGGACAACGTGTCCGGCCTTGTCCGGACACATCCTGCTTGCTAACCGGAGGAGAAAAAGATGGACTGGACAGCCTATCTGCCGATGCTGTTGCAAGGTGCTGGCGTTACTATGACAATCACGCTTGCTGCCATTGCTGTCGGCGCTTGCCTTGCTTTTATCTTTGGCCTCATGCGTGTTGAAGGCGGGCCTGTTCTTTCAACAATTGCGCTGTGTTACACGGAAGTGTTTCGCGGCACCTCGTTGCTGGTTCAGCTTTTCTGGTTTTACTATGCATTGCCCCTCGTCGGACTCAGTTTGGATCCGATCACCACCGGCATTCTGGTACTGGCAGCTCATGCGGGTGGTTATGGCGCTGAGATTGTGCGCGGGGCAATGCAATCGGTTTCAGTGCAACAGCATGAAGCTGCGCGTGCATTGAATTTCAACCGGTTTCAGACCCTTTATCGTATTTCACTGCCGCAAGCAGTCGTAGAGATGATGCCGGCTTTCGGCAATCTTGCCATTGAGACATTGAAGCTTTCTTCTTTGGTCTCATTCATTTCAATTGCCGATCTGACATTCTCTGCTCAATCTATACGCAACATCACTTTGGATAGCACGAGCGTCTACACTTTCACACTGCTCGGCTATTTTGTGATGTCGCTTATGTTGATGCTGGCAATCCGGCTGATCGAGCATTTTGTACGTCGCGGCAATGCCTTTCCCCGCATAACACATTCATGAGGATAACACGCTATGATGTATGGTTATGAATGGGATACAACAACATGGATCAGCTATACAATTTCGATCCTGCCTATCATTCTTATTGGGCTGACGGTTACACTGAAAGCCGCGGCTGCCGGATTTTTGATTGCATTAGTGCTGGGACTGATATTTGCTTTGCTGCGGCGCAGCCGTAATAAAGCAATCTCCTGGACAACGGCCTTTATCGTCGAGTTTCTGCGTGATACTCCGCTCTTGGTGCAATTATTCTTTCTTTATTATGTGCTGCCGGAGTTCGGTATTGTCTTGCCAGCATTTATGACTGGTGCATTGGCATTGGGTTTGCAATATGCAGCTTATACGTCGGAAGTTTATCGTGGCGGTATTGAAGCTGTTCCGCGTGGTCAATGGGAAGCTGCAACCGCTCTTAATTTGACGCCTTTTCAAGCCTATCGCGACATAATCATACCTCAGGCAATCCCTCGCATTTTACCGGCAATGGGCAATTATCTCGTTGCTATGATTAAAGAGACACCGGTTTTATCCGTCATTACTATTCTGGAAATGATGGCTCTAGCCAATATGATCGGTGAACGAACTTTTGAATATCTGGTGCCGCTGACGCTTGTCGGCCTGATCTTTCTCCTTTTGACGCTGATTTGCTCGGCCGGACTTCACCGCTTGCAAAAAACGCTTCCCAAAGCAGGAATACCATTAAGATGACCGATAATATGACATCACCTACCATCATTGAATTTTCCGAAGTAAATAAACGCTTTGGCGCTTTGACAGTGCTTGATAATTTTAATTTCAAAGTGGAAAAAGGTGAAAAAGTAACCCTAATTGGCCCATCAGGTTCTGGAAAATCAACTGTTTTGCGTATTTTGATGACACTGGAACCGTTTCAGGAAGGTCGTTTGACACTTGCAGGAACTTCTTATCATGAAGATGGTGGTAAAGGCCCTTTTTTAGCATCCGAAAAACATCTGCATCAAATCCGCAGTCATGTTGGAATGGTGTTCCAAAGCTTCAATCTCTTTCCGCATATGACCGTTTTACGCAATGTTATCGAAGCGCCAATACGTGTGCTTGGCATTGCAAGGGCAGAAGCGGAAGCAAGAGCCATTGAATTACTCAAAATGGTCGGGCTTTCTGATAAAAAAGACCACTTTCCTTCACAGCTTTCCGGCGGTCAGCAACAACGTGTTGCCATCGCACGTGCGCTTGCCATGCGTCCGCGCGTATTGCTCTTTGATGAGCCGACATCGGCTCTCGACCCGCAATTGGTTGGGGAAGTTCTTGCTGTTATCCGTGATTTGGCGCATGAGCATGATTTGACCATGCTTTTGGTTACACATGAAATGCGTTTTGCACGCGAAGTTTCAGATCGCATTTGCTTTTTTGACAAAGGGCGTATCTGTGAAGAAGGTAGCCCGGATCAAATTTTCGGTAACCCGAAACAAGAACGAACCCGAGAATTTCTGTCATCTGTTATTGATTATAGTTGATCGAATTCTTTGATGAGAAATGGCCTGTGCTGGCGCAATGTACCGAAAGATTATGTCCTCAGAGGTATCGGGCTCACCAAGTATGAGCTAAATTTCAATTCGCATTTTTTGCGATAGATTTAGCTGTCCATTTACTATGTTGATTTCAGGAATGCAGGCATGTGATTACAAAAACACAACCTTGAGAAGCCAATGTCATGACGCTTACCGCAATGATTGGCCAGTTTGTAATACTGTGTTTGCAAGCAAATTTTAATTCATAAATTTTGACAGAAAAAATTGTAGATCTATATTTTCAAATACCATATTTAAAACACATAATACAAATTTACGATTGGATTGTTGCTTAATAATGTTTTATAATTAATGGAAAATCATTTCCGGTTTACCACTAAAATTGAAAGCGTCCTGTGCAAAATAGAACCGTTCAGACATCACCGCATGGGTTAGACACCAGCAACCTCAGTTCATTGCAAGCAGAAATTGCACGTAAATTAATGCCATTGATACAATCGGGCCGATGGGCTGTAGGTGAGAAGATTTCTGATGCTGCATTGTCTCGGGAATTTGGTATTTCCCGCACTCCAATTCGTCAGGTTCTGTATTACCTGATTGAAAAAGGCATTATCACTCAAACCGATAATCGTGGTTTCACGCTGCTCAATACGCCACTGACAACAGATCAGATGGAAGAACTGGTTCCTCCTTCTGACGTTGATACTTTATACCACCAGCTGATGCATGCGCGTGCCAATGGCATGATCGGCGACGAGGCATCAGAAACTGAGCTGGTGGAACAATTCAATTCATCGCGCGGTGTTGTACGACGCACGTTGATGCGCTTGTCTTCCGAGGGGCTGGCAGAGCGGCGCGATGGCCATGGCTGGCGTTTTGCCGAATGTCTGGACAACAAACAATCTGTCAATGAATCCTATGCCTTTCGCACAATTATTGAGTGCGGTGCTATAATGGAAGATACATTTAAACCAGATCTTGCCGAGCTTGCAGCACTGGAAAATGCGCAACAAACGCTACTCGATATGCCACTGGCAATGATTAAGGGCGCGGAATGGTTTGAGGCTAATGCTAATTTCCATGAAACTGTAGTCTCATGGTCGGGCAACCGTTTTCTCATTCAATCAATCCGGCGACAAAACAGCCTGCGCCGTATGACCGAATATGCGGAATTTGCCGAGCTAAGTGAAACAGGTGTGCGCAAAGCAGCCCGCGATCATCTGGCTATTCTTGAAGCTATTAAAACCGATGATCGTAAATTAGCCTCGGCTATACTGTACCGTCATCTCAGCCGCTCCTACGTATCTGCAGACAGCCGCCCTGCTGCTGCACAAGATTAGTTTTGCTGCCAAATGGTTGAGCATATTTTCTGCCGTGACATCTGTATAGAACGAGGCGAACCACTGGCAGGGGCAGGCAGTGCTGCAAAACGTTATATATTATTGCACTGGCCGCGTGCGCATTGGCGGGTTCCGCGCACGCAGTCTCATACTATGCCGGTGGAACTTGCCGATGCGATCATGACCGCCAATGCTGCGGGACTGCATGTGGCACTGGTCGATGGCGATGATATTGCCCTGAGCTGTGACAACATCAATATTACACAAATCGAACCGCAAAAAGCAGCACAACTGATCTACGAGCTGGCGGACGGCGCTAAGCTTGAGGGGGAAAAGGATAACCGCATCACAATTGTCTGCTGTACAGATGCCAAACAAGACCCATGCTGTGCCCGATATGGTTTTGCGACATGGAAAGCCCTCAAAGCACAAGCTGACCCGCAACATTTCCGCATTCTGCAATCCACACATCTGGGCGGTTGCCGGTTTGCTGCTTCTGTAATCGTGCTGCCGCAACGTGCTCGCTACAGCCGGTTGCAACCTGAAAATATTGCAAATTTTCTTGAGCATATAAAAAAGGGCACGCCCTATCTGCCAGCCTATCGTGGTAACCCAGAGCTTGATGCACTTTCACAAGTGGCGGAACATGCTGCACTCACATGGGCGCAGGAGAAAGGACTGCACGGCAACGTCTCTTTTCCTCACCCAATAATCGAGCCGCATGATGGTACAAGCATCATCATCGACACTGTAATTGGCAGTTATGTGTTGGAGATATCATTACGCAAAACCAGTTTTCCGGTGAATACACGCTGCGTAACATTAAAAGATGAAAGCGACCCGACGCAAATAATGCGCTGGATCGCAGTGAATATCAGAGTGAAAATTTAGATTTTTTGTTTATTTTGCGCGTAAAACATCCGTGAAAAATGCTTTGACTGATCCCTGAATAGCAGTTCCGTCATGGGAGACACCGGCAACAGTATCAAAACGCGGCGTAAGGCCAAGTTTCTGCAATGATGTCTCTAAGCAACGCAACCGGTCAACACGGTTTTCACCGCTATCGTTAATACCATCGATCCACAATGTTGATTGCAGCCCTACGGTGACATCCCATATTTCGGTATCCTCATCACCGATGACAAGTTGGATAGCCACCTGTTTCATTGCTTCCACATCAAGAGGACGTCCAAAAATCGCATCGGTGTCTTTAGTGCCGACCCACCATGATTTCTGATCATCCGGCAGTGTTACCGTACCCGGAGCACCAACGGAAACACCAAGCAAACGCTGCGGATAGAGATAGAGAAAACGATGGACAAACTGACCGCCGCCGGAAAAGCCGTGTAACAAAAACTTTTCTTTTTCAATGCGATATTGCGCAGCAACTTCTTCAATCATATCCAGAAGGATCAAATCATAACGGATGCCTTCATAAATAATACGCTTATAATTATGAAGCTCGCCCTGTTTTCCGATAGCACATGGGAAAAGTGGCGCCAGCAAAATGCACTCATGCTCTTCAGCAAAATCTATGAATTCATCACGCAGAATATCTGCATCACGCAAACTGCCATGCACCAACACAACAAGCTGGTGAACCTTATCGCCATCTGGATTATAACTGCTTGGAATATAGCAGCAGTAAGAAAAACGTTGATCCATCCGTGAAGCGAAAAACGGCGTTCTGCCCAATTCATAGAAGTTTAGTTTTTTTGACATTTATAATCTCCCTTGATCCCTCAAGCCCATTATTTTTCCATGGCATAAGCGGCCAGAACTTTGCCAAGATGCGCAAGCGATGCTTTCAATGCGTCGTAACCAGCATTACGCTCACGCGTGCCCTCATCCATGTAAAGGCGGCGATTGATTTCAAACTGAAGACTATTGCGGTTGTGACGCGGATTTGAATAACTCTCTGTCAGCTCCGCTCCCCTGAACGGCTTATTGATCGCCACATCCAGCCCGCACCCGCGCAAAGTTTCTGCTATCAGATTAACCAGCTCCGGTGAGGCCGATGTACCATCAAGATCGCCAAGGCAAATATCCGCCCGCACCGTACCTGCAGGATCGGAAGAAATAGCGTGTCCCACCGCCGTCATCGAATGGCAATTGATATGATAGACCCGCCCGAAACGCGCATAAACCGCATTCAGCAATGCCGCTAACTGCCGATGATAAGGCTGCCAGTAGCGCGCAATCCTGCTTTCTGCCTCGGCAACACTTAGTAAACGGTCATGCATCAGCTCATTGCCCCAGGCATAGCGCCACATCAGCCCCATACCGCGCTGTGCGGTGGGGCTGTTACGCACCGGATAAGGCCAGTCCCCCTCCACCATCTGCACATCCATATCAAGACGGGAGCGGTTCACATCCAGAAAACTACGCGGAAAATGCGCTTTCAAAAGCGGTGCACCAATATCCGGTATAAAGGAAAACAGATCATCCACATGGGTATCTGCCGCAACACGCACCCTCTCGACACTCACCGCCGGATGAAAATCATCCGGGATTTGCAATCCGCTATGAGGACTGTCAAATACCAATGGCACAAGCGGGGCACGGGGCACTACAACAGAAAGAACGCCTTCAATTTCAATAGGTTCAATTTTATCCAGCATCTTTTATGTCCGGCCCTTTATACCATTATTGGCTTTATTATTTCGTGCAAGCTGCAAATAATTATTCACTTTGTCTGTCGCGAGCGTAATGTCTCCAAGCTTGTCACCATTCAGCAACCGCTCCATGGTTTTGGCCACGCGCGCCTCACGGGCAATGCAAATATCCGCGATTTCTGCTGCTTCATCTGCGGGCAGCACCACAACACCGGAAGCATCCGCCAGCACAATATCGCCCGCCAATACCGGTACATTGCCGCAGGAAACCGGACGATTGAATGTACCGCCAAGATCAAGCTGGCGCGTTGTGATTGAGGATATGCCCCGACACCAGACCGGCAAACCTTCTGCAAGAATTTCCGCGGCATCCGTGCATGGTCCGTCAATGATCACACCGGCAATACCGGCTTGTTTTGCAGCACGTGCCACAACGCCGCCAAGGCAGGCGTGACGGTCATCCCCCAGACGGTCAATCACCAGCATATCGCCTGCCCGCAAGTGGCTCAGTGCGTAATGCAGTAATGTTGAACACATTGCCGGCAAAGCAAGTGTTACCGCAACTCCCGCGCAAGCATGCTGCTGCCGGTCGAGCGCTTGAATATTGCCATGCATAAAACCTGTATGACGCAAATGCCCGACACTGGCAGTCTCAATTTTTTCCAGATGTCGCAACAATGCCGGATCCACGACCTGCGGCATCGGTTCAATACGATATTCACGCATAATTCTGTTCTCTTTGTTCTGGAGTTTGTGTGGTTTGCAGAGGATTGCGCGGATCATAATGCAATAACTGCTGCATTAACCGTGATGTGTAACCGACGATGTGATCGCAGATGATTTTACCCTTCGCGGCACTTGCCTGTGATGCGGAGCCACCTAGCATACCATTTGCATCCACCTCGTCACAATTGAGCGGAAACTGTACCGGCAATCCTTCAAAATCCGCGCCCGACACCCCTTTTACAGGAAGCCCGAAAACACTGCCGCGAGGCTGGCATTCAGAAAGCCAGTCCGGCCGCACGAGATGCGGGAAGAGATGCATATAAACCGACGTTAGCGGCTCGCCACCATGACCGCGAAATTGTGCGGAATGCTCACCATAAAGATTACGCCATAAACGATCCGGAATAAGTTTCCAGATATTGACACAAGGAATAATCACATCCCGCTCCCGCCTGATCTTGCGGCAGACCTGATCAATCAAAAAAGCATTGGTGCTGTGACCGTTAAAAATCAGCAGATGTTCATGCCCATGCTCCAGATAGGAAACCAGCATATCTTCAAGCACTGCGCAGAAAGTCTCCGCACGCAATTGCACACCGCCACTCATTGCGCGGAAAAAATCTGCATAGCCGAAAGGCAATGTCGGCGCAGTTAAACCGCCTCCTGCTTCCGCACACATCTGTGCCAGCCTGTCGGTGAGCATAAAATCCCCCATAGGCGCATGTGGTCCCTGCTCTTCCTGTGAGCCAAGCGGAATTAACACGACAGACGGTTTTTTCATTCGCTGCGCAAAGGCCCGATGCGTCATGTCGCTGATGCGTGTCTGATCTTCAATGCGTATTCCATGAAGTGCGGGAAGGCTCAACTCGGATGAGTTAACATTCACCTGTCGATCAAGCTGTAATTGCCCTTGCCTGAAAGTCAGGCGAACCGTATCGCGGAATGCTGTTTCAATGAAAACCCATTCCATTTCCAGCACACGGTTCTCACCACTTTGCGGCAACCAGCGGGCACAGGCTGCGACACGCAAGCCTTTTTCCGGCTGATAAGAATGATGCAGCCGAGCACCACTCATTGTCGTAACAGTTTCGATAAAATGTCCGAAACCCGCACGAATATGATGGATTCCGGCCTGATCCTGCATGGTAAATTGTACAGCGTCTGCATCCTGCATAAAGCAAACAATTGCCACGCCCTGATCATTTCCACTGATGCGGTATGCACCACAACACGCATCTGCTGCAAGATCGGCCTTGCCGCCATCAGGCTTTGTTGCGATATGCAAATTGACTAGCCGCGCTTGCAAGGCACTAGCAGTCTCAATCGCATTTTCACCGGCACCGGATCCAAGTGCCGGCAACAACCGCTCATAAATCAATTGATGCACACGACGATCGCTGTCCGCCAGCCCGCCGGTAAAAGCCACCACAGTTTTTTGATCCGGCAAGATAATGCAATATTGACCAAACAAGCCATTGGCCGAAAAACTATTATGCGGCCCGCGCCACCATTGATAG
This sequence comes from Paenochrobactrum pullorum, assembly GCF_041929845.1. Taxonomy (NCBI): domain Bacteria; kingdom Pseudomonadati; phylum Pseudomonadota; class Alphaproteobacteria; order Hyphomicrobiales; family Brucellaceae; genus Paenochrobactrum; species Paenochrobactrum pullorum. The sequence continues at coordinate 22,156 of NZ_JBHEEH010000020.1, forward strand.
CCATAACCCTCGCGTTTGCTGATTGCTTCTCCATCAGCCAATTCATCCGGCCCCAGATAATGATCACCGGTGAATACACCAAGCACGACATCGCGGATTTGTATGGCAGTTGCCGCCTCCACCCAATCACGCGGCAATAATTGTTTGCCCTGCCACTCGCCTCCCTGCAGATGCAAGATGCCAAGTTTCAGCATATCTTCGCTTGTGCAGCTCAGGCCGTTGCCGCCGGTATTGACACCATCTGTGCCTTTATCCCAGTCCATGGTAGCGGACATAGCCATTGGCTTGAAAATCCGTTCTTTCAGATAATCATGGATCGGCCGCCCCGAAACCTTCTGCACGATGGCAGAAAGCATATAGCTGGCAGCGCTGTCATAAACGAAAGTTTCACCCGGAATAAAAGGTGTCGGCTGTTTGAGAAAATCCTCAATCCAGCTGGTTTTGATCCGCCGCCATGAACCGCCGGAAATGCCGCGTCCATGCCCGCTTGTCATCGTCAGAAGATGACGCACACGCATAGCTTGCAAATTGGCATCCGGCATTTCATGTAAATGCTCAGGAAAGAAATTGATGACCTGATCATCAATCGATAATAAACCGTCAGCAACCGCCAGTCCGACAGCCATTGAGGTAAAACTCTTGGTTACGGAATGCATCATATGCGGAATCTCTGCCGAGAACGGTGCCCAATAAGCATCGGTAATAAGCGCACCATCCTGCCAGATCAGCAGGCTGTGCAATTCAATATTTTCCCGCTCAATTTCGTCCAGAACAGACAGAATAACAGCAGGATTTGTCCCACGCATATGCGGCATTGCCCGCGGCAAAGTTTGAGAAATCATGTTCATGCTTTTTGTCCCGCCTCGTGCTGCGAGTGGTTATCAAAGCGCCAGTTAAGCGAAACGCCGGTTTCGGTGCGTGTAAGTGCCGGAATGGCGGACAGAAGCTCGCGGGTATAATCAGATTGCGGATAATCAAAAACCTGATCGCGTGTTCCTTCTTCAACAATAGCCCCATCACGCATCACCACAACACGATCTGCGAGTTGCTCCACCACGCCAAGATCATGGCTGATAAACAGACAGGAAAAACCGTAACGGTGTTGTAAATCCGCCAGCAATTCCAAAACTTTGGAGCGTACGGTTACATCCAGCGCCGAAACCGCCTCATCAGCCACCACAAATTGCGGTCGTCCGATCACTGCGCGTGCGATAGCTACACGCTGGCGTTGCCCGCCGGAAAGTTCGTGCGGATAACGGTCGAGATATTGGTTGCCAAGCTCGACCTCTTCCAAAATTGTTTTAACCCGTTCCTGCTTTTCTTGAGCATTAATTGTTTTATCAAGACGTAAAGCCTCGCCGACCAGATCTTTGATTTTCATACGCGGATCAAGTGAGCCAAAGGGATCTTGAAAGATCATTTGGCAATTCAAACGATAATCTTGATAACACTTAGAACCGGTTTGAACCGCCTCTCCGCGAAACAATATTTCACCCGCCGATGCCGGAACCAAACCAGCAATACAGCGCCCCAACGTCGTTTTGCCTGAACCGGATGCGCCGACCAGTGCCACCACTTCACCGGAATGAACCGCCAGATCAATACCATGAAGTGCCCGTTTCATTTTGCGGCTGGCTAATAGACCGGAGGAGACACGATATTCCACCTCAAGCGCACGCACCTCAATGACCGGCTTGCCCTTATTTTCAAGATGTCTTGCAGGCCCGCGTACCGGCATTGCCTGCAACAGAGATCGCGTGTACTCGTGCTGCGGATTTGCAATCAACTCAGCACAGGCACCTTCTTCAACGATCTCGCCTTTACGCATAACAATGATACGGTCGCAATAACGTGCCACCATCGGCAAATCATGGCTGATCATCAATAATGCGGTTTTATCTTCACGCACCATTTCCAACATCAATTCCAGCACTTCGCGTTGCACCAACGCATCCAATGCAGTGGTTGGTTCATCGGCAATCAGCAATGCCGGTTTGAGCAACATGGCAGAAGCCAGCATAATGCGCTGGCGCATACCACCGGAAAACTGATGCGGAAAGGCATTGAGTGCCGCTTCTGTATCCTTAATACCGACACGGCGCAGCATTTCGGTCATTTGGGTATGGCGCACTGCTGCATCCAGCTTGGTGTGCTGGCGCAAAGGCTCCGACAATTGCCGTCCGATCGTCATTGACGGATTGAGCGAGGTCATCGGTTCCTGAAACACCATACCAATTTGAGCCCCACGCATGGCACGCAGCTCTTTATCCGCCATATGCGGCACCGATCGCCCCTGAAACCGGATGTCTCCACCGTCGATCTCAATCACCGGCGGCTGTAATTTCATCAAGCTGCGGGCGACCATGGTTTTACCCGAACCGGATTCACCAACAATACCGACAATCTCGCCAGCTTGAACGGTAAAGGATACATCATGCACAATCGGCTGACCGCTGACGCCGCTGACTTTGAGATTGAGGTTTTGCACCTCAACCACAGGGATATCCGATGATAAAGACTTATCAACTGAGGACTTTGTCATATCACAAACCTCTCATGCGGGGATCAAAACGGTCTCGGACAGCATCGCCGAAGAGATTAATACCAAGCAAAGTCAGAGAGATACAAAGACCTGGGAAAATACCAAGCCACATTGCTTCTGCTATATGCGGACGTGCACTGGCCAGCATATTGCCCCATGTCGGCGCAGGTGGCGGCACACCAAGGCCGAGAAAACTCAGCGCGCTCTCCGTCAGGATCACCGAGCCAAACATTGAGGTCGCCAGTACAATCACCGGTGCCAGACAATTCGGCAGAATATGACGGATCATCGTATAGAGTGCGGAATTGCCCATAACGCGTGAGGCTTCAATAAATTCCCGCTCCCGCAGAGATAAAACCGAACCGCGCACAATCCGCACCATGGATGGTGTATAGGCCATACCAAGGGCAAGAATAATGCCATACATATTGGCACCGGTAATCGATAACAGTGCCAGTGCCAGCAGCATACTTGGAAAAGCGAGCAGCGCATTATTGCATGCCATGATAATACGGTCTGCCCAGCCGCGGGCATATCCGGCAATCACACCGAATGTCACACCGGCGAGAACCGCGCAAAATACAGTTGTCAGGCTGATGGAAACGCTTGTACCGGCAGCAGCCATCAAACGGGATAAAACATCGCGTCCAAATTCGTCGGTACCCAGCCAGTGCGCCGCATCAGGCGCCTGTAATTTGGCACGTAGATTAATACGTAGCGGATCATAAGGGGTCCAGAAGCGGCCGATAAATGCAGCACCCATAAAGCACACAAGCAATGCACCACCAAGGATATGGTTTCTTTGATAGTGTTTCATTCTGCAGTCACCCGCGGATCAAAGAGAGGATAAAACAGATCAATCACGAGATTGACCAGCAAATAGGTCACGGCCACAAACAGCAGACAGCCTTGCACCACGGCATAGTCGCGGGCATAAATTGAATCGATGATCAGCCGCCCAAGTCCGGGAATGGTAAAAACCGTCTCCACCACGGCCACGCCGCCGAGCAGGTTGCCAAGGATCAGACCGATCAAAGTCCATGTCGGGCCGAAAGCATTGCGGGCTGTATGGCGAAACAGAACTGCCGTTTCACTCAGGCCTTTGGCACGGGCATGGGTGATATAGTCGAGACGCAGCACATCCAATGTCGAGGCGCGTGCCATGCGCACAATGATGCCCGTTTCGTGCAGCACCAGTGTCATCACCGGCATGATCAGATAAATCAGACCTGCTACAGGATTATCAGTTATGGAGACATAGCCAAGCACCGGCAACCAACCGAGCTTCAAGCCAAACCCCAACAAAATCATCAAGCCGAGCCAGAATGTGGGAACAGACAGCAGCAAAGTCGACATGGCAACAATACCAAGATCGAGCGTACTGTTCTGCCGCCATGCCGCTATCATTCCCAGCGGCACAGCGATCAGCACCGATAATGCAACGGCAATCAATACCATTTGTGCACTGGTGGCAAAGCGTTGCAACACCAGATCAAGTACCGGTTCGCCATTAAGAACGGATGTGCCGAGATTGCCCTGCAACACATTACCCAGCCAGATTACATACTGCACCGGCACTGGTTTATTCAGACCCATTCGCTCGCGCGCAGCAGCCAATGTATCTGCATCAGCAAGGTCTCCCAACATCAGACTGGCAGGATCCCCCGGTATCAACCGGATCAGACCAAACACGGCCACAGAGACAAGAAAAAGGGTCGGGATTGCCGAAAGCAATCGTGAGAAAGCAAATCTCAGCATTAAATTATCCAGTTAAAATCAGAGCAATTATTCGGAGCGATCAACACCCCAAAAGCGTGCAAATCCCTGCCAGGTGCGATAGCCCTTCACCTTCGGACCGGAAACGCCGACATCAAGACCATTGGCAAGCATCACAAGGGGCATTTGTTCCATAAAACGGCTATGTAACTCATCAAATATGATCTGCCGTTTTTGAGGATCAGCAACATTTAATGATTGCTCGACCAATTCTTCGACCTGCGGATCATCCCATATATAATTGGCTTGTTTTTCTTTAGAACCAACAATCGTCCTATAGGCAATGGCCGGATCAGAACGGTTGGAATAATTGAAAGCCATGATCTGATAATTGCCGCTATTATAGCGGTCGAGCTGGCTTGCCCATTCAAGCACTTCGATATCGGCATTAATACCGGCCGACTGCAGCATGGCCTGCGCAATCACTGCCGTATCATAATTAATTGCCGAGCGGCGATTGGTGATAATCTTGATTTTCTCACCATTATAACCGGCTTCTTTTAACAGAGCGGGAACAGCTGACGGATCATAAGTATAAGCTTTATCCTGCGCTTTGGTGTGATACATCGAACCGCTTGCCACCAGAGAATTATTGGGTACGCCAAGACCATAGGTCACAGAATCCACAATCTGCGGCGTGTCCAGCGCAGCAATGACCGCCTTGCGCATAGCTGGTTTGGACATCAACGGATCCTTGGTTTGGAACAGCATGGTGATCAGCCCGCCATGGGGTGCAGCAACCAAGGTCATGCTCTTGTCATCCATCAGCTTCACGGCTTCACTCGGCGGCAGATATGGCAACACATCCAGCACGCCGCTGCGTAATCCTGCCACTGCTGTCGCGGTATCGGGCACAACAACCAATTTAACTTCATCAACCAGCACATCTTTGCGCCCGCCATAGCCATCAGGTTTATCGCCATAAGTCGCATAATCGGCAAATTTCTTTAGTGTCAGACCCTGACCACGTTTCCAATCACCAAAGGTGAACGGGCCCGTCGCTATCGGCGCTTTCCATGAGCCATCTTCATTAAAGGAAGAAGGATGAACAATACCTGTAACCCCGCATTGCGACTGCGCCATATAGTTTAAAAATAACGCATAAGGACGATCAAGCTTGATGCTGACTTTTTGCGGCTCTGTCACGTCAACCGAAACGACTTTTGCACCGCGGCTGCCATCAAAAAATGGTTTGCAGTCGAAATCAGGATTACTGAATAGTTTATCAAGACTGAACTTGACATCATCTGCCGTCAAGATTGCGCCATTATGAAACTTAACCCCGTCACGCAACTCAAAAGTATAAGTTGTTTCGTCATCCGAGACTGTCCAGCCTTTGGCCAGCATCGGTATTATCTCCCCTTTTTCACCGGCCGCAACAAGCCCCTCGACAACATTCAACATTACAGAATCCGTGCCCGCATCACGATTTATGCCGGGCTGGGAACTACGGATATCAGCAGTAATCTGCACTGTCAGTGTTTTGGCTATCGCGGCACCTGAAACAACGATAAAAGCTGAAGAAAGCAGAATGCGACTAAACGATCGCGATAATGACATGTTGTTCACCCTATTGTTTTTTGAGTTAACAAAAAACATTTCATATGTTGTATTTATAGTCAATAGTGATTTTCTTCATTTTGTAAGACATACGTAATTTTATGTCTGCCCCTTAAAAATAGTTTGATTTGGTGGCAATTCAAAACTCTCTAACAATTGGCTTCGATCAACGAGAGCGTGATAAAATATCGACTGCTTGCAGCAGTATAAAACTGTTAACAAGTCATGTGGCTATAATAATAACAGGAATTTTAGGCGAACTAATAAATAACGGAGACGAACAACTGCTCTGTCATATGTATAAGAACTCTTAGAAAATTAATATTGGAAATTTATTAAGTTAATAACTTAGGGAAAAAACAGGATAAAATTATTCAGCACCAGCATTGGTTCCGATGGCAAGACATAGTTGAAAATGGCTCTGTTACCTTAATTTCGGCGTAAACATCTACAGCGATAATAGGAAATGATCGACAGCCGCCCATCTCTTTATCACCGCCATCGTTTTCCTGCCGAGATTATCGCGGAAGCGGTGTGGCTATATTTCCGCTTTCCGCTAAGTTTCCGCATGGTTGAAGACATGCTCGCCTATCGTGGCATTCTTGTTATTCATAAAACGGTACGTGAATGGGCGGAGAAATTCGGTTGAGATTTATGCCAATACAATCTGGCGTCTCACCCCACGTC
>NZ_JBHEEH010000021.1:0-27594 GCF_041929845.1 Paenochrobactrum pullorum
ACTATATGAGCACAGCTCAGTTCGAGAGAACGGCTGTTTAATATAAAACGCCTCTCCACTTTTACGAAGAAAGTACACTCGCGCAGGTCGCCAACCCCGAAACACATCCAAGACGGTATTGTCCCAACGACGAGTTGCTCACATTCCTGGAATCGCTCTGATTATGCCGAACTGCTGCATGGCCGAATTCGGGCAAACCAGTCAATGAACTCGGCTATGCGGCATAATCTGGCTTACGGCATAAAGGTCACGCAACCCTATAAAAACATAACTTCGGAAACCTGTATAGTTTCCGGAGTTTGTTATGAGTTATAGAATTTTATCGTTCTTTGATTTTCATATCAAAGGCACGAACCCAGTCGTCACCACGGGCAGACCAATCGATACGATTGGATACGCCATAGGATGTAGGCATCAGATATAAGAAAAGGGATGCTGCTTCATCGCACATAAGCTTAGTAGCGTCGGCATAAAGAGCATTACGCTTTTCTTTGTCAGTGGTGATACGTGCTTCATCAAGTATTTTACCAAACTCGGTATTGTTCCAATAGTCATAAACATTGCCAGGTGCAAACATGGTTAGCATGCCATCGGCATCAATAGTTGGCCATGCCAAACCCTGGACCGCCAATTGTGCCAGATCACGGGCACGTAATTGCTTGTCCATGAACGCACCAAATTCAATCTCGGTGATTTTGACATTCAAGCCGACATCTTGAAGTTGTGATGCAATGACTTGCGTGACCTCATCGCCTTGCAGATAAGTGCCGGTCGGAACTTCAAGCTCGATCTGTTGTGAAAGATTAATGCCGGATTCTTTTAAGAGCTCACGAGCTTTATCCGGATCATAAGGATAAGGCTTCAAATCAGGATTATAGCCGACATAAGGAGCCGACAATAATTGACAATTTGCAATGGTGGCCTTGCCGTCAAAAATTGCGTCGACAATACCTTGTTTATCAACGGCATAATTTAAGGCTTGTCTGAAAGCACGATTTTCCATCGGTGCTTTGGCATGGTTGATTTTAGCCAGCATCATACGGATGGAGTCGATTGCATTGGCGGATGCTTTGCCTGAGCCGTTGATGCGTTCCAGCTCGGTGGTTGGAATTCCGGTCACCAGATCGACTTCACCGGCCATCAAAGCTGCAACACGGCTGCTGATTTCGGGAATTGTGCGAAATATAACGCGGTTGATTTCTGGTGCATCACCCCAGTAGTTTTCGTTCACCTCCAAAGTGATATGATCGCCGGGTACATTTTCAATGATTTTGTAGCGGCCACCTGGCATGGTTTCTTTGGCCGGATTATGTTGTGCCGCCCATTCTGGCGGCAACAATAAAAACATTGATAGTTGATCGGCAAATGCAGGATATGGCTGGGATGTTTTTACATCGACCGTCAAATCATCAATCACTTGCACTTCGGAGATCAATGAAAACCAGCCTGCGATACGTGCGCCGACTTTTTTGTCTAGAACACGATCAAGGTTCCACTTAACAGCTTTGGCATCTTGTTTCTCGCCATTGGAAAAATGCGCATCCGGTGTCAGTTTGAAACGCCAAGTATGATCATCAGTCATCTCCCATGATTGTGCAAGAGACGGCTGTAATTTCAAATCAGGCCCGCGCAAGACAAGGGCCGCATAAATATGGCTCAAAACACTTAAATCTGTTCCGACAGATGCAGTCATATGCGGGTCTAAAGTGTTGATGGCATTGCTGACTGCAATTGTTACACTATCATTGTTTTGGGCAGCAGCGAGAGGTGTAGCAAGCAGAAAACTGGTTGCACCGGCCAATAAAATACGACGAGTATATTGAAGCATGTTCTCTATCTTTCACAGAATGCAGGTTGATCAATAATGTTTGGAATGCAGGCATTATTTTTTAAATTGTGCCTTTGCTTTACATCAGCACGAAATGCTCAGGTGTGACCTCTTGCAGTTTTTGTCCGGCTTTGGGGCCATGCAGATTTAGATCAAAGGCGATATGCCTTCTTGCTCTTTCAATTCTGGGGTCAGGAACAGGTATTGCTGTTAAAAGAGCCTGCGTGTAAGGATGGCGCGGATCTTCAAATAATGTGGCGACCGGTGCCATCTCGACAATTTTTCCGCGCAGCATCACTGCAACACGGTGGCAGAGATAACGTACCATCGATAAATCATGCGCAACGAAGAGATAGGCGAGGCCAAGCTCTTCCTGCAAATCTTGAAAGAGGTTGATAATTTGCGCCTGAATGGAAACATCCAAGGCCGTGATCGGCTCATCGGCAACGATGAAGCTCGGGCGTAAAGCTACAGCTCTGGCGATATTGACCCGCTGACGCTGGCCACCGGAAAACTCATGCGGATAGCGCGACATAAAAGAAGGGTCGAGACCAACCAGACGAAAAAGGTCTGCTGTTTTTTCCTGACGTTCTGCGGCGGATGACGGCTCGTGAATAAGCAACGGTTCGGCAACAAAATCGCCAACCGTCATGCGTGGATTGAGTGCGGAATAGGGATCTTGAAACACAATCTGCATTTCGCGGCGCAAGGGTTTCATCGCCGCGGCTTTCAAACCGGCGATATTGTGCCCTTTATAAAAGACATCACCGGCAGTCGGGCTTTCCAGTTGCAGTAAAACGCGGCCGGTGGTGCTTTTCCCTGAGCCGGACTCGCCCACTAAACCTAATGTTTCTCCAGGCGCTATATCAAAACTTATATCGTCTATAGCGTTGATGGAGAAGCTGTTGCCGCCGCCGAAAAAACCTTTCTTGCCGCCGTATTGTTTGACGAGATTGCGAACTGAAACCAGTGGGTTTTGCTGGATACTCATCGTTCAAGCTCCTTCACGGGCAGCAAGTATTGCTGGCAAGTCATACCATGCCGCAACCAGATGCCCTTCATCGCTGCCTTGAACTTGGCGCAAAGGGGGAACCTCTTCAAAACATCTGGGGGTGGCAAGTTCATTGCGCGGCGCAAACGGGTCGCCCTTTGGGTTAAGCAAGAGATTGGGTGGCTGGCCGGGAATTTGATAGAGGCGGCGCATGGATAATGCCTGCCCATATGGCAGCGAGCGTAACAAACCCCATGTATAGGCGCTGTGAGGGTTATAGAATATCGGCTCGACGGGGCCACGTTCCATGATGCGTCCGCCATACATAACCTGAACTGTATCAGCCAGTCCTGCGACTACGCCCATATCATGCGTAATCCATATAACGGTCGTGCCAAAACGCTTTTTCAAATCTCTGACAAGATCAAGAACCTGCGCTTGTACGGTGACATCCAATGCGGTTGTTGCTTCATCAGCAATCAAGAGTTTTGGATTGCAGGCAATGCCGATGGCAATCATGACGCGCTGGCGCATGCCGCCGGAAAACTGAAATAAATAATGTCCGAGCCGTTCTTTGGCATATGGAATGCCCACCAATTCCAGCAGCTCTACAGCACGTTCACGGGCTTTGGTTTTGCTCAGTTTTTGATGGCGTATGAGTGGCTCTATTAGTTGGCGTTCAATGGTCAAAACAGGGTTAAGGGCTGTCATCGGATCTTGAAAGACAAAGCCGATCTGGCGACCACGGATATCACGCAGTTCTGCTTCGCTCATTTTCAGCAGATCGCGTCCTTCGAAGAGAACCTCACCTGAAACAATGCGCCCCGGCGGTTGGGGTATCAGGCCGAGCATTGCCAGAGCATGGACGCTTTTACCTGAACCGCTTTCACCAACAATGCCAAGGGTTTCGCCTTTGTGTAGCGTATAGGAAACATTATTGACCGCGTGAACCGTTCCGGCAGGCGTATCAAAAACCACACTGAGATTACGGATTTCCAACAAAGATTCGGCCATCAAAAATTCCTTTGACGCGGATCAAAATAGTCACGCAGCCAGTCGCCGACCAGATTGACGCTGAGAACTGTCAGGACAATGGCAAGGCCGGGGAAGGTTACAACCCACCATGCTGTTGTCATGTAGGTGCGGCCGTCTGCCAGCATGCGTCCCCAGCTTGGTGATGGCGGCGGCAGTCCGAGGCCGAGGAAGCTGAGAGCAGCATCCATGATAATGATGCGCGCCAGTTCGAGAGTGGCGACAACCAGTGCAGGCGTTAAAATATTGGGCAAAATATGCCGGAACATAATGCGCATGGTGGACGCGCCGATAGCGTGGGTGGAAATAATAAATTCCCGCTCACGCACAGCCAGAACCTGCCCACGCACAATACGCGCATATCTGATCCAACTTGTCAGCGCGAGTACAATGACAAGATTGGTCATGGAGGGGCCAAAGGCGGCAACAATCAGCAAAGCCATTAACATTAAAGGGATGGCAAGCTGGATATCAACAAGACGCATTAATAAGGAGTCGACAAAACCGCGATAATAACCGGCGATAATGCCAAGGCTGACCCCGATAATGCCTCCCAAAATGACCGCCATGCCAGCAATGGCCAGTGTTGCTCGTGAGCCATAAACAATGCGGCTTAAAATATCGCGCCCTAATTGATCTGTGCCCAACGGGTAAGAACCGGGACTGAATACACCATCCCATGTCGGGGCTTTAAGGCGGGCATTCAATGCGCCTTTGAGCGGGTCTTGCAAGCCAAGCCATGGCGCCGTGAGTGCAATCAGCACAAATAAAGACAGGATGACCCAGCCGAACAATCCGGCGCGCGAGCGAAGCAAGCTTGAGAAAAATTGTTTCACTGTGCCCCTCCTAACGCCGCTCGCGAATGCGCGGATCAAGAAAACCATATGCCAGATCAATCAGCAGATTAATGGCGACGAAGATAAAAGCGATCAGCATGACGCCTGCTTGAATAACCGGAAAATCCTTGGTTTCGATGGCTTGGATGATAAGGCGCCCGATGCCCGGCCAGGCAAAAACCGTTTCAGTCACCACAGAGCCACCAAGGAGCTCGCCCATAATAATGCCGATCATTGTCACAACAGGAATAAGTGCATTACGTGCGACATGCCAAATCAGGATAGTGCGCGGCATGAGCCCTTTGGCGCGCGCGGTGCGCACATAATCTTCACGCAAAACATCCAGCAGGCTGGAACGTAAAAGGCGGGCGATAGAAGCGCAGACAAAAATAGCAAGTGTCATAGCGGGCAAAACTGTGTGGGCAAGTGTACCGCGGCCACCGGTTGGCAGAATACCTAATTCGACGGCGAAAAGCAGAACGAACATAATGCCCAGCCAGAAAACTGGTGTTGCCTGTCCTAAAAGCGCAAAAACCATCACTATCAATTCAGCAAGTTTGCCACGGTTAAGTGCTGCGATAGTTCCGGCAATGACGCCAAACAAAGTACCGAACAAGATGGCGGCAAAGGCCAACTCCAACGTGGCCGGCATTCGCTCCATAACAACTTCAAGAGCGGGGCGTTGAAACTGGAAAGACACACCAAAGTCCCCGTGCAATATTTGTAGCAAATAATGCAGATATTGATCTAGCACTGGTTGATTTAACCCAAGCTGTACACGCAATGCATCAAGCTCTTGCGCTGAGGCGCCAGTAGGCAACAAAAGAGCTGCCGGATCACCCAGAATGCGCGTGACAAAAAAGACAATTGTCAGCACGCCCCAGACAGCAACCAGAGCCTCCAGCAGTTTCGACAGGAAGTAATGAACCATGCCGCACTCCGTAGATTAACTGTCAGTACGCTTTAAGAAATCACGTACTGCGGTCACAACAAAAGCATTCGCTTCAATATGAACGGCGTGATTGGCACCTTGCACTTCCAGAAGCTCGGCATTGGGAACCTTCTCGGCAATGAGACGGGAATGGTTAGGCGTGCAGATCCAGTCTTGTGCCCCTACAATGACAAGGGTGGGTACTTTAATGTCGGGCAATTTATCGCGCAGATCGTAGCTACGCTCTTTAAATAGAGCATTGTGTGTTTCTGCATGCAGATGCATTTTATGCGTGCTTGCCAGCGCTGCATCCGGATCAAACTTTTCATAGTAAAGCGGTTGTAGTGCCAGCCAGATCAGCCGCAGCTCCAAATCGTCGATGACTGTATCTGAAAATAATTTACGCAGCATGGCTTCAGACGCACTCGGCGCTTTGTGAAGACGGGCGCGAAATGTTTCAAAAGCATCATCTTCATTATGATGGCTTGGCGAAGTTCCGCGTAAAATCAGCCTGGAGAGGCCATGCGGATATTTGACCGCATAGGTTAAGGCGATCATGCCGCCAAAAGAGCCACCTTGAAGAATGATTTTTCGACCACCGCAGAGCTCTTGGCGGAATGCTTCAACATCGTCGGCCATTTGCTCGAAAGTAAAAGGTTGCGTCAGGCTTGTTTCACCGCAGCCGCGCTGGTCATAGGCAATGAAACGGTATTCGTCGGCTAGGGCTTTCCAGGCGTTAAACTCGCCATGGCGGTCGCCGATACCGCGTCCGCCGTGCAGCGCAATTATTGGCTCGCCATCACGCGCACCAATATCATCATACGCGAATGTGGCTCCATTCAGCTCAATGGTAGGCATTATCACTCCTCACACGCAGCACAAAATGGCTGCTGCTAGACGTTCCCGTATTTCTGTTATAGCCAGAATTATTTTTGTATAAAGAAATATGACACTAATTTGGCGCCAATTTCAAACAGTATTTGCTAGGGAGGATGGTTTTTTTAAAAAATAACCTAAAAAGAGTATTTTTATTTTTCGGCTTCGAGAGGATAAGTCACGTGAGACGCCATGATATTTTTAAGTAATTGCGCGTCTCTAATCCGTAAGGCTTCAACCATTTCAAAGTGTTCGCGCGCAGAGCGCTCAAGGCGGGCTGAGGTGTTGTTGGTGCGCTGAACAGTGATAGGGATACGAAATCTTAACTCCCAAATAATTTCGGTCATAATTTTGTTCGGGCAGGATAAAAGCAACTCACGATGAAATGCATGATTTGCTTCGTCTTGCTCCAGCACAGTTCCGGATTTAATTGTGTCTGCAAATAACTTCGCTAAATAGGAGAGTTTAGCTATTGAATCAGCATTGATATTTTTAACAAGATCATTGCAAATAGACATTTCGACATAGGCGCGCGCCTGCATGATTTCGCGCACATTATCTTCGTTTACATCAGGAACATAATAGCCACGATTAAGAACGCGGCGAACAATCTTGCGTGTTTGCAATTGTTCCAGAGCATGACGCAGTGCCAGTCTGGTACAACCATAGCGCTCTTCAAGATCAATTTGCTTCAGCCACATGCCGGGTGCTAAGGCGCCGCGGTAAATATCACGTTCGATTGTTTCGGCAAGGCCGTCTGACAGAGTTGTCGAATCTTGTTTCATAAAATCGTTCCGCTGTTTTTTCTTAACCTAACATAAAATTGCACACTTGACAGTCAACATTTTTGGCGCCAATTTAGTAAATAATAATGAAATTCAACCATAATTAAACTTTGCCTGCCTGTCCCGATGCGGATCATGTGAGGATATTCCATTGTCAAAAGAACAAGTTCAGCCACTTTCTAAAAATTTACGCGTCGGTGTGGATTCAGGGGGAACTTTCACCGATGTCTGCATTTTTGATCAGAGTTCTGGTGAAATACTGGTTTGGAAAGTGCCAAGCACGCCGCATGATCCTTCAGAAGGTATTGCGACAAGCATAGAGCAGGCTTTGCGCGAAGCAAAAAATACCGGAAACAGCAACTGTAAAGTGAGTTATTTCGGACATGGCACGACAGTTGGCACCAATGCCTTGCTGACCGGGCGTGGCGCCGAAACAGGTTTGATTACGACAGAAGGATTTCGTGACGTTTTGGAGATCGGACGGCAAAAAAGACCCGATCTTTATGACTTGCAAACAACCAAACCGCCGGTTCTAGTCACTCGCGATAAACGCCTTGAGGTTAATGAACGTATTCTTTTTGATGGCTCGGTCGAGACACCACTTGATGAGGACGATGTGCGTAAAGCCATCAGGCGGTTGAAAGAAGAAAAAATCGGTGCGGTTGCAATCTGCACCCTGTTTTCATTTCTTGATCCCCGTCATGAAGCCCGTATTCGTGAGATCGTAGAGGAAGAATACCCGGAAGTTTTCATTTCGGTTTCTCATGAAATCGCGCCGGAATTTCGTGAATATGAGCGTTTTTCCACGACTGTTGTTAATGCTTATCTGGGGCCTATTATGAGTGCTTATCTGAATAAGCTTGCGCCACGTCTTGAGGCCATTGGTGTTGATGCAAAGCCGCATCTGACACAAAGCAATGGTGGTGTTATTTCTTGTGATACGGCTAAAATGCAGCCCGTTCGTACGGTTTTATCAGGCCCTGCTGCCGGTGTTATGGCGGCTGTGCAGATTGGCGAGCTGACGGGTAATAATAATCTCATTACATTTGATATGGGCGGCACTTCAAGCGATGTTTCCTTGATCGATCATGGCCGCCCTCAAATGGCGAATGACACTGTAGTTCATGGTTATCCGCTGAAAGTTCCGATGCTCGACATTCACACTGTTGGTGCAGGCGGCGGATCAATTGCCTATGTGGATAATGGTCTTTTGAAGGTAGGTCCGCGTTCAGCCGGTGCAGCGCCGGGGCCTGTTTGTTATGGGCTTGGCAATGAGGAGCCAACTGTCACCGATGCCAATGTCGTGCTTGGGATCTTGAACCAAACACATCTTCTCAACGGACGCATGACGATTGATGCAGCGGCCTCTTTTGCGGCGATGGAGCGTTTAGCTGAAAAGTTAAATATCGGCGTGATGGAAGCTGCTCAAGGCATCATCCGTGTCGTGATTGCCAATATGGCTAAGGCTATCCGTGTGATTTCGGTTGAGCGCGGCTATGATCCACGTGATTATGTGATGCTGGCTTTCGGTGGTGCGGGCCCAATTCACGCGGCGCGTCTTGCAGAAGAGCTTGATATACCGCGCATTATGATCCCCAAACATCCGGGCATTATGTGTGCTGTCGGTTTGTTGCAATCCGATCTCCGTACCAATTTGGCAACTACCCGTATGGTGCGTTTGCATGATGGTTGCCTTGAAACATTGAATAATGGCTTTGACCAGCTGTCAGAGCGTGCTGATGAATGGTTTGTCAATGAAGACATTCCGCAAGAAAACCGGATTGTGAACCGTGCGGTTGATATGCGCTATGGCGGGCAGGGCTATGAGCTGACCATTGATTGGCCTAAAGATGCCGCACCAAGCGATGTGCTTGATGCATTACGTCAAAATTTTGAAGACGCACATCGTCAGCTTTATGGTTATGTGGCTGATGAAGAACCGATTCAGATAACAACATTGCGTATTGAAGCCATCGGATCCGTGCCGAAAGTTGCATTTAAAAAACATGCTGCCGCCAGCAGAGATGTGGCAGATGCAATTATTGGGACACGCTCACTGTGGTTGCCTGAAAAAGCTAGTTTCGCTGATGTAGCACTTTATGACCGCGATTTTTTACAGCCAGGTCATATCGTTCAAGGGCCTGCAATTATTGAACAGATGGATTCCACCACATTGGTGCTGGCAAAGCAAATTGCACGCGTTGACGATTATCTCAACTTGATGATTGAGGCACAGTAATGAACAAAGTGATGAAACCATTGATGACAGATGTCGCTGTTGATCCTGTGACCACTGAGGTGGTTGGTAGTGCGCTGATGACCATTGTTGAAGAAATGGGCAAAGCGATTGTACGTGCTGCTTACTCGACAAATATCAAAGAGCGGCAGGATTGCTCGACAGTTATTTTTGATACTGAAGGGAATACATTGGCACAGGCTGAACGTATTCCGGTTCATTTGGGTTCCTTGTTGGGCATTGCCGACTGGGTCTTGAAAAATACCGATCTAGCAACCGTTCGATCCGGTGATGTTTTCATTGGCAATGATGCGCATACAGGCGGCGGAACACATTTGAATGACATCGTGTTTCTGGAACCTGTTTTTTATGAAGAAAACCTTGTCGCATGGGTGAGCAATCTGGCTCATCACTCCGATTTTGTTGATCGTGGCCATGCGCATATTTATCAGGAGGGATTGCGTATCCCGCCCGTACGCTTGTATCGCCAAGGAGTTTTGCAGCAGGACATTATGGATTTGGTTCTGCTCAACTGTCAGGTGCCGCAGGAACGTATTAATGATTTTCGTGCGCAAATGGCGGCCAACCGGCTGGGCGTGCAGCGTTATCAGGCACTTTGCGACAAATATAGCGAACCTGTTGTCAGGGCAGCAGGCGCTCAGATTTTAAATTATGCCGAGCGTAAAACCCGCGCAGGTATTAGCACTATCCCTGACGGTATTTATACGCATGAGTGCGATTTCGACACGCCTTCTTATGACAAGATTTTACATCTGAAGGTAAAGGTGATTGTCGATAAGGATGAAATCACCATTGATTTGCGTGATAATCCGGAACAGGTTCGTGCCGGTATCAATATGGTTTATACTGCCACTTTAGCGACCGTTTACTTTGCGGTAAAAGCTTTGGTTGATCCAGATATTCCGGCCAATACCGGCCTTCACAGACCTATCCATGTGATTGCAGATGAGGGCTCTGTTTTTAATGCAGTTTCACCTGCTGCAGTTTATACTCGTACCGATATCGGCCAGCGTTTGGTTGATATGATTTTCACGGCGCTTTCTGCAGCCGTTCCCGAGCGTATCTGTGCTGCATGCACCGGCGGGGGCTTGATGACTTTCTCTGGTGTTCATCCAAGAACCGGACGGTTTTATGTCTATAATGAAATGTGCGGTGGCAGTATGGGCGGCCGTGCTTCGCAAGATGGCTTGGATGGTGTTCAAGTTCATACAACCAATACCGCCAATATTCCGGTGGAAGCGTTGGAGTTTGAACACCCAGTGATGGTGGAGCGTTATGAGCTGGTTCAGGATTCCGGCGGTGCCGGTAAATGGCGTGGCGGTATGACCATGCGCCGCAAAATCAGAGTTCTTGATCACACAGCTACGGTCAATGCAGGTGGCACTAATTCTATTGTCGCACCATGGGGTCTTTTTGGTGCGCAAGATGGCCGGACAACGCAGGTCGAATTAGGCAAAAATGTCGCTCCACTTAAAAATCGGAACGGCTTGGTGCCAGCCGGAGAAACTTTGGCAATGGTTGCCTCTTCGGGTGGTGGCTACGGTAATCCTCTTGACAGAGATCGTGAATTGATCAAGCGAGACCTCAAAGAGGAGCGCATCTCGCAAAAAGCTGCCCGAGAAATATATGGTCTCGATGTATAAAATATCGGCGTATATATCGGGCGCAAACCTATTCTTATAGTGGAGTAATTTATCATGAAGGTTGCGATTTTAGGGGCTGGCGGTGTGGCATTGGCAACTGTTGCATTGCTGCACCAGTCAGGTCATCAGCCGCTGATTTGGTCACCTTCAGGCATAAACACGGCAAGCATAACCGCGATTGAGGTGAAAGCCTCTGGCCTTATTTCAGGGTGCTTTACCGCAGCAGTGGCTCATAGTGTCGAAGAGGCATTGGAATATGCAAAGATTGTCATTGTGGCTTTGCCCGCAAATGCTCATAAATATGTTTTTGATGAAATTGCGCCCCATATTAGCGATGAGCATACACTGATTATCAGCGCGCAGCTTTCTTTAGGTGCTCTTTATCTCTCATCTAAATTCGTTGAACACAAGGTTAAACCGACGACTATTGCATTCGCGACTACCGTTGTGATGGGGCGTCGTGAAGGTGCATTCGACGTTACTATTGGTGGTGTGCGCAATTTGCTTGAAATGGCAGTTTTGCCAGAAGAAAACACTGAATGTGCGCTATCTTTATGTCAAAATCTTTTTGGTGACCGGTTTCGCTTAGCCGATAATTTGATTGCAATTGCTTTGAGTAATCTCAATCCACCTATTCACATGGCAAGTGCTCTGTGTAATTTTACACGGATAGAGAAAGCTGAATATTGGGCGAATTATGATGCAATCACACCTTCGGTCGCGCGATTGATTGAGGCACTTGATCAAGAGAGATTAGCTGTCGCGCGTGCTTATGCTGTGCATGTGCGCACGGCTGAGGAACATTACCAGCTAAGCTTTGGCTTTGATAAAGGCATGTCGATTGCCGAAATGGCGGCAGTAGTTCACAAGCAAAGAAATGGGCCTCCGGGACCAACCTGCGTGAGCACACGGTTCGTCACGGAAGATATACCATTCGGAATTTTGCAGGTGATTGCACTTGCGGAGCTTAAAGCTGTAGACGTCCCGCTGCATAAAGCGGGAGTTGCTATGTTCAGCGCACTTTACGGCCGTGATTTTACTACTGAAAATAGCCTGCTCGCACCCGCTCTGAATTTTTTCAGAAATGAGGTTTGCTAAGTGTCTATGGATTTTCGCTGGAGTGACCGTCAGATCTGTTTGAAGACGTATCAAGGGCATTGTAACGGCTTTATTGCAAAAATTCCAGTTGGTTG
This sequence comes from Paenochrobactrum pullorum, assembly GCF_041929845.1. NCBI lineage: Bacteria > Pseudomonadati > Pseudomonadota > Alphaproteobacteria > Hyphomicrobiales > Brucellaceae > Paenochrobactrum > Paenochrobactrum pullorum. Next base: position 12,373 of record NZ_JBHEEH010000021.1, read on the forward strand.
GAGAGGTCCTGTTTTCTCCGCGGTCACACGCGCTAACCTTCGAGATTCTGCGCGAGCAGCGCCACCGCCTCTGTGAGTGCGCTCGGTCCAATGCCGAAAGCTCGTTCGACAATCCGGGCTTCTCCACGAATATCGCCGGTGAGATTAAAAAAGGCAGCTTGTCCTTTACGCAAAGCGCGCATGACCTCGAAACCTTTGATCGTCGCATAGGCCGTTTTCAACGTCTTGAACCCACGCACGGGTTTGATCAGTTGCTTCAGCTTACTGAGATCAGCCTCAATAATATTGTTGAGATATTGACTTGCCGATGTACAAGGCTAGCGCGACATTTACCTTGGACCTACAATTGGGAGATGGCAATCCCATAAGTTGAAGCCTTGGCAGTGTTGATCACAGTTGGCTTTTCCCAGTCCTTAAGACCATTCAAGACCTTGCCGAGAAAACGCTTGGCTGCTTTGGCATTGTGGGTTGGAGACAAATAAAAATCGATCATGTTACCGAATTTATCGACTGCCCTATACAAATAAGTCCATTGTCCGCGGACCTTCACATAAGTTTCATCCACACGCCAGCTCGTAGATTGTGGCCGGCGCCAGTGCCAACGCAGCCGCTTTTCGATCTCCAGTGCGTATTTTTGAACCCAGCGATCAATAGTGGAATGATCAACTGCCACGCCTCGTTCGCCCATCATCTGCTCAAGATCACGGTAACTGACACCGTAGCGACAATACCACCGCACTGCCCAGAGAATGACCTCTCCTTCAAAATGACGCCACTTGAAATCAGACATTTCCTGCTCCTGTCACTCAGAACAGGCTATTATCTGTCAAGCAATGTGGTTTTTGCAACAGAGTCCTTCAGAACCTAGCCCAGAAATTTTAAGAACGACTCGCTCCATACCCTTCTCACCGGTGAGCATAACTTGCGCACGGCTTAAAGGGAGCAGTTTGTCAGAAAAAAGCTGGCGTAAATTGCCACTGACACCAAAACCTAAGAAAGAAATATGCTGAGCATTCTGGATGCGTATTGCTACACTAACCCAAACCGGATTGTCTGCTTCTTGAACAACAGCTTCTACATGCGAAAGGGCACTTTTAAAGGCATCTTTAATCACAAACGGTGGAGGAATATGACAGGCGCGGTCTATATTTTCCACTTGCCTCAGCAAAGATTGATAACATTGAACGGCATGGGCACAGCATTTTGTGAATGCCTTGCAGACCAAGCTTTTTGATAAAACGGGAATGGTCGCGGCTGAGGTGTGAGTGGCTGTGACTAGAGCGTGGCGCACTTACTCGTACGCACTGTGCTCGCTCTAACCTTTTGTTTTATACATGTTCTTTATCCCAAAACCGGCATCCACTTTTGGGAGACATGCTCTAGCTCTTCAATACCCATTGTGGCAACGAGAAAGGGCTGATCAGCACACAATCAGCAATTTTCTACTGATGAGTTGTCACACGTGATCTATTTGCGTCAATATGCGCCGATAGTTTCACCTATCTTCCCCCCTTAATTTTCCCGAAAAAATCTTATCAAGAATAATTCAAAGTGAAAATTATTTCATAGGAAATTGCAAAATATATTATTTCTATAAATTTGCGCTCTGAGATTAACCTAAATTATTGAAGTGCTGCTGCGTTTAAATTGCAGTTTTCACATTCAAACTTAATCATCTATTTATAATAGAGATCACTTTTTAATATCGAAAAGGCTGCCCATGAGCTTGCATCTTTATCATAGTATATATGGATTACAGGAACTTAATGCTGAGGGCAGCATTAGGTCACGATAATGGTTGATGACAACCAATTCTGCAGAACAAACAATCTATCCATGAACCATATCAACCAAGATTAAGGCTACCTTATAGCCACAGTGAGACCGTGACACGCTTCAAATGGGGTTAGTTAGCAAAAACAAAGGTGGTAATTGGTGGAATCGAGAAGATTCTTAAATTATAACTGGCTTAGCGCCTTTGAAATTGAACATGCCGTTTGCGCAACAGCCGGCGCGAGCTCGGAATGGGCATCTTCAAAATTCCAACGACTTGTCGGCACTGACATATTAATAACAGCAATCGCGTCCGTACTATCATTCAACATGATCGGAGCGGCCATTGATATTTCGCCTTCATGCATTTGTTGATTGGCAATAGCAAAACCCTCCATCCGAATTTGACCTATCCAATCGCTCAATTGCGCTTTATCCATCACTGTATGATCAGTCCAGCGCACCAGATCGACTGCTTCAATAAACTCTTTCATTTGGCTTTCTGGTGAAAAAGCTAATAATACCAAACCCGGTGCCGTGCTGATTAAAGGATAACGAGTGCCGATGCCGACATTAATAGTCAATACCTGCTTACCAGGAGAACGTCCAATCACTACCAACTGATCATCAATGCGCTCTGACAAATTTACTGTCTCGCCAAATCTCTCGCTCAGTTGCCGCACGAAAGGCATCGCAGTGCTGGATAAATCTGATCCAGAGAGATAATCCCAGCACAACGTCAAAATTTTGGGGGAAAGTCTATATGTTTTGGTTCGCTCGTTCTTTGCAAGATATCCGATTTTATGAAGAGTCGCCACTGCACGCTGGGCTGCACTTTTTCCAATCTTGGATTGAACTGTAATTTCTGTAAGTGTTAAACCTTCACGTTGATTGCGAAAACACTCAAGCACCAAAAAACCTTTAGCGAGTGAAGCAACAAACAGGTCATTTTCTTTCTTATCGTTTTCAATCAAACCATAGGTTGCTGGTGTCATTTCTTCAATGGTCTGCCGCACGATAAATCTATATCCTACTCTATGTTTTTCTTAGCTTTAACAGGTTTTTCGATTTAAAAACAGGCTGTACACAAAGCTTCATCACCAATAATGCAATAATTTATCATATAAACAATAGGGCACGAGCATAGTTTGGTGCCCTATTGTTTATTTAACGTCTACTCCTCAACCGAAACCCCGGCAAGGGATGTCGTCCCTACAGCGATAGGGTTATAATTTTTTACTTTTTTATTTACAGCCGTTAAAGCATCAGCAGAGCCAAGAATAATAGCAGGGATTTCCCGATCAAAAATGGTTTGCAGTTCTTTATATAATGGCTCGCGTTCTGCCTGACTTGTTGCTGCCGCGGCCTTGCGCATCACATCATTATACTCATCATCACACCAGGCTCCGATATTAGACGGACTTGGCTTACCATTAAGATTGCAAGAGAAATAACTATTTGGAATCTGGCTTGGATCAGGATAATCCCAGCTACCACCAAACATACCAACCTGCGCTTCTCCAGCTCTTGAGCGCTCTAAATATTCAGCCCATTCATAACTTATAACTTCAACCTTAACACCGATTTTCGCCCAATCAGCCTGGATCATTTCTGCTGCTCGACGCCCGTTCGGCATATATGGACGAATAACTGGAATGGCCCATACCTGAGTTGAAAAACCATCCGGATATCCTGCTTCTATTAGAAGCTCTTTTGCTCGCTCTGGATTATATTCTCGTAATTGTAAATCAGCATTATGCCCCCAAAACATCGGAGGAATGATTGCTGCTGTAGGGTGTCCCATTCCCTGATAGACAACATCAACCAAACGGTTCAAATCCAAACCTAACGCCAAAGCCTCACGGACTCTATGATCTTGAAATTTGCTATCTTTAAAATTGAACGTCAAAAAACCGGATGATGCAATTTCATTTTCCACCAAGTCGAGTTTGTGGCTGTTACGGATCACATCAGCGTCTGCTAAATTAGGGAAAAGTGCAATATGGCATTCCCCTGCCAAAGCACGTTGCACTCGTGCAGAAGCATCCGGAGTAATCGCCATAACAATAGTTTCTACTAAAGGTGACTTCTCTTTAATTTCAGCAGCTTCCCCCCAAGTATTATGGAAAGCTTTCAGACGCACCATTGAATCCGATTGATAGGCTTCAAGCTGAAAGGGCCCTGTGCCAATTGGTATCCGGTCGACATTATCAGGCGTACCACTCTCCAACATTTTACCGGCATATTCAGCAGATAAAATGCTCATTGGTTGGAATGCCATAATACCTAAAAATGTCGCATCCCTGCGCCTCAAATGAAATTCGACCGTCAAATCATCAATTTTGCGGACTTCTTGCAGTAAATCGCCAAGCTTGTTTTCAAAACCAATATATGTACCACCACTTACTAGTGCATATGGATGATTTTTATCCATCATTCGAGCAAAGCTGAACACGACATCATCGGCATTAAATGCCCTAGTTGGTGTAAATTCCTTATTGGATTGCCATTGCACATTCTCACGTAACTTGAACGTATAAATAGTGCCATCCTCTGAAACAGTCCATGCTTGAGACAAGGCTGGTTCAATGGACAAATCTCTCTGTCTTACTGAAACCAACCCATTATAAATTTGCGTCAATACATTGGAAGTAACACCATTATTAGTCAGCTGTGGATTGAATGTCTCCGGACTACCTTCAGTGCACATCGTCAAAACTGAGGCATCAGCCCCTGACACAAGCACTCCCGCTATCAATGCACTAGAGAATAGTGTTCGAATTTTCATTATTTACCTCCCAGTTTCAATTGCAATTAACGATTGCCTTCTTTTTAAATTATCGCTAAGCGTTAATTAATATCGACATACGATAATTAATGTTTGCTAAGCAGCAAAATGTCAAGTTCCTATTTTTGATTTTGGGGAGGCACATCATGAAATCTATTTTAGCATCAGACTTCAAACCGGACTGTTATTGGTGGGAGGAGTTCCAGCCTTGGAAAGCAGAGGCGGAACTGCCTGCAAAAGCACAAGTTTTAATTATCGGTTCAGGCTTTGCCGGTCTCTCAGCCGCACTTGAACTATCAAAACACGGCATCGAAGCTATTATTGTTGATACTCGTGAGATCGGTTGGGGAGCCAGCACACGAAATGGGGGGGGTGTTGGCGGAACGCAATCAATCGGACGTAATTTTACTGGTCGACAAACCCTGCCCGACGAAGAAATTCGCAAGCTACGTCAAGATGCTGCACAAGCATTTCCGTTGGTACGCTCACTCATCGAAGATGAACAAATCGAATGCCATTTTACGATGAAAGGCAGTTTTACCGGTGCATTCACTCCTTCGCATTTCAAAGCCATGCAAAAGCGTGCAGATGAGCTTAATAAAAATCCACGCACCCATAGTTATCTGATCCCCAAAGAACAGCAAAGAACTGAAATTGGCAGTGACTTCTACTATGGAGGCATGGTCACGGAGGGAAACGCCACCATACAACCAGCACTCTATGTCAAAGGCTTGCTGGATGCCTGCATAAGAAGAGGTGTACGTTTTTCATCCAATAACCCAGTCAAAAATCTCAAGCAACAAGGCAATAAGTGGCTCGTCAGTACGGCTCAAGGTAATTGTCTGGCCAATGATGTTATCGTTGCAACTAATGGTTATACAACCAATGTTACACCTCATTTTTCTAAACGTATCATTCCTGTTGCCAGCCATATAATTGCAACAGAAGAGATTGATACAGATCTTATGAAATCGCTATTTCCAAATGGCCGCATGCTTTCAGACAGCAAGCGCGTTTTATATTATTACCGCCCTTCACCGGATGGGCGCCGTATTATTTTTGGCGGTCGTGCACGCTTTACTGAAGTAGGTGAAGAAAAAATTGCGTCCCTATTACATACGGCATTAAGCGAGCGTTTTCCCCAGCTTAGTGATACTAAAGTAAGCCACGCGTGGACAGGGTCGCTTGGCTTTACTTTTGATGCAACCGGGCATATGGGGCAACAGCAAGGACTTTACTATTGTATGGGCTGCAACGGTAGCGGCATTGCTATGATGACTTACCTCGGGTTTCAAACTGCTAGAAAAATTGCAGTAGCAAAAGGCTACCAATGCGCTTTTGACCGCCCGTCTTTTCCATCCAATCCACTTTATAATGGGAGCACTTGGTTTTTGCCTATTGTCGGAGGATGGTACCGAATGCGTGACAAATGGGATCGGACAATTGCGACAAGTATCAATTGATACAGGTTGATTATGGCAGACCTTTTATAAATTTTCAGAATTCAAGCAACACAGTTCACAGGGTAAACTTTATGGTATGCTAAAATCGTAAATCTGATATACAGTTTTAATGAGCTCATAAGTAGGTCTTATTAAACTTTGATTTACCATCTTAAAAGTTTATTTCATAAAAAAGGATGTCGGGCTGGACGTTTCTTTAACTTTCTATTCCCTATAGGCGCCTTCAGAATGCAAATAATGAAGGCGTCAAAGCCACTAAATTTTGCTTCTTGTGAAATAAATAATCGATATAAGTTTTAGAAAATAGTTCCTTAAATGATTAATAGAACTCTCTAATTTGACGAGCTGTTTCTTGTAGTAATATAAATGATTTAAAGCGCTGAATATGCCATTGCTGTGAGTGGGCGCTTGGCTTGTTGATATCACCCATTTCAGACATATTGGACATCGCTGATGGTAAGTCCTGATAAGCACCGGCTGCCACAGCACCAAGCATAGCAGATCCCAGCAAAACAGGCTCTGCAGACTTGGAGGCCGCAACTACCAGCTCTGTTGTGTCTGCAAGAATTTGGCGAACAAGATGAGAACGTGCTGCACCGCCTGAAACAACTAGAGTATCTGTCACAATGCCTTTTGCACGTTGCGCTTCAACAATTTGCCGTGCCCCATAGCCAAGCCCGCAAAGCCCGGCCAGATAAAGCCCCGCCAGACTATCAATACCTGCATCTAGATTTAGCCCTGCAATGATCGCCCGTGCATCCGGATCAGCAAATGGGGCACGATTACCGAGAAACTCCGGCACCACATGAATATCACCAACAATTGCCTTGATAGATGCAGCACCGCCTTTAGCTTGAATGATGTTTGCCAGATAATCTGCAAGGCTCAGCCCTTGAGAGGCAGCGTTTTTTTCAGCTTCACGTGCAAAAGGATGCATGTGGATCAGGTGGTCAATTGCAGCACCTGCTGCTGATTGGCCACCTTCATTAAGCCATAAATCCGGCAGCATAGCCGAATAATATGGACCCCAGACACCATCCACAAAAGTCGGCTTTTCGGTTGTGGTCATCGTACAGGCCGATGTGCCAAAGACATAAGCCATACGTGTCAATAAGTTACCGGCATCACCACGCGCGCCGACCGTACCTATGCCACCAGCATGAGCGTCGATCAGTCCGGCAGCAACAGCTGTTCCTGGCAGAAGACCTAAATCTTGTGCAGCTTGATTACTTAAACCGCCAAGCTTATGACCACCTACGCATATATCAGTGCCTATGCGTGAAAACCCTTCATCTGCAAGTTGCTCTAAGCCAACTGCGCGGAAATAAGTTTCATCCCAACGGTTTTCATGGCTGAGATAGGTCCATTTGCACGTAACTGTACATGCCGAGCGCGCAAGGTTTCCGCATGATTTCCACGTCAGAAAATCACTCAGATCAAAAAACTGCCATGCCTTATTGAAAGTGTCCGGTTTGTTTTCTTTCAGCCATAATAGTTTGGGTGTTTCCATTTCCGGAGAAATAGTGCCACCGACATAGTTTAAAACCTGAGCTGCCGTTGCATTGATACGCTCGGCCTGATCAACTGCGCGATGATCCATCCACACAATAATATTACGGACAGGATCACCTGACGGCCCGACCGCTAATGGTCTACCACCCTCGCCAAGCACGACCAATGAACATGTCGCATCATAGCCTATACCTGCAATGTCATTTGAAGAAATGCCGCTTAGCTGAACGGCCTCTTGAACGCTTTCACAAACGGCCTGCCAGATATTGTCACTTGATTGTTCAACAATGCTGCCGGCTTCGCGCCATATAGTAATGTCACGTTTGGCTGAGGCCAGCAAATTGCCTCTTGCATCAAATAAACCGGCACGCGCACTGCCTGTACCGACATCAACACCCAAATAATAATGGTTCATGATCTCCGACCCGCTCAGGAGTGTTTGAATAAAGGAATGAAAGCCGTGATAAAAGATTAAAGATCAAGGCTTTGCGGTATAATCACCAGATCACGGATGGTAATATTACGCGGTCGTGTCAACATGAATATGACTGATTCAGCTACCTCTTTTGGCTCCATCAGGCTACCGGCAGCCAGTGCCTCTTCCAGCTTGGCTTTTGGCCAATCGCTAATGAGGGCTGTTACGACAGGTCCAGGCAGCACACCGCCAACACGAATGCCGTGCGGCGCTACTTGCCTGCGTACCGTATGAACAAAGGCCTGAACCGCATGTTTTGATGCGGTATAAATCGGTTCCCAAATAACCGGTACAACACCGGCCACTGAACTTGTTACAATGATATCACCGGTTTTGCGTTCCATCATATGAGGCAAAACTGCATGGATGGTGCGGAAAACTGCATTGACGTTCAGGTTCAACATACGATCCCACGCATCAGGCTCACCTTCCCACAAAGGCCCGCCGCAATAAGCACCAGCATTGGCGTGGAACACATCAAGCTGACCGGCTTGTTCCAGAATTTGCGGCATCATGGTTGCGACAGATTCTGGATTGAGCAAATCAATCACCAATGGTTTGGCTTTTGATCCAAGTTCCGCACATTTTTCCTGCAGCGCTTTTTCATCACGATCAACCAGAAACACAGTCATACCTGCTTCGATCATATGCTTTGCACATTCAAAACCGATCCCTGAAGCAGCACCTGTAACAGCACCAATCTGACCTGTGAGATCCTGAGCCATTTTTTGAAACCTTTCAGAAATTAAGCGCGGCCATGAGATTGGCGCGAACGACGGGCAAGGGAGTCAACGATCACAGCAATAGCCAACACGGCACCAGTGATCATATAACGAAGCGATGATGAGAGATCGAGCAATGTCAGGCCGCTGGCAATGGACTGAATAACGATAATGCCAAGTAAGGCTGACCAAGCACTGCCGCGTCCGCCAAAAAGGCTGGTGCCGCCAATAACAGCTGCTGCAATGGCATTAAGATTGACATCACCCGTACCAGCTTGCTGGCTTGAGGAGGCAAGACGTGCTGCTGCCAGAATGCCACCTGTTGCAGCTAACACTGAACAGGTCATAAAGGCTGAGACATAAATTAAATTCACATTGATACCGGCACGACGTGCGGCTTCACGATTTCCGCCAACAGCCTGCATCGCCCTGCCCCATTTAGTGCGTGTCAACGCATAGTTCATAGCAATGACCAATGCAACAAATACACCAAACATCCATGGCACACCACGGGATTGATTCAGATAGTAAACAACGCCACCGATCAACACCGTTATTGTGACAGCTTTAAGTGCAATACCCGTTGGTGAGGCAGCAGACAATCCAGCTGAACGACGACGCTGAGCAGCACTGAACTCCGTCAGAAAAATCGCCAGTCCGGCGGCTAACACAAGTGCATAAGAAAGCAGACGCGGGATAACCAACAGCTGGCCAAAGTTTACAAGCCATGAGCCGTATGGCAGGTTGATCGATCCGGTATTGCCAAGAAGATAAAGTTGTAAACCAAGTGCGGCAAGTAAGCCTGCTAATGTCGAAACGAAGCTTGGCATACTAAAACGCGTATAAAGAAACGCATAAAGCAGACCAATGACAGCACCGGTGCATAAAGCCGCCATGATGGCAATGCCAACAGGCCAGCCGTGATTGACCCAAAGAACGCCGACAACAGCTGAGGCCAGCCCACTAACGGAACCCACAGACAAGTCGATCTCGCCAAGCATAAGCACACAGACAATGCCAAGTGCAATAACGCCGATGGTGGAGCTGTCAAAAAGAAGATTGACCAGATTACTGCTTGAGAGAAAAACAGGATTCAATGACTGGAAAACCGTCCAGATAATGACCAGACCAATAATAACCGGCAATGAGCCCAGATCACCTGAGCGAACGCGATCAAAAAAACCTCTCACGGCACCTGAAACACCTTCATCATGGCGCACGCGCGCATCTTGACGGTCAAGAGGAGTATTGCCTGTTTCTTGCGTCATTTTTCTACTCCATGGTCTGCACTGCGGGAGTCTGCTTCTGATATAACTTGGCGGCGCGCGGCTCTTCGCGATACTGAATTGCTGCTGGCGCCCGTAATCGCCGCGACAAGTTCTTCATTGGAGGAATCCGGATAGAAAACGCCGTTATTGCGCCCCAAGCGTAAAACAACAATCCGATCTGCAACTGCGCGCACATCTTCCATATTATGGCTGATCATCAAAACACCCAAACCGCGATCACGTACCCGCTCGATAAGATCCAGCACTTCGGCTGTTTGTGCGACGCCCAAAGCAGCAGTTGGCTCGTCCAGCATGATGAGTTTAGGCTCAAGCAACAATGAGCGAGAAATCGCTACGGTCTGACGTTGACCACCTGAGAGTGAAGCTACAGGTTCGCGTACACTTGGAATACGTGCTGAAAGTTCATTGAGAAGTTTCCATGCCTTGATTTCCATAGAGACTTCGTCAAGTCGATATGGACTCATTTCACGCCCAAGAAAAATATTGGCAACAACATCAAGATTTTCACACAGCGCCAAGTCCTGAAAAACTGTCGCAATACCAAGTTCAAGCGCCACGCCAGGTGATGAAAGCACTACCTGCTTACCGTTAAATTCTACCGTGCCGGATGTTGGCTGATATACACCGGCCAGTGTTTTTATCAGGGTGGATTTTCCAGCGCCATTATCACCCACAAGAGCCACAACCTCGCCGGGATAAACCTCAAGATTGATCTCTGTCAGAGCTGAAACAGCACCAAAATTTTTTGATATTCCGTTAAGGCGCAACACTGGCTGATTGGGTGCCGTTGAGGCATTGTGATCTTGAGACATTATTACTCGTTCCCTGTGGTCGCTTATATTCCTGTTTCACTACCTCAACAGGAAAAGAAGGTGTCCGGCAATCACCGGACACCTTCGCGGATTACTGTGTTATTCCGAGTTTTTTGCAACCCTCGGCATAGCGATCAACACAAAGCATTTCAGCCGGTACAATGTTTTTATCAATAATCTCAGCTTTGAGATTATCTGCTGTCACAACAACAGGCACAAAAAGCTTGGACGGCGTATTATATAATGTGGCTTCAGCCGTAGGTGTTTCACCATTCAGAAACTGGCCAGCAATTTTAGCGGCTTCTGCTGCCACGATCTCCGAGGGTTTATTAATGGTGTTGTACTGGTCACCGGAAATAATAAGCTGGAGTGCAGCAATCGTCGCGTCATTACCGGTCACTGGTGGAAGCGGATCAATACCGGATGCTTTCATGGCAGCAATTGCGCCACCGGCTGTACCGTCATTAGCCGCGACAACACCAACAATCTGATCATTGAAACGGGTGATCTGGCCGCTGGCCCATTGCTGTGCTTTGCTTGGTGCCCATTCAGGGGTGTCAAATTCAGCCAGTGTCTTATAGCCGCTGTCTTTCAGACCCGCATGAATACCATTTTTGATAAGGCCCGCTGCAGCATCGGTTGGTGAGCCGTTAATCTGCAACACGCCACCTTTGTCGCCAGCAACGCCTTTATCTTTCAAATGTTTAACTAGAGATTCAGCAATCGATTTTCCAATCGCTTCATTGTCAAAGGAGACATAAAAATCAGAAACCGCATCGGGGATCGGGCGGTCATAAGCAATGACTTTGACATCTTGAGATTGTGCAAGTTTTACTAATGAAGCAGCGGCTGCAGTGTCGACGGCATCTAGTACAATGACCTTTGCGCCTTGCGAAATGACAGAGTTAAATTGCTGCTGCTGTTTGCTCGCATCGCCATCCGCGTTGAGATAGAGAACCTTGCAGCTCTCACAGAATTTCTTCATTTCTGCAGCAAAGCCCGGATAATCGCGTTCTTCATATCGTGTGGATGCCTGATCCGGCATCAAGAAGCCTACAATAGCATCCTTTACTTCCGCCTGAGCGGTGCCACCAGCCATCATCATCACGCCTAAAAGCGCGCTTGTCATTTTCAATGTTTTCATGACTTTCCTCCTGACATTCAGTCGTATTTTTTCTGGATAACCGCTGGCAAATCTCTGCCTCGCAACTCTGATCAAATCAGACCAACCTTCCTTCCGGGCAAGCTGGTTCACAAAATCGATACTTTACGATGCCTCCACTTGTCTGCGCTGCCGTCTCCCATTAGGCAGTTTCGTTTCATTAAGCTTTTTGCTCAATGAACTTGTTGCACAGCAACGTGCACAATCGATTGTGCACGTTGATAATGGTCCAGCCTTCAAAGGCTGTCAATGACAATTCTTGTCTGCCCGATTTTCGTATTATCTACAAAGAGATAGGTATTTATTGGATGTCCTTAAGTGCATCCAATGGACCCGCAATTGCAGACTTTGGAGCGATCAATTTTGGAATAATGAGATGTAACTCCGGTTGACTGACCTTGCGCTCCATTAAGTCAAAGGCTTTGGCTATGATGCCCTCTACGTCTTGCAAAATGGAAAAGACAGGAAAAGACAAGAAAGATGCGAATGGATCATAATCGTAGCATCCAACCACCAAATCATTAAGCTGCTCTTCAGGATGCTCCACTATATAACGCAGAAGTCCCTCAAGATTGATGGATGAATTAATGAACAAACCACGCGGTAAACGGCCATATTGCGCACGATACTGATCAAGCGCATGCAATGTATTTGACGGGGAATAACCCGTTTTAAATACATTATTTTCTAAATTATTGTTAAAATAATTTTGTTTCACATGATGAAAACCGCGGATACGCTGTCGTGTGGATTCATCATTTCGCCCACCGAACAAACATAGCTCATCCTGTTGCAAGGGTAGATTATCGGCAAACTGGTTGATAATTGCTTGTGTCAGCATTTTACCGCCTTCAAAATTATCGGTAGTCACTGAAGGTGCTTTTGAACCAGGTAAATCAATATTAACGTGCGGAAGATGAGCTTTTTCACAAAGCTCATGCAGACTGTCGGGGTCTGTTGCCCCGCAAATAAACAATTCATCAATGGAATAAGAAATGAGTGTCTCTGCCGTTTCGCGCTCTTCTTCCGGATCACGACCGGCACTAACAACCACAGGGCATAGACCTCGTGCACGCACATGAGCCTCAAAAGTTTGAGCCATTGCAGAAAAAAAACGATTGTCATGTAAAGGTAATAGCAGACCTACAAGGCCGGAGCGTGACTGACGTAAGCCTTGTGCCTGACGATTGGCGGTATAGTCATGTTTTTCAGCCAGCTTTAAGATGGTTTCTGCTGTTTCTTGTTTGATGCGTCGTTTGCGCCATGTACCATTTAAAACAGCACTTACAGTTGAAGGCGAACAACCTGAAAGAACCGAAAGGTCATAAATCGTTGCCTTTTTTTTAGTGCTGCGCATACAAGCTCCTCTCAACGACGCTACGAATAACCACAGTCTGCAATCATAGCTTAACGGATACTTGCAGTCCTACCATTGGTCAATAATTGAACGGATGAAATAGGATTAGATGGGGTCGTTTGTGGGAGGGGGGATATGCTACCTTAAGGGTGGCCCTCGATATTCCCCAGTGAGGGTTATGTGTTCCCAACCGAACGGTGACACATTAGTAAGCAGGCTTGTATCGATGTCTTCACCATCTCCGACCCGTTTGGCGACGATCTCACTGAGTTTCCATGTGTTCCAATAGATAATAATGGCAGTCAGCAAATTGAGGCTAGCAATGCAATGTTGTTGCCCTTCGGAGATGTGGTTACGAATTTCACCGAGCCGATTGAAGCTTACAACCCGTTTTAGGGCGTGGTGAGCCTCACCCTTGTTCAGTCCGATTTGCGCTCGGCGTTGCAGGTCGATATCATCCAAGTAATCGAGTATGAAGATCGAGCGTTCGAGACGAACTACCTCCCTTAACGCCAGGGCCAAACTGTTTTGTCGTGGATAGGCAGCCAGTTTCCGTAATATCTGGCGAGGAACTACAGTTCCAGCAACCATGCTTGCAGCAAAACGGAGAATGTCAGGCCAACCCTCCCAGATCAGCTGGGCGCTGATCTTGCCTCAAACAAGCGGCTGAAGAGTGAGCGGCACTCTACTTGGAACAGGAATGTACAACCTTTTGTCCGGCAAATCTCGGATTCTTGGAGCAAACCGACGGCCAAGAACGGAGCAAATAACAAAACCGTGGTCTGTGAAGCCGCCGGCATCGGCATAATGTTCACGTGTATGCTTTTCTGTGTCATTTTGAAGAAGCCGTCCAGAATATACGGGGCCTCGTGCGCGGTCGCAGAAATTATTTGCGTCGAGAACGGCGCATATTGGTTGGAGGCTTGGCTGTAGGCTGAAAGACCTGCAGTGTTATCATATTGCGCGTTGACGACGTTAAGCGCTTCTTCCGTTGACCCGGCAGGAAAGTGCTGCCCGTCGCCCCAGAACTGCGCCATTGGCTGTTCGGATTGGGCTTCAACGATCGTGGCAAGCGCTCTCGCAACTGTTCTTCTCGCACATGCCATTTTTCAATTCGCAGCAGCTCCCAGAAAGTATGGATATCACAAGCATCTGACATCTTGCGAAGTCCCAGATTGACACCATCTGCAAGCAAAACTGTAAGTACACAGATCCGGTAGGTGTAGGCGACGCCGGTGCGAATATTAGTGAAGCCAAGTTTGTTATTCACACCGAGCAGGATGTCGGTGGTCCGCGCGGATGGCATGTGCTCGTATAAGTTTAGGATGCGGACTCATAAACTTTTACACCAAATTCTTATTGCGATGAGCTTGATTACGGCAAGGAAGTCAGCTGGATCTTTGTCGTAACGTGTTGCTATACCTCGAAACTGCTTGATCTGGTTGAAGAAACGTTCGACGAGGTTACGCTGGCGATAAATCCACGCGGAAAAGGAAAATATGTCCTTGCGATTGGTTTTTGGCGGTATATTGGCTCAGGCTTTTCTCTCTGCCGCGTTGGCTCGTATGGCATTGGTGTCATAACTCTTATCAGCCAATAGAATATCCCCTTCACTCAGTGTTTCTAGCAGGGCTTCCGCTTCTTGACAGTCTGCAATTTGCCTTGGTGCTCAGGCCCAACGTAACGGGACGGCCTTCCATATCAACAAGCGCATGGATCGTGTTGGTGAGTCCTCCGCGGGAACGCCCCATGCCACCATCATTTCCCTCCCCCTTTTTCCCGTAGCTCCGTGCTGGACTTGATGTGGTGGACGGCCTCCTGATCCGCTTTTGTGCGATAGTGTGGTTGTTTTTAAAAGCCACCAAGGAG
>NZ_JBHEEH010000022.1:0-26780 GCF_041929845.1 Paenochrobactrum pullorum
TCTCCTTGGTGGCTTTTAAAAACAACCACACTATCGCACAAAAGCGGATCAGGAGGCCGTCCACCACATCAAGTCCAGATTTGATCACTATCGCTAAAGGTCTGACCTCAGCCTATGCGCCATTATCTGGCACTATCGTTTCAGAGAAAATGTGGAATGTGCTGGTGCAGGGGTCTGATGAATATGGTCCGATTGGGCATGGCTGGACTTATTCGGCCCATCCGATTTGTGCGGCCGCCGGTGTCGCCAATCTGGAGCTCATTGATGAACTCGGTTTAATGGAAAATGCTGCAACTGTCGGTGCCTATCTTAAAGCTGAATTGATAACAGCGCTAGGCGATCACCGTCATGTCGGAGAAATTCGCGGCAAAGGTATGTTGGCTGCGGTTGAATTTGTTGAAGATCGTGATGACCGCAAGTTTTTCGATCCGGAGCAGAAAGTTGGACCAAGAATTGCAGCAGCTCTGGCAGAAAATGGAGTTTTGGGCCGCGGGATGCCACAAGGTGATATTCTGGGTTTTGCGCCTCCATTTTGCCTAACGAAGGAAGAAGCTGATATCGTTGTTTCCAAAACGGTTGAAGCTGTGAAAAACATTATCTCAGAATTATAGTCAATAATCGAATTCTGCACTTGTTTTGAACAAAAAACACATGAAGCAATGCAATACCGCTTAAAGCATATTTAAAGGTTTCCAGAAATTTTACTTTGGGAACCTTTTTTATTAATAAAAATCAATATCTTTCGTAAATTACCAAGTTGAAGACCTGATCTGTTCAAACCAGTCGCTCTACCTTGCAGCCAAATAAGCATCACCCCGAGCGCATTGTCTCAAACTGACATGCTGCCGTTAATTGAGACCATCTTCAGCTGCGGCTTACTGCCTTGTCAGAAACTTTGCGATATTGCCGTTTAATTACCTGTCTCTTCATCCATTCGTTTTTTACGTTCCAGACGGCGCGTTTGCACAATTCCCTCATAATCCAGTTCACGACTGTAATCGAGAATATGCACTTTAATTGCTTCGATTACCGCTTCTTTATTACCTGACTTTAATGCAGCAAACACTTCATCATGCTCTTGCGCGATGCAATGCACTTCCTTCTGCAAGGTTGAGAGCCCGAAAATGATCGTCAATTGTCGCGATAATGGTTCCCATGTTTTCAGGAGCACATCATTACCGGATATTTCACACAAAGTTCGATGAAATTCGGTATCAAGCCGTGCCACACCATAAGTGTCGCCAGCTTTCACTGCGGCATGAATTTCTGCAATTTTTATCTCCAAAGGGTCAACTATTTGCGGATCATCAACCATTTTCTCCAAAATTTCTTCCGCCGCCAATGTTTCGAGAGCAGTACGGACTCGTAAGATTTTTTCCAACCGATCGACAGAAACATCCATTAAACGCATACCCCGATAGCGTTCATTGATAACAATACCCTGGCTTTCGAGAATCCGCAGAGCCTCACGTACCGGAACACGACTGACATTTAAATCGCGAGCAACTTCTGCCTCCACCACGCGGTCACCTGGCAAAAAAACACCAGTCGCCATTGCCTCTACAATAGCATCAACAACCTGATCAACCAGTGTCCGAGCTTCAAGTGGAGCAAGCTTAGGTAAAACGCCTGAATGTGATGTGAGTTTATTTGTCTGCATCTTATGCACTCAGCTTCTTGATTCGATCAAAATTTTCGTATACGATTATACGATAAAGGATTAGGTGTTCATACTATCTTCAGAGCAAAAAAGCCATCCTTGACATTGAATAAACTAAAGAAACTATCAGAGAGGAACATAGAATGCCACACTCTTGGGGTCTTGATTCTATACGTTGGACATTTTTGGCTGCGACAACTGCAATTGCCTTTACTGGTCTGTCCTTCAGTGGTGCTGCGGCACAAACAATGGGTGGCGACCTGGTTGTTGTTCAGGCATCCAATCCGCCAAGTCTTGATGCCATGGTCACCACATCACAAATGTCGCGTAATATCACCATGAATATCTTTGAAACTCTTTATGGATTTTCAGAAAATATTGAGCCCATTCCAATTCTGGCAAAGGGTGTGGAAATTTCCGAAGATGGGCTGAGCTATAAGTTCCCATTACGCGAAGGCGTCAAATTTCATAATGGCAAGGTCATGACATCTGACGATGTCAAAGCATCTCTGGAACGTTATAAAGCAATCGGCGGCACAACAAGCATGCTGCAAAATGTTAGCTCTATTGAAACTACGGGGGAATATGAAGTTACCTTAAAGCTTTCAAAGCCATCCCCGGGTTTCCTTGAAGCCTTTGCTTCACCAAGAGCACCAGCTGTTATTATTCCGACCGAAGAAACAACCAAACCCGCCAACGAAATCTCCGTCATCGGCACAGGTCCTTATAAATTCGTCGAATATGTACCGGACAGCCATGTTAAGCTGGAACGTTTTCAAGATTATACCGCGGATGAAAGCCATACAGATATCGATGGTTTTGGCGGTAAGAAAACCCCGTTCCTAGACACCGTGACTTTCCGTGTGATTTCAGAACCGGGTGCAGCTGTTGCCGCATTGGAGGCCAATGAAGTACATTTACTTGAACAAATACCCGTGCCCACTGCGCGTCGTTTAAAGTCAAATCCGAATATTAAAATTTACGAAAACATGCCTTGGGCATTTCTTGCCCTTATTTTCAATCTGAATGAAAGCCCATCCGACAATCTAAAATTCCGTCAAGCCGTGCAAATTGCGCTCAATTCCGAAGAAATCATGGCAATTGCTACCGAAGGTCTGTTTAATCTAGACCATGGCTGGATGTATGCCGGAACGACCTACAATGCAGGTGATATAGGCAAAGATAAATATAATATTAATGACCTTGAACAGGCCAAATCCCTATTAAAAGAAAGCGGTTATAATAATGAACCATTCACTATTCTAACCGACACACAAGGACCTGAACGCAACAAAGCAGCAGTTGTCATTGCAGAGCAATTACGGGCAATTGGCGTAAATGTTGTCATCAATCAGGTCGACTGGCCGACGGCATTGCAAATCCGCTTACAAAATACCGGCTGGAATGGATGGACACTGACCATGGGCATCGAGCCCTATCTAGGGCCTGAAGCTCTCATGTCGACATTCACGGGAGCATCTACACATTTCCGCAAACCAGATACGGAAATAGATGCGCTATATGCAGAACTTCTGACCACTGCTGATGTGTCCAAACGCAAAGAGATTTTCGCAAATATTCAGCAACACATGTATGATTTGGCGGCAGTCATCAAACTTGGTGAAACCGGTATGATGCAGGCATCCAAGGCTGAAGTTGCAGGTTTCAAACCGTTCCGCTTCCCGCGCGTCTACAATGTCTGGTTCGAAAAATAAAAACACACACTGGGTACGGTTCGTCTCCGTACCCAAAAATACCGACAAATCTGAAGTCTGCCGGCTTGAAGGAGAAATATTGTGTCAGGTTTTTTATTGCGTCGGATATTGAGCGTTATACCCGTATTATTCGTCGTGTCCTTAGTTAGTTTTGCCATTATCGCCATCGTACCAGGTGACGTTACGGCAGAGCTTGCAGGCTCCGAAGCAACTCCGGAACAACGCGCCCAAATCCGGCAACAGCTTGGCCTAGACATGTCGCTCTATCAACAGGCAGTGCAGTGGTATGGCCGTGCCCTGCAAGGTGATCTTGGACATTCATGGCTATTAAAAGTTCCTGTGACAGATGCAGTACTTGAGCGTCTTCCGGTTACACTATCTCTTGCAGGGCTGGCATTGGTACTGGCCATTATTCTTGGTGTTTTAACCGGTATTCTGGCTGCGATCAAACATGATAGCTGGCTTGATCAAGGCACAATGTCCTTTGCCCTCGCCGGCCTTTCCATTCCTGATTTCTGGTTTGGCCTTATTTTGATTTCCGTGTTTTCTGTTGGCCTTGCATGGTTTCCAACCGGTGGCTATGTGCCAATATCGCAGGACTTTTTCGGCTGGGCACGTTCCATGACGCTACCGGCACTAGCACTGGCATTTACTCAAATGGGCGTCATTGCCCGTATGACACGCTCATCCATGCTGGAGGTGATGGGGCAGGATTATATCCGCACCGCTAAGGCTAAAGGGATGAAGCGCCATGTTATTATCTTCAAACATGCGCTACGCAATGCGTTGGTTTCCGTCATTACAGTTATCGGTGTTATGACCGGCGTTTTATTGGGTGGTGCCATTGTTATTGAAACCGTTTTCGCCTTACCAGGCATTGGTTTGCTGATTATCGGTGCCATTCAGCGTCGTGATTTTCCAATCATTCAGGGCGGTTTGCTAATCACTGCTTCCATTTTTGTTTTCGTCAACATCCTGGTTGATCTGGCTTACGGATGGCTTGACCCGAGAGTACGCAATGGCTGACACAACGACAGAACTCCTCCAAACTCCCCAAACACCAAGCCCTTCAGCAGCACGTCTGACGGCGTTAAAACAATCACTTAAAAGATTGTTTATGCATCGATCATTCCTTGTCGGTGCTTTGCTGTTTGGTCTGATTGTTTTTATGGCCGTTTTTGCCAATCTGATTGCGCCTTATGATCCAAACAAAAACAATTATCGTGAATTGCTCATGCCCCCTTCGCAGGAAAACTGGTTTGGAACCGATGCTTTCGGTCGTGATATTCTCAGCCGCGTTATTCATGGCACCCGCATTTCATTAATGATCGGATTGTCGGTCACGCTGGCAACAGGTGTTTTGGGTATTATCTTTGGCGTATTAGCTGGTTATGTGCGCTGGCTCGACAATACGCTTATGCGGATAATGGATGGTTTTATGGCTTTCCCAAGCGTTTTATTGGCCATAGCACTGGCCGCAGCACTCGGCCCTTCTCTGATGAATGCAGTCATAGCGCTGACCATCACATTTACCCCCCGGACCGCACGCATCATGCGCTCCAGCGTTATGATCATCCGTGAATTGCCTTATGTGGAATCTGCCGTTGCGGTGGGTGCCGGACATATGCGGATTATCTTGCGCTATATTCTGGCTAATGCCATCTCGCCGCTTATTGTACAATTGACATTTGTTTTTGCCGTTTCCATCTTGTCTGAAGCAGTTCTCAGTTTTTTGGGAGTCGGCCCTCAGCCGCCAACACCAACACTGGGCAATATCATTGCTGACGGACGTACATATTTGCAAGAAGCGCCATGGGTCGCTTTCTTTCCCGGCATTATCATCATGATGGCAGTTTTAGGACTTAACTTAATGGGTGACGGTCTACGTGACGTGCTGGACCCGAGAATGCGCTCCCGACGCGCTTAAGGATATTATATGCGAAAAACCGTCTTTATCACTGCTGCCGGTCAAGGCATTGGCCGCGCTTGTGCTGAAAAATTTGCCCAAAACGATGCTCACGTAATCGCCACAGATCTGAATGTTAGTCTTCTGAAAGGTTTGAATGCCGAATGTTATGCTCTGGATGTGCGTGACGAGGCGGCAATGCAGGCGTTAGCCAAAAAACTCAACACGGTTGATGTCCTAATCAATTGTGCAGGTATTGTGCATAGCGGCACGGTTCTTGATATCAAAACGCAAGAAATCGATCTTGCCTTTGACATCAATCTGCGCGGTATGATCCGCACCATTCAAGCTTTTTTACCAGCGATGCTAGCACAGAAACAGGGTTCTATTATTAACATTGCTTCTGTGGTCAGCAGTCTGAAAGGCGCACCCAATCGCTGCCTCTATGGAGCAAGCAAAGCAGCCGTTATCGGACTGACAAAATCAGTTGCTTCTGACTATGTAACGCAAGGTATTTGTTGTAATGCTATTTGTCCGGGCACTGTGGAAAGTCCGTCTTTGCGTGAAAGACTGATTGCAACAGGTGATGAGGTAACAGCGCGCAACCAGTTTATTGCCCGTCAGCCTATGGGACGACTTGGCACTCCTGAAGAAATTGCCGACCTGGCCTTTTATCTAGCAAATGCTGCCTATACGACGGGACAAACCATTACGATTGATGGTGGCTGGACAATTTAAAACATAAGAATATCACACCCGAAAGCCCGGTTTACACCGGGCTTTTTTAGTTACTTATTGAGGCTCGTGCCCCACTTTTTGACATTGCACACCAAGCCCCTCAATTCCAAGACGAATAGTCTCTCCGCCCTGAAGATAAAGAGGCGGCTTTTGCCCCATCCCAACGCCCGGAGGCGTACCAGTTGATATAATATCACCCGGCTGCAAGCTCATACAACGACTGACATAAGAGATCAGCTCCGGCACACCAAACACCATCGTTTTGGTGGAGCCGTTCTGATAGCGATGACTATCCACATCCAGCCACATCGCCAGATCATGCGGATCAGCAATTTCATCTTTGGTCACGAGCCAAGGGCCAATAGGCCCAAATGTATCAAAGCCTTTGCCTTTATCCCATGTGCCCCCACGCTCCAGCTGCCATTCACGTTCTGACACATCATTAATCACACAATAACCAGCCACATGATCCATGGCATTCGCTTGATCAATATATTTACCGGCTTTGCCAACCACCACACCAAGCTCAACTTCCCAATCCGTTTTAGTTGAGTTGCGTGGAATTAATACCGTATCATCGGGTCCGCAAAGAGCACTGGTCGCCTTCATGAAAATAACAGGCTCTGCGGGTACAGGCATCCCCGCTTCAGCAGCATGATCTGCATAATTGAGGCCTATGCAAATAAATTTCCCAACGCGGCCAACGCAAGCGCCAATACGAGGCAAGCCTTCCACCAAAGGCAGTGTTTTCAAATCCAGCCCGCGCAAACGATCAAGCCCTTCCGGCGAGATCACGTCACCGGCAATGTCGTCCACCACCGATGACAAGTCACGCAATTGACCTTCACCATCCAGAATACCAGGTTTTTCTGCGCCTATATTACCAAACCGCACCAGTTTCATATTCAACTCCTCCTTTAATAAGTCGCTCGACCACCCGACAGGTCAAAAACTGCACCTGTTGTAAATGAATTTTCCGCACTCACCAGCCATGCGATCATGGAGGCCACCTCTTCAAGCTCCAGAAAGCGCCCGCGCGGGATTCGCGAAAGCATGTAATCAATATGGCTCTGTTGCATCTGATCAAACAAACGCGTACGCGCTGCGGCAGGTGTGACACAATTAACAGCAATATTACTGCCTGCAGTTTCCTTACCTAATGACTTGGTCAATGCAATAACGCCTGCTTTCGAGGCTGAGTAAGCAGCAGCATTTGGATTACCCTCTTTACCCGCGATTGAAGCAACATTAACTATCCTGCCATAACCTTGCTTTTGCATGGCTGGCACAAGCGCTTTGCAGCAATGAAACACTCCATTGAGATTGATATTGATGATCTTGTGCCACTCATCCACCGGATAATCAGCAAGCGGAGCATTGCTACCAGCGATACCGGCATTGGCCACCAAAATATCAATTCGCCCAAAAGAGCTTTCAGTTTTTGCATGAGCGGCCTCAACCGCGGCATAATCTGTTTGATCAACGGCACAAAAAATTGTGCCACCTCCAAGCTCTTTGGCACATTGTGCCACAAGTGCTTCGTCCTGATCCCAAAGTGCCACCTGCGCACCTGATGCAATCAAACGCTCGGCAACAGCTCTGCCGATACCTTGCGCGCCACCTGTTACAATGGCAAAACGCCCGTTAAGATTAATCTGGTTCATCGGCTCCGTCCTTCCTTAAGCTTGAAAAAATGATAAAACATCAGGTGTATATTGTGCCAAAAGCTCCGGCAGCGGTTCACAACCCAGCCCCGGCATATCCGGAATGGCTAAATATCCCTCATCATCAAGTTGCCAGCGTGTTGCAGTCAAACGGTCGACATAGGCGCTACCGCCGATATATTCGACCAGATCGCAGTCGTAAATAGCGGAAGACAGCTGCAGATCTGCAGCCAGTCCCAGAGCCGTATTCCAACCATGTCCGATATAACGAATGCCGAATTCCTGCGCCATCCATGCAATACGGCGTTGCTCGCTGATGCCACCAACCTTGGTCACATCCGGCTGAATAATATCAAAAGCACCACGCACCAACCAAGGCGTGAAAGACTGGCGCCGGGTCAATACTTCACCGCCGGAAATCGGCACCGGACTTTGACGACGCAATTCGACAAAATCATCTATCGCATCCGGTTTGAGCGCTTCTTCAAACCAGCCGACATTATAATCGGCTAGCATTTTGGATGTATTGAGTGCCCATTTCAAACCATTTGGCCAGTAAGCATCACTGGCACCCGCATCAACCAGCAATTGCGCATCATCTCCCACAGCCTTGCGTGCAGCTGCAATAATAGCCCGGTCATTGCGTGCATCACCGGTACGCCCAAAAGGACCCCATCCAATTTTAAAGGCCTTAAAGCCCTGCTCGCGATGTGGAGCTAAGATAGTTTCCATCTTGTCAGGTGCATCCATCAATAAAGAGCAATAAGGCTGAACACGGTCACGGTAGCGCCCCCCCAGAAGCCTACCGACAGACAAACCAGTTGCTTTACCCAGAATGTCCCACAGTGCCATATCGATGCCGCTGATCGCATGAGTGATCGAACCGCCGCGCCCCATCCAAAATGTGTTCTGATGCAGCTTTTCTGATACCCGCTCCGGCTCCAGTGCATTCTCACCAAGTAGCAGCGGCTCAAGCACTTCCATAGTTGCCTGCACCAGCGCACCATTGGTAAAAACACTGCCATAACCGGAAAGACCGCAATCTGTATGCACTGCAATCAGCGCATGAATACTGTCTTTAGCTTTAATCTCATGGCTCCAGCCACCTTGCGGGCTTTCACCAAATAAAGGGGCAACACGCACCGCAGTAATACGGGCAGACGAAGACCTATCTGTGCTGCTTTGTTGTTTGAGCATGAATGCGTTCCTAGTGTTTCAGAAATTTTGATTTTAAGAAATGAGTCACCTTGACATAATCAATATCGTATACAATCATGCGAAACAAGACTATTTTGCAGAGGCAGCCATGGACAACACAGCTATTAAAAGTCGTATCACGTGTAATATTGATTTTGACAAAATCGGACGGCAGGCAAGCTACGCGCGCGCGCCGCTCTCGCGAAACAATTCAGGCTGGGGAACAATGGAAATCCCCATTATCTGCGTAAAAAACGGCAACGGCCCTACAGTCCTGCTCACGGGCGGTGTCCATGGTGATGAATATGAGGGGCAGATTGCGATTTCTGATTTAGCCCGCCGTCTAAAACCTGAAGAGGTACAAGGCCGCGTCATTATGATGCCAGCGGTCAATATGCCGGCCGTGCTTGCCGACACGCGTCTTTCACCTATTGATGGCTGGGATATTAACCGCTGCTTTCCCGGTGATCCACGCGGTACATTCAGCCAGATGCTGGCTCATTTTATGGATAGTTTCATTCTGCCGATGGTTGATATCTCGGTAGATATGCACACCGCCGGTCACTCCAATGACTCGTTTCCCTCCACCAACATGCATTACTTAAACGATTCGGCGATGCGGGCAAAAACAATGGCCGCAGCTGAAGCCTTTGGTGCGCCATTTAATGTGGTATTTGCCGGCGTAGATGAAGGTGCAACCTTTACCTCATGCGTCGAACGCCGAAATATTATTTCACTTGGTACAGAGTTAGGTGGCTGGGGACGCGTCAATATTGACGGTGTACGCATTGGAAAACGCGGAATTCTCAATATTCTCAAACATATGAATGTTGTAGAAGGCACACCGGAAACAGATCAAAAAGACGGCTCTGCCGGTACGCGTCACATGATGGTCAATTCCCCGGATGTCTATATTTTCACACCGCGCGGTGGTCTTTATGAACCTGCCCATAATGTGGGTGAAAAAGTCCGTGCCGGTGACATTGCCGGATGGTTACATTTCGTTGAAGATATTGATCACGAGCCCATTGTTCTGCACTATCAACGAGACGGCATTTTATGGTTTGGCGCAGGTCCGGGACGTGTAACCCGTGGCGATACAGTTGGCGTTGTCATGTCAGACTATGATGACCGCTGGAATGGGAATTGAAATGAATACTGAACCAATGACATCGGTCTTAATCGTCGAATGTATGCAAGAAATATCTTCCTTCAATCCTGTGCAGTCCGATTATGAACTGTTCCATATTGAAAAAGGCGAGGAACTTTTTCAGCATCGTGGACGCAATACAGCAATTGGTGGTGCATTATCCGTGTTGGAAAAACACCATCATATCAAAATTATCCCAACTATGGCGGCCAGAGCCGACAGTGCAGGTATTCTATCTGCTGATGGCTGGCAGTGTTTATCGGCTGAAATTCTTACAGCCGTGCGCCAGAATATTGATCAAGCAGATGCGGTTTATGTCAGTTTGCATGGCGCCATGGGCGCTGTCGGAGAGGCAGACCCGGAAGGTGAACTGCTGCTGCAAATCCGCGCCATGGCCGGAAAAGATAAGCCAATTGTCACATCACTCGACTTGCATGGTATTTTGACCGAAAAAATGATCCGTCAAGTGGACGGCATTACAATCTACCATACCTATCCGCATGTGGATTTTGCCGACACCGGCATGCGTGCCGCATCCTTGCTGCTCAATCGCTTAGCGGCACGTAAACCAGCGACTATCGTCCGCACGGTTATTCCTGCTCTTGTACGCGGCGATGAACTGATTACCGAAACCGGTTTTTATGGTGAATTGATCCGCGAATGCAAAAAGCTGGAACAAGATGGAACCGTACTTGCAGCGGGTATTATGATCGGCAACCCATTTACCGATGCACCGGAGCTTTGCACACAAGTTATTCTTGTGACCGAGAATGAAACTCAAGGACAGTCTTTGGCCAATCAACTTGCCAGCCGCTTCTGGGAACAGCGCGAGCGAATGCAAGGGCAGCTGATTGCCCTGCCCGAGGCTATTGAAGAAGCCCGCACTATGCATGGCTCTGTGGTTTTTACTGACGCGGCTGATGCCACATCATCAGGTGCAAGCGGTGACTCCAATGCCATTCTTAAAGCCTTGCAACAAGGGCAATATCAAGGCCGCGTATTGGCACAAATTGTCGATCCAGAAGCTGCAAAAGCTGCACATCAGGCAGGTGTTAACAGCACCATAACAATCAGTATCGGCGGCAAAATGGATGCTGCACGTTTCACACCCATACAGGTGACAGCAAAAGTCAAACTATTATCTGATGGACGTACCAAACTTGAGACAATGAAAACACCGCTTAATGGCGGGCTTTCTGCTGTACTCGAATTTGATAATTTCACTGTTGTTGTTCTCAGCCTGCCAGCCATGCTATTTGACCGTTCTCTTTATTATTCCAATGGCCTGAACCCTGCTGATTTTGATCTGATCGTGGTGAAATCACCCCATACCGAACATCATATGTACGATGCGTGGGTCAGCCGTAATTTCAATATCGATGCGCCTGGTTCCACCTCTGCGGATTTAAAGAGCCTTGGACATACAATCTGCCAGCGTCCTATGTTCCCGCTCGATCCTCTCACAGCTTTTAAACCCGAAGCAAAAATCTATCGACGCGAGTAATGGTATTGACATGAAAATTGAAACAGTTGACCTGTTCTATCTATCCATGCCGATTGTAACGGAAGAGGCAGATGGAAGTCAGGACGCATTATTAGTGCGCGTTACGGCCGGTGGCTTCACCGGCTGGGGTGAATGTGAGGCAGCTCCGCTGCCTTCAATCGCGGCCTTTGTCTGCCCCAAATCTCACGGTGTCTGCCGTCCGGTGCAAGAATCCATCATCGGTCAAAGACTTGATGACATTAGTGATATTGCCCGTATTTCTGTTCTCGCCAATTATAATTCCATGGATCTTCTGCAAGCACCGCATACGCTTTCAGGCATTGAAATGGCCTTATGGGATTTATTGGGTAGAAGGCTTGACGCACCAGCATGGAGCCTGCTCGGCCATCAAAAATCCTGCGATAAAATACCTTATGCATCGCTTCTTTTTGGCGATACCCCTCAACAAACATTTGAAAGGGCGCGTACTGCCTGCCATCAAGGGTTTCGCGCCGCAAAATTCGGTTGGGGGCCAATCGGCCGCACAACAGCGGCAGATGACGGGGCACATTTTACAGCTGCACGTGAAGGGCTTGGAGCAGAAAGTGACCTGATGGTTGATGTCGGTCAAATTTTTGGCGAAGATGTGGATGCCGCCGCCGCACGCCTCTCCTTCATGGATGAAGCACGAATACGCTGGTTTGAAGAACCGTTTGAGGCGGGTGCTCTAGCCGCTTATGCTGATTTGGCAAACCGTCCGGCCAATGTCCGTATCGCAGGCGGAGAAGCGGCCCATAATTATCATATGGCCGAACATCTCATGACCTATGGCCAGATCGGCTATATCCAGATTGATTGCGGCCGTATCGGTGGTTTGGGACCAGCACAAAGAGTCGCCAACACAGCCAAAGCACGCGGCATTCCTTATGTTAATCACACTTTCACCTCCCATCTGGCTCTATCAGCTTCCTTGCAGCCTTTTGCCGGATTTCAGGATGATTATATTTGCGAATATCCGGCTGCACCAAAACAACTGGCGCTAGACATCACACGCAACCACATCACGCCCGATGCAAACGGCTATATCCGTGCACCTGAGACAGCAGGACTTGGCATGGAGATTGCCACCGATCAGCTAAAACCTTATCTGGTTGAAACTGAAATCAAGGTTGGGAATCAAATTATTTATCAAACCCCGACCCTATAAAGATAAAGGCCGGTAAAACCGGCCTTTTTTAGTGTTCTAATGGAAAATGACATGCTGCCTGATGAGTGGCGCTTGAAATTGCGCTCATCGGTGGCGCAACGCTTTTACAAATATCTTTTGCTATCGAACAGCGGGTATGAAACCGGCATCCCGAAGGTGGATTTGCCGGGCTCGGCAGATCACCTTTAAGAGCTGCAAAACGTGTTTTTCCTTTATTACGAGACGGAGATGAATTCAGTAATGCAGCAGTATAAGGATGTGCCGGATGATTAAAAATCTCATGCTTCGAGCCGGTTTCCACCACTTGACCTAAATACATTACCATCGCCCGATCCGAAATATGACGGATAACACCCAAATCATGGCTGATGAACAGATAGGTCAGATTAAGGTTTTGTTTGAGATCATGTAAAAGATTGAGAATTTGCGCCTGAATGGAAACATCAAGTGCAGATGTTGCTTCATCACACACGACAAACCGCGGTTTAAGCGCCAATGCGCGCGCAATACAAATACGCTGGCGTTGCCCGCCCGAGAACTCATGCACAAAACGGACCGCGTGATAACTGGCTAAACCAACAAGATCCAGCAGCTCATTCAAACGCTTTTGCCGGTCAGCCCCACTATAGCCACCATGTATGATCAACGGTTCTGTAATCAGCTCACCAACTGTCATACGTGGGTTGAGCGAGCCGAACGGATCTTGAAAAATAATCTGCATATCGCTTCGAAGCGCACGCATTTGCGATGAATTCAGGCTTTTAAGTTCAGTGCCTTCAAATTCAACTTGCCCGCCGGTTGCTTCCAGCAGCCGTAATACCATTCGCCCTAATGTGGTTTTACCACAACCACTCTCCCCCACCACGCCCAATGTTTCACCTTGATGAATGGTGAAGGATACATCATCAACAGCCCTGACAACACGCTGTTTTGATAAAAACCCGCCACCAGAGCGAAATTCTTTACGCAGGCCTTCAACACGTAACAAAGGTGATGTCATGATGGAATGTCCGCTGTCATTTGTTTAATATCTCTGATGCAAGCACTTAAATGTCCCGCACTGCATTCAACTAGAGGCGGCAAAGCTTCACGGCAAGCCGGCATGGCCAGCGAGCAGCGCGGCTCAAAGCGGCAGCCGGGCGGCTGATCAAAAGGCGGTGGCACGGTTCCTGGAATTGCATACAGTCTGTCGGTATCAACTTCACTGGATGGAATGCTGGCAAGAAGCCCACGCGTATAAGGATGGGCAGCTGTCTCAAACACTTCCATCGCTTTTGCCGCCTCAACTACTCGTCCCGCATACATAATCAAAACACGGTCAGCAAAAGAAGACATCACACCCAGATCATGGGTAATCATGATTGTGCCCATGCGATACTCTTCTTGGAGATCTTGCAGTAATTCAAGAATTTGCGCCTGAATTGTAACGTCTAATGCTGTTGTCGGTTCATCCGCAATCAAAACCCGTGGCTGACAGGCCAATGCCATCGCAATCATTGCACGCTGTCGCATACCACCCGACATCTGGTGCGGATAATCATCCACACGCTGTGCGGGAGCCGGAATACCAACACGACCCAGCGCATCAATCGCTCTGACGCGCGCAAGCCTTCGACTTAAACCTTCATGTCGCGTGACAGTTTCAATGATCTGTTCGCCAACTGTCAAGACCGGATTAAGCGCTGTCATCGGCTCCTGAAAAATCATCGAGATCGAACTGCCACGAATTTCTTCATAGCGCTTTTCACTCGTTTGGAGCAAATCCTCACCCATTAACAACATCTTGTCAGCGGTTATTTTTGCCTGTTTAGGCAACAACCGCATAATGGCCAGTGATGAAACACTCTTGCCACTGCCGGATTCACCAACAATGCCGACGACCTCGCCTTCATGTAGCGTCAGCGAAATGCCATTAACAATAGGCAAGCCACCTATAGAAACAGTAAGATTAGCAACATCCAATAGTAGCGGTTTTCGGGTCATATGCGCGGCTCAATCAGGTCAACATTCACATATCGTATACTATTATACAAAATGAACGGTAGGTCAATAAACAAACTCACCCCATCCAACTTTCCGCCTTATGTGTATGATCGCTGCGTTTGAATTTGTAAAAACGCTCTTAAATCATTAGGCACATTTAGACGACAAGACCTGGTCTTGCACCGGTTGTGTTCCGGTCTATCTCTCATGTTATGCGGCTTTTTTCTCAAATGCCACCGGCGATTTCCAGCCGAGTGTTGAATGTCTACGGCGTGGATTATAAAAGCCATTTATATATTCGAAGATTGCGACCTCAACATCCCGCCTTGTTTGCCAGTGCCTCCGCCATATCAACTCCGCCTTTAATGATTTAAAGAAACTTTCTACTGCGGAGTTATCGAAACAATTACCTTTCCCGCTCATGGATGGCAGCAATTGGTGTTTGAGCAGTAACTTTTGATAATTATGAGCGCAATATTGGCTCCCACGGATGCCCTTGAGTCAAGCGGCAATTTGGTTCTGATTGATCTCTCTGAACCTCCGGATGATGATGCCGAAGACTTCACGAGCAATGTATCGTTTGAGACAGCGAATGGCTTCCAGTTTTGAGTGGCCCTCAGCCGTACGTCTGGCGACATAATCTTTGGTCTTTGGATCCAGCCGCAATCGTCCAATTGCAATGATATGGAGCGCGCTGTTCGCAGCACGGTCGCCCCCTCGGTTCAATCGGTATCGTATTGTTTTACCTGACGATGCAGGAACGGGGCAAACGCCACATAACGCAGCAAAGCTGGCCTCTGATCGCAACCGCTCAGGATTGTCACCTGCAGTCAGCAGAAGTTGGGCCGTGCTATTCAGTCCGATTGAGTGACATGCGATTAATTCTGGTGCCAGTTCTTTGACGATAGCCTGAATCATATCGTCAAGATCAGCGACTTCATCATGCAGTTCGAGATATCGGCGTGCCAGTGATTTAAGTGCGATTTTATAGGATCCTTCAACATCGCGATACCCAGTCAAATCTGGCCGCCAAGCTGGGCTAACCGACAATGGCTCCTGTTTCATTGCCAAAGACACAAAATCGCTACTTCGAGATATCGGTATGGAGGCCAGAACAACACCTGTCAGAAGCCCGGAATCAAATGGTATGGCTGAGGCATTTGTCAAAACCTTCAAGCGCGACTATGTCAGCGTTAATCCCACCCCAGACGCAAAAACCGTTATCAAATCATTGCATTTATGGTTCGAGCATTACAATGAGCTTCACCCACATAAAGCTTTAGGATATCGTTCACCCCGTGAGTTTATCGCGGAGAAAATTAACCAGTAAAAATGGCCGATCTTTCGGGGGCAACTACAAGCTATGACCCAAGTGGCAAAAGCTAATGTGCCTGGTGGATGAGGATTTTTCTGGCGTGCTGTTGGCGCTTTGCCTTCATAGTCTTTGCAGATGGCGAGAAGTAAAGGCTTATCGTCGGGATCAAAGGCATCGTCAAGCGCCTGACCTGAAGGATTATCACGCGCGCGAAGCATCTGGGTGACCGTTATAGCAGCAATGGCTGCAAAAGCCGCAAAATTCATGAAGGCCTTCGGGTCGCTCATTTTGGCATTTTCAATCTTGAACCCCGCTGATTTCAGCGTACCAATTAAGTCTGCGCTCACTGAATCATGATTTTACAAAAAATGCTAGCACTCAGAGATGTGCGCATCGGATAGCCGTTTCCAACGAGGCTCTGCAGTAGAATTTACGCAGCCATGAAGTCGCAGAGGTGGGTTCATGACGTGCACCTTTTTTAGGACCAGGCGGTTAGGGGATTTTCCGGGTTTTGACGTCGGGCACATCAGAACCAGCTGGCCTCAAGATTGAAATTTCGATATGTACACTCGAAGGCCTAAGGGGTTTCCCGGTTTTTGTAGCTATTGGCTATAAGGCAAAAAGGAAATTCCAATTTTCTGCATTCTTTTGGGTTGTATGGACAGTAAATTATCTTATCAGCAATCTGCCAAGTGTTGCCCGCACAGCACTTCAAATTGGGGACAATGCATTATCAATTAGAAAAATTTGCAATAATCCGATTCAAACCTCAGGATTACCGTTGCTGAATTCTAGAATTTTGATTCAAAATCAAACGGCGTTTACGAAATAGAAATAATGATTGCGCCGACAGCTTTTTGAGCTCACGCTATTGGTATCAATCCGTGAGACTTGAATTATGCCAGTCCGCAAGCAAGAGGCAGAGCGCCTACGCAAACAACGGGAACGACAGCAAATAGTTCGTGAGCGCAACAAACGAGACCGAAAACCATCACGAGATGATATCGCCCGTGTATTGCTCCATATGCTTATCATGAAATCTTATGAGACCAATCAAATGCAAATGCTTGATGGCTACTGAGATATGATTGTTAAACGACTTGTTATCCAGGGTTTTGATAAGGCTGCCAGTTATGCTGTTTTGGATGACCTGATAGAAAAATATACGAAATCTGGATGGCAGTTTTTTTGAAAGCTTCATTTGAAAGACGACGATATCTCGACCAACTGAGTTAGCTATCGTTATGATGCCCATAAATCATATTATGGTTTCACATCTAATGATGATGGCGGCCATTCATCACGGAATTAGCAAACATCGTTTGTGCTGGATTTTGTAATCCCCCCGTTACTTCATAGCACGGCGTTTGCAGCTGAATCGCAATTATAGAGTTTTCTGAAGCCATATTTGAAAACGCAAATGGTAGATTTTCACTATATACAACTGTGGGATCAGCGCGGATGTGACGCTCTAGTCTCTTAAGCAATATGGAGCGATAAAATCTATAAAGCCTGCTGGCATAAGCTATTTTCAAATGTGCCCACATCTTTTTTCTAGAAGGGCCTTCCCGGACTTCACCGGTCCTGCCATATTTCTGGCAGTTCAGCATTTGAACTGATAATCGGCTCCGTTTAGTGCGCGAACACAGATACGGAGCCTGACCAGAAACCTTCATGATCAAGGAACCGGCTATGACAATGTATAATGTCTCCCAGTATAGAATAAAAGCACCTGTAGTGTGTTGTGAACACTTAGGCGTGCCAAGGCGGAAATCATTTCCCGTCGAAATGCTTAACTGCGTGTTTAGAAGCACGAAGTATTCATAAAATAGCAAGATTGGTCGCAACAGACGTTCTTTAAACAAAGCCGTCAGGCCATAGCTTTCATTCAATTTCTCTGTGTGACGACCATCACAGCAGAGCTTGCAAACTGGTGCATGGCTATGCACCGGAACAGGAGAACTTATGTTTTCTCAAATCCCAATTGGAACTGTAAATCTATACAATAACCCGTTGCCAAGACGCATTTGGCAGCGCAACGTGAATATATTGTCGCGTCATGCTGACATATGCCTGTCCATCGAAATGAGCAAAAATCCTTCAAAAGCTAAAGCTATTGCAAGGCGTACATTACTTGAACTTGCTCCTCTCTATCAAGGTGAAGCAATCATCAGTCTGCTTGTAGAAGCCCTATCTCCCCCACCTTCACCGTCAGATAAGACAAGCCAAGTTACAAACTTCCCGATTATTATGCCAGAGTTTGAAGCACTCGCAGAATACAGAACAGCGCTAAGAGAATTTGATATTAATAAAGAAATACAGGGGGTAAAAGAACTTCTTGTAAATCAAAAATATACCTTTGACCTGCTTCATTACGACCATGATAGTGAAAAAATCCTCTGGCTTCATATGGGATATGGCTTAGCAGAACAAACTGAGGCTTTGAATAAATGGAAAGAGCAATCACGATCTGCTGCACAGCAATTGGTGTCGCTGATCAAACAATATTATGACAAAGACATCAAATCTATCGATGTTGCCTGTCTTGATCCACTGCTGAAGCATAGCCGGAAAGACATCGCCGTTTGGGCTTTAAATGATGCAGATCAACTCACCGGTAAAACTGGAACTGCACAAAAAATTGCGGCATGGCGAGAAGCTGCATTAGAAGAACTTAATGTTATGCTGAACAATCCGACCGGACTCAATGAGGAAAAGCTTCGCCAGCAACTAACTGCAGAAATCCATAAAATCGTACAGTCGTCCTATCAGAATGATTTCAGCCCCGAGCTAACGGTATTGATACCCAAATAGCCCACCAACTTTGGCTCCGAAGCTCATAGACAGTTGAGCTGCCTATAGCACACAGGCACCAACTATCCGTCTCCTAAATTCAAATAACCCAAGCGCTTCTTTTTAACATGAGACGCGAATGACTTTGCTTATTCAAAAAAGGAAAACCATGATTATTCAAAACGGTAAATATGATGAGGCATCAATCCGTAACAATATGATGCTCCTCAAGGCACTAGCACAGGACATGGAAGCATTTCTGAATGGGCACGGACCGACAGAAAAAGTCCTTGCTCAATCTCCTGTTATAGAGAGCTGGCGGCATTCAGAGCGTTACGGCCCATGCCTTGTTGGCACCCTTCACTCTCATCCGCTGCTTGGTGACATTGTACCAAACGGTATTACATCCCAACTGTGGTTAATGAATAAAGATGAAGGCTGGGCCCGAACTCTGAGCAGATTTTACAGATTGGGGCAGCCACTTTCCCGCTAGTCTATCTGATCAGAACGCATCAACCTCTCGTAACTTACGTGGCCAAGGCAGAAACTATCTCTGCCTTGGTTATGTGGGGCAAGTCAGTGATCTTAGCGCACGCTGTCGGTCGATAACTATCTCGATAACGAGAGCAGTCAGCCCTAAATGCGTAGAAAATCTCGTTTTGGAGCCTCGCCTGCAAACGGCGTTTAGGCTTGAATCAAAATTATTGAAAACTGCAACATTCTCATAGAGCTCTGCATCAAAAATAAGAATCTGAGACTGGCACATTTGAAAATAGTTTTTGGCTGCACGTTTTTATCAAGCTCGGAATCCATAAAAATAAGCGACATTAAACAGCGTGTTTCGTCTTAACCTACAGATAAAAATGGCAAAAATCTGGTATCTGGGTTTTCAGAAATCACTTCTCGAAAACTCTATAATTGCGTTTCATCTGCAAACGCCGTGCTATGAAGTAATGGGGGGAAGACAAAATTGAGCACAAACGATGTTTGCCAAATCATTTAAGTATGGCTGCCATCATTATCAGATGGGAAACCCTCAATTGATTCATAGATATCGTAACGAAGGCAAGCTCACTTGATTGGGGTGTCGTCTTCCTTCAAATGAAGCTTTCTAAAAAACTGCCAATCTGATTTCGTGTATTTTTCAATAAGGTCATCTAAAACAGTATAGCTGGCAGCTTTATCGAAACCCTGAGACTTCAGCCTGCGAACGATCATATCGCAATAGCCCTCGAGCAAGTGCATTTGATTGGTCTTATAAGCTTTCATGATGAACATATGCAGCAAGACGCGGGCTATATCATCGCGCGATGGTTTTCGGTCTCGTTTATGGCGCTCACGCACCCTTTGCTGACGTTCACGTTGTTTGCGTAAGCGCTCCGCCTCTTGCTTTCTGATTGTCATAATTTAAGTCTCACGGATTTATACTAATAGCGTGAGCTCAAAAAACTGTCGGCGCAATCATTATTTCTATTCCGCAAACGCCGTTTGTTTTTGAATCAGAATTCAAGAGTTCAGAAACGGTAATCCAGAATTTTGAATCGGATTATTGCAAATTTTTCTGAATTGAAATGTATTGCCGCTAATTTGAAGAGCTGTGCGGGTAACTCACATCGGATTGCGGGCAAGGCAAATTGCTGTCCCGGCAAACTGACAGAATGCAAAATAAAGGAATTTACTTTTACTAAACGTGCCTTTTAATACTGCAAAGGCCTTATTTAACGGTAAGCGGTCAGCCGATGGCGTTGGACTTGAAGTTCCAAGGCATGAGGTCCTCGATTTCTGTTACAGGCCATCCTTGAGCGATGCGGCTTAAGGTTTGGGATAGCCAGTTAAGCGGATCGACGTCGTTCATTTTGCATGTCTGGAGAAGCGTTGCCAGTGTGGCCCAAGTCCGACCGCCGCCCTCACTTCCGGCAAACAGGCTGTTTTTCCTTGTAATTGTCTGTGGTCTGATGGCACGCTCGACAATGTTGCTATCGATTTCGATCCGGCCATCCGTAAGGAACCGCTGCAGCGCTTCGCGCCGGGTGAGCGCGTAGCGGATTGCTTCGGCAGTTTTGGACTTACCGGAGACCTTACTCAGCTCCTTTTCCCACATATCAAAAAGACGCGTGACAATGGCTGCGGACTGTTCTTGACGCAAAGCACTGCGGATGTCGGCACTTTTGCCGCGTACTTCATCCTCGATCCTCCACAATTCAGCCATAGCGACAACAGTATTTGTTGCGGTCTGCGAGATACCGTTCATGTGCAGATCGTAAAATTTACGGCGTAAATGCGCCCAGCAACCTGCAGGATGCCGTTAAAGCCGGCAAGATGCCGCGCCACGCACTCTGCGCCCCTGCTGTCTTCGAAGCGGTAAGCCACCATTGGCGGACTGCTCCCACCATAAGGGCGATCATCGCGCGCATAAGCCCAAAGCCATGCCTTGGTGGCCTTTCCCGCTCCTGGAGCCAGAGTGGGCAAACTCGTTTCGTCAGCGAAGATCCTTTCACCTTCTTTGATCCGCTCAAGGATAAAATCAGCGCATATCTGAAGCTCGAAGCCCAGATGCCCCATCCATTGCGCCATCAAACTCCGGCTGATCGTAACACCATCGCGCAAATAAATTGCTTCCTGACGATAAAGCGGAAGGCCATCGGCATATTTGGAAACGGCGATATAGGCGAGTAAACGCTCCGTCGGCAGACCACTTTCGATGATGTGTGCAGGTGCAAGCGCCTGAACCACACCATCATGGTTGCGGAATGCATATTTGGGCCGGCGCGTCACGATAACCTGGAACTTCGGCGGCACAACGTCCAGTCGCTCCGAGCGATCCTCGCCGATCAGGACCTTTTCCAACCCTTCGTAACCAGCAGGGATTTCCGGTTCGATAATTTCCTCAATACGTTCGAGATGAGCGGCAAAAACTTTGCGCGGACGTGATGCTCGTTTCGGCTTATCCCGGGCTACATCTTTAAGCTCGCTCCGGATCGCCGAAAGACCTGTTTCCACCTCTTCGAAAGCAAATGAGACCTGTTCATCGTTAATACCAAGGCGCAGTTGTTCGGAGCGCCGACCATATTGGCTGCGCTGCAAAACCTTCATGATGGATGTCAGGTTCGCAATCCGCTCATTGGCGCTCTTTTCTACGGCCTCCAACCGGACAATCTCTGCTTCAGCAGCCTTCAGCTGAGCTTCTTTCGCGGCCTGCTCACAAGCCATTGCCCGCACCATTGCTTTCAGTGCGTCAACGTCATCCGGCAAATCGTGAAGAGGTAAATTCATGAGACTGAGTAGAGCACAAAAACAGCCGGTTTCCCAACCAATTTCACCTTATGAATCATCTTGCCGCAGGTGTTATCACCCCGTTAGCGTGGGGCGTTTTATCTTGTTGGGGCGGATCTTCTTCCAGTCCATTCCGGCCAATAAAGCCATGAGTTGGGAATGGTCCAGACGTATCCTCGCTGCCGATAAGCCCGGCCAGCAAAAGCCACAATTTTCGAGAGTTTTCGAATAAAGGCAAACACCACTGCCATCCCACCATACAATCTTGATCCGGTCAGCACGCTTTGACCGGAAGACGTAAAGCGCGCCATTAAACGGGTCAAGGCCGCCATCACGTACAAATGCCATCAGGGAGGCTGCTCCTTTACGGAAATCAACGGGCTCGCAGGACATATAAACGACGACACTGCTGGAAATCATGCCTTGCGAACCGCCTTTAATATCTGCACCAGATGATCCGGATCGAAGGTTGAACCAACGCGAACCACCATATCGGCAACAACAATATCAATTTTATCACTGTGAACGGTTTCAACGCGCGCAAATCCGGCTGAACTTTCCATCTCTGCGGATAATGGTGCGATAACGCCAGATGCAAGTGCCTTACGCCGCCATCCATAAAGCTGAGAGGGATCCAAACCTTCGGACCGCGCTATAGCAGAAACATTAGCGCCGGGCTGCAATGTCGCAGACACAATCCTGCTCTTCTCGTCATCCGGCCAGTCACGTGGTTTGCGACGGCTTCGTACCGGTTCCGCCGTTAATATCTCAAATGTTCGGGTCTGATTCACACTGTCGCTCATAGGATTCCCCACATGATTCATGTAGAAAAACGCGTATCAGGCCGACAAAAGATATGTGGGGTCGCCTAATCGCTTACTCTGAATCTGGTTCTCATAGATTTGAATCAAACTTATAGAACTCTGAATCGGCTTATCAGAGTTTAGCATGGCTAATACGCATACCCCCTTGCCCGTATGACGGAGTTGATCCAGTTTATGACCCGTTTGAGCGCAAATGAACCGTTCCAGAGTGTTTAATTAGGCAGCACGTAGCTGAACTAACGGTATTTTTTCTGGCTTTGACTGCTTCTGCTGCACAATCTGATACTCCCGATGATGGCGAAGTGCAGCGCGAAGATCTGATTTCGTCCGTATCGACAAAGCAATAAACTGTTCAATACTCTCAAGCGTGGCCAGTTCGAGTTCTAAACCGGTAAACGTACGACCACCCAATAAACGCCGAGCCCGATTAAGCTGCGATTTTACATTACGTGCTGATTGATAAGAACGCCCCTTTTTCATCAGAAACTGCACAAAACGCCCCTGAACCAGAGGGATGGTTTGAGCGTTATGCCGTTCCAAAATGACCCGACCGATACTTTCAGCCAACGGCGATGGCACTGCATTGGCAATCATCTGATGAATATCTTGTCGCGTTGCCCCTCGCCATTGCCAATTTTCGGGAAAGCCTTGAAGCTGGGCTAATTGACCCGTGGTTAAAACGGCAGCCTCGGTTGCGGGTATCGGATCATTGGGATGTGGGTTGGACAAATAACGTTCGGTCAAGCGTTCCCAGCAAGTTCTGGTAACTGTTGGAAATGGTTCATGAACGCTTCTGACACCCCTCGCCGCCCTAAAAGGCCGCGAATAAACATAGCCTTCCGCAATCTCAAGCACATCATTGATCACAGTTTGTGTTTTAGTTCGCGCTGCAACCAGTGCCGCGTTTAAAAAACCATGCTGCTCCCCAAGACGACCAATAACAAATAAACGTTTACGCTTCTGAGCAATTCCATACCAGGACGCATCCAGCTTACATTCCGACAGACCATATCCGGCTTTTACCAGCATAGCGCGGGCTACCTGCCAAGCATCTGAGCGCGCTGCTTGTGGTACATTCTCCATGATGAACCATTCAGGGCGAGCAATACAGACCAACATCGCAAATGCTTTGGTCAGGCCAGCATTTTCCCCCTCGATCCGCTTCCCTGCTACCGAATAATCCTGGCATGGAGGCCCACCGCAGATCAAATCCGGTGACAGATCAGCGATCAACGGCCCCATGGCAAATATATTATTCAAATCGCGTTGGCTGACATGTTGACCTAAATTGTGCCGATAAGTTTCAACCGCCGGAGACCATGCATCATAGGCATGAATCATATCCACGCCTGCTCGCTGAAGTCCTAGTGACATGCCCCCAGCACCACAAAACAACTCAACTGCACGCACAAAAAATCCCCCGATATATGTAACGTATATATACGTTACATATATCGGGGGATTTGGCAGCCATTATTAATGGCAGAAACACTGATTATCGTGGTTTGAGGAGAATGTCGTGCTCACAGTTTTCAAGTTTGTTTGCACAAGACCATTCATTGAACGGAGCCCTGACACGTAAACATTGATGAGCTCCTCTTACGTCTCTCATCAAAATTTCAAAATGACACGGCGTTTGCGCTTGAATCATAAATATTGATTTCTGAATCGATATCTGAGGATATTGAATCAATCATTCAGAACTGTGAATCAGATTATTGCATTGTATTCTGACTTGAACTGACGTGCTGGCTATCTGATACAAATTAATTTGAGCTATTTTACATTGAACACAAGGTATGAGTACTTGTAGCTCCAACAAACGCCGTCATTTAAAGGTAAGCGGCTACCATTATTTTGATTGTTATATTGATTGATCAAACACAAGGGCCCTTGACCGCTCTGACTTTGCCAGCTTTATTGACCACACAAACACGCCTGTTGGCCCCAAATAGCC
This sequence comes from Paenochrobactrum pullorum, assembly GCF_041929845.1. Taxonomy (NCBI): domain Bacteria; kingdom Pseudomonadati; phylum Pseudomonadota; class Alphaproteobacteria; order Hyphomicrobiales; family Brucellaceae; genus Paenochrobactrum; species Paenochrobactrum pullorum. The sequence continues at coordinate 24,866 of NZ_JBHEEH010000022.1, forward strand.
AAGGCTAACGAACACCTCCTAATTCCACCATCCTCCTATTTTGGATATTGCATGACCAAAAATGTTGTCTTTTATGCTCGCTATTCAACCGATCGCCAGAACGAGCAGAGTATTGAGACGCAAATAGAGCTTGGTCAAAAAATGATCCGTGCCAATGGTTGGAACCTCGTCGAGATATTTAAGGATAGTGGTGTCAGCGGCACGCGGCTTAAAACCCGTCCTGGCATTCAGGCGCTGCTAAAGCACATAGAACGTAACGACATCGATATAGTACTGTGCTTCAGTGTTGATCGTATCTCGCGTGATATGGAGCACAGTGCTGGTATCCTCAAAACCTTACGCTTCCATGATATCGATTTGTGGACTGTCACAGGTGCAGCCCCAATTAAAGACATGGAAGTGGGTATCCGTTCTGTTCTCAGTCACGAGCAAATTGAAGATGGTCGGATCAAAACCCGCGAAGGCATGAAGCATACCATCCGCAAAGGTAAAGCTGCTGGCGGTCTAGCTTATGGATATCGGGTTAAACTGGAATATGACAGTAAAGGCGAACGTATCCCGGGCCTTCGGGAGATTGAGCCACAAGAGGCAGAGATCGTCAGATGGATTTTCGAACAATATGCCAAAGGTCAATCCCCGCAGGCGATCGCTGTAAACTTAAATAAACAAAATACTGTTGGACCACGTGGACTCAGATGGCGCGATACTGCGATCCGTGGTCATCGCAGTCGTGGTAGTGGTATTTTAAATAATGAACAATATCTGGGGCGATTACTTTGGAACAGGACTACCTTTAGAAAGAACCCTGTTACAGAAAAGCGAATAGCACGACCTAACGATCCAAAAGACTGGGAATATGGTGAAGCTCCACACTTACGCATCATTGATGATGCCTTATGGACAAAGGTCAAACAGCAGCAGATTAAAAACGAGAAGCTGTTTGATAAAACTCAGACAAACAGGCTGAACAAAAGCCACCGTCCCCAATATTTGTTGAGTGGTATTCTGGAATGCGCTCATTGTCATGGTCCTTATGCTATTATGGCCAAGGACCGCTATGGCTGCACCAACAGAAAGAAGAAGCTGCCAATTGATAGCCTTGGCGGCATCATCTGTACTAACAGCAAGACAATCAGTCGTCATGAACTGGAAGAACGGGTGTTGGCGGCCTTTCCGGAAGGCCTATTTAGTATCAGCAATATTGAGCACGTCAGGGACACACTAACCAAAGAGCTGAGTAAATCAGGCAAGCAAAGTGCTAAACACAGAGATCAATTGGTCGTAAATATCAAAAAACTGGAACAGCAACAACGAAGCCTGATGGAACAACTGGCACAGCGAGCGTCGGAGGGTCGTCCTGCAATCCCTGCCTTCAATGATATGATTGATGACCAGGAAGACAAGCTGATCAAGCTCAGGTCTGAGCTTAAAGCAGTACCAGCAACAGAAACTGAGTTTAAAGCGCCTGCAATTTCTGTTTCAATGTACAGAGTGGCAATCGATGCTTTGATCGCCAGCGTCAAACATAAAACCGATGATGATCTTGATGAATGGATTTCAGTTTACCCGACAGCTTGTTCAAAAAGTCGTAATCAGCCCCTCCCCTGATGGCAAAAGCGCTGATCTTGAACTGCATGGTCGTCTTGCCACTATTCTTGCTTCGATGGCAGCATGGGAAGATTTTGCAAAAGCCCATCGTGAACAAGCAACAGCAGAATTCGCGCGCCTACTGAAAGAGAAGCATTTTAAAAATACACAGGAAAAAATTGACTTTAAAACCCGCTTCGATGCTCATTTGGCTGAGCAATATGAAGCATGGAAGGGGTTACAAGTCTCAGTGGTTGCGGGGGCAGGATTTGAACCTGCGGCCTTCAGGTTATGAGCCTGACGAGCTACCGGGCTGCTCCACCCCGCG
>NZ_JBHEEH010000023.1:0-23128 GCF_041929845.1 Paenochrobactrum pullorum
CAGATGCTACGGGTTTGTCGTTATCAGTGGTTGCGGGGGCAGGATTTGAACCTGCGGCCTTCAGGTTATGAGCCTGAAGAAATTCAATTATGGCCAATAAACATCAATATAAAAAGCAAATATATTCAGATAGTTATGAAGCAATCACTTATTGCCTGCTATTGACATATGTGATCATTCCATATGTCTATATGCCCCTAAACTGCCCCTAATCAGCATTTCTTACGACTTCAGGTCATCTAATCCTAATGAGACGCAGGGGCATTGCGGAGGTGATATGGCTACAATAGAAAAACGAGAGCGCAAAAGCGGAACCGTTTATTTAGTTGATATTCGTATTGCTGGTTTTCCTCGCCAGAAGAAAACATTCCAGCGTTTAACAGACGCCAAAATTTGGGCGGCAAAGACTGAAACGGCTATTCGCAATGGCGAGATTAAAAATATCGTCCGTACAGCGAAGCGTAAGACGCTTTCAGACGTTATTCACCGCTATGAGGAAGAAGTCGTACCCAACCTCGCAAAAACGACACAGCGTGCCGCACAGACATATTTAGGATATTGGCAGCGAGAGCTTGGTGCTCACGCTTTATCATTTGTCACCCCTGAGTTAATTTCAGACCAAATAAACAAATTGGCAGACGCTCCCGATGGCCGCTCCAATCCTAAATCCATAAAGAGTGCCAATGAACAGGTCAGCGTCAAACCCAAATCAAGAAAAACCTTAAAACACTATCGTGATACATTGGCGGTTTTGTTTAAGTATGCGCAACAATGGGGATGGATTGGAAGCAATCCACTTGATGGCGTTAACAAAATAACAGGCATCCGTGATCAGCGTGATCGCTATCTTGAAGATAGTGAACGCAAGGTTTTACTTGAAGCCTGCCGGAACAGCCCAAACCAGCAACTATATCCTATCGTCATTTTTGCCCTCTCAACGGGCGCAAGACGTGGTGAAATTCTTGGCTTAACATTGCGCGATATTGATATGGCTCGCGGCCTTGCCATTTTGCGCGATACCAAAAATGGTGAAACGCGCTCCGTTCCGATTGTCGGGCATTTACACGAACTTCTCACAGAGCAAATACAATGGGTCAATGAAAGCTACGATCAGTATGCGCCAAATGCGGATAGTCGCTGGCTCTTTCCTCGCCGTGATCTACGCGCTGCCATTGATATTCGTACATCATGGGAAAATGCAATCGCCACTTCTGGTGTTCGTAATTTTCGCTTCCATGACTTACGGCATAGCACTGCGAGTTACTTAGCCATGCAAGGTGCTGGCCTCCTAGAGATAGCGGATATGCTTGGTCATAAAACGCTGCAAATGGTAAAGCGTTATGCGCATTTGTCAGGGGATCACAAAAGAAGTTTAGCAGAAAAGCTGAATGATAAAATGTTTGATTGATCGGTGTAATCGCCAAGCAGCCTAGCATTCTTGCCCTTTCAGCTATTTGACTTACAATACCCCCAGTTTGTCACCCTTAAGGAGAAATTCTATCAGGAACAAACCGTGTTGGTAAATTACGAGGATCTAAGAACCGTCAAACAGCTTGTCAAAGAAGCACCCTTTCTAACTGAGCAATCGCTCCGTTGGTATATCTTCAATGCGAAGACGAATGGGCTTGCCAGTGCGATTATTAAGATTTCCAATCGGGTCTATATTGATCGCATGGCATTTCAGGCTTGGCTCGAAAGCTACCGCTTACAGCCACACATATGACGAAATGCTGAAAATCGGATTTCTGACACGAAACAGCCTCGCTCAATTGCGGGGCTGTTTCATTTACATAGTTTTTAACCGCCTGATCCGTTATAGGTTTAAAACCAATATCAATTTATGCTGAACCTTTAACCTGCAAAGGAGAGGTCCCCTCTATTTATATGATCAATAACAGTCTTCCGATTTACTGCCGTTTTTAAAATACGAATATCCATGCTTTATCAACGATAGCAAAATACTTCCTGTGGACTAGCGGGCATCCCATTGCGTTATAATTAATAATCTGTCTTTACTAAAATCGGTTTGCGGATAGATTTTACTGTGGGGGTTCTTCACAGGTGAAAGCAATACGGCCTCAACGCTACCTAAAAAGAGCCGGTAAGAATATGACTATAGGACTAAAAACACGCTAAATCGCGTAGGAGTATCCGCAAGCCACCATTATGACAGTTCTTTCCCTAAAATTAGAGCAGTATAAGAAGGCGGAAAATATTACCGACCTCGCGAAGCTTCTTCAGTTGAAGCCATCGCAAATCTCCTACGCCCTTTATAAGCTCGGTAAACCTCCACACCCTTCCCAGTACACCGAATTTACTGTGCCTAAACGGGCTGGTGGGGTTCGTCCAATCAAAGCTCCGCATCCTGCACTCAAAATTATTCAGACAGGTATTGCTAAGGATCTGCTCGAAATCGAGCAGATCCTCGAAAAAAACCGGACGAAGAAAACTGACTGCATACTCGCTCATGGCTTTAAGAAAAAACTCTCCATTATTACAAATGGAGAGAAACACCGAGGGAAAAGATTCGTTTTCAATGTGGACTTAAAGGATTTTTTTCCAACTATCAATTTTGGCCGCGTTCGGGGTTTTTTTATCAAAAACAAAGACTTTGAGCTAAAACCATTAATGGCTACCCTACTTGCGCAAATTGCCTGCCATGAAAACCAGTTGCCTCAAGGGAGCCCATGTTCACCTGTCATATCGAATCTCATTGCCAATGTTCTCGATATCCGACTCAACGAACTCGCTCAACGATATAACTGCACCTATACTCGATATGCGGATGATATAAGCTTCTCCACGTCTGAAAAAAACTTCCCGGCGGCCATCGGGTTACGTATTATAGGAAGTGTTAACGCTTGGGAGGCAGGGGCAAAACTCGTCAAAGCAATAAGACGAGCTGGCTTCGAACTGAACACTGTAAAAACCCGTATGCAATTCGATTATTCACGACAAGAAGTAACGGGGGTTGTTGTCAATCAGAAAGTGAATATCCCCTCCGACTATTATGCCACTGTTGCCGCCATGTGCCACCACCTTTTTATGGATGGTGATTGTTATATCAAGGTAAACGGCGTAAAGCAGCGATTGTCACGTAAAAAACTGCGCGGCCGACTCGCCTATATTTATCAGGTTCGTGGACGGGGGCCTGCGGGTAAAATGTCACCTGAAGGTTCCGAGGAAAAACCCAAGAATGGCAACCTTTGGGCCAGCTCAAAGCTTTTCGAGAAATTTGCTGACTACGTCGACCTCTACGGCAATAAACGGCCCGTGCTCTTATGTGAAGGAGTGACGGACAATATCTATATTAAGTCAGCAATCCAAGCTCTCGCACCAAAGTATCCGACACTCACAAACCATGCAGGAGACCTAAAGGTTAGACTTTTCAAATACACCAAAACCTCAGCAGCGTTACAGCAGTTGAGCGGAGGTAGTGGCGAACTATTGAAGCTTGTGAATACGTACGCCAGCCGTGTCAAAAAATTCAAAAGTGGTGGTAAACAGCCACTTATAATCATCGCGGACTCGGATGTTGGATCTAAAGAATTATTCAAGGCTGTTGCAAGCAAGAGCGGAAAAACAATAGGCTCTCAGTCTTGGTACCACCTTATGTCAAATCTTTATGTGGTTCCTATCCCTAAAATTGGGACAGAAGAAACCCCCATTGAAAAACTTTTCGATGAAACGCTTCTCAAAACAATTTACGACGGCAAGCAATTCAATGATACAAATTCCAAGAAGGACGGTAGCAAATTCTATGATAAGAAGGTATTCGCAACAAAGGTAGTCGCGGCGAACAAGACAACCGTAAACTTCAACGGGTTTGAGCCATTGTTAACTGCGATTGTTGAGGTGATTGCGCATCACAGTACAAAAGTGTCCGCAGCTCCAAAACTTACCAGCCTATCGCCATGACTAGCTGCTGACCCCAGTTAGTTTTCTACGTTATTAAGCTCGCTTTCATCAGCTTCTAAGACGCATTACTATAGCAAGTTACAAGCCTACCTGAGTAACTATCTTCACAATTAGTTAGCCTCAATAAATGCGACTTCGGCCCAAGGGGCTACACTTGTAGCCCTTTAAGGTATTCAACAGCTTTGGTTGCCAAGCTTGATGCTTGGAAGATTGCCTTGCTATCGGCCTTCAGTATTTTTAGCCAATGGTCAATATAAGCCGCATGATCCGCGCGTGGATCAAGTGCTACGCCTAACTGGCTGCAAAGGAAGGCTGCACCAAGCTCTGCTACGAGTTCTTCGCGGGCATAATCATCCTTCTTGAATACGCCTGACGTGAAGCGGTCGCAGCGGCTCTTGTGGCCACTCCAATGCGTTAGCTCGTGCAACAATGTGCTGTAATAGCTTTCAGTTGCAGTGCTGGTATCGGAGCCGTGGAAACATTCGCGCGGCGGCATCTGGATCAGGTCAGTAGATGGCTGGTAATAGGCACGCTCACCGCCATGACAGATATTAGCTCTAGTCGCCTTGATAAAATGGTCGGCGGCCTCAATGGACGTGACTGGGTTAGAAACTGGTTCGATTGTTTCCGGCTCATAACCATCAACCTGTGCAGCATTAAAAACGCGGGATGCACGAGCCATCAAGCGCTTACGAGGTTCACCATCACTGGTGTTGCCTTCATCGTCACATTCAAATTCCTTGTAGAAAATAACCACTGCGGATTTCTCACCCTTGCGAACTTGGCAACCCGCATTCTGCCATTGGCGATAGGTGCCCCAAATGCCGGTTGAGTATTCGCGCACCTGTGACGCTGCCCACAAAGATATAATGTTGATCCCGCGATACTCATTGCCCGTGTCAATGTTGGTTGGTGACATGGTTGCCGCACCACTCTGGTGCCATGGCATCTGGAACTTATCAGCCCCCTGCTCAATTGCTGCGATGATCTGGTTGGTGATTTCTGAATAAACGTCGAGTTTCTGTGTTGCCTTTGCCATCTTAAGCACTCCTTTCTTAGCTGTGCGTTGTTCGATGGCTGACGTAAAAAGCGGACAGGATCCGACCGCACCCTTGGGCGAACCAATGGTGAGAGGCAGAGGCTTAAGGATTTTTCTGGAATGAATATGGGCGCGAGGAGCCGAAGGCGGGGAGAAAAATTCTGCCGCCGCCTTGCGGTTTCAGGAGACTGTTCGCTAGGAATGCCACATTGAGAACAACGACCACATAGCTAGAGCTAAAGGACGGGCATGGCCAAAGACAACAAGATCAAACGCCTTCAAAAATCAATCTGATTATCAACGCTGAAGCGCACGGATCAGTGTCCTGCTATGCACACCATAATGCTTGGCAATATCATCAAGTGATTTATCACCACGGGCAAGTATCTTTCGGGTCTGTTCAACCTGCTCGGTTGTCAGCAGCGGCGGCCTGCCAAGTATCTTTCCGGCTTCTTTGGCAGCTTGCAATCCAGCGCGGGTGCGTTCGCTGATGAGATAGCGCTCAAATTCTGCAAGTGCCCCCATCATGTGGAAGACAAGACGCCCACTAGAAGAACTGGTGTCGATTGCCTCATTGAGTGACTGGAAATGTGCGCCCTTACCCGCAAGCCGATTGATGAGATCAATGAGATGACCAAGAGAACGCCCCAAACGGTCAAGCCGCCAAACAACAAGCGTATCACCGGGCTTCATGCTCTTCATGGCTGCTGCAAGCCCTTTGCGCTCATTGATCTTGCCAGAAACGCCAAGGTCTTCAAAGATACGTTCACAGCCTGCATTTTTAAGTGCAGCCAGTTGTAATTTAAGATTTTGTTCAAGTGTAGACACACGTGCATAGCCAATTCGCATTGAAAGAGCTTTCATTATTATGATTTAGAGGCTCAAATGCGTTTTCAGCATTGACAGAAACCTTCGTTTTTGCCCGCTGCAAGTTTTATTTTTGCCATGCCTTTAAAGCGCCCGGTTTGCCAGTCATTGAATGCTGCGAATGCGGCAAATTCTTCTTTGACAAAAACCAACGTTTTCATACCTATGCTACAATGCATCGATTTTTTATTGCAGCATTACTTTCCATAGATGCAGCAATTCGTAAAACCTGCGTGCCGTTCAAGCAACACATTCCCACACTCTGCCAGTTCACGATCCTGACGTGGCCTTTGAGCTACGTCACCGCCATTACTTTGCCCAATCACTTGTAGCGGGCAGTCTTGAAAGGAACAGGGAAATGGAACAGGCGCAGGCATTACAGCCATCGAAAAGCAAATCAGGCTGGATATTACTCCTGATCGGTTGGGCATTTTTCTTCACACCGCTCCCCATCGTTACCACCTTCATCGGTGGCATTTTCATTTTGATCGCCATGCTCATTGCAGTCATGCAAATGCAGCGCAAAGAAGGTGGCCTTGGCCTTTTGCTGATAGCCATATTCGGGTCGCCCGTTATGTGGCTTGTTGGTCTGTTTGTCGCCGTTTCAATGTTTGGCAAATAAATGGGCTATGAGGGGCAAGCAGTGACAAAACAATTACGTAAATATCCACTTATTGGCTTCGGGATCGTCCTGATCGCCCTACCCTGCATGCCCCTTGAAGCATCAGCATCAGCATCACCAAAGCAAGCACTCAAAGTTTTAACTTCTTGTCTAAAAGGCAAAACCAGTTCGGACGAAGCACTAACGTGCATCGGGCGCTATTCCGATCCATGTGCGACAAAAGCCGAAAACGCGGCTCCTCTTCCTCAGATATCTGAACAAAGCCAGTGCCTGCTTGATGAAGCAAGTGCATGGAATAGCTTAACTGATCGCGCTGTAAAAAGCTGGAAAGAGAATAACACCACCAGCCTATCCGCAAATATCGCCAAGCTTGCCAAGGAAAGCAGGCAGTTTGCCAAGGTCAAATGCACGGTGTTTCGGGACACGCAACAATTCGGCCAGACCGGCATGGCGCTAGAAGCCCAATGCCTACGCGATGAAGCAGCAAGAACTGCAAGTTTCATCGGTTATGGGCTGGATTGAGTACATAGCCTGCGCCCTCCATCATCAGCAGTTACCAATCATCGGGGGAACACAAAATGCTAAAAATAAAATCATTCCTTTTATCTTTAACCATGAGCATTGCGCTTGTTTCTCATGCAAATGCACAAACACTTGAACCCACTCCGCCGGAAGGAATGCCAGAGAAGCACAAGAGTATCGTACAAAATATTGGCCGCGCTCTTTCCTATCAAAAAACCTGTGTGATTAGTAAAATCAGCGAGGGATATACAGCAGCAGTAACGCTTTATATGAATAACAACCGTGATGGTTTTGAGTGGAGTTTCATAAATCCCGGCGGTAAATATAACGCATATCTTAATGAATATTCACGCTATGAAACCGAGCGTATCATGGATGAATATGTTGAACACTATAATCTGAACTATGCGAAACTCGTCACAAATTTTACCGATGATCAGAAAAAAAGCAGGGATGATATTTCCGATTTGCATTGGCATACAAGAATGCTGTCTTGTTATCGCGCAGTTGTTGATTTTGGTGAAGCAGGCTCCTCATGGCCACGCCTGATGGATATTAGCTGCACCAGCTTTCGGCCGCCTTATTGTTCTGATGAAAACAAGTTCGAAGAATGGATAAACACACAGGGCTATGTCTGTGATGACAATTCCATCATTCCGGGTCGAACTGAAAAAGATAAAGAAAAATTCGCCTGCCATAAAATACAAGAAAACTCATGCACCTTACGACGAATACGCGGTTCGATTAATACTATGGCTTCTTTAGGAAGTGGCTGCTGAATAAATAACCGAAGCCGCCCTTTTGCATAAGGGCGGCTTCGGCTTATCGCTCATGATATGCATCGCAATTACGTCTGCGATGAAAACAAGTTTCGCGCTGGAAAACGGTAAGGAAAGTGCAAACCCCGAAGGGTACCGCACTCTTATGACGGGCACTGAAAAGATCAGACTGACATGCAGGGTTGCATTATTTTCTTAGGCGACAACCGGCAATTATGGCAAGGTGCAGCTGTAGCAGGCGGGTTGTTTGCTATGCGTGTGAACGGCCAACCGAAAGGTTGGCCGTAGTGGTTACAGCACATGGCGTCACCGCTCATGCGCCAGCATGACGGTCATCACGCGATAGCATTGCCCCAGATCGTGCGGAGTATCGGAACCGTAGTCGCACGTCTCGTCGGCATAGTAGTCGATCTTCCAGAGGACAGTGCTGCCAGCGTGCTTGATACAGCCGAAATCACGCTCGCCGTAGGGATCGTTATCAGGCGTAAAATCACTTTGGGCGCGGATCAGCGCGCATATCTCGATCTGCGCGACTGGTGGCAGGCTAGCAAAACCTCTGGTGACAACATGCAAGCCCCGGATGCCTTCAGCATCAAAGACAGGCATTTGCAGACGTGCGCGAAACTTGTCGTTTTGCTTCGCGATAATCAGGGCAACGTTATTTGCGTCTGTTTCTGGTAATAGGTTCATTTTTAGATCTCCTTTGTTGTGTTTCATCCTTGCGGACGCGGAGACCTTGGGCGTACCGAAACAGCTGAAGGGGCAACGGCAACACGGTAGCGCAGCGAAGGGAGCGGACAGACGATTGCCGCATCAGCGCGGTGCGCCATCAAAGCGTCAACTGCAAGGACACAACATAGGAGATATGAACCATACACCTGTCAGCAGCGCATTTGTTGCGATGGTCATAAAGCAGTGTCGGAAGTTGCATCGGAAAAGACCCGTGGCACCACGTTGACCCCAAGTTGCGTTTGTCGCGGGCCACCGGCAAAGGTTTGCAATGACGATACCTATTCGTACTGACCTGATCGACGTGATTACGCCATCACGCCGGGGGCAGATTTTCTACCGGCGTATTCTTCAAGAAGCTGCACTTAACCCTCAACGCTGGATGCGGCACCATTTTATCGTCATTTTTGATGATGATCACGGCGACAACGTGAAAGCACTATTGCGCTGGATCGAGCAGGCACGCGAAACCATGGTTTTGCCGCGTGTGACGGTGACGAATATGCCAGCTGGTGACGCCAATATTTTAAGACAATTCGGGTTAGCACTTGGTGACAGCCCATTTGTATATTTTCAAGATGATGACGACCCTCTGCCCTGCCATCTGGACGAGCGCATCGCGCTTATGCATGATAGCCCAGTTGATGCGGTATTCGGCGCGACCGAAACCGTGACATCACGCGGCATTGTGGTTGAGCAGTTTCCCCGCATTCATGATGATAGTTTCACAGTGGACGTGCTGGCGGGACAGGCCATGTTTCCATCCTATGGGCATCCATTGGCCGCACTATTCTCCCGCAAGATGCTGGAACGTGTTCCTATCGATGATGGCCGCTCCTATCATGGCGGCAATGGCCTGCCATTCAATGTACGTTTAATGAATGCTGGTGTTATTATCACCGCCCTTCCTACAGTCTGCCGACGTGTTCGACTACACACCGACAATGATAATGGTATTATTGAGCGGATTTCAGCAGCGGAGCTGGCATCTGATATTCGTAACTGGCGCGATTATATAGGCTGTGCAAATGTGCGCGCCTTCCATGACACTATTGCAATAGGGCTGGAATTTGGGCTTATCAGCACATTTAAGGAAATAGCCACATTGGTAGATATAGAATTAGGCTATTAGCCATCCTTTCATAACTGCGGCACTGGAACAATAAGCCCACTGGCATAAAAAAGTAGCTACCGACTTCTGCCAGCTATGAATTAGAAGATACGGACACTGATTTCGTAGCCCTGCGATGAGAGTTCCATACGAAATCTCTCGATCACGATTTTCTCTAAGGCCGTATCTGGTCGAGAAATAGTCATTTCTTTCGCATGAGGCCGTCTGTGCAACAGATCATGGAATGTTGCCCGTAAAAGCCCAAGCCGTTCCTGAAACTCAATACAAACCACGTTGGCAGGTTCTGCCTTATGTAAGGCCATTTCGATATAATTACGGTCGTTTGGATCAAATCCAAATAATCTAATGTCCCTTGCTCGCAGGTCGTTAATATTCATCACAGCAACATTACATAACATATAACTATTATAATAATATTATCTATATTTATAATATTCATTATTTTCGTGAGACATCACCTTTTTAATTGCAATTAATATTGTCAGTTATGAGTAATAATGTGCGACTATATAAAAGAGCTGCATAAACATAAATTTTTATGCAGTTAGGATTTACATATTAAATAATATAGCTTTGGGAGTGGGATGACACGCACACCGTACTCGGTCTGGAAATTATTTCGTAATGATAAGCTATCGCTCTTTCACGGCTTCATTAAAATCCGCCTAACAGACCACCACGGCCAAGGCCTATTTCCCCGCTCTTGCGAGCGCGTGATTATTAATATCGTAGCTCTCCACAACTCGAATGCTATCTGCAAAAGCGGTGCGTTACGTTTTCAGACCATCCCCAATGTTATGCGTGACGTACCTCTTTTGCTGATACGGGCAATAGCACGGTGTAAACCAAAGGGGGGGACATTAATGGGTCAGAAAGCACAAAAAAAATACTTACTATCACTCAGCATCATTGCTGGCCTCACACTATTATTTGGATTGCCTCTTGATACTGTTGCCCAAGAACGATTCACGGTGCAAAGCAGCGCCCGCGGTATAGAAAACGCCAAACAGGCAGCGCAAATACGCCAGCTTCAGGTAAAAAATGGCCAGCAGGATAGCCGTCTTGATGCCGTTGAAGGTGATATTGCCAATATAGCCGACCATGCGTGGAAAAACATTGCCCAATGCGGCATCGGCGGTGGCGCAAATGGCGCAGGCTACAAAATCACATGGAACCCTGCTGGCAGTGGTACATGGGGCTGCATGCAAGAAACCGATCCCACCGTTAAAAGCTTTGCCAAAAATGACTTACCAACTTGTAGCGCAGGTCAAGTTCTGCGTTCTGATGGCACTAAGTTTATTTGTACCACCAGTTCAGGTACATCAGGATTTGAGGTTGATCCATATGTGCAGGATTTTGCCCGCAACACCGCCTATACCATCAGTGCTTGCGCGGCAGATGAAGTATTAACAATGGCAACCAGCCGTCTGCGCTGTGTAAAGTCGCGCGATTTAAGTATCACCGAAACTGACCCAACTGTACAAGCATTCGCGAAAACAGCGCTGCCCATTTGTAGCGCGGGGCAAGTACTAACAACCGCCATAGGCAATGGAGGTATTGGTGTGTTGCGCTGCGTAACTGATTCCGACGGTGGTTATGTTGAACTTGACCCGAGCGTCGGGAGTATCACCAACAACAAGTGGTGTATGGCAAGTGGCGGGAAAATTAACTGCAACCAAAACCCGCCTGTTCTAGTGGAAACCGATCCCAAAATTGGCGCCATGACTAATAACAGCTGGTGTCGCGCGGTAAGCGGCAAAATCACGTGTGACCAAACGGCTCCAACAGGTGGAGATAATCTCGGTAATCATATTGCAACCAAAGCATTAAATATGTCCAACAATAACATATCAGGCGCCCCCTATATTACTGCGAAGGAAGCCGTAAGCTCCCCCCGTTTCATAGCAACGCTTACAAATACTGGAACATCATCTTTATACGCCCTCACTATTAATAAAACGGGCTCTGAAACTTACAATACAGGCGCAAAGATCATAGCAGGAGGCACAGGATCAACGACCAATGCTTTAGAGGTTCACTGCTCTGGCACAGGAAATTTTTGTTATGGCATCGATGCAGTATCTCAAGGTAGGAGCGATATATCAACAGGCGTACGCGGTAGAAGCAACGGAGGCACCTCATCATCAAGTGGAGTTGTAGGCTATTCAACGGGAGGAAAAAACTCGAGTGGGGTTATTGGTTATACCACTTCCAGTGCAGATACAGTGGAGGCCTATGGCGTAAAAGGCTATACGAATACGCCTATAGCAAATAGCTATGGTGGGCATTTTAGGAACGGTCATACAGCTGGGTATGGCCTTTACTGCTTCTCTGGTAGTACCTCTGGCTGTGGAGGAAACAGACCTTGGACAAACGCATCGGATGGCCGTCTAAAATGGCATGTCACAGACCTTGATGAAGGTAGTGGACTTCTTACAATAATGAAATTACGACCCGTAACATACCAATGGCGTACAGAAACAAGCGGTAAAGTTGAGTATGGCTTTATCGCGCAAGAGGTTGAAAAAATTATACCAGAATTGGTCGGCAATAGTCCTGATACTGAAATCACCCTTGAGGATGGCTCAAAGAAAGAGCTGAAAAATGTTAAGTCATTGAGCTACGCCTCATTTGTCGTCCCCTTGGTGAAGGCTGTGCAAGAATTAAAAGCTGAAAATGATATGCTTCGTGATGAAGTGCGCGCGATACAGGAAACTCTACGGCTTAAGAGAAAGTAGTTTTTCCGAATTCAAAAATACGTCCGTGCATTTTACCGCCCACGCCCTCGCCCCCATCTCCCCATAGAGCGGGCAATCGCATCACGCTCATTCTGACGGTCGCGTTCCCAATCGCCAGTATCAATTGCGATACCTTCACGCTCGGCAATGCGCTCCCGCTCAATGCGGTCTTCAAGATGCTGCGCAAGGCGGCGTTTCATGTCTTCGGGAAGAGCGGAGCGCCATATATGATCTGGCTCAAGTTTGCCGATAACCCGTTGCTTGTAAAATGATGGCATCGCGCTTTTGACAGCGATCAGGCGTTCTTTCTGCTCGTCTTCCAGCTCTGATACCAGAATTTCTTTTTCTGTGATACCTGCAAGCGTGTGGTAGCGCTTTCGGTAAAGCTCTTTGCGAACCGCCTTGCGTTTGCTATCAGGCCCAAAAAACGCCATCAGCTCAGCATGACGCACCTCTAAATCCCCCAGCTGCGCATTCAGCTTCATGCGTTCATAGTCAGAGCCTTCCTGCTGGTTGCGCAAGCGGCGCAACCGCTCATGCGAACGCTGGACACCACCACGCGCAATGGCCTGATGTGCCTCATTGCGCGCCTTGCTGGCCCATCCAAGGAATTTCCAGCCCCGCAGCTTGCCTGCACTGGCTAGGTTGATGTCTTCCATATTTTTTCCCGCATCCAGCTGCTTGCGGATAGACGCCATCGCGGCTTTGGGGTCTTGATAGATTTCTTCGCAATAGGTTTTGAGGTTATCCGTCGCTTTGTTGTAATCATTCACTATGCGCCCGCCGATAAACTCATGCGAGCGAAGTGCCCTTTTGAGCTGAATGCGCTTAGCCCCCAGTTCAAAAGCTTCGCGCTCCTTCTCGCGATACCAGTCGCAATCGTTGCAGGCCAGAACGGCCGCCTTCAGGCGTTCGGTATGCTCCCTGCTCTGTTTTTGCCGTTCGAGCGCATCCGCTTCGGCCAGCATGGCAGTAGCATAATCATCGTCACTGTCACCTTCCCAAAGCGGCGGTTCCAGCTGGCGGCTATGTTCAGCGTCTTCGCGCAGGATCTGATAATCTTCCCAACTTTCCCCGTACCGCTGCGCAAGCTTGTCTTCGCGGGCGTGTTTTCCGACTTTCGACATTTGCATAAAATAGGTGCCATCGGTGATACGGAACCCCTGCCCTGCCTCCACCAGTTTCAGGCCGTGTCGCTGCAAGCGACCTTCAAGGTCTGACCAACTATTGGCCGCCTTAAAATGAGCCGTGATGAGATTGCGGCGTTCCCTCATGTCTGTTTCCGACCATTTAACAAGTGGTGTGTCGTCCATGCGCTCGGCGCGCTTGCGTTCATCGCGCGTCGGGCCTTTTTTACGATCATGTTTTTTCTGGCCGGAGCGGTGGGCTTCGAGATCGGGTCGATCCACGATCCTCAAACCCAATTCCTTTTCCTGCCGCTCCAAACTTTCCATGATCCGAAACACATCACGCCAAGCATTCCAGACGCGCCCTGTTTCGGGATGCACCGTATTAACGACAATGTGAATATGAGGGCAGTCGCCATCATCATGTGCCACGATCAAGGTTTGATGCTCGCTCAAACCGAGATCGGCCAAGAGCTGATCCGCAACCTGAAGCTGAACTTGCTTAGGCAGTTTTTCTTCAGGCGGCCAGCTGATGGGCAGATGATAGACGGGCTTCTTCACACCACTTGAAAGCTCTGCCGTGGCGATCATGATTGCGGGAAGTACCTTGTCATTGGTCGTCGCAATATTGCGACCTTCAGACCAGATGACACGGTGCGGCTTCGGGTCGTTTGTCCTGCCATGATGCAGGTAGCGAATAAGGCCCTTGAAGCTGCGCCCCTTATAGGGGTTCCCGATCATGGCATCCCCTCATCGCATTACCGGCAGAAGCTTTTCCGTCAGGTCTTGCAGCGCACGCAGCAGGTCGGATTCGGCGACCGGCTTGCGGCTGTTAGCCTGATGGGCGAGCTGATTAACCACGGCTCCAGCATGTGCCAGACGGGAAATCAGTTCGGGCGCAAGCACAATGGAAATGGCACCTGTTGCCCATTGTGCAAGCGCTGCGTCAACGCGGGCATAAACATGGGAGAGGCATTCGCAAACCGATGGGCCGATCATATGCGCGTGACGCTGGAGCTGTTGCAGGTTGTTGCCGATGCGGTTCAACTGGCGCAGCAGCTCCTTGGCCTCGCCTTGCGGCTTGGCGGTCATCGGCTTGCCCAAAGCGAGGCCACGCACGAAGGCCGAAGGGGACACACCCGCCCGCTCCGCATTCTCGCGGATACGGTCGCGCTCGGCAGCAGTGACCCAAAAGGTCATCTGCTTGTCGCGGCGAGAATGAACGGGTTTACGGTGTCCCTGTGCCGGCATCGTGCAAAGCCCCTCCCTGCGGCGTTTGAGCAGGGCGAGGAAGAATCAGACACCTTGAGACGTAAGCGTTAGCGGGTCGAATGGTTGTCTTGCGACGTTGTACAGAAATCTATTTTCTGTACAGGAGCACTTCCTCGCTCCCCCAATGAACACAGGCCGATACCCCAATCTCATCAGCTTATGGTGTTCGACAAAACCGTGTGTGACAAAAACCTATTCTGTACAATATTGTGAGATAAGTAAACTGCCTGCTGACAGGCGTTTTCCCTGATGTTTCCGCAACCTACGAGCCACTAAAATGTGTGTCAGTTTTCCCACACCGTGCCACCCCATAAGTGCAAGGGGTCGATGGGTGCAACCATAACCGAACGCAGTCCGACAAATCCACACGCATCGACCTTCTCTGACTGCAAAGGTGAACAGGAGCTTGGCCTTTGGCGCGTGAACATTGGGCGTCACTTAGTTATAAAAATGATCCAACCTTCGGGGAACGGGTGTTCGTCAACATGCCGTACCGCGCGCATTTTGCGCTGGCGTCGCGACTGACAATGTGGATCAGCCCCGTTGATGGGCTAGAAGATCGTATCGGCGCATGGTCGTTTTTTGCCCGCTCTGGTGGCGTTACCCTATCCGAAAGCGAGGCGGCCGAATTACTAGCAGGCTTTTACGTGTTGCTTTCCGGTCATGGTCTCGACGCTGATGCCATGAGCTTCAAAACGCTGGCAGCCATTGCGCAGCGGCCACAACATTACATTCCAGACAAATATCTTGAACTGGCAAAAAAGCACCTCAAACGCCAACGCGAATTGGAGCGTGAACTGGAACGTGAGCGCGCCAAACACCACCATCGCTAACTTGTACCCATTGACCCCTTAAGCCTTTCATGAGTAGGCTCATGAAAGGGAGACGTCTTGACGGCGAAGGGGAGAGGCAATGAGCGGTGGGGATCCGCGTGATTGGCTAACAAAATTTCTTTATCCATTTAGCAAAGCGGTCAGAAAAAATCTCAACCGAGGGTGGCAAAATCAAGCGGGCACATCACCGCCATGGACGCCACAAGGCAAGCGCTATGCTCAGGCAGAAGCAGAGCGTAGAGCGCTAATTGCTTCACCACCGCCCCTTGAAGGCGATGCGCGTTGGATGAGCCTTGCTGAAGCCAAGGCCATTGCCGCGCAAGTAGTCGATCAAGACCACCACTGCGATTATCTTACCATGGGTTATGTACCCGACGAACGAACGCGTGAGCTGGTACCAATCGTTTCGCCCGCACCCGGGCATCTTCTCACTATCGCGGCAACCCGATCAGGCAAGGGTGCCGCTCAGATTGTACCAAACCTCGTCACCTACGCAGGCTCGATGCTGATTATTGATCCCAAAGGCGAAAACTACGCTATGACACATTCATGGCGTCGGAGATTTTCTCGGGTGTTTCGCATTGATCCTTTCCGTGTGACGGAAGGATGGGACGCGGAAGCCGCCTTCTCAAAATTCAACCCCTTGGCATTTGTTACCGATGCGTCAGCTGCCCGACGGTTGGCAAATGCCCTGCTTGGTGAGGTTCCCCAAGGCGATAATCGGTTCTGGTATCAGGAAGCTGCAAACCTTTTAACGGGAATGCTGCTCCACATCATTGAAACCTCTGCCAATCCAACCTTGGGCCAATTCCGCAGCCTGATGGGAAAATCTGATGAGGCGTTGCAAAAGATTTTAGCCAGCGGGGCACAGACAACAAAGCAGGCTTCTGTTCGCTCAGCCTTCAATCGTTTTATCGGTCATGAAGAACGTATGCGCTCCGGCATTCTCGCACAGGTCAATGCCAATACAGGCATATGGGATGAACCGGCCATGTCCGAAACAGTTTCGGCTAATCATATCGATTTTGCCGCCATGCGCGGTGAGTTTCCCGTAACTGTCTATGTTATCCTGCCCTTCGATAAGCTGCACAGCCATAGCGCTTTTTTGAAGCTGATTATTGCGCTGTTTTATCAAAGCATGATTGTCCCAGCCTCACCTCCTGCCATCCCTACAGTATGCCTCATTGATGAATTTCCTGCGCTTGGCCGCATGGATGAGCTGGTCAAGGCATTGGGAGAAATCACCGGCTACGGGGTACGCTTCTGGCTTTTTGCGCAAGGCTTGAACCAGCTTAAATCCAATTACGGACAAGATTGGGAAACAATTCTAGCCCAATGCGCCACGCAATCTTATTTTGGCATCACTGACAATTCTACCGCTGATCAGCTATCCAATCAGCTTGGTAAACGCACCATCGCTTATGAAGTGCCGAGCAGCCATTTTGGGGAAGCAGGCATGGATGTTGATGCTTTCCCACAGGTCAATGTCAGTGTGAGCGCATCGTTAAATTTTAAGGGTGTGCCTTTGGCATCACCTAATGAAATCCGACGTCAGTTCGGTGTCGGTCGTCCGCTGCAAGTTGTGTTTCAGTCCGGCTATGACCCTGCTATGGCCGCACTCCTTCCTTGGTACAAAGTACCCGACATGCAGCAAGTCGTCACCGATTTGACCACAACACCAATAAAAACCCCTACTGAAGCGCATCATGGCATTCCAAAACGCAAGCGACACGACCCGGATGCGGAAGTGCGCGAAGCAATTGAAGAAATGACAAAAGACAAGGGCATTCCTGATAACCACGAGTTTGGCGTAAAGGACGCGTAAAACGAATGAAAAATTTGCTACGTGAAGGCGCACCGGCAGTCGATGTTTACGATAGCCCAAAAACCGTATCAGCCGAATGGGTACTAGATTCCCAAGGCTCACCCAGCATCATTCATGTGCCCGTAGGAACCGGTGTCCGCTATCAACCTGAAGACGGTATTGTCCATTTGCGCAATGACCAATTGGGTCGTTCCCGTACCTATACGCCGGAAGCCATTGTCACGGTTGATCATAATGAAGGCTATTATGAGCTGGAATTTTACGACATAGACCATGAAGGCTTTATGCCCTCAGTGGCAATTCGTGACTATATCTCGTTACGAGCTGATAATGGGCAGGAAGGCTACACATTCTCAAACAAAGCTATGTTTGAGACGTTGCAGGCGTTCATGGCCTCACCAGTCTATAACCCGTTTGAAACACCGATCCCGCACATTGGCGAGACCGACGCCTGCCCCAGCGAAGATGCTTATTGCGAGATTATCAGTTTCCGCTTTGAAAATGATAGGCCGCTGCCAGTTTGGGATCGTCACGACAAGGAAGATGTTTTGCTTAGCATTGGCACGCATCATGGCCGCATTGCCAGCTGGAACAGAGAAACGGGCGATCCTGAAAAGCTCTATATCCGTGGCGACAACACCAATGATGATTTCATAGCTGAAGGGCATATTGATTGGTCAGCTTTTGCCAATGAGCTAAAGCTTGGCCATGCCCGCTGGGGCGATTTTATCAGACGTGAACCCTTTGATCCAAAGCAATTCCAGCCTCGTCTTTATACCGGGCCGGTAATTGATCCGAGCGCCAGACCACAGGCTGTCAATCGATCAGACAATAATAGCATATCGCTGGATAGTATTTTTGGAGTGATGGATAAGCTTCTCGGCAAAAAATAATGCTGCATAAGCTGCGAGAGGAAAGCATGGCATATAAAACCCGTGAAGGTGCCCTTAATGGGGCGATCTCCGAAAATAAGCGCAATGTCACAGCGCCATGGTTCCTTGATCTGAACGGTCAACCGTTACCTCTACCAATCTGGCCGGGAGAAGTCGGCGTCTATCTTGAAACCCCAAAAATCCTTCACATTCGTAATGACCGCACGGGAACATCACGTACCATCACTCCAACTGTCGACGTAACCATTGATCACAGCACGAGCTTTTTTGAACTCCAGTTTCGTGATCCCACCGATAGGCTTAGTTCCTTGCCGTCTATAAGCTTTGACGATAACAAGCTTGTCTTCTTTGCAGATGGCGATCTAAATGGCTGGACATTTTCAAACCGGGCTATATTCGAGACATTTTGTGATTTCATGGCCTCCCCTATCTACAATCCGTTTGAAACACCTATCCCGACAGGCACATCAGGCCTGTGCGGCGATGTACAAAAACGAACTCTATTTTATCTACCACTGGAAGAGGATGATATTGACGACGATGATGATGAAGATGACATTGATCCATATTTAGGCCGTGAGCACGAATATCCAGTTGATGAAAAATATTGTTTCTTTGTCTCCTGCCATGCGGAAACGGACAGGCCGCTAGCGGCGTGGGATAAAGTCGAGCGCAAAGACACGCAGCTCCCGCCCGGAAAATACTTCTGTAAGATAGCGCGCTGGGATCGTGAAACTGGTGAGCCAATACAGGTCAAAATGGAGGGTAAAAACAAGACTGGCGCATGGGTGAATGAAAGCATCGTTGAGTGGAGTGCGCTGGCACGGGAAGTCGAGCTTGCCCATGCCCGTGTTGATGCGGTCAGAGAGCGCAAACCATTTGATCCATCAATTTATCGGCCTGTAACCTTGGATGAGATACCGACAACAAAACCTTTGCATCGCGATACAGTGCCTACCGAGTTACCATCCGTCAGCAGTACTCAACCCAAAGCTGGGATTCTTGGCGCTCTACGCAAATTTATGGGGCGCTAGCCAAGAAAAGAAAGATAACGGAATTTTCTAGGCCGCTTTTGTCTCCTTATGATATCTTGAGCATAAACAAGGAGTGCAATGGGCGGAACATGGATAGCAGAAGAACAGTGGCTGGATGACGAGTTAATAATCTCGCCATTCGATAACATTTTCGCCAACGACAATCGCCGTTTTCGCCAGATCGACAACCTATATGCGACCAGCCTTGCCATCGAAACTGAAGCCGCTAAAGAAGCGGGAATGCTCGGCTTTATGGCGTGCGCGATGGTACAGGCGACAATGCCGCATAGTAAAGTTGAGAGCAACGAGTTTGTCCGCACCAATGGTGCCTACACACTGAGCATGCTTGCCCCTGCCCGCATCGGTCTGCCCTATGGCAGTATTCCCCGCCTGTTGATCGGTTACCTTACCACACAAGCTGTACAGCAAAAAAGCCGAGAAATAGTACTGGGTTCAAGTCTTAGTCGTTTCATGGCAGAGCTGGGACTAACCGCTACAGGCGGGCGCTGGGGTTCAATACCACGATTACGCGAGCAAATGGCACGGCTTATGGCCTGTTCCATTTCTTGCACATGGGAAAATGATTACGCACTATCCTTGGAAAACATCACTATTGCAGATAGCGCTAATCTATGGTGGAAGCCACAAACGCCAGATCAAGGCGCTTTATGGGAAAGCACAATAACGCTTTCAGATAAATTCTTCCGTGAAGTAACGGAAAACCCAATCCCAATTGATCTACGTGCCCTGAAGGCGCTGAAGCGGTCGCCTATGGCACTAGACGTTTATGTCTGGCTTTCCTATCGCCTATCGTTCCTGCGCACTAAAACATCTATTCCATGGGCCGTACTACAACTACAATTTGGCGCGGATTACCCTGCAACGCCACAAGGTCGCCGCAATTTCAAAAAGAAATTCCTGCAAGCTTTGGTGAAGGTACATTTGGTATATCCTCAAGCTAGGATCGATACTGATACCTATAACCTTATCCTAAAGCCAAGTCGAATTCATATCTTTCGGTAATTTATCGTTTACCATAACAGCTTGCTTTCGACATCTTGTTAACGGTTTCAACCAGTCCGCTAGCTGAGAGTTCAACCAAATTTAGAAGGAGCCTGTTTCAATCGCTGGTGCAACGTACTGAGCCCAACCTTTGAACAAAGGGATACATACCAGTAAGTATATGAGACAGCAGCCGTAGTAGATTGTCGGGTCAGCGTAGCTCTGATCTCCGATCTTGCCATGAGCGAACTCATGTCGCAATGCGGGACCCGGACGATGATTGAAGATCAAATCTATGTACAAAATTATATCCTCTCCGAAAATAGAGACCAGTTCGCCCCGATAGTTATCGAGCAAGGTAGAGAGAGATCTATCCTCCTGTGTCAGATCGTTCCGCATCTTTGATGTATCAGTACTATTGTTAATCAATACGTGTCTCAAACAATGCTCCAGCTGTGGGATCAAAATCGGTCCCGCTGAAAGCATATCCCCTTGCATAAGACGAGCTAGGCCAAGCGAAAATGTTGCGGCATGATGGCGGGGTATGAAGGGGCTTTGCTGAACGATAAAGTTGAAATGTCGTTCTGACAACGGGAACATCTCCGCTAGAAAACGCCGAGCAGGTTCGAGCTGCCCCCTAACCGTAATATCCATCTTAAAATGTAAATGCCGGACCATCTGGCTCTTCAACCAACTCTCGCTTGGGGGCGCGCCATTGAGCGAAGCTCCTTCAACCGTGGCAATGATCTTACCCTCGCTGTCGAGATGAGTAGCCGCGAACATACCTGCAATGCCGGTCTCCGACTCCATGGCTTCCTTTCTCATCTGCTCCGCACTATTGGGCCGAACTAGCAGCGCGAATTGCTTGAGCCCCTCCGGCAATGTTAACTTTTCAAACACCTCAATAGTGCCGCTGACTATGTCGGATAAATCAATAGGAATTTTGAAGGATTCCATCTCTTCTAGAGACTTCTCCTGCAATATGCGCATTTCCTTGCGAAGTTCTTCTCGACGATCATTCGTATCGGGTATCTGACGTAGCTCCCCAATAGCTTGTCGATACCAGTGTGCTGCACCAGATGAAGAGCCGGTCTGAGATGCCATTTTTAGCGTTTGCTCGACTCCTGAAAGCTGGCAGCGACGCTGATCATCAGTCCGACTTTCTTCTCCGTAAGCGAAGGCAGCCAAAACCCATAGCTCCTTAATGGCAAGTGGGTACGATTCGGTCGCTTGCTCCGCGGCAGCCGCCGCTGCCTCCATATCAGCAGCAAGCTGATCCATCGTAATCAATGAATATTGTGAAACTAGTGTCGCTAATCGCTTCAACGGCACAACTTCAACGAAATGTAGTGCTTTGGAATAAAGCAAACTTAGCAGTTCCGAGACCCGCTGGTGCATCGGTGCCGTGCGCTTGTTTGACCTTACGTGTATCTGAGTTGCACGCTCTATGAGGTCAATTTGCTCTATAGAAACCACGCTATCAGACGGGAATCGCCCCACATAAGTTTCATTAATTAGGCCTTCAACACACTCGCAATACGCCTCAACGGCAATCGCGGCGGCCTTCCCTTTTTTGCGATCGTTGATCCACACAACATCAGCCAACCGGGCACGCAGCGCTGGATGCTCAACCTCCTCTAATAGTTCGAAGAGATAATCTGTCTGCTGACCAAGCCAATCCTCAGGAATAGGCGAACGGCTATTTTCAAACCGTATTTTTGCTCCGAAAGCTCCTGACACGTCATGTAATCGGAAGTGCAAACCGCACACAGATGCTAACAAACGAAAAACACTGAATGTTGGCTCACTGCCCCTGTTAGCTCGAGCAAGTTTCATGAATTCAGTTTCGAATTGGCTATCATACACAGATTTCAGATCACGCACGATAGAGTTGTAGTCAACGCTCCGAAAATCTGTTGGCGTCACGATCGCTTGTGGCGGCCACGGTGCCTCTGTTTGCTCCAATGTCTCTGATTTTTCGGTCGCGGTGTT
Organism: Paenochrobactrum pullorum; assembly: GCF_041929845.1. Lineage (NCBI taxonomy): Bacteria > Pseudomonadati > Pseudomonadota > Alphaproteobacteria > Hyphomicrobiales > Brucellaceae > Paenochrobactrum > Paenochrobactrum pullorum. The sequence continues at coordinate 22,325 of NZ_JBHEEH010000023.1, forward strand.
TTCCATCTCAAAGCCTCACTTCCTATGCAGTGTATGCATCACCATAACGTAACAAAAGGATGGTACAACTATGTATTAAGTCGCCCTAAATCCAAACTCAGCACGGTTGAACTTAGTGTAATTAAGTGCATGTGGCTGGGAATAACCCTTTGTGTGCATCACTTTATCCACGCATAAACGGTACCGCACCCAAATGAACCCTACAGCTGCTTTCGAATAGCGGTTGCGCATGAACGGTACCGATTACACGCATAAACGGTACCGCTATACATATATATTCATATATAAAAACATTTAGTGGAAACCATGCAGCTGGGGATAAGCTGTAATTCGCAAGCTTTCTCTTGCTCGCATCGCTTCGATCCGACGAACCGTTTTTATTATTTGCTTTGGAATGAAGAAGACATCTATCGAGCGGTATACAGGACTGACCGGTTGTGTATACGGCAAGATCGTTTCTCTTCCCTTCTCAGATTGATGTTATAAAACGATACCTAACGCCTCAAGAGGAGGCCATAGACTGAGCAAAAGCAGCTACGCCATTTAAAAACGGTTGCGACATAATAGCTTGACCTGGTGTCGGTCTTTCAGGACAAAAGAGGTCTTTCTCTATTGGCGGTCATTGGCCAGTGTTGATAATTGATGCCCCTACTCTGCCCCTAGAACGCAAAAAGCCCCAATCGCGTGGATTGGGGCTTTTGAATAATAAGCTGATATAGCTGTGATATTTTTGGTTGCGGGGGCAGGATTTGAACCTGCGGCCTTCAGGTTATGAGCCTGACGAGCTACCGGGCTGCTCCACCC
>NZ_JBHEEH010000024.1:0-22539 GCF_041929845.1 Paenochrobactrum pullorum
GTAAAATCTGCTCGCTTCGTCATGTAAGTTTCCTTTCAACTCAAGAAAACCTCTCCACTTTTACGAAGCAAGTCCAAACTGCAGGTGCGCTTTATGAATAGCTGTGCATTATCACAGCCCTACCCTTTATCTGCCGCCGCGTGCGCCTGCATCGCGATAATGACACCGGTATTTTAAACCCAAGATCTGCCATGGAATTAGCAACCGATATTCGGCAATGGCGTGATTATATTCACAATCCTGCTGTGGTAAAATTCCAAAGCATAATCGCCAGATTATCTGGAAAGCGGTTGGATTAAAACATTTCGCGAAATAGCAACGCTTGCCGATGAAGAATTAGGCAATTAATGATTAAATACAATACAATATTAAAAACTCAAATTAAAGTATTAATTAAATTAAAATCAATTTTCTGTATCACAGTTATTTAGGATTTTAATTCAGAAATTGTATTAATTAAACCTCCTTATAAATCATAAAGCAAAAGTAATTTTGACATAGCGCTCATCAACCGCTAAGTTTAAAGGCTCAGTCAATAAATTCCAAAGATTGTGACTGATTGAAAGCTCGTTTTTCCATCGCGGGCATTCTGTTTTTAGTCTGCTGGATCTCATCGGCGGACATTCGCTCGGCCAATAGCATTCCGTCTACTGGCCATCACTCAATGAGTGTCGGTTCTCGGACCGGCTCTTGAGCTTCGTTAACAGCGGGGCAAACGGAGATAATATATGCGCAACGTTATTAAAGTGGGCGCGCTCGCAGCATTATGCGCGACGACCTCTTTTATTACTTCTATAAATGCACAAGCGGATGAAGTCTGTGAAATTGACAGGCCCATTATTTTTGCAGGTCTGGACTGGGATTCAAATGCCATCCATACGGAGATTGCACGCTTTATTTTGGAAAAAGGCTATAGTTGCAAAACCGATATTATTCCCGGCACCACAATTCCTCTTCTTAATGGTCAAATTCGTGGCGATATTGATATCACCATGGAAATCTGGCGGGAGAATGTGCGGGAAGTTTACGATCCAGCAATAGAAGCCGGCACTGTTATTGATCTTGGTGTGAACTACGCCGATGCCATTCAAGGCTGGTTTGTGCCCAACTATTTGATCACTGGCGATGATGCACCTGCACCCGATTTAAAGTCTGTCTTTGATCTGGCTAAATATAAAGACCTTTTTGCGGACCCAGAAGAACCCGGTAAAGGCCGGTTTTATAATGGAGTGGCTGGCTGGAGCGCTGAGGAAGTTTCCACTAAGAAACTTCACGCTTACAAGCTTAACAAAGACTTTGTCAATTTCCGTGCTGGTTCGGGTTCTGCACTTGTTGGAGCCGCTGAAGCAGCCCTGTTACGCAAACGTCCAATCTTGTTTTATTATTGGGGACCGACATGGTTTTTAGGTAAAGTCGGCGATCAAGTGACGATGCTCGAAGAGCCGGAGTTTGATCAAAAAATCTGGGATGAGCTTCAAAAAGAAACTAGACCCGAGGCCGTTACTGAAGCCACTGCCTTTCCCGTGATTGAGGTTACAATCAGCGCTAAGCCTGAAATTGTCAAAGACGCACCAAAAATCACTGAGTTTCTAAAAGCCTACGAAACAACGGGCCAACAAGTTTCTGAATTGCTTGCATGGATGCAAGACAATGGCGGCACTGCCGAAGAAGCTGCACTTCATTTTCTTAAAAATGAAAAAACGCAGTGGCACGGCTGGGTCTCCGAGGATATCGCATCGCGCATAGATGCTGCTCTGTAATCAGACTATGAGCTTGCGCTGCTTAATGACCTGAACCGGTCATTGAGCAGCGCATATAGAGGGCCATTACAAAGATTTTCAAACGAGGTAATGGCCCGTAATCTGCGGAGTAGATCCCAATATGTTTTTTGATTTTGGAAAACCAATCGCGCGAAGCACCAATGAATTTGTAGAATATCTTGTCATAAATTATGGCGATGCATTCGAAGCCATTACAAATTCTATTCTCAAACCATTGCTGTTTATTGAAGGTGTTTTACGCTCAAGCCCGCCTGTTATTATACTGGCCGTTGTCCTATGTGCCTCTTTGCTTAGTACTCGAAATATCTGGCTTTCAATCCTGCTTACCTTTCTCACATGGTTGATTGGCTGTTTTGGCCTGTGGGAACCGGCAATGCAGACATTAGCTATTATGCTAGTCTCATTGTTGATTTCTATCATTCTTGGATTACCGCTTGGTATTATTTGCGCCAACTCTTCACGTTTCCGAGCTATTTTAAGCCCCATACTGGATTTGATGCAAACCATTCCAAGCTTCGTTTATCTCATCCCTGCCGCCATGTTGTTTGGCTTAGGTAAAGTTCCTGCAGTCTTAGCCACAGTGATTTATGCAGCTCCTCCATTGATCCGCCTGACGGATTTAGGAATTCGTCATGTAAATTCCGAGGTGGTTGAAGCAGCACGTTCATTTGGCGCCACAAAAATACAGATTTTGCGTGGCGTTCAAATCCCGCTTGCGTTGCCTTCAATCATGGCGGGTATCAATCAAACCATGATGATGGCGCTGGCAATGGTGGTTATCGCGTCGATGATCGGTGCGCGTGGCGTAGGTGAAACTGTCTTATTGGGCTTACAGCGTAATGATGCTGGCCGTGGTCTCTTAGGCGGGCTCGCTATCGTCATCATGGCGATTGTACTTGATCGCATTACTCAGGGTTTTGGCCGTCGTCTGCAAGCACGTCGCCCACATAAGGGAGGATGATGGTGATGATTGAACTGAAGAACGTTACCAAAGTATTTGGTCCAGACGAGAAATCCATTCTGCCAATGCTAAAGCAAGGCATGACTAAAGAAGAAATACTCGAAAAGACTGGGCATACAGTCGGACTTTACGATGTTTCCTTGTCTATCAAACAGGGAGAAATCTTTGTCATTATGGGGCTTTCCGGCTCTGGGAAATCAACTTTGATCCGTCATTTTAACCGCCTTATTGATCCGACAGACGGAGTGATCACTTATGACGGCGAGGATATATTAGAGCTTAACAAACACCAGCTCATTGAGTTTCGTCGTAAAAAGCTTGGCATGGTTTTTCAACGTTTTGGCTTGATGCCCCATCGAACGATCTTGCAAAATGCAGCCTATGGTTTGGAAGTTCAGGGGATAAAAAAAGCAGAACGAGAGGCACGAGCCAAAGAATGGCTGCAACGGGTTGGCCTTGCGGGTTTTGAACATCAATATCCTGATCAACTTTCCGGAGGCATGCAGCAGCGGGTCGGCTTGGCACGAGCACTATGCAATAATCCGGATGTCTTGCTGATGGATGAGGCTTTCTCGGCGCTTGATCCGCTGATCCGTAGTCAGATGCAGGATCAGCTTGTAGAATTACAGGCCGAGTTGAATAAAACAATCGTTTTTATTACCCATGACCTTGATGAGGCTTTGCGTCTTGGAGACCGAATAGCGATTTTGAAAGACGGTATTCTCGTTCAAACCGGCACACCAAATGATATCTTGCTAAATCCAGCTGATGAATATGTCAGCGATTTCGTACGCGACGTCAACAGAGCAAAAGTATTGAATATTGATACCCTATCGCGTGCTCCATCGTTGCGCATTACTCATGATAATCTTGACCGCGCATTAGAAGAAATGCGTAAAACCGGTGAAGCTTATGGCTATGTATATCATAACAATGTTTTCCGTGGCGTTTTGACCGAAGATATGCTGAGCGAAGCAGTCAAAAACAGCAGCAAAAAACAAACTCTATCTGATTTAGCTCAAGAGCTGCCCAAGATTGAAATCGGCAGTCCACTTTTCGATGCACTACCCATAGCAATGGGCAATGATCTACCGTTGGTCGTTATGGACGACGACAAGATTGCAGGCTTTGTAACACAAGAACAACTGGGGCAAGCCCTGATACCGGAAAAAAACGACAATTCTGATCCGATGGATCAAGATAACGCCAAAAATCACCCTAAGATTTAAAAAATAACGCCTTTCAAAGAGCGTCTGACAATTTTAATCAGTCATTGAGACTTTTGTTTCAGTGACTGATTTATTGTTTTATTGCGGCAATCTCCCCGCTGGCGTGATTTTGTCAGGCGCGAACCTTCCGATCCAACGCAATTCCAGCCACGTATTTATGCCAGCCCCGTGGTGGACGCGAATATCAGAGAGCAACCGGCCGACACGCCAACCAATAAAAGCATATCGCTCGACAGCATATTCGGAGTGAAGGACAAGCTGTTCGGCAAAAAATAGCGCTGAGCAGGACTTTTTTTGTGGGGAGTAAATGATACATATAGTCCGTGAAGGTGCCCTAAACGGGACAATCTCCGAAAAAGAGCGCAATGTCACATTGGACTTGCTTCGTAAAAGTGGAGAGGTTTTCTTGAGTTGAAAGGAAACTTACATGACGAAGCGAGCAGATTTTACGAAGGAATTTGAGCGAGCAGCAGTGCGGCTTGCTGAGACAAGCGGTCGAACCCGTAAGGAGATTGCAGAAGATCTCGGCATAGGTCTTTCGTAAGCGGTGTTTCAATCACACCTTGTCGGAATAATTCCATGGCAAGAGTTGGTCGATGTGGCTTTGTTTGTGGCCATTGACGATTGCAGTGATCGCGTGGGTCAGCCATTTTTGCGGATCGACGTTATTTAGTTTACAGGTCTCAATCAGCGAGGCGATCGTAGCCCAATTATGAGCACCTGCTTCATGGCCTGCAAAAAGTGCATTCTTGCGGTTGAGAGCAATCGGCCGGATTGTTCGTTCAACACTGTTATTATCCAGTTCAACGCGGCCGTCAGACAGGAATAGGCACAAGCCGTCCCAGTATTTGGCGATATATTTCAACGCCTCGCCCAATGGTGCTTTTGCAGACACGCGCGCACGGTGATGAGCAAGCCATGTTTCCATGTCATTGATCAGCGACTTTGATTGTGCCTGACGGGCTGTCAGGCGCGCTTGCGGGTTGAGACCGTGTAGCTCTGCCTCGATTTTTAAAGTTCACCGATCCGTTTTACACCATCTTCTGCAATCGGGGACGTGCCTGTGCGCGTGATCTCAATAAGCTTGCGACGCGCATGAGCCCAACAGTAAGCCAATTGTATATTGGAGCCAACACGCTCTGGCGCGATCAGCCGATTGTAACCCGCATAGCCATCGACTTGTAGGATACCTGTAAAGCCCTGCAATATCTGTTCAGCATATTGTCCAGACCGTCCTGGCGCATAAGTGAAGGCAACACCAGGCGGTGCATTGCTGCCTGCATAGGTGGCCCATGGTCGATCATCACGTGCCAAAGCCCAGAAGTAGCCTGTTTTAGTCTTGCCAGATCCCGGATCAAGCACCGGTGCACGCGTTTCATCCATAAAGAGTTTGTTGGAATGCTTGAGATCACTAATCAGCGCATCAAAAACAGGTCGTAATTCGTAAGCTGCCCGTCCGACCCAGTCGGCCAGCGTAGAGCGATCAATATCTACGCCCTGACGCGCCATAATCTGGGCTTGACGATACAAAGGTAAATGGTCGGCATATTTGGATACCAGCACATGGGCGACAGTTGTCTCTGTTGGCAAACCTGACGGGATTAGTCGGGCTGGAGCTGGTGCTTGCACAACACCATCCGTACAGGCGCGGCATGCATATTTTGGACGATGCGTGACAATGACACGGAACTGAGCAGGGATCACATCCAATCGTTCAGAAACATCTTCGCCAATACAATGCAGACACCCACCGCAGACGCAGATCAGGCTTTCCGGCTCAATCACTTCATCAATACGCGGAAGATGCTTTGGCAGAGAACCACGATTGATGGAACGCGGTTTGGATATTCGTTTATCTGAAGGTGTATCCGCTTCATCCTCAGTATGAATGGCGGCGATCGCGGCTTCCAGATCTTCCAGTGCCAGATCGAACTGCTCAGGATTGCTTTTCTCTGACTTGCGCCCATATGCGGTCTGTTTGAAAGACGCAACAAGCTTTTCCAGCCGTTCAATGCGGTCGTCTTTGCTTAGCCCGAGCGCAGTTGCTGCGATCAGCATCGCTTTCAATTCAGCAATATCATTTGGGAGATCGGCAGCGTTCAACATTGGCAAAACTTACCAAATTCGGCCTTGATTTGCTTGATGAATTTGTCGTCAGAGTCACCTTGCCGCAGCTATCCGTTGTCACTCAAACAGTCACCGGCGCTCGTGTCTCCACAGCACGCACACGCCGCCAGTCGAGCCCTGAAAACAAGGCTTCGAACTGCGCATGGTTCAATGACATCAGCCCATCCCGGATCTCCGGCCAGCTGAATGTATGGGCTTCCATACGTTTATAAGCCAGAACCATCCCGCTTCCGTCCCAGTAGATCAGCTTTAACCGATCTGCTTTGCGCGAGCGGAAGACAAATACAGTTCCTGTGAACGGATCCTTGCGCAATTCATTCTTCACCAGTGATGCCAGACCATCATGGCCTTTACGAAAGTCGACAGGTTTTGTTGCCACCATGATCCGAACGCGATTGGAAGGAAAGATCATGCTGGAACCGTCAATCCACGTGCGACTGCAACAATACGGGCAACCGATGCGCCTGCTTCGAGCCGAACCGTCACGGGACCGATGCTTATCTCCGGCCGGCTTTGATCTACGCCAGCTTGTTCGCAAACGGTATCGCTGATCACAAGTCCTGCGAATTCAATTTCCTTTTCTCGCGCGGGTAAAACCAGTTGGCCATGCTTAGCCAGCGTTCGCCACATCGATAAACGGTTTGCCCGTACACCATAGCGTTGCGCGACATCAACAACACGGACACCAGGCCGCAGCGCTTCTGAAACAAGTCTGGCCTTGAATTCCGGCGTCCATTTATGACGGCCCCCGCCCAAGCTCTTCTCTGGGGTGAGAAACTCCACCGTAGTCCCCATGGGGAAACTCCCTTAAGTAATCCATGAAAAGTCCATCACAAATCAAAAGGGAAGGAACAAGGTGGGGAGAAAACACCGCTTACGTTCGATTGTCGAGCACATCCGGCCCACTGCCGACATTGCGCTATAGAATCTACGCTGCGATGCACCTTCACAAACCGGTCGTTCGTGCCTAAGCGCGGGAATTTCACGGATGGTACATCTAGAGGAGTATTTCCCCCCACTGCCAGGTCAGAGGGATTTAGAGGTGAGATTGGGCTCTAAACTAGCTCGGTGCTGCCGTCTGCATGGAGACAAACGGTCGAACCAACCTGCCTGTAAATAGTTGAGCCGGACGTGAAACGGCTTCGCAATTGCTGCACATGTGCATAATCAAGCAGTGAAAAACTAGCGGTCTCAGCGCCTCCGGCTGCTGCGAAACCCGCGCCAATCATTGCCCCTCCGACGTCCGTGAGAAAAAAGCGATCATGCAGGTCTTCGCCGCCTTGGATTTGCTCCCATTCGTAAAGCTCGACCGTAAATCCGGGAGGTATCGCGCCTGCAGTACGAGCCGCACTGTCTCGTGCGAGCATTTGAGTGGGTGGTCGCGAAGGGTGCGTACGAAAGTGTATTCTTAACGTCCTGGGAGACACGGGTATCGCCGCAAGCCCAGCAAGCAGAACCATAAGCGGGCTTTGATAGTCGCCATTTGACCCTCGCAGATCGAAAAACGGATCTACGAGATCGATCTCTCTTGCCGCCGCTGCAAGCATGATTAGTGGAGCAGCGATATCGGCTGGAACCCTTGTGATATCTTGGCTGAGAGGCGCTCTCATTAAAGGCTCAGCGTCCGCACAATCGTCAGGCTTCAGTACCTCACGGCATCCACTAGCGTCGGACTCGCAGATTATGGCTCGAGACGGTCGCTCGCCATGTTCCCGAAGTGCGTTGCCGATCCAATCTAATGCATGATCGTAATCTCGACAAAAATCCGCCACCTTATGCTTTTCGTTGCGTAGGCGCTCGACAATGCTCAACATCCGCACCTCAGGAACCCCGGCGGCTTTTGCAGCTTGAACTACTTTCTTTTCCCATTTGCTGGGAAATCGAGAAATCAGCCGGCCCTTGTCCGACCCGAACCGATCAATTAGGTCCTTGAAGTTTTTCCAATCTGATCCAATTGCTTCCGGTTCTACCGCGTATTCCGCCAACATTAGAACAGTTCCTCCGCACGTTCCGCGAAGAACCCATTCGGCCAGCGGTCGGCAAAATCACCGTCACTGTCCACGCGAAGCTGGCGAAAGAGGACATCGTCCGGCGTGCTCTCGACGTAAATCACGGAGAGATCGCTGGGCGTGAGCGAAATCACTCCCGGTGGTAGTTGACCCTCTGTGGTTTCCCGGACTCTTCTCAGCAGCCGCAGCATGATGTGCTCGCTGTGGGTTTCGACCAGAAGCGTTTTGCCTGAACCGAAAGACTGTTCACCCGGCATCACCGCATGAATGAAAAGATCCCCAACTCCGACCTGAATTGCCGGATGGATGTGAAGCTCGGGCTGCTCAATTGCCAGGATTCCATCCCTGTCGCGAAGGCAAGCAACGATGACAGGGATCATCTGGGAGATGCCAACACCCACATCGCTTGGGGCAACATTAATGAACTTCACCGCGTCACGCAAAACAATCTCGGTTCGCGTCCCCAGTTTCTGAAACTCTTCCTGCAGTTCTCCGATGTCGTCTTCGTTTATGCCACGCTTGAATAACTGATCGATACGGCTCGAGACCGGTATTTCCAAATATTCCGACTTCGCTATTTCGTAATTGGTCCCCAGACCGTCCTCACCACTGAGCCAGGCATTCACTTCGCTAAGCAATTTGCCCTTGGTGTCCGAATAGAGAAGGTCCCACGCTGCGAGCCCCTGTGCCCAACGCCCCTCATCCGGTGAACCCTGGGGCCGGAAAGCCCTGGGTGGAATGCCCTTAGCGGACCGATATAGGTCATCTGCGAAAGGTAGTCGCGTGCAATGCGCAGTGGCCCAAGCAGCAACTCGTCGAGCAATGCAGACAGGTCGCGAACGCGAGGCGTGCTGCCCTCCAGTTCCAGCTTCTTCGGTTCCGGATCGCGCAGTTCCAAGGTCCAAGGCTTGTTGATATCCGGCAGAGCGCCAATGACGGATGCAGCAGCGATGCGAAACTCACTGACACGTTTCAAGTCCGTGGATCTGGCCATGTCACGGGAAAGCTCCCAAATCTCGATACCCAGTTTGGTGCCAAGTGGGTCGTTCTCATTCTTGTCCTGAGAAGGCTCTTCATCGGCGTCCATATACTGCAGCAGCAGTGGATGCTGTAAGTTGAACTCGGTGAGCTGAGCCTGACCGGGCTGTGGAGGGGACTTGATCGTGGCGATTTGTTCACCGTCCATCTCGACAGTCAGAGCCGAAACGTAAGACGCATTGATCAGGTCGCTCCATTGAATCTGCAGGGAGACACCGATCTTCTGGACAACGGCATATTCCTTCAGATCGGTATTCTCACCGACGATGTACCGGATGCGAAGATTCTCAAACTCTGGATCATCGAGCGAGTTTCCGTTGTTGATCGGCAGCCATTCGTTGCCCTGATCGTCCGACAAATCGATGACCAATTTGATCGTCATCGACTTCGATAGATCATGATTGTGGATCAAGTTCTTGAAGCCGCCGAGATCAATCAGACCGCCCGCAATTGTCTGGTCCGGATCGGGGTTCTTCCTCTCCAGAATCTCGCGAACATAATGCAACGCTTGAAGGATAGTGCTCTTGCCCGCACTATTGGGGCCGAACAACAGCGTGATTGGGCGCAGCTCAATGACCTGCCTGACGCCAACACCCTTGAAATTTTCGATCTCGATCCGGCTCAGTCGCATGACAATCTCATTTGCTATTTCACTCCTTTAGCCTTGCCGGCCGCAGCGAGAATTTTCGGTATCTTGGAAAAACAGAAGGTTTGGAAAGCCCGCTCCATCGCGGACCACTCGCCAGTGTAGAACTCGCCCGCCTGAGACGTGAATTCCATGGCAAAACTCTCCTTTAACTCGGTCTCGTGGTTATGAGCGGTTTCGCCGTCTTCAAATGGCTGGTTATGTTTAAGTTCCCACCGGCAAACTGCGCACACTGGAAAACCGCCATTGACTTCTTTCAAACGCCGGTTCGGATCATTCGATCTGCCGACCTTCACCAGAGCCTTGCCGACATGGGGGCCCGCTTTTCCAAGCAGCGCTTCCGCATTGGCTGACAATTTCATCAGGTAGAGGTAGTTCTCGCCATCTTCATGCGTTGAGGTGCTGTCCCCGAAGCTCGGAAGAATACCCTTTGATGGCGTGAGCACATCATCCATGTAGGCGCTGACGAGGTCATCCGCCGCGATGGCCGGTTCACCAAAGACATTCACCTGCCGGACGTGATGACTGAGCGCCCAGCGCTTTTCGTCCGGTTCTAGCAGGACGGCTTTGGTCGTCCTCTCAAACCGCTTTTTCTGATCATACGCTTTGGGAGCAATGGTCTTGATGTGAACCCGGTTCGAGATGCGCCAAGCACGGACAACTTTTATTCCATAGGTCCACCGGTCCTGAAAGCCATGATCTAGCTTCCATATTTTTGATTCTTCATTCTGGCGGTCCACGTCATGGCATCGCTCCCGCACAACCTCCATGAACCCGAAGGCCTGCCTCTGCAGATCGGCGTCGGTGAGAGAGTCCACAGCGCCATAAATGAGGACAAGATCACCGTCCTTCATCTTGCTCAGCATGTCTTCGCGCTGGGCTTCGTGCGTGAAGCCGATATATCCAGCCTCTTCCGGGTTGAAGCCGTAGAAGGCGCGCACCCAAACCTGGCGGTTTTCACGAGTGATCTTGTCCAGCCTCATCCCCACACCCTTGCCGTGCCAACGTCAAAGAAGTGGACATTGAGCTTGTTCTTCCTGCCAGATTCAGCGCGGAAGTCCATGAAGCTGAATGCCTTGGTGATGATCCGCTTGTTGTCTGCAGAGTTGGGATCGCCATAAAGGCCAACGCAGAGATCGGTGACCTTGCCCTCCGGGATTTTCTTCAGAACGTGATCGTCATTGTCATCGAACGAATGTCCGAAGACAAACAGCGATCCGCCTATGCTGGAGAAGCTCCTCAGCGCCTTGTGCAGGTAGGCGCTGTGCAGAATCTTGTCGAGCTTGTCCTGGCTATGTCCCTCCGCGACGAAGAGGGGGTACTTCTCCTCATCGAGCGCGCAGCGAACCTGTTCGACAATCGGAATATCGGTCTTTGACCACGTGTATTTGGTGATCTCGTACCCGGCGTCGAAGATGTGCAAGGCACCGTGTAAGAAATGCACGGTCGGAGAGTTACTGTCCTGCCAGGAAACATAGGGAGCACCCTCGTTTCCTTCAGGATGACGGAACCCGTCATCGCATCGGATGTGAAGCTCATCGACTTCATCATGCTTCAGCGCCCAGTAAAGTAGCACATCGTAATTCAGCGTGTAGATATGTTCGAAACGGGAGAGGAATGCGCGACAGGCGGCATACTGCTCATTTGTGATGTCATAGGGCCGGTCCGGATGATTCCGAGCAATAGCTTCGGCAAGGATGGTTTTGATCAAGGCTGCGTCCCTCTCGATCTGTTCGACAAGTTCCGGCGAGGTGTCCTTGTAACACTTCAAGACCTTGGCCATGTCGACGAGTAGCCGGATCACGGCCTCGAAATCCTGTGTCGAGAGCGCCTTGAAGACTTCGGCGGCGTTAGGGACAGTGGAAAAGTCGGCCTTGCTATAAAGTGAACCGTAGCTGAAAATGTCCGGCTTCAAGGCAATGCTAAAACCGTTACCAAGCAGGATGTGTTTCCTGTCTCCTGCCATCTTCAGGCATTTTTCAAAGCTGTAGATCGGGATCTCACTCATTGACTGCCCCTCCCTTCAGCTTGGGGAAGTTGGCGGAAAACGCTGCCAGCACATCCCGCCATGTGTCCGGATCAGGTTGCGCTTTGCTGCGCACCAGGTTCAGAACGTCATAGCCGGCATCAGCCAATGCGTTGCGCAAGTCTCGCTCCAGCGCCGCCATGCGGTCGCGAACGGGCTTGTGCAGTTCCATCTGCTCGCCGTGTTCTTGCTCCTCGGTTTTCCCAATCTCGGGGAAAATCGGCCCATAGGATACCAGATCGAACTGGGCACATTGCTCCGGTTCGATGCCTTGTTCTGTCAGCAAGCGGCGAAGACTGTTTGATGCCTTTATGAAGCCGAGGTGTTGGCCCATCCGCGTGTAGGGCGCAGTGGCATAGGGGCTGCTGTTGTCCCCGGTGCGACCAACATAAAGGCGCTCACCCCTCAGCGTATCAATCCGCCAAACATAGAGCCAGAACCCGCGTTGAAGCATCGGGCCAGGAAGGGTGAGCGTGTGGAGTTCAGCCATCACACCACCTCACGCATTTTCATAGCTGCGGTCGAACAGCGGCTTGGCCTTTTCGAAATCGTCCATCGAGCGGATGGTGATTTCCAGATCGCCGGTGCCAAAATGGCCGATAGTGCGCACGTCGCGGGTAAATCCGTCTTCCAGCGTGATGGTGTCGGGATCGACCTTCACATGGACGATCAGCTTGCGCTCCTGGGTCTTGATCTCGACACAGGCGAAATTCTTGATCCGTTTGAAGGCGAAATAGAACCGCAGAGCCTTGAACTGGACATCGTCGCCCAGCCCTTCCAGATGCTCCTTCACTGTGTCGAAAAGGTTGCGCAGTGCGGCATCCGCCTTGTCGAGGGATTGGGAGATGGTCGTGTATTTGATCTTCTGCCCGGTCCCGGCTTCGGTCTCCGATTTGTCGCTGGCGACCGTGCCATTCAGCGGGGCGGAAACGGCATTGACCTGTTCGAGCAGCAGCAGGTCGTCATCGAACTTCACATAGCGGATGAGTTCGATGTTGCGGTTCATCTGCTTGATGGCGTGCTCGTCATAGCGGGAAAAATCACCGGCGATGCAGATCAGGCGCGGCGATGACCACTCGACCGATTGCGCGGCCTTCTCGCCGAATTTCTTCAGCACCAGCATCTCGAAATCGCCGCGATGCGTCACAAGCCAGTCGAGATAGAACAGGCCCTGGTTGATGACGTTCATGTTGGAGGAACGCTTGTATTCGATGATGACGGGGCAGGAATTCTCATCAATGCCGAGCGTGTCCATCCGCCCGCCATGGTCGCGGCCGGTGGAAAACTCCGACGCCAGGAAGCGGACGCCGAGAAAGGTCTCCAGGTTCTGCTCGATCAACGTCTGCAGCGATTTTTCCAGCGCCAGCGAGGTGCCATGAACTTCGCAGACATCCGTGCCAACGATCCGGAAGAGTTTCAGATCGCTCATAGCTCCCCCCGGAATGCTCGTTGTGAAAGAGAGGCGAATAATTCGGTTCCATCGCCGAGCTCGGCACTAATTTGTTTTCTGTGTTTCGACACGCTGCGAAGCGCTTCGGCGAACCTCTGTTGGAGTTTCATTGGGGGCTTCGGAAGAACAAGTTGCTTGATAATCCCGAGATTCAGTCCATCCATGATCGCGCCTTTGTTGTGCTGTTTGATCTGGCGGATGATCATCGGATCGGAGTGGATTGCGAAGGACAGCACTTCGGGCAAAATCTTGGATGTGTCGCAAGTTATTGAAGCAAGATGCTTCGTTGTGATTGCTTCTGGAATGTCGTCCTGGACAACCGCTGACCTTCCCGTGGTCCCCATGATCGTGATGATCACGTCACCAGGAAAAACTCGATACCGGCGCAACTCTTCGTACTTCTCTTCGGTGATGAACCGGCGCTGTCCCCACGCGAATTGGTTTTGCACAGCATTGTCGATTCCCAGAACTGCGACCCCTTCGTCGACGAACTCGCTGTGAAGAAGCGCGCTGCCAAAAGGACCTGATCTGATTGCGCCCTTCTTGTCCTGCGCAAGCTTCTCGATTGTTTCAGGCATCCACTCAGCGTAAGCGGGATTGCGGTGCCCAACCAAATGCACATAGGCCGACTTCAGAAAATCATCGGCGAGGTCGAGGGCCTGCTGGCGTTTGCGGCGGATGGCATCGGCCTTGTCGAGGATTGCCGCAATCCGGCGTTGTTCGTCTCGATGAATTTTCGGGAATACGATCTCTTCGAGTTTAGCCTTGTCGACGTGAGGAATTGTTGCACCGCGAGCTTGCGCCTGATCGTTCAGTTCTTGGAATTTTGATCCTAGCAACCGGCCAAGAAATCTGGGTTCCCATTTTTCAGGTTGCTTCAGGCGCATCCGGGCCACTGTGCTGCCGATCGCCCCTTTCACTCCGTAGCCAACAGTTCCAGCATTCGCCCCGTCCCAAACGATACAAAGGTCGTCTTCCGTTACCTCGACTGCCTTGGGATCAATTACATACTTTGAAGGCCGGGTTCCCCTGACCTCATCAATTTGAATATAGGGCAATGTGCCAGCATTCGGCTCATCGATGACCTTTGCCGCCTTTTTGCCTTTGCTGATTTTGAAGACTTGCCCAAGCTGCTCAGTCGCAGTCATCCCAACATCCCCTCAAGTTCGGCGAGGTCTTTGGCGATGTCGTCATTCAGAGTCTTCATCCGCTCTAGGATGAGCTTCGGCGGATCGTATTTCTGCTCCTCATAGATGCGCTCCTTATATTTGGAGAGCGAGAGGTCGTAATTCGCTTCTCGGATGTCATTGGCCGGAACAAAGAAGGCCTTTTGCGTCCGGTCCGTGTCGCGTTTCGGATCGCGGTCCCGCCACGCCGCGATGCAATTGGGCAGGTCATTTGCCTCGATCGGATCGCGCTTGTCGTCGAGTGAGAAACCGTCCGCCTCCACATCGTAGAAAAAGACATCATCGGTGCGCCCGCCTTTGGTGAAGACCAAGATGCCGGTGGACACACCCGCATAGGGCTTGAACACGCCCGACGGCAGCGAGATCACAGCTTCCAGCTGGTTGTGGTCGAGCAGGAGCTTTCTCAGCGCCACATGGGCGGTGGACGAGCCGAAAAGCACGCCATCGGGCACAATGGTGGCTGAGCGCCCGCCGGTTTTCAGCATGCGCAGGATCAGCACCAGGAACAGCAGTTCCGTCTTCTTCGTCTTCACCTGCCGCAGAAGCCCGGCATGGACATCCTCGAAATCGAGCGAACCCTTGAAGGGCGGATTGGCGAGGACAATGTCGAAGCCTTGGCTGGCGGATTTGGGAAAGCGCTCCGGGAAGCTGTTGCTCAGCGTGTCCTGGTAATGGATGTCGGGATTGTCGACGCCATGCAGCATCATGTTCATGGCGGCAATGCGCAGCATGGTGGCGTCGAAATCGAAGCCGTGGAACATGTCGTTGCGGATGTGGTTCCAATGGTCTTCGAGCAGATCACCAGTGAAAATCTTCTCGGTCTTACCGGTTTCGGGATCGGTCTCCTCGATCACCGCCTCGGGTGAGGTGTGGTTTTCGAGAAGATAGTTCATCGTCTCGACCAGAAAGCCGCCTGTGCCGCAGGCCGGATCGGACATCACGTCGGTGGGATTTGGCTCCAGCATATCCACCATCAGGCGGATGATGTGACGTGGCGTACGGAACTGGCCGTTGATACCCGCCGTGGTCAGCTTGCCGAGCAGGTATTCATAGAGGTCGCCCTTGGTATCGCCCACCGTCAGCGGCAGGTCGTTGATCATGTTGACGGCCTTCACCAGAAGGCTGGGCTTCTGGATCATCAGCTGGGCGTCCTTCATGAACTCGGCGAAGGTAGTGCCGACGGAAGCCTTGCGGAAATGCGGGAAGACCCGGTCACGCACCAGCGGCAGCATCTCGTCAGCGCCCAAATGGCGGAACTGCGACCAGCGCAGCTCCTGCTCGTCCGCCGAGAACCGGCGCTTGAACTCCGTACCGCTGCGCCTCATGCGGTTTTCGTCACGGGCCTCGTTCACGTCGAGCAGGCGCACGAAAATCAGGAAGGTGATCTGCTCGATTACCGTCAGCGGGTTGGTGATGCCGCCGGTCCAGAACTCGGTCCAGAGCGCATCGATCTTCTTTTTAAGTTCACCGGTGACCATCAGTGCAGTTTTCCTTGGGATGTTTCAGCTCCGCCGTCGCCTTTCGGCGCGGGAGCAAAGAGATTCACGATTTTCATCAATTGATCGATATCATCGGGTTTGTCGAAAATGCCCTCCGGACCATCGGCATCCACAACCGTGAAAGGCTGGTCATAGAGCCGGTCGATGGTGATGAAACCGAATTTGATGATGTGGTTTTGCAGCAGTGCCAGGAAGCGCGTCTGCTTGGCGGTCAGTTCGGGATGCCCCAGTACAAAAGCCGAAAACTTTTCCTTCACGGCCTGTTCTTCGAGCCCGACCATCTTGCGAATGGTAATGTCGAGCGGCAACGTGGTGGAAGCAAAAAAATCCTCCAGCGCGCTGCGGCTGACATCGGGATTCTGGGTCAAGACCAGCGATATGATTGCGTTGAGGTCCTCAGATGTCACCGCCTCGCCAGCGCGGATTTTCTTCAGCGTCGGATTGGTCTCGAAGTGCTTCTTCAGTTCGGCTTCAACCAGCTGCTCATAGGCGGCCATGTCCACGGTCTTAAGCGAGGCGCTGCGGCGTGAGGACTGCACAAGGCTCGCATCTTCGGTGATGTCGATGATCTTGGGGCCATTGCCGCCGGGCTTCTGGCGGTCGCGATAGATCATGATGCTGCGCAGCGGTTCACGCACGGCTTCAAGGCCCATCACCGTCACGCCATTCCAGAAGACATCGGACTTGGCCTTCTTGATAACCTCAGCCTTTTCCCTGACCGGGTTGAGATGCATCTGGAGCGAGCCCAACCGATCAAGGAAATCGATCTTCAAATCCGCAATCTCGGCGGACTGGTGCAGGACCGCGATCTGGATCTTGCATACGAGCAGGTCGAAAGCATGCGCTTCGGCTTTGCCCCTGATATCGCGCCATTGCATTAGTGGCGCAATGGTCTGTCGCAGGACTGACACCGTACCGGGGTCAAACCGCTTCAGGTTTTCAAGCGAGGCAGTCGAGCGCTTCTCCCGCCACTTTTCGCGGACGGCGACGGTGTTTTCATCGAGCGCGTTGATGTCGGCAGCGATCAACTGGATCACATGATCGAAGACGGCGATTTCGCTTTTCTGCAGCGCTGTTTCGGCTAGTAGAATGCGCTGTTCGAACAGCTGCTGGAGCAGTGATTTTGATACCGTCGGCTCGACAGGTTTGTACCCCTCTTCGAAACGTTTGAAGTTGGCCCAGTGGTCGAAAATCCGGAAGACCGTCTTGTCCTTGCCGGCGCCAAACAGATCAGGGCAGAGCCGTGTGCCGCGTCCCACCATCTGCCAGAACTTGACCGGCGAGCGCACCGGCTTGGCAAAGACGAGGTTCACGATCTCCGGCACATCGATTCCGGTATCCAGCATGTCCACCGAAATGGCGATGGTAAGCTCGCTGTTGGTACCCGTGCCCTTGAAGTCGTCGATCAGACTTTCCGCGCGAGGGTCATAATTGTCGATCACCTGGCAGAACTTCCCGCCATATTGGGGATACATCTCGTCGAACAGTCGGCTCATCAGCATGGCGTGTTCGTGATTGCGCGCAAAGATGATGGTCTTGCCGATGGTCTGGCCGTTTGAATCTCGGATGCCGTTTTCCATCAAATTGCGGATGATCACGCGATTGGTGTCGCGATTGTAGATGGCCTTGTCGATCTGTTCCGAGGAATAATCGTAGTCATTCGGATCTTCGCCCTGGGCTTCCAGTTCCTCAATCTGGGTCTGGGTCAGGCCGTCAAGCGTGATCCCATCGCGCAGGAACTGCGTGGTGTGATCGATGACCTCGAAGGGAACGAGATGCTTCTCGCCAACTGCCTCTTCCAGGTCGTAGCTGAAGGTTGGTAACATGCCTTCGCAATTGAACAGACCAAAGGTCGACCGTGTCACGAAATTGACCGGGGTCGCCGTCAACCCGACCTGGAGGCTGTCGAAATAGTGAAAGAGGTCGCCATAGATGTTGTAGATGCTGCGGTGGGACTCGTCGGCGATGATCAAGTCGAAGAACCCGACATCGAAGGACTGGTACACCTTCAACATCGCCGGGTAGGTGGAGATAAAGATCCGCTCCGTCGCAGCGCCGCTGACGCGCGAATTGACCACACGGATCGGCTCTGAATCGAGAAAATCAGTGAAAGCGTTCTTCGCCTGTTTACGGAGCTCCTTGCGGTCGCACAGGAAAAGCACCCGCTTCGCCCATCCGGCGCGGATCAGAAGTTCCGCAAGTGCAATCGCTACACGCGTCTTGCCGGTACCTGTTGCTTGCACGATCAGTGCCTTGCGATGCTTGTCGGTAAAGCGCTCGGATACGCGTTTGATCGCCTCGATCTGATAAAGGCGGTTGACGATCCGCTCCTGCGGCACCAGCGACTTGAGATCCTTGCGGCTCTTGCGCTGGAACTTGACCAGATATTGAAGGCTGTCCTTGGAATAGTAGCCAAATACCTTTCGCGGCGGATACCCGGCTGCATCATCCCACATCCAGACGTCGTATCCATTGGTGTAGAAAATGACCGGACGCTGCCCGTACTTCTTCTCCAGAGCATCGGCATACAGCACCGCTTGCTTGCGACCGATTTCCGGTTCGACGGAGGTTTTCTTCGCTTCAATAACAGCGAGTGGCGAACCGTCCGCGTCCAGCAGAACATAGTCAACGTAACCTTTGCCTGACGGAGTAGGTTGTCCGTCGACCTCCATTTCCTTCACGACTTCATTCGTCGAAGCTTCGCCGGTTGCTACATTCCATCCCGCAGTGGCGATCAGGTTGTCAATGATGCGCGAGCGTGTCGTCGCCTCGTTGAACTCGAGGATGTCGGCCGTCTGCTGAGCGGATTTGGCGAGGCTTGCAAGTTCGTCAGCCTTCTTCTCTGCTGCTTCAACCTTCTCGCGGGACTTTTCGACCTCTGCCAGAAGTGTGGCTATTTGCTCTTCCTGAGCAGCCAGCTTCTGTAGGGTCTGTTTCTCTTGCTGGGTGAGCGGCTGTTGTTCGGTGCCGACGCTTTCCAGCTTTGGCTGCTCGAAGGCCGGCAGCGTTCGGTGATCGACCTTGCGGTAGTTGACGATGGCCCATTTGCTTAGATCGTGAGCTTCCCTGAGTAACCATAGGGCGTCATTCCGGGAAACGTCATCCCCGTGCGCAGCTTTGTTGCCGAACTTTCTGATGGCATGCAGCTTGTTCAGCACGACCTTCGGTACAACGGCAGTAAAGGGGCTGTTGGTAAGAAGGTCTATTTGAGTCGGTCTGACGGGCTTGGGCAGCTGAAGTGCCTGATAGATGTCCCTCACGAGATTCTCTGCCAAAAGCCGAAGATTGAAGATCGCACTTCGGGCATCGAGCATCACGTAGCTCTCAGCCCTTGCTCCGAGAACAGCAATCTCTGGCCAGTGGCCCTTTAGGAAGTCGAAATTGGAGGCAGTCATTTCGTCGCCTCCTCGACAGCGGCGTCGAAAGCCGACTTGTTCTCAATGATCACCGGGTATTCACCTGGATCGCTCATAAGATGCGCCACGTCCAACCGCAAACGCTTCTCAAAGTAGTACAACATGGCCATTCGGGTGGACACTGTAAGCCTCTCATCAGTCATGCCGTAATCGGTTGCCACTACCTTCTTCTGCGAAGCGGACAACGCAGGATTGGGCATGAGTCGAATCTCGAAAGACTTGTTCCAAAAAATATCGTCATGCACTGATGCGGCAGGTGCGCCAGGCTGCCGGGAACCCAGACATCTTGACAGTAGAAAGTCTTTGAATTTTTGGTCGATGTGACAGTAGGCCCTCGTGTGCCAACGAAGCCCGTCAGTTGCAAAACTGTGGGGTGTGATACGGCGCCAGATCGCATCAGGTTTGCTGCGGCTCATCGACTGATAAAGAACCTCAACCGACTGATTGTTTGCAATGCACTCAGTTAAAGATTGCAGCACCAACGGATCAATCAGCCGTTTTGGAACCGGGATACCTTCAGTTGGAAGCAGTGCGGTCTCTTTGCAATCATTTGCCTCTCTCAGCAGGCCATTGAGGAATACATCTGGTTTCAACTCAATAAAGCGAGGCGCAAACTCCTTGGTCACAAAGTACCGCTTCTCACTGTGATCGTATTTGATGTTTTCCGGGTATAGCGATTGGTAAGCTGCTATATCCTTGGAAGCTTGGGGTATCGAGATACCAAAATGCGAGGTGAGGTCGACACGGTTCAGGCTACCAAGCCAGAAGGCATGGTACTCGATAAACTGGAACCTCTGTTCCGTCGCCCATTTCAGTTCGGAGGCAAACATGACTCGATTCTAGATAGCAAATAGTAAATATACGTATATTTTTTATCCGCAATTGCGTCAAGTCCAGAGTTGTTCCTACTGACCGCTACTTATCTCAAACGCCTTTACTATCTACTCGGTAATACGGTTCGCGCTATTTCAGATCAGATCTCCAGCTAGTCACCTGGAACCAAAGTAAGCTTCATTTGTTCTTCTTCTATCACAAGTGCAGGAGTTTGACCAATGGTTGGCCGGCAGGCGGACGTCATCGTTCTGAGTGACGCAGATAGAAATTTCCTTGAAACTCAGGTGCGTCGGCATAGAGCGCCACGCTCCTTGTCAGATCGATGCCGGATGATATTGCTGTGCGCGCAGGGTTTGCAAAGCAAGGACATTGCCGAACGCCTGGGTGTTCACGAGCACACTGTTGGCAAGTGGCGCCGCCGGTTCGTGCAAGATGGCATTGAAGGGCTGACAGATGAATATCGTACGGGTCGACCGCGAACTGTTTCAGACGCTCAGGTTGCTGAAGTTGTCGAGCGTACATTGAACACCACTCCCAAGGATGCCACGCACTGGTCCATTCGTTCGATGGCAGCTAACAGCAGCCTCTCGCATACCACCATCCGTCGGATATGGAGCGCATTTGGCTTGCAGCCGCATCGTGCCGAGACATTCAAGCTTTCCTCTGATCCGCTCTTCGTCGATAAAGTTCAGGACATCGTCGGCCTCTATATGTCGCCACCAGACCGGGCGATTGTGCTCTGCGTGGATGAGAAATCGCAAATCCAGGCATTGGATCTCGAGCAGCCTGTGCTGCCCATGGCGCCAGGTGTCGCCGAACGACGTACCCATACCTATGTCCGCAACGGCACGACATCGCTGTTCGCCGCGCTCGACATTGCCACTAGGGCGGTGATAGGTCGTTGCTACAAGCGTCACCGGGCGACTGAATTCCTTGACTTCCTGAAGCGGATCGACGCCGAAATGCCCAATGGGCCGGACGTGCATCTGGTAATGGACAACTATGCGACCCACAAGACGCCGAGGATCAAGGCCTGGCTCGCGCGCCGCCCACACTGGCATGTTCACTTCACACCAACGTCGGCATCCTGGATCAATCAGGTAGAGCGGTGGTTCGCAGAACTGACACGAAAGCAGTTGCAGCGCGGCGTACATCGTTCAACCGCAGAACTGGAAGCCGACATTGACGCCTTCTTCGAAATCCACAACGAAAACCCCACCCCATATAAGTGGGTCAAATCCGCCGACCAAATCCTCGCTTCGGTCAAGCGTTTCTGCCAAAAAACAATGAACCGAACTTCAGATTCAGGTGACTAGGTCGGCATCGCCCGGGGTCGATTCAGCGCTGAGGTAGCTGGCAAGCTTTCAGCAGATTTAGCGGCTCTCGGTGGACAGTGCGCCGACCGGTTCATCAGCGGCTGTTGCCTTCTGGGCGCGGCAGGTCCCGCGCGTCATTTGAAGTGGGTTCCTCTGCAGATTCACGAGCGAACGTCTGCTTCCTTGATCGACCGGTGACCTTCTCACACGTACGGCGAAGGTCCGCTTTCCGCCCCTATAGTCCTTCGCACGTTACGCAACGAACGACAGCTTTACAGATCGCGCCAAATTCGTTCAAACGACCGATTTTTGGCGCATAGCGGTCGTTTAATGCCCTACAAGCTAGGTCTACGCAGGGTCAAAAACGACCAATCGACCGAGTACGAATCGAGCATATGGGCCTCACTCACCCTCTCTCCGACTCTGAGTGACCCATCCCTTTTCTACTCCAAGGCATCCTATTCACCGTACGGAGAGCCGCGAGACCTTCCTTTGCTTGGCATTCCACGCTTCGATGCCCCCTGCCCTTTCCGGGCATGGAATTATGGAGACTATGGCAGTTAAACGGGACCGGATCAGCATCAAGGTAATATCGCCCTCGACCAGACAGGAAATGGGACGGAACGATCTTGCCCGCACCGACGCAGCGATCCAGTCAATCGCTCGGTTAATCGGCCGCCAGATCGCCCGCGAGCAGTTCGAGCGGAAGATCGCGCTGGAACGCATGACACGGAAACAGCTCCACAAGTAGTCTCTGTCTCCGCCAAGACGCCTAACAGCTGGCCACTCTGGCTACTGACATGAACGTGAGTTTCACCCGGCGCAGACTCCCTGGGCCGGGCTGATGCAGTTTTCTCTTGTGACCGTTTTGGTCCCATGCTATAGGTGGCAGATGAGGATTATTGCCCGCCGTACTTTGCGCGAATTTGTCGAAAGCCTCACGGGGCAGAAAGAGCAGCCGGCCGTAAAGGCTGCACTCGATGCCTGGTTTGACGAAGTCAGCAAGACGGAATGGGCGAG
>NZ_JBHEEH010000025.1:0-21351 GCF_041929845.1 Paenochrobactrum pullorum
TCTCCTTGGTGGCTTTTAAAAACAACCACACTATCGCACAAAAGCGGATCAGGAGGCCGTCCACCACATCAAGTCCACTGGCCGGTTGCAGGATATTTGCATCTTTCGCATTTTTTGAAACGCAGCTGATACGATACCGGAAACAGATTGTCGGGAAAAACTTACCAACATGCAAAGAGAGTGCGGAGCACAAGATATTAGGTCTTTTGACACGCCATCCAGACCATCGCATTGTGCTATGGTATTTTTTCATTCGGTCATCTAAATGACCGAATGATTTTTATGCTGAATATTTTATGCTGGCTGGACGCGATTATTCACTGTCAGCTGACGAATGCTGAATGCATTTTCTTGAATGTCGAATAGAATTTTGGATGCTGCATTTGCCAGAGGTGGTGCAACTCTATCAGCAACTTTGGTTTCTATAGTATTATTTTTCTGTATTAAAGATTGCAGAACCTGTATGGTTTGTTGTAGATCTTTTATGTTGGTGGCTGTCTGTTTTTGATCAGATAAACTCGCAAATGTTGTAATGCCATCTGCTATTCTTTCTGCCGCGGCTATCGCCGGAACCCAGGCGCGGGCTTCATCGCTGACAGGTGAAGGTTCTGCCAAGGCCAGTTGAACATGACTTCTTAAATCCGATAAATTTTTATATACTTGTTGTCTGATATCTGCGCTGTCAGTAATTACTGATTTATCGGATTTATTATCAGCAGACGTTATTTCAATTCTTTCTAAGTACGAAGCTAACAACTTTAGAACGGCTGAAAATTCTTTACGAATAGATGAGGGCGCGGTTTTCGGCCAAATCCAATAACCAAAAAAGAGTACAACGCCAGCTCCCATAAGAGTATCTGCCATACGTTGCAGCCCGTAATTCGCGGTTGGTCCTGGTACTAAAAGGTCGATTAGGATAAGAATGAGAGGAGTCATGACGGCACATTGCCAAGCATAACTTTTTGCTCCTGCCCAAGGTATCGTCAGGCTGAAAACAAATACAACAGCCACCAAACTGATATTTTTTGGAAAAATAGCAAAGACTGCAATCGCTACAATAACACCGACGATTGTGCCCAGACTTCGATGTACAGCCCGAACATAAATGGAGCCTGCATCAGATTTCATGATTACTGCCACAGTGAGCGGCAGCCAGTAAGAGCGTTGCCCGGGTACAATGTGCTCTGCAATGAGTGCCAGCAGCATGCAGAAACTTAAACGCAGAGCATTATTAACAACATGGCGGCCAAATATTAAATTTGCCTTGAAATTATAAAGCATTGTTTTTGAGGATTTCATCAGCTTTGAAAAGGAAAGCAGATAATCATCCGGTGTTTTGGTGCCGTATTGATAAAGAATTTCGTTCAAGCTATTCAAATTATAGAGCAGCGAGTTATTATCATGCTGAAGCTTTTCCGGTACATCGATCTTAATTTTTAAAGTAACAGACGCGCTCATTTGATTGAGCCAGCCTGTTACTTGTTTAAGTATTGCTGTATCATATGTACGGCTTGCAATGAGTGCAGTAAGGCGGTCAGTTATCGCCAATATTTCGGCGATTTGTGTTTCACTTTGTGTGCGTCCGTCTTGCTGGGATTGCGTATGGATAAGAGCCTGATAAGCAGCAAGTTGCGCTTGCAAAACATCACTTTGTGCTTTTCTGATGGCCTTTTCTTCGCTGTTTTTGTCGGCAGATATATTGGCGAATTCAGAAAGGTTTTTTAAAAGTTTTGAAAGGAGTTCTATTTCAGGTCTGTTGGGGAATAATTTGGATTCAATTTTTAATAATATAGCCGATAGAACGCCACCCAATAGAAAGAATGCCGGCATGACCCAAATACCGGCTGTGGGAGCTGCGTGAGCAGATACAACAGTCATGATAAGTAGTTGCATACAACCTAAAGCGAAGACTGCGCCATAACTGCTGATGAGACCTGATATAAACGAGATCAATACAATTCCGGCGATTGTCCAAAGGCCATGAGCGGCCAATAGACCACCTAAAAAATAACCGGCCATACCAAAAGGCAATATGATCGTCAGACGATGGAAACAAGTATGGTAGGGGGCATTGGTAAGAGATAATGTTGTTAGAAAACCACCAAGACAGATAAGAATCGTCGGGGTTAAATCGCCTGTTAAAAAACCTATAAGCAGTGGAATACTTGTAACAAGCGCAAGGCGTAGAGATTGGCGCCATGGTAAATCTGTCTTTGGTGCTTTTTTAGACAGATTGTAAAGCCAATGCGCTGGTTGATACAACATATACACTAGACCTGTTTACGAGTGATTTTTATGGTCGATATTTTTGATCTGTTTTTTAAAATTACATCATCAAAGTAATGATGTCTGCATTTCGAGTCTGTTTGTTCCGATTTTATAGTGTAATTTTTTGATGTAATTTAAAAGACTGGACCGACAAATTTTATACGTTCAGGCAGATTTTAAATTATATCGTCAGATATGTGATTTTAATCAGGATTGTTATTTATTGACAGGAATAATTGCTAATTCACCATGTACAACCGCACGCTGCGAGGTGATTAGATCTGAAAAATGTTTGACGTCTTTGACCCCCCCACGCAATAAGCTGACCTCGAGGCAATAATCTTTGTCCAGATGTATATGCATGGAGGCAACGGTCAAATTATGGTGCTCATGATGTGTTGCAGTCAGCCGTTTAGCAAGTTCTCTGGCTTCATGATCATATATATAACTGAGAACTCCGATGCAGTCACTTAGTTGATCATTTTTAACGCGGTAGTTCTTCATCCCCTCCCGGGCAAGATCCCGCAATGCTTCCGAACGATTGCTATATCCTTTGAGTTCAATCATTTCATCGAGTTGATCCACAAGGTCTTCATCCATTGTGATTGTAATGCGCTGCATTATTTCAGAGCCTCTTTTGTCCTGTTCATGCGGATATTTTCGTTTAGGAAAGGATTGTCCTGTTTTCATGTTAGATATGTCATGGCAAAGATGCTATCAGTCTATGCTATATTTTATTATTAAAAATACAATTTTAATAATAAATCGATCTATTCATGAAGAGGCGCCTCGATTAACATCAGGCACAATCATTTTTCATATGTAAGGCTATACAGTAATGGATCAGACCCTTTTAGTATTTATCCTTGTTTACCTCGTCATGGGGCTAGGGATTTTACCGGGGTTTAAGGTCGATCGTACAGGTGCGGCTGTCGTTGGCATGTTGGCAATGATCGTGATCGGCAGCATAAGCGGGAAAGAAGCCTGGATCGCTATTGATTATACCACAATAGGATTATTATTTGGTCTTATGGTCGTTTCATCTACGTTCGCTATTTCCGGATTTTATGGCTGGGCATCAATGAAGTTAGCGACTTTGGATATTAAGCCCTCATTTCTGGTTGCTGTTTTCATTATTGTGGGCGCTGTATTGTCTTCAATATTAACCAAAGATGTTGTCGCTGTAGCGATGGTGCCGCTTTTGATTTCAGTCACAATGGTTCGCTCACTCAATCCGGTACCATTTTTGCTGGCATTTTGCTTTGCCGTTAACACGGGCTCTACCTCGACATTAATAGGTAGTCCGCAAAATATGATAGCGGCACAGACACTTGGAATGTCTTTCAACAATTTTCTTAAAGCAGCAGCGGTTCCTGCATTATTATCACTTCCGATTGTATGGGGGGCTATCGTATTAATTTATCGAGGACGTTGGCAACTTCCGAATATGGCAAAAACAGATAAGCCAATATTAAAGCAGCCGGAACTTGATAGATTGGAAATGGCAAAGGCTTTGATCGTTACTTTTGCTGTTATATTAGCTTTTGTTTTCAGTGATTGGCCACATGAGATTATAGCCCTGGCCGCAGCAAGCGTTTTGTTGATCAGCCGAAAAATATCGTCAAAAGATGTGCTGAAAGAAGTTGATATCGATCTTTTATTGTTGATATCCGGATTGTTCGTGGTCAATGCTGCGATTGCAAAAACAGGTTTGCCTCAGGATTTACTTGGTCATTTGCGCTCTATGGGGCTTGATTTAAATGATCCGTTGTCTTTGTATTTAGTTGGCGGGATTTTGAGCAATCTGGTTGGGAACAATCCTGCCGTTATGTTACTTGTGCCTTATATAAACACGTCCATAGATGTTGATGCTTTGGGCGCAGCTTTGGTTTTGGGGACCGGGTTTTCAAGTAATTTGATTATTTTCGGTAGCTTGGCAGGAATTATTACTGTCGAGCATGCATCTTCAGCTGGTATCAAAATATCTTTTATAGAGTTTTTCCGTGCCGGTGCAGTTGTTACTATGCTTTCAATGGTGATGGCTGGATTTTGGATATATTGGATTACATGATGATAATAGTTTGTTGCATTGATGTTATCGTTATGTTAATGCATTGATATTGTTGATTTTATTATTTTTATGAATTTCAAATAGGCTATATTGATATTATCAATATAGTATGTTTCTTGTTAGTTACATAAGTTGCGTTTTATTATGGCCCGGTTCACTTAGGGTGTTACTAAGGAGGTTCTCAATGCATTTTACCCCGCGCGAGATTGATAAGCTTATGATTTACACGCTTGCTCAGGTAGCGCAGGCACGTAAAGATAAAGGCCTCAAGCTCAACCATCCTGAAACTGTTTCTCTGATTGCAACGGCTGCGCTTGAAGGTGCCCGTGAAGGTAAAACTGTTGAGCAGGTTATGGATTTGGCTCGTAAAGCCATCACCAGAGATGATGTGATGGAAGGTGTTGTTGAAATGATACCTTATGTCCAGGTCGAGGCCGTTTTTACTGATGGTAGCCGTTTGATTACTGTTCATGATCCGATCCAATAGTCCTCAGGGAGTTAACATTATGGCTGCAGATACACCTAAAGTGCCGGTTGGCGGCTTACTTCTCGCTGAAGGCGATATCGAGATTAATGCTGGCTATCCAACAGTAACGATTAAAGTACGTAATACCGGTGACCGGCCTATTCAGGTCGGGTCGCATTTCCATTTTTTCGAAGTAAACCATGACCTTGAATTTGATCGTATGCAGGCCTTTGGTAAACGTTTGAATATTCCTGCAACGACTGCATTGCGCTTTGAGCCGGGTGACGAAAAAGAAGTCGTTCTGGTTCCTTATCAAGGTAAGCAGCGTGTCATTGGCTTCAATAATCTGGTCGATGGCTGGGTTGGAGATGAAAGCTACAATGATGCCCGTCCTCGCCTGGCCGATGCGATGGGGCGCGTTGAAATGTACGGTTTTAAAAATAAGCCGTAAGCAGCTCCCTTAAACATACTAGCGAACAGGTTTTTGACATGGTTAAAATTTCCAGAAAGCAATATTCGGATCTTTATGGTCCAACGACTGGCGATAAAATTCGTCTTGCTGATACCGATCTTTATATCGAAATTGAAAAAGATCTGCGCATTTATGGTGAAGAGGCTGTTTACGGTGGTGGCAAGACCTTGCGTGACGGCATGGGCTACGACAATGAATTGACCAGTGCTGCCGGTGCGCCCGATCTTATCATAACCAACGTGACAATCGTTGATGCTAAACTGGGTGTTATCAAAGCGGATGTCGGCGTTAAAAATGGCCTGATCTGTGGTATTGGTAAAGCTGGTAATCCGGCAATTATGGACGGCGTTACTCCAGGACTTGCGCTTGGTGCTGCAACTGATGCGATCTCCGGCGAACATTTGATCCTCACTGCCGGTGGTATGGATGCGCATGTGCACTATATTTCACCGCAGCAGGCGCAGGCAGCTTTGAGCAACGGTATTACGACGGTTTTTGGTGGCGGTATCGGGCCAACCGATGGCACCAATGGTACCACGATCACCCCTGGTACCTGGAACGTCGAAATGATGCTTCGTTCTTTCGATGGATGGCCGGTTAATGCGGGTGTTCTTGGTAAGGGCAACGTTTCTGCCGCTCTGCCAATGGAAGAACAAATTCGCGCCGGTGTTGCCGGTCTTAAAATCCATGAAGACTGGGGCAGCACACCGGCAACAATCCGTGCAGCACTTGGTGTCGCTGACCAATATGACATTCAGGTTTGTATCCATACTGATACATTGAACGAAGCTGGTTTCGTTGAAAATACCATTGCCGCTTTTGAAGGCCGCACAATCCACACCTACCACACAGAGGGTGCTGGTGGTGGTCACGCACCTGATATTATCCGCGTAGCCGGTCAGTCCAATGTGTTGCCTAGTTCGACCAATCCGACGCTGCCTTATGGTATCAACTCGCAGGCTGAATTGTTCGACATGACCATGATCTGTCACAATCTCAGCCCGAAAATTCCGACCGACGTTGCTTTTGCTGAAAGCCGTGTGCGTCCGGAAACGATTGCGGCTGAAAACGTTCTGCATGATATTGGTGCAATTTCCATTATCTCCAGTGACAGTCAGGCAATGGGCCGCATCGGTGAAAATTGGTTGCGTGCTATTCAGACCGCGCATCTGATGAAAACCCGTTTTGGTGCTTATGAAGGTGACACTTCAGGCAATGACAATCAGCGCGTGCTGCGTTTTGTTGCTAAAGTGACGATTAATCCGGCAATTGCACAGGGGATTTCCCATGTGATTGGTTCGGTTGAAGTCGGCAAAATGGCTGATCTTGTGCTTTGGGAGCCGGCATTCTTTGCTGCCAAGCCTAAGATGGTCATCAAGGGTGGTTTAATTTCGTGGGCAATGATGGGTGACCCGAATGCATCGCTGCCGACACCTCAGCCCGTTATTTATCGTCCGATGTTTGGTCAACTCGGTTCGGCACTGCCGAAAACCCGTGTTACCTTCACGTCCCATGCGGCGATGGAAGACGGCATTGTTGAGCGCTATCAGTTGCAGTCACAGGTTATGCCGGTCTACGCCACCCGTACTGTTGGTAAAAAATCGATGGTGCGCAATGATGCATTGCCAACAATCGAAGTTAATCCGGAAACATTTGCTGTTACAGTCGATGGCAAGCATGCAACCGTTGAACCGGCGACAAGCATTCCAATGGGCCAGCTCCATTTCTTTAGCTGACGGGAGATTACGGGAAGGCAATCACAACGCCTTCCCGTAACTTTTATAGAACAATAATGTTATTCGACATCAGCACTGAGTGTGTTCTTTTGAGAGTTAATATACAGTCTTTGGAATTGTTCAGAATGTTGATGCGTATTTAGCTAAGCTTCCGGAGGAAGTATGATTCTCGTCGAGAAAATTCTTGGTAATATTAAAGATACGGTTTGGCATGAGCGTTCACATCATGCGAAGGTTGATCATCTCGTATTGGAGCAATGGGAAGCGCCAAAGAGCCGTCTGCGTAAAACCAGTGAAGGTGGTCTCGAATTAGCAATTTCTCTGCCTCGCTCGGAACATCTGCAAAATGGTGATGTTCTTTATTATGATGATGAAAATAATATCATTGTAACAGCACGTATTGCACTTAAAGAGGTGTTGGTTATTGAACTTCAGGGGCTTGAAGCACTTGAGCCTTTGGAGATTTTGCGTACCTGTTTTGAACTTGGGCACGGATTAGGTAATCAGCATTGGCCTGCCGTTATCAAGGGCTCAACTGTTTATGTTCCGCTCTCTGTGGATCAAAAAGTTATGGCTTCGGTTATGCGCACCCATGCCTTTAGTCACGTGAGTACACGCTTTGCTCCAGGTGAAGAAATTGCGGCATTGTTAGACGCAAAAGAAGCGCGGATGTTGTTTGCTGGTGCTGATGCAACTCCGCATCATCACCATGATCACGTACATTCACATACCCACTCTCATGACGATAATCATTCTCACGATCATGAGCATGAGCACGACCATCATCACAGTCACTCCCACGATCATCATCACGGGTAAGTTATGTCAGGCATAAAACATTCGGCATTCTCGAATATGCAAAATATGGCGCTGCAGGCACGCTTGCAGCAATTTGCAGATTCGACCTTGCCGGTTGGATCATTTGCTTTTTCCAATGGCTTGGAATCCGCAATTCAAACCAAAATTGTCAAAGATGCTGCCAGCTTGAAGCAATTTGTCGAACTTGTGTTACGTCAGACTGCTCACATGGATGGTATCGCATTTTTGCATGCCCACCGTGCTTATAAACTGGATGATGAAGCTACAATTATCGCTGCAGATTATGAGCTGTGGGATCGTCGTATGGGCGAAGAACAGCAGATGATGCTTTCCCGTATGGGTAAGAAATTTGCTGAGTTAGCAATCAAAATTGATGATTTTCCGTGCCTTCATAGCTGGCTCAAAAAGATCAAAACAGGTCAAACGCCAGGATGTTATCCTGTCGGTCAAGCCTTGGCGCTGGCGCATTTGGGCGCTGATGAACAGCAAGCTTTCGTCATTCATCAATATGGCGTCGCTACCATGATCTTAAGCGCTGCAGTTCGTTTGATGCGGATTGATCACCTTCAAACCCAGCGCATTCTCTTTGAGGTGCAGGAGCGGGTCGAAGGTGATTATGTTGCTATTCAGGATTTGTCACTAGACGAGATGTCCAGCTTCGCACCCGTTTTTGATGTTTTGGTTGCCCATCACGTGAAAGCCTTTGTTCACCTGTTCATGAACTGAATAGTGTTAATCGCAGGAATAAATTATGAAAAAAATTACCCGTATCGGCATTGGTGGACCTGTAGGCTCTGGAAAAACTGCCGTTATTGAAACGCTTACTCCCCGCTTGTTGGAACTCGGCATTAAACCGCTGATTATTACCAACGATGTGGTTACGACAGAAGATGCCAAACAGGTACGTCGTACATTGAGCGGCGTTCTTGTTGAAGAAAAAATTGTTGGTGTAGAAACAGGTGCTTGCCCTCATACGGCTGTGCGTGAAGATCCATCAATGAATATTGCCGCCTGTGAGGAGTTGGAAGAAAAATATCCTGACAGTGATGTTATTTTAATTGAATCGGGCGGTGATAATCTCACCCTGACTTTTAGTCCTGCTTTGGCTGATTTTTTCATTTATGTGATTGACGTGGCCGGTGGTGAAAAAATTCCACGCAAAAATGGTGCCGGTGTCTGCCAATCAGATATTCTGATTATTAATAAAACAGATCTTGCACCTTATGTTGGAGCAAGTCTTGAGGTTATGGAGCGTGATTCCAAACTCGTACGCGGCAAAAAACCTTTTGTTTTCACCAATTGTAAAACGGGTGAAGGTGTTGATGAGCTCCTGCAGCTTGTTCTCGATATGGCACTGTTTGACGTAGAGACGAAACGTCCAGCAGAAAATGCCGGATAATTACTATGAGATTGCATGAAAGACTAAGTCACATTGATAAAGCGCGTGAATTGCGTAATTACCATACGCAACCTGCACAAATGCGCGCTGCCGGTCCTGGCAAGATCGGTGAATTACGTTTGGGTTTTTCCATTCGTAACGGACGCTCGGTCTTGCATGATCTTTATCGTGTGGCTCCTCTTTTAGTACAACAAGCTTTGTACTGGGATGAGGCAATGCCGGAACTCCCTATATGCTCAATTATTTCCGTTGGTGGTGGTATTTTGCAGGGAGACCGGTATAAAATTGATATTACGGTCGGTGAAGCTGCCTATGCGCAGGTTAATTCGCAAAGTGCCAATCGTATTCATCGTATGGATGCCAATTATGCGTCGCAATATCAGACTGTAAAACTGGAAGCTGGGTCATATCTGGAATATCTGCCGGATTTTACGATACCCTATCGCGACTCGCGCTTTATCAATCATACAGACATCACCATCGATGAGAGTGCCACACTGCTCTATGGAGAAATGGTGATGTCCGGCCGTAAATATCATCACGAAGATGAGCGTTTTGGTTTTGATTTGCTTTCTTTGCAGATGACCGCACGTCGTCCTGACGGGAAGCGATTGTTTGTTGATAAGATTTTGATTGAAAAGGGGAATTCCACCATTGATTTTGCTGCAGTCATGGGTGGTTTTGATGCGTTTGCCAATATTGTTTGTATCACACCGCCTGATATTGCAGCGCGGATTAAAGAGCGTGTTGCTGTTAATTTCAGCACTGAATCACCGCGTGTGATTTCTGGTGCTTCCACACTGCCCAATAATGCCGGATTGATTTTACGCGTAGTTGGCCTTGAAAGTTATGATGTCCGCGCTGAAGTCAAAAACTTTTGGAAAATTGTGCGTGAGGAAGTTCGGGGGCGGACTTTACCTGAAGAATTTCTATGGCGTTAAAAGGCAAAGGGGGGCTTTGAGATGGTAGTGAAGAAGGATAATTTTCTATCAGTTTACCTGCGTGGTGCAAGTCAGGTTTTCTTTATGGAGAATGCTGTAACGGGATTATTATTTCTTATTGCGATTGGTTACGCCTCATATTTAAGCGGCATATGGGCTATAGCAATTGGTGCAGTCATTGGTCTTTTTGTGGCAACTGTCACCGCACAATTGCTTGATTGTGATGAAGGCTCAATTAATTCCGGTCTTTTCGGATTTAACGGTATATTGGTAGGGGCAGCGTTACCGACATTCATTACTGCTTCCCCGCAATTATGGTTTTACATCATCATTGGTGCCGCTATCAGTACGGTTGTTACTGCAGCTTTTAGTGCAACATTGACAAAAAGCTGGGGTATTCCGGGTTCGACAGGGCCATTTGTTTTGACTGGCTGGCTCATGGTGGCCGGTGCTTATTCATTTGGTTCGCTGAATGTGTCCGGTGATGCAGCAAAACTTGCATCTGATTATATGAGCGGCACGACTGTTATCCCTTCCGTAATGGAACTGGTAGAAATATTCTTTCGCAATATAGCCCAAGTCTTTTTGCTGGGCAGTGCAGTGAGCGGTGTGATTATTCTCGCCGGTATATTTATTGCTTCAATACCGGCAGGTATTGCAACAGCAGCCGGATCATTGATCGCACTGATTTGTGCCATTGTTATGCGCGCTGATCCTTCGGTTGTTATTCAGGGATTATACGGTTTCAGCGCTGTTCTGACAGCACTTGCAGTCAGTGTAATCTTCCTTAAAACGTCGACCAAGGTTGTTATTTACGCCGTTTTGGCAACAATCGCGACGGTATTTGTTCAAGGTGCATATGATGTGATTATGTCACCTTTTGGTTTACCTTCATTTACCGCACCTTATGTGCTGACAATGTATCTGTTTATCGCACCGAAGAAATTTCTTGCGCCACATCCGCACAAGCCAGTTGTGCAGCATCAGCTGCACGACAAATAGGTTCATCTAAATTAAGTTTGAATTTGCGCAAAGAGAGAAAAACCAATGCAAACAATCAACGCAGGTGATACAGCCTTTATTCTAATCTGTACGGCGCTGGTGTGTATGATGACACCGGCACTGGCCTTGTTTTATGGCGGTCTCGTCAAACAGCGTGACGTCCTTTCCATCATGATACAGAATTTTGTCTGTATGGGTGTTGTCGGTCTCATCTGGGTTTTTGGCGGTTTCAGTATGGCATTTGGGCCATCTATAGGTGGTGTTGTTGGTGATATTCGTACCTATTTCGGTATGTATCATGTTGGTATTGCACCAAATGCCGAGATGGCTCCCAATATTCCCTTTATTATGGTTTTCGCATATCAGATGATGTTTGCGATCATCACACCGGCTCTGATGACCGGCGCTATTGTGGGGCGTATTCGCTTTGCATCCTATCTGATCTTTGTTGCACTCTGGACCATCATTGTTTATTTGCCTGTTGCACACTGGGTTTGGGGCGGTGGTTTCCTCGCTAAACTTGGTGTTGTGGACTTTGCCGGTGGTATCGTCATTCACGCTTCAGCAGGTTTTTCAGCTTTGGCAGCAGCCAAATATCTGGGCAAGCGAAAAGTTGCACCGGGTTCAGCTAAAACAGAGCCGGCAAGTTTGCCGATTGTTGCGGTCGGTGCAGGCCTTTTGTGGTTCGGCTGGTTCGGCTTTAACGCGGGTGGTGCCTATGCAGCAGATGCTTTGGCGGCATACGCTTTCACAAACACCATGCTTTCCGGGGCAATTGCAATGCTTGTCTGGATGTTCTGGGAGTGGAAAGAAACAGGCCATCCATCTTTCTCGGGTATTCTGGTCGGCGCAGTGACTGGTCTTGCAACCATTACTCCGGCCGCAGGTTATGTGGAGCCAATGGCGGCATTGCTTATTGGTGCGGTCGGTGCATCCGTTTGCTTTAATGCAAAATATGTTCAAAAATGGCTTAAGGTCGACGATACACTGGAGGTATGGCGCGCTCACGGTGTTGGCGGGGTTACCGGTGCATTGCTTATTGGTGTTGCAGCAAGCTCAAGCATCAATGCGGTCTCCGCCAGCCTCTACCAATTTGGAGTTCAGGCTCTGGCGATTGTTATTGTCGCAGTATATGCATGGATTGTCACAGTAGTTCTTCTTAAGATTCTGGATTCAACCGGTACACTTCGTGTCTCGGATGAGGTGCAGATGGAAGGCCTTGACGATAGTATGTACGGAGAAAGCGCTTACGGGCTTTGGGGTATCAAACAACGTGCCGATAAGTAGTATTTCATTGATATAAAAGATAAATATACTTCTATAAAGCGCCTGTGTATAGATTTTCATGGGCGCTTTTTTGTTTTTTGCTATGTAAGAATTATGATTATTTTTCTGTTTAAGTATTGCGTTGGCTAAGTAAAGAAGTATGATAATTTTAAAAGATCATCATACTGGGAGAGCATTTTGAATTGGACATCTGTTTCATGCGCCGTCGTTACAACGCTCAGTCTTATGACAGCAGTGCATGCCGCGCCAAAAGAGTCGCTTGTTCTTGCCATCGGCGGTGAGTCTGATAACGGTTTTGATCCGCTGACCGGCTGGGGTACTTATGGTAATCCATTATTTCAATCGACCTTGTTGCGCCGTGGTATCAATCTTGAAACCATTCCGGATCTTGCAACTGCATGGTCTTTGTCGGATGACAGAAAAATATGGACTGTCAAACTGCGCGAGGATGTGCAGTTTTCCGACGGTACACCAGTCACTGCAGAAGACATTGTCTTTACTTTTAATAATGCAAAAACCTCTGCTAATTCACTGGATTTAGCTGTTTTGGAAAAGGTGGAGGCCGTTGACGATCATACTGTCCGCTTCGCTTTGACTAAGCCTTGGATTACCTTTGTTGAAGCTTTTTATACGCTCGGAATTGTACCAGCCAGCAGTTATGGGTCTGATTACGGACGCAAGCCAATTGGCTCCGGTCCCTATAAACTGGTGTCTTGGAATGAAGGTGAACAGCTGATCGTTGAGCGAAATGATGCTTATTACGGTGAAAAATCTCCGTTTAAGCAGATTACATTCCTCTTTACCGGAGCCGATTCAGGGCTGGTTGCTGCAAATGCTGGGGCTGTTGATTTGGTGGCTGTACCTTCACAATTGGCTGACGCCGTTCCCAATGGATTTCGTGCAGTACCGGTGCAGACCGTCGACAATCGTGGAATAAGCCTGCCATTTATCAAACCCCAAACCATTGACGGGCGTAAAGTCGGCAATGCTGTGACATCCGATCCGGCAATCCGCAAGGCCATCAATATGGGTATTGACCGTCAATTGGTCGTCGATGTAGCTGTACAGGGACATGGCACACCTGCTTACGGCCCGGCCGATGGTTTGCCATGGGCCGGGAAGGCCGATCGTGTTGATTTTGATCTTGATGGTGCCAAGGCGCTTCTGGATGAAGCGGGCTGGATTGTGGGTAGTGACGGCATCCGCAGCAAAGATGGTGTGCGTGCAGCGTTTGCTCTTTACTATCCGGCCAGTGATGCCAGTCGCCAAGCCTTGGCTGAAACATCCGCTGAATTACTTCTGCCGTTAGGCATTGAAGCAACACCGCGTGGCGGGAGCTGGGATGCTATCGGACAGGTTATGCATTCCGAACCGATTTTGTTTGGTTTTGGCAGCCATTCACCTTATGAAGTTTATTCTTTGTTTGCCGGTAAAGTGGCCGGTATCGAATATATGAACCCAACCTATTATAGTAATCCTAAAGCGGACGAGTTTTTCGAAAAGGCTCAAGCCGCAGAAAGTATCGAGGCATCGATGCCGTTCTGGGCTGAAGCTGCGGATTATTATGGTAATAAAGGTGATAATTCATGGGCATGGCTGATTAATTTTGACCATGTTTACCTCGTCAATAATTGTCTTGATATGGGTAAAACACAAATTGAACCACATGGTCATGGTTGGCCGATTACAACAACAATTGCCAATTGGCGCTGGACCTGCAATTGAAGCTATCTTTATTGCATCTGATCACACTGCAATTGCTCCGGCTGATCGGGTTGGTCGTGTGTGTCGCCTTTTCAGTTTTTATGCTGATGAAGATGTCACCAATTGATCCGGTCAACATTTATCTTGGCCCTGCAATTGCAAAGGTCGGGCCGGAACAAAAATTGCAAATTGCCGCTATATGGGGGTTGGATCGCCCCTATCACGAGCAATTTTTAAGCTGGGCAGGCGGCTTGTTGCGTGGCGATCTTGGTTACAGCATTACTTATAATACCTCGGTTGCAGAGGTTTTGCGCGGGCGTATTGGCGCAACACTTGCACTGGCAGGTTTTGCTTGGCTGCTTTCAGGTCTTCTTGGCTTTATCCTTGGTTTGATTTCTGCCTCCTTCGAGGGAAGCTGGATCGATCGCTCCATCCGTGTCTATTGTTACGTGCTTGCTGCAACGCCGACATTCTGGCTGGCAATGCTGATGTTGACGGTCTTTTCTGTGCAGCTGGGTTGGACACCAATTTGCTGTTCGGGGCCAATCGGCGTTCCCTTTGATCAAGTAACATGGTGGCAAAGCATCCATCATTTGATTTTACCGCTTACGGTGTTGACGCTTTTTGGCATAGCGCAAATTACGCTGCATTCGCGCGCTAAATTGATTGAAGTCCTGCGCTCTGATTACATCGTCTTTGCGCGCGCCCAAGGGGCCAGCCGCATTGATTTGATTTTGCGTCATGGCGTTCGTAATGCTGCCTTACCCGCACTCACCGTGTTTTTCGCATCGATAGGGGAAATATTTGGCGGAGCTATTCTGGCTGAACAGGTCTTTGCATGGCCGGGGCTTGGAAGAGCAACGGTTGAAGCCGGTATGCGCGGTGACGTACCATTATTATTAGCCATTGCCATTGTAACGACGGTGATCGTTGCAACCGGAAATATGATTGCAGACCTTCTTTATCGGCTTGTCGATCCGAGATTGCGGAGGGTGCATGACTAGTCAGGTTTTGAATGGTCGTATCCGTGCTGCTATCAGTACGACATTTGCTTTGGTGTTAATCTCGGCAATTGTGATCGCTGCATGGGCCTTTGGTGATAGTGGCATTCGAGCTGATTTTAATGCACGTAATCTATCACCATCATGGAGCCATTGGTTTGGCACAGACCAAATGGGCAGAGATATGTTTGCCCGTACATTACATGGTCTGACATTAAGCCTTCGTGTGGGTATCCTCGCTGCAGGTTTTTCCGTCATCATTGCTCTTGTTATTGTCTTACTTGCGGGTTTTGGCAAAATTGCTGACGCGATTTCCTGTTTTATCATGGATGGCGTGCTGTCGATGCCGCATCTGGTTCTCTTGGTATTGATTTGCTTTGCATTGGGCGGCGGTACCCAAGCGGTCATCATTGCTGTCGCTATTTCTCATTGGCCGCGTTTTGCACGCGTGCTGAGAGCTGAACTCATGCAGATCCGTTCCGAGCTATGGATTGAAGCTTCAAGAAGCTTTGGCCGTTCTCGTGCATTTATTTTGATCAATCACATAGTGCCGCATTTGTTGCCGCAAATGTTTGTCGGGTTTTTATTGATGTTTCCGCATGCGATATTGCATGAAGCAAGCCTGACATTCCTGGGCTTTGGTCTGGAGCCATCCCGTCCAGCTATCGGCATTATGCTGTCAGAAGCAATGCGCCATATTAGTGCTGGGCGATGGTGGCTTGCTTTATTCCCGGGTATAGCGCTTTTAATTATGGTTTTAAGCTTTGATGTGCTGGCCAATGGTTTGCGCCGCCTGATTAATCCGCGGGAGGCGCAAACCTGATGCTTGAGATCAACTCTTTTTCTCTCTCTTTCCGCCGATACAAAAGCTTTTTTACTCAGGAAAATATCACCCGATTGAATGATATAAATCTCAAAATAAATGAAGGAGAGATGCTTGCGGTTATTGGCCATTCAGGCGCGGGAAAAAGCTTGCTGGCGCATGCAATTCTTGGCCTTTTACCTCAAAATATTGACAAGAGCGGCGAGATTTTTTTCAAGAATAAACGGTTAGATGAAAAATATTCAAAAAGAATCCGTGGCAAAGAAATAGCACTATTACCGCAACAGATCAGTTATCTCGATCCAACCGCGCTTGTTGGGTCGCAAATTCGCTGGGCTGCTCAAAGAGCAGATGCCGAACCGGAGGTTGTAACGCGGCTTGCTGCTGTTGGTCTTGAAGAAAGTACCGCATATTTATATCCGCATCAGCTTTCTGGTGGCATGGCGCGAAGGGTTCTCATGGCACAAGCAACAGCAGGCGGAGCAAAACTGCTGATTGCCGATGAACCAACTGCGGGGCTTGATCCGGAAAGTCGTAACAATATGCTGGATAAACTGCGTAAATATGCCGATGATGGCGGAGCGGTTATGTTAATCACCCATGATCTGATCCCGGCACTGTCGCGGGCAGACAGTGTTGCTCTTCTCAATGAGGGCGAACTATGTTGCTTTGCACCAACCTCTGCTTTTGCAGGAAAAGGTGAGGCGCTTTCGTCGGCCTATGCGCAAGCAATGTGGCAAGCCTTACCCCAAAACGGTTTTTATACTCATGCTTGAAGCACATCAAATCAGTGCAGGTTTTGGTAAGACTGTTTTGTTCTCTGATGTTTCTTTGAAATTGAAACGGGGAAATATTTATTGTGTTTACGGCCCTTCAGGATGCGGTAAAACAACTTTAGGGCGCACACTTGCAGGTTTGCATGCACCATCCAGAGGAACGATAACGCTGGGTAATAAAACAGCTTATTCAAAAACAAGTTGGCCAGTTCATTATCTTTATCAGAACCCGCTTCATGCAATGAATCCCCGATGGAATATCGGCAAAATTATTACTGAATCCGGCCCTGTAGATCATGCACATGCAAAAAGGCTTGATGTACGCGATGAATGGATGGAGCGTTATCCGCATGAGCTGTCAGGCGGCCAATTACAACGTGTTTCAATCTTACGTGCTCTTGGTGCGAAACCTGAATATTTGATAGCAGATGAAATTACTGCGGCATTGGATCCGGTCGCGCAAGCCCAGATATGGCAGCTATTAATGCATCTGGTAAAAGAGCATAATATGGGCATACTTGCTATCAGCCATGATATGGATCTGTTGAAGCAAATAACACCACAAGGCAATTATTTAAATTTTTTTGTATAATTGAAATTCATGCTCGGGGTTCATTGATTTCATTACAATATTATTATTGTTATGACCTATTTGAGATAGCGCTTGTTCCGTTTTGCGGCGTTCAGGCCATATCAGTATATTGCTTGTGGAGCGTTTACTGTTTTTAGGTAACCCCTAATTGTGATGACTGCGGCATAAGAACGTATGCGGAGTGATGATTTGATTAAATTATTGAGTATTAATGTTTTTGTAGGCTTGATGATGCCTGTAGTTGCATCCTCTGCACAAACTTTTGATGTTTGTCATGGCTATGATTGCTATTATAAAACAAAAGTAACGCTGACATCTAAAGATGAACAGCGTATTCGCAATCTCTTGCAGAAATCCGAACGCAATGCAGCGGATGAGAGAAAAGCATTGCGGACTGCCGTTGCCATTTTTGAAGAGCGCAGCACAATTGTTATTGGTGTACGTGACAAACCTAAAATGGAATTTGGTAAAGGCCGTGTGAAAGGTCAAATGGATTGTGTCGATGAATCGGTCAATACTGATCATTTTTTACGATACTTGCAATCCCGTGGCTGGTTAAAGCATCATACGGTGTCACGCCGAACAACACGTGGTTCGTTTATTGACGGACGCTATCCGCATTGGACAGCTGTTATAGAAGATAAATCTGGTGTGAAATGGGCTGTGGATTCCTGGTATGAAGCAGGAGGCGGTTTGCCCGATATTATGCCGCTTCAAGACTGGAAGCGGCGCGGGTATAATGGTGAGCGTTAATATTGAAAACGAAATAAAAAGCTCCGGGATATTCCGGAGCTTTTTGCATTTAAAATGATCGTTTAATAAGCGATTATTTTATCGTCTTTTGGGCATCTTTACGTTTAACAACAGATGCGAAAACAAACCAATAACCAGACCCCAGAATGCTCCGCCAATTCCAAACATATTAATATTGGCGGCCGATGCTAAAAACGTAATAAGTGCAGCTTCGCGTGAAGATGGATCAGACATTGCACCTGCAAGACTGCCGCCAATGGTTCCAAGCAATGCCAGTCCGGCTAAAGTTGTGATAAATGTTGCAGGAAAAGCCATGAAAACGGCGGCAAGTGTTACGCCAAAGACACCAACCAGAATGTAGAATATGCCCGCTGCTATACCTGCAATCCAGCGTTTTGACGGATCTTCGTGGGCTTCACGACCGGTTGCAATGGCCGCAGTGATCGCAGCTATATTGAATGCATGTGAACCAAATGGCGCCATAATGAGCGAGCCAAGACCGGTGGTGGTTACAATCGGATTGGCACTGGTTTTAAAGCCGTCATTACGTAAAACCAGCATTCCAGGCATATATTGACCCGTTAATGTGATCAGAAATAACGGTAGCGCGACACTTAATAAGGCATTGAGTGTGAAGACCGGCATCGTGAATACCGGATAAGCAAATTGCAATTTTAAGCCGGATAAATCGACCTGATTCCGGAATAGTAAAAAAGCCAAACCGATAATCAAAATGCCGACAACTGCATAACGTGCGGAAAAACGCTTCAGTAAAAGATAGAATGTGACCAGCAGGCCGACGAGCTTGGGATCAACACTGGCACCACCGAAAGCTCCAATCCCGAACTGCAACAGAATGCCTGCAAGCAAACCTGAAGCAATGCCGGTGGGAATGAGTTTGATTAGTTTTTCAAAATAACCTGAGATACCAAGTAGGATAAAGGCCGCAGCCGAGAGCATATAGGCGCCGATTGCTTCATTATAAGGCGTAGTTGCCAATGCTGTGACGAGAAATGCGGCTGCAGGTGTCGACCATGCAGTGATGAGTGGCTCCCGATATTTCCAGCTCAAAAACAAACCGGTGACACCAACACCAATTGAAACCGACCAGACCCATGATGCGGTTTGTTCTGGTGTGAGGCCTGCAATCCGAGCGGCCTGAAAAACCAAAATAAAGGTGCCGCCATAATTGACAATAACGGAAATCAGGCCCGCGACAATCGGATGGGGCAGGTCAGTGAGTCTTATTGGCGAGGAAGATGGATGTGCCGACATTGTGGCCTCCGTGAAGCAAGAGAGCGTTTGAATTTTTTTCTTGACTTCTACCCTATCATTGGCCTGATAATCCCTGCCAATTTAGCAGGGATGGCCAGACCAATTGTTTAAAAATTCGCAACTGGAAACTGTGAAGACATGGT
Source organism: Paenochrobactrum pullorum (assembly GCF_041929845.1). Taxonomy (NCBI): domain Bacteria; kingdom Pseudomonadati; phylum Pseudomonadota; class Alphaproteobacteria; order Hyphomicrobiales; family Brucellaceae; genus Paenochrobactrum; species Paenochrobactrum pullorum. The sequence goes on from NZ_JBHEEH010000025.1 coordinate 19,529, forward strand.
TGGTTAATCCGGCGCATGCAGCCATGCCACTTCATGCCCGCGTGCAAAGAGCGATCAGGCAATTAATTCTTGATGGTGTGTTGGCTGCCGGTAAACCACTGCCGCCGTCTCGGGGGCTTGCAAAATCTCTTGGCGTTTCACGTGATACAGTCGAGACGGCTTATGTGCAGCTTCATGCCGACGGCTTTATCGAGCGACGTGTGGGCAGTGGTAGCTTTGTTGCGGAAGTGAGTGATTTTCGTACCCGTCAGCGGCGTATTAAACGTGAGGGCGTTACATTAAAACCTGAGAGCTTTTTAAGTAAGCGTGGGCAAGCAATGTATGCTGGTGGTGGCGTGCATGAAATGTTGCATCCGCATTGTTTTGCGCCAGGTGTACCTGAAACGCGAAATTTTCCGTTAGCGCTTTGGGAACGTTTGGGGCGGCAAGTTCTAAAAGAAATTGGTCATGATGCATTGTTGCATGGGGACCCGCAGGGAACGGAACCTTTGCGGCGTGTCATTGCTGATTATGTGAATTTAGAGCGTGGTGCCCGCGCGACGGCTGATCGGGTGTTGATATTGACCAGTTCGCAGCAGGCGATGACATTATGTGCAAATGTTTTGTTTGATGCAGGCGAGCGGATTTTTATTGAAGATCCGGTTTATCATGGTGCCCGACGCGCCTTTGATGCCGCCGGTATTGATTTGATACCGGTGCGTGTTGATGGTCAAGGAATTGCAGTTGAACCTGTTTTACAAGAGCAACGCAACGTAAAAGCTGTTTTTCTAACGCCATCCCATCAGTTTCCGACCGGTGCAACTTTGGCGCTGGAACGTCGCTTGGCATTGATTGATTGGGCGGCTGAGCGAAAAGCGTGGATCATTGAAGATGATTATGACAGCGAATTTCACTATGCCGGTAAACCTATGGCTTGTGTACAAGGACTCGATCCGCATGAGCGGACAATTTATATTGGTACATTCACCAAATCTCTTTTTCCGGGGCTTCGGATTGGTTATGCGGTTTTGCCGCCACAACTGGTGAAGCCGATGACAATTGCCCGTACGTTGCTTGACGGTCACACGGCATCACTTCCGCAGCTCACTTTGGCGCGCTTTATCGAAGGCGGACATTTTGGCGCTTATGTACGGATGATGCGCAATATTTATGCCCAAAGGCTGGAGTTGCTGACAAGGTTGGTGCGTAGCCATCTGGCAGACTTTGTCGAGCCGCGCATACCGACAGGCGGCTTGCAAATGCCGTGCATTTTAACCTGTGACATTGCTGAAAATAGCGTGATTGAGGCTGCCCAAAGAGCGGGTATTGCCTTAACGGGATTGTCATCCCTTCATGTAATGGGAAATGTAAAGAACGGTTTTCTCATGGGATTTGCAGCCTATACACCACAGGAACTGGAAAGCGGAGTTAAAAAACTGGCGGCGATTTTTCATGGTTTGAGGCGACATTGAGCCGTTAATAGCTTCTCCTGTTCATCGCTAGAGCTATGTATTTACTGTGTTTTTAAGGTTTATTATTACGATTATTGACGATGTTAATGTATTTGTTAATTTTTTGCTTTCTGCAGTGGCGGCGAAGGTGTTAACGGCGATGCTACGTCTGCTAGAGGAAAAGAAGCGCAGCTCTTGCCTGGCGGCAAGACTCATGGCGGCCGCGATACAGCACAATAACGGGTTTTTGGTCCGTTGGAAAAGACCGGCAGCAATCGCTGGGAATTGGACACAGTAACTTTAACCTGAGGTCGGCCGTAATTTTACCTATGATGCCGTTATTACGCGGCTTTGAGGCATGCGATTTTCGTGCCATATATTTTTAGCGGTGTG
>NZ_JBHEEH010000026.1:0-20955 GCF_041929845.1 Paenochrobactrum pullorum
TCTTTGCCGAACTCGCAGCATAACTGTGCCTGCAGATAAGCACGTTTATATCCTGTTCAAAATTTTGCGACATAACCATTTCAATTCGTAATTTATTTTCGAAATCAGAATACTCAGTAGTTGCTCGAGCCATGTCTTTTAAAAGACGAATATTATGCTTTGCGCAATCGAGAGGGTCCTTCAATAAATTACACCATTTCGGATTTGCGCAGCCGAGCTTTAAGAGTTTTTGAGTTCGTTCCAGTCGATTACCATCATCGTTAATTTCTTTAATCAACTCGAGTGCTTGTTTTTTGAGCTTTACATTGTTTTTAATTTTATCTGCATATCTTAAAATAATTACTCCCAGTTCTTTATTTCTGTCCCGCGCTTCGAGTGCGTATTTTGTTGACAGGACAATAGCATCTCTATGTTTAAAATAGTTATTTTTAGTATTTTCGAGAGTGCTATCATACCAATCTTCGTATTCTTTTTGATAATCTCTCGCTTCAGCAGCTCTGCGCTCCCGGCCAGCTCTTACGTTTGCCATGGCTTGCTGATGAGCATTAAACAATGAGTAAGTCGCACCACCAACGAGCAATGACGACTGAAATGCTAAATTTGATCCAGTATTCATATCGATCCCCTTTTTCTGCCAAGTATATAACATTTCAAAGGAGCCTTGAGGGCCCCCTAAATCATTAATATTCGTTAATTTTAGGCAACAAAAAACCTCCCAAGTTCTAAAAATGGGAGGTTCGGCGGCAATTAATTAGAATATCAATAAATTAAAAATTTAGAACATATTAGCAGTAGTATTCTCTTAGATATTCTTTCATTTTAGCTTTAGTAGCGCGTCTCGGCATGTATGCATTTCCAAGCTGATGATAATACTCATGTCCAAATTCGTCTTCGCAAAGTTTACGTACTTCCCAACTCGTTTTTTGCACTCCACCAACCAAAATATCTTCTCTTTCTGAAATAAAGAATGTTCTTTCGTAAATATCAAATGCATATTCTCTCATCTTCATTATCCTTAGTTTTCCGCCTTTGCGGCTAGAAGAATTGTTGTTTTGCTCTTCTATAATTAAATGATGATGTGCATTAATGATTGATGCAAGAGCTATTTTTAATGTTTCTTTAATCTTTAGACAAACCAGTTGACGACACTAGAATTGGTATATGTATTTTAGTTAAAAATAATTTTAATCTGTAATTATATTTCTGCTTAAGCGTCTTAGAATATTAATAATTCTGCGGCAAAAATGATTTTTCTGCATAAATATAATTAACCGCCGGCGGCTGACAGACATATTTCGCCGGCAGGAAATAAGTATTTATTATGATTTTCGACTTGGTAATTCTGCAAGTTTATCAGCAAGAAATGTCTCTCTCAGGTTAGCATAACGCTTGAGCGATTTCGGATCCAAATGGCCTGTCTGTGCCATCACTTCAGTATCCGACCAGCCTGCTTCAACCAAATTAGAAGTACGTTCATGACGTGCATCATGAAGACGAAAATGAGGTAATTCAGCTCGTTTTCGCGCTCTGTCAAACGCAGTTTTTAAAGCGTCTACAGTCATTTTAAATACCTGTCCCGTGCGTACTGGCGCATCAGGTAAACCATTCAAAATTTGGATAGCACGCGGTGATAAACCGATCTTAATGTCACGAGCTTCATGCGGATTTCTACTGTTTTTAACTCGACGTAGCAGTGCTGTCCGACGATCTAAGTCTACGTCTTTCCACTCTAAACGTAAGATAGAGCTGCGGCGAGCTCCTGACTCAAATGCAAATTCTACTGTTGGAAAAAGCCATAAATTTCGTGCGTTTTTACACTCATCTAAAAGCTTATCAATTTCTTCATGTGAAAGTCTGACATCACGATCATCAATAGCAGTAGGTCTTTTCACGTCTTCTGAGTTAACCGGATTTTGAGCGAGATTAAGCCGTAGCTTGCTATGAGCGATGATATTTTTCCAGAGCGTTAATTCGCGTTTTACCGTGCCAGGGGAGATTAGTTTTGGAGCAGTGGGTGGAGCTTTTGCTTGCGCTGCATTAGAGCGCGGAGCGCCATCTTTTCTCAATTTTAAGACATGCTCAATGTTTTTATACCGACCGCGTCCACCTTCTTTGCCACGAGATGCGGTTTCGGTTAGGCGGCGATTACGATAGTCAATAAAATGCTCTGGACGCAGGTTTGCGACGGCAAATGAGCAAAGAGTAGATTCATCGCGTAAAAATCGATCAAGACGTGCGTTTTCGGCAATACGTGATGCTTCACCCGGTCGTTTATTGGTCACTTCAGCACGATATAGATCAATTAGATCAGCAAGGGTTTCCTCATGTCCGCGAGAGCGGTCAACAAACACACCTTTATCCATCGACGATTCAATATCACGCGCCCATGTTTCCGCTTCGACCTTGGTGCGGAACGTGTTTGTTTGGCTCGGCCAGCCTTTTCGGCGAATCTGAACGTGCCATTGCCCATCACCCTTTTTTCTAATCGTAGCCAAATTTGTTTACCCCACTTGATATAGCGCGGTGTGCCGCACTGTGCCAAAATTGTGCCAATAAATAGAAACAATTCAAGCGATGTTTTGAGGTGATTAGTAAGTTTTTGATTTTATTGGAGATTTTGGCGCACCCGACAGGATTCGAACCTGTGACCTCTGCCTTCGGAGGGCAGCACTCTATCCAGCTGAGCTACGGGTGCGCAGTCGCTTTTGATATAAAGCAAAGCCGTTCTAACGCAACCATACTTGCGTATCAATGGGGAAAAATCCAATTATTGGTAGTTTATGTGAATAATCTGATGGGAGTGATTATGGGTCATAAGTTGTTGGGGTAGTCTTTTAAACGAGCCTTTTATGTGCCACCTTAATTTGAGTGCAGGGTCTTCCGCCAGCGTTGACTGCAAAAAGTCTCATTGAATATCTTGGATTAACCAAAGAAACTTCATGTGGCGCGATTGCGCCGATATCTAAACATCAATTTAGAAGCGAAAAGCCAACATTCATGTTTGGTCTAAAACTATGCATAAAATGTTGGAATAGAACGTCTGTCTTCTCATCTAAATCTGTTTCGTTATATTTTGAGACTGGTAACCCGGTCCTATCGTCGTAGAGAAGATCGTAGATCTGCTGCCGTAAATCATCGCGAGTGCTCTGCTTCTCAAACAGGTCTTGAACCTCTTCAATGCGCTGTTGAATAGCCTTAAGCACTTTGACCGAAATGGCCTTAATCTGCCGGATCTCGTCTTTTGATAAGTCTTCACGTAATAGCAGGTCGAAGATCGGCTTCTGTTCTTGTGTCAGCCCCAGCGCCACATGGCTCTGAGCCTCTTCCTCAAGGTCTGCTGCAATTCTCATCAGCGCTTCGAAGGTGGCTTCAATCGTATTCTTATCTTTTTCCTTGTTGTAATCATTGATGATCTGGCCGAAACGAACCTGAAAGTCTTCAAGGGTGGGATTAGCAGCCAGCATCTTTGCGAGCCTCTTCTGAAGAACGGTGCGAAGGTCCTGGACATCACTGGCTTTGCGTTCGCTCTTCGCAAATTCACGGCGAAGCAGGTCAAAATTCACCTTTGATATATCGAAGATCTTGTCATCAGCACTATCTGGGCGAATATTGATGGCTTCGCCAACGATGGCATTCAGCTTCTGAATGATCGCGGATGTGTCGGCGGCCAGCTTGTCTTCTTGAAGAGAGCTGTAGATATAATTTATGGCCTGAAAGTCCGGCTTGTATCGCTCCACATCCGGGAAGGTTAGACAGGATTTGTATTTCCTAAACACTGCTCGGGCAGAAATCTCAAAACGCTTGCGGGTCTCATCATTTGTATTGATCAGCTCCTTGGCATCTTTCAACACCTTGAGCTTATCAAATCCAGTCGCACTGTGCAGTCGTTCAAGTGCGAAGCCATCTGCTTGCAGCCCTTCGCGGATGATATATATAGCCTCCGCAAGCTCTCCCAGTAGCGCTTCTTGAGGGGCGAGTGGATCAATGACAGGTTCGTCGCCACCTTCGCCTAATGGACCTATACCGCCTGTGTGTCCAGCAAACGTGGCCAATGCTTTACGCAGGTTCTTCAGAATGCCGCAATAATCAACGATCAGGCCGTTATTCTTACCTTCCTTCACCCGGTTCGCCCTGGCAATTGCCTGCATTAAGGTATGCGCCTGTAGTGGTTTATCCAGATAAAGTGTAGACAATGACGGCACGTCGAAGCCGGTCAGCCACATGGCACATACGATTACGATGCGGAATGGATGATCCTCTCGCTTGAACGCCGTTTCTACGTCCAGGCGCTTTTCAATCTCGCGACCGCCAACGACTTCGCTAACGACGAAGCCGTCCTTCATCCGCTTGCGATGGGGAATAATATCGAGACCCCAGTCCTTGAATTTCTTGATCTCATTCTGCTCGTCGCTGACGACAACAGCCATCTCGGTCTTTCGCATCCAGGTTATCTGCTGGATTCGGATCACACGCTCCTGGTCGTCGGAAATATGCACCAGACCTTTTTCCAGCTCCGTGATCCTTGCCTGCCAGGCATCGGAGATGAAATTATACATCCGCACGGCAGTAATCTTATCGATGGCGACGAACATCGCCTTGCCAGTCTCCCAGTTCGACGAGAAGTGCCAGGCGAAATCTCGAGCAATATGACGAAGGCGGGGTTCGGCAGTCACCACATGATATTCACGCTTCAGATCATCTGAGAGCTTCGCGGCAACATCTGGATCGTCGATCTCCGCATCAGCAATAGCTTGGGCAAGCTTTTCATTTAGTTCGCCGCCTGTCAGTTGCAACTTGTCGCCGCGTGCATCGTAGTAAAGCGGTAACGTTGCACCGTCCTCGATGGCATCTTGGAAATCATAGGTGGAAAGATAAGCACCGAAGACCTCTTTGGTGATTTGATCGTTGGAAAACAGCGGTGTGCCGGTAAAGCCAATGAACGCCGCGTTGGGTAGCGCTTTGCGCATGTTCAGCGCCAGTGTGCCATATTGTGATCGATGCGCTTCGTCTGTCATTACAATGATGTTGTTTCGGCCAGAATACGCGCCACCTTTAGCCTGATCATCGGTGAACTTCTGGATCATACCGAAGATCACCTTTTTTTGCTGGCCGAGTAAGTCTCGCAGTTCCTGGGCTGATCCGGCCCGGCATGGGTCCTTGTCGTTGTTGGCCAGTCCGACGCTAGCGAAGGTCTTGTAAATTTGGTTGTCCAGGTCTGTCCGGTCGGTCAGCACTAGAAATGTATAATCACCACCCAGTTTACGATGCACCTTCTGAGTGAACAGTGCCATAGAAAAAGACTTGCCCGACCCTTGCGTGTGCCAGAATACGCCCAGCTTACCATCCAGAGCTTGCCGGTTGATCACGGCTTCGACCGCTCGGTTGACACCGAGAAACTGATGGTTCTTTGCAATAATTTTCACCGGGCCATTCGCGGTATCAGCAAACAAGATGAAATTCTCGAACAGGTCCATGAAACGCCGTTTATCACAGACAACGCGTAGCAGTGCTTCCATCGGGAGCAGCTCGTCGCGCCGCTCAGACTCGTCCAGCTTTAGCCAATCCGAGAAATGATCGTAATCCGCACTGATTGAACCTAATTTGGCCAGGTCACCATTGCCGAGGATGACAAAGGCGTTGAAGTAAAAAAGATGCGGGACAGCGTCTTTGTAGTCGGACAGATTCTCGGCATAAGCGCGTTTCAGGTCTTTGTCCGGGCGCTTAAGCTCGCAGAACAGCAATGGTAAACCATTGACGAACCCCACGATATCAGCACGCCGCCGGTGGGCATAGCCGCGCACCCACAACTCGCGCACGACGAGAAAGTCGTTGTTCTCAGCATTATCGAAATCGAACACCCGTAGCCGCTCTGTTCGCTGCTCGCCATTCTGGCGAAACTTCACTCGCACACCATCGCGGATCAGTGCATATTTATCCTGGTTGATGTGTAGAAGAGATTGCGAGCCGAAAATATCGCTGACCTCGCGCAGGGCCTGAACATAAGCCTCATCAGGCAAGCCCGGGTTCAAGCGAAGCAACGCTTCAGACAGATAGCGCGTCAGCACAACATCCTTATCGGACTTCCTGCCCAGTGTGCCCTCTGGGCCGAAAATCTCCTTGTTCCAGGCCATGACGACTCGCCAGCCATGCTCGATAGCGAGATAGTCGGCCATAGTCTTCTGAACAAGCTGATCTTCGGTAAAGTCATTCATGTGTAATCACTAACCTTTAAACTGGAATGCGTCCATCCATCAGACGCGGGAGCAGAAGATCACGAGCGCGGGTGAGCTTGGTAATAACCTTTTGTAAGTGTCCTATTTCTTGGAACATAGGTTCGATCGCTGCATCAAAATCTTGCACAATTTTCCGCGGCGGAGCAGACACAATATACTTCTCAAAGCAGTTCTGTTGAACACGTTGACGGCCGGATGAACCGACCATGCTAGTTATTGCGTTCTTTCTAAAATCTTCTTCTCTTGCTAGAAGATATGCCATGAAACGGCTGATCCGGTGCTCTCTGAATACGACAAATTCTGTTGAGCCACAGGCGATTTCTCCGTCTTGCAAGAAGTTCACATAGCCAGTCTTCCCGTTCTCAAGGCAGGGGGTTATCCTTGCGAATAGCGTGTCGCCATTCATGAATTTCACGCTTGTAGGTTGCTCGCGGTTCTCGAACAGGGAAGTGTCGCAAATCATCCCCGCCGTGGAGAGAGCACCCATAGGCACCATTGTGATGAGCTTTGATTCAGTGGCCTTCCAAGTCGTCCTTGGATTAATTTGCATCGCTTCGGATGCAGGGATTGACTCCCATCCCTCCGGTAGACCATCAATGATCTTTATCGTCTCATGACCTGGAAAGCGGAGGTGGACAAACCATTCGCGATACAGCAGCCGCGCTGCCTGTTCCAGCAAGACGATCCGCCGTCGGTTGTTTTCAATAAGGTCGTCATAGGCCGAGAGGATGGACGCAATGCGCTTTTGGGTGGGAAGGTCGGGGACATCCACCTGAACAAGCGCCAGCTTTTCGCGAGGTAAATGCTTGATTGTTGCTCCGGTGAATAAGCCCCTGAAATGGCCGGAATGAGCACGATAGGACAGGTTGTAGTAGAGGAAAACGGAATCCATGTTCTCAAACGGACGAATGCGATGAAGTGCCTTTTGAAACATCATGTTTGGCATTTCATCGCGCCAAAGTGCGCACCGCCCAGGTTCGCCTCCTTCGCACATGACGATATCGCCATCCTTAAGCGAGAAGCGCTCGAACTCTGATTCCTCGAAACGCATCTCGCGCAATTCCGAAAAATCAAAGCTGCCCCAGCGAACATTTTTATTGGCAAGGTATGGGTGGTTGTCACCACGGTTCTTTACTTGATCCAACATTTTGCCGAGTTGGAAGTCGGCCACCTCGGCGAGAGACTTCGTGGGCCAGCTCATACCAGTAACTCTTCAAGATTCTTTGCAATCATCTCTGCTAATTCTGCTGCCTCGGTGTTCAGCCCGTCCAATTCTAGATGAATTTCGCGTAACGTCTCTTCAAAGTCGAACTCGTCATCCTCTAAATCGGGTGTCACGCCGACATATCGCCCAGGTGTCAGGCTGTAGTCGTTCTTTGCCAGTTCATCGTGGTCTACAAGCTTGACTAGCCCTTGCACATCGCAAAGCACACCTTCAGGAAAACGCGAAAGCAACCAGTGGGCTTGGCTTTCAAAATAACGGAATCGCTTCAGGCTGCCGGTCACCGTCAGTTGCACTGCCGGATCGCCGGTCAAGGAAATGCGTGCCTCGGTAATCGCTGCCAGCAGTTTCTTACCGTCGGATGCAAGTTTGCGCATCTCCGCAGTCATACGCTTGGTGGCAGCCTCATTGGTCTGGGCCTCGATCTGCTTTTCGCCTTTGGCCGCCAGCGCATCTTGCGCCTTTTGCAGCAGTTTCGTCAGCGCGTCGATTTCTTTGATCAGTGCCTTCGCTTTATCGCCAATCGGCTGCATCACCATCAGCCTATCATTCAGCGCGGCAATCTCGGCTGGGGGCGTGATCAAGCTTGTTGCAGCGCTGGCAAAAGCGCCGCAATCGGCATGCAAGCGCTCAGCGGTTTCTGTGGGTGCCTCTGCGCCGAGATGGCGTGTGAAGAAGGCCACCGCCTCATCAACAGCGCTAAGCAGGCCGGAGAAATCTGCCGTTGTGGCTTCAGCCCGTGCTGTTTCCAGATAGTCCTGCACAAGAGCAGTAAAACGCTCTGATTTTTCACGATAGAGCCAGGTGATAGCCGTGAGATTGCGCATCTGCTCTGGTGAGAAGTCATAGACCTTACGCGTCACCTTGCGGAACACATGGCGTGCATCGATCATCAGCACCTTGTCGCGTAGATGTTCAGGCTTGGCCTTGTCGAAAAACCACAATTCACAAGGCACGGTGCGTGTGTAAAAGAAATTACCACGGATGGCGATCATGATGTCTACATCACCGGTCCTTACTAACGCCTGACGAACATCTGCCTCTTTTCCTCCGGCAGAAGAGGTCTGCGAGGACATAACGATACCGGCGCGCCCACGCGGCGATAGGTAGGAGTGGAAGAACGACATCCAGATATAGTTGCCGTTTGATACTTTGCCTGCTTTATTGACGCCAGGCAGACCGAATGACAGACGTTTATCGTCCTTCATCTTCTCCGCGTCTATTTCATCCACGTTGAATGGCGGGTTCGCCATTACATAGTCAAAAGGGCCTTGGTCCTGGTGCGGATCTTCGTAATAGCTGATTGCCTTCTCTATATCGCCATCCAGGCCATGAACCGCTAGATTCATTTTAGCCAAACGAATAGTCGTGGGGTTCTTTTCCATCCCGTAGAAGGTCAACCGCTCATTGGGGTTGGCTTTCATGGCCTCAACGAAATGCGCTGACTGGACAAACATGCCGCCGGAACCACACGCCGGATCAATGACTTTGCCACGTGTCGGTTCGATAACATTGACGATGGTTTCAACGATGCTGACAGGCGTGAAGAATTCACCGTTGTCATGAGCTTTCTGGTCAGCAAACTGTGTAAGAAAATATTCGTAAATTCGACCGAAGACATCTCCATCTGCTTTTTGCAATGCCGGATCATTGAAAATACGTAGCACTTGGCGCAACACGTCATCGTCCAGCTCTGCATATTCCTGCTTCGGTAGCAGGCCCTTCAACGTTTCATAGTCGGCTTCAATGCTTTCCATAGCAGTAATTAGGGCTGCTGCGGCGCTCTCACCCTCCGGCAGACCAACCAGCGTGTCGAACTGAGCCTCAGGCCGCAGATAGATAGATCCCCGGCGGGAAAAGTCTTCTTTCGTTAACTCTCGAACTACACCGCCACGGCTTGGGAGTGTCGGGATGATCTCATCTCGAACCTTTAGAAACCTGGAATACGCATGCCGCAGGAAGATGAGGCCCATGACAGGCATGAAATATTCGTTGCTAGCGAAATTCGAATTTGCTCGTAGCGTATCTGCTGAACTCCAGAGGCGCTTTTCGATACTGTTGATCTGCTCCACGAGCTATCCTTTACATACATCACATATGCCGGTCTTAGCTCGTATTCATATATGTTTCTAGTTCAAGATTGATTGGATAGACCTAAAACCATCCCTTTTGGGATGTGATCGCATAGTTACCAATAAGGCCGTTGAAAATTGTATCGATAAAAAGTGCCGTCCGTTGCGACAAACGATAATATTTGTCCATTAAGTTTGTGCGGATATGAGCTAATACGCATTGCAAAAGTGTGGCTTATGAACGGAGAGAGTTTGAGCATTGACTGTATACAGAATATGGCGTGGTTACACCGCACCCTGCCAGCCTTCCTCTAGAAGAGTAGCAATTGCGAGTGCTCGTCACCTATTGCCGTGGACTAAATCACGTATTCAAGCTGTAATGACTGCGCGTGGACTTAAGGTTGGCGCTGTTATGAAGGAGGTTGGTTTTTCGCCGCTGAATGCCTCACTAGGTCAAGCGCTGAAAGGGGCTACCCAGTTACAGCCAGCACTAATAATAGCACTCGAAAACTGGCTGGAAATGAATAAGCATATATAATCGTAGATTGATCTACTGTTATTCCCGTAGTTTTCTGTTCACGGCATCGTCAAGTGACTTCAACGATCTCTCCGCAGTGCCGTTTTTGGTTTGTTGGTATAGCTCAAGTAAAGCATCTGTGCATACTAAACCATATCGTGCTTCGTTTTCATAATGCTCTTCCAAGTCACGATCAGCGGCTCTTAAATCGACATTAGGTATTTTACCGAGGATTTCCATCACGCGCGTTTTGTAATCAATATACTCACTGATTGGTTTGTCGCACGCTATCGCCGCTCGCTTAAGAGCTGCATACGGATATAGGGTGAGCGTGAAAGAGGTATCCAAAGCGTCAGCCGATGCTGGTGTGATACTCAAAAAGAGCGCTGGAACGATAACCGTAAGCATAAAACGGGACATTGGATTTATGACTCCCTTAGCAAAAAAATGCTGCACAAAAGGGAACCCTTTTCCTACTGCTTGAATAGCTATTTTCAAATGACCGGAAGTCCTTGATTTTGATAGGCAGGCTTGAACGGTCAACAACTAAACCCATGCCGCACGAAAGGGTTCCTTTTCGTCAAGAGGGGAATGGGTATCTTCATCTCGGAATAGCTGAATATTCCTCGCTAGTTATCCGGAATGAGTAAGATGAAGAAAATAGGATATGCCCGAGTTTCAACCAGCGACCAAAATCTTGATCTGCAGCTCAGCGCATTGAAGGCCGCTGGATGCACGAGGGTTTATACTGATCAGGGCGTGTCCGGTGCTGAATTTGAACGGGACGGCCTCAGCAAGGCGCTAAAGGCGTTACAAGCCGGAGATATGCTGGTTGTATGGCGGTTAGATCGTCTCGGACGGTCATTGGTTGATCTGGTTCATCTGATATCTGAATTGGGTGAGCGCGAGGTGGAGTTCCATTCCTTAAGTGAAGCCATCGATACGTCCTCATCAGGTGGACGACTGTTGTTTCATCTGCTTGCTGCGATGGCAGAGTTTGAGCGGTCATTGATCAGTGAGCGAACCAAGGCCGGAATGGAAGCTGCCCGTGCACGAGGGCAGAGGATCGGGCGTAAACCTGCTATGACAGCTATACAGCTCCGGAGTGCTCGTATTGCTCTTAAGGATGGTTCGGCTTCAGTGGAGGCACTCGCTGAGCGCTATAATTTGCACCCACGCACGTTAGTTCGAGCACTGAAGGATGTTGCGTAACAGGATGCTGTTATTTGACTCGTAGCGGCTCGCTGAGTCATTCCGTTGTGCGATTTGATAGAAGTGCTGTCTGGAAAGGTTGCGCGTGCAGGTGAGTCTCTATGGCGTTTTTGGTCAATGGGTGGTTTGAGCCAACGATATTAAACGGCCAGCGCGCCAGCATAATGGAAATGTTTGCTCTATGAGATGTGCTAACTCGCTTGAAGCGCTGGACTGAAATCCCTCCATTTACCCCGGAATGTCCCTCATGCACAGAAAAGGCAGGCTTGCGACCGAGAGCGCCTCTGGTTGTGTCATAGCCTGTCATGGGCGCGCTTGCTGAGGTTCCGCGAGGGGTTTTAAGCCGGAAGGGTTTGCTTGCTGGTGAGTATTTATGGAGTCTTTAAGTTTAAGCGAATTGATAGCTTAAATTTTGGCCGAATGTTAGGAAATTGTGTAAAATAATCCAGTGTCTGGTGACAAAAACGCTATAATAATATGTGGCAACGTTTTTGCCCTTCTTGTGGATCTCAATCATTCATAAGATGAATATCTCGAAGGCTCTGGGTCGTATCCCCAAGTCACGCTATTAACGTCCAAGCTATCCTTTGTTGAGGTGGCAACGTCATGGTTCGAGACATGGAAGGAGTAGAGCCCTTAATACGACCCCGTGTGTAAAATCATGGACAGCTTATAGGCTCTGTCGCCCGTGCGCAGCACAAAAGGACATTCAAAGATTCGGGCTCTGTGTGGTCGCTTTTATAGCGTGGACCACATCCCGATATTTTCTATGAGTTGAGACGTATGCTCATAGAGAATGCAGCGGCAGCACTAAGTGCTGTTGCTAACCGATGGAGATACGAAAGTATCTCGGATACGGCATTATGGAAGGTAAATGGCATCCGCCTTCCGCGTGATTGACGCTAGTTGCTTTAGCTCTCTGTAGACGCAGATTTACATATTATCCTCCCTCCCTTGAAACGGTCGATTCATGATTATGTTTTGACTTTGGCTAATTTGCCAAGGCTTTATGCTTAAGTTTCAAGGGAGGGGGATAGCTCTATTCCGCAGTAAGAAGAAAGCTCAATTTGTAATGTATCGTCTTAAGCGTGAATGAGGTGGTTAGTAAAAAAGAAAATAAGAAAAAACTACGCAAGCAGACGTATATTATGAGTGAATACGACGATCTTAGCTGTTTCTTGAATATGTGTGCGTGAGTTTAGGTGATTTCTGTTCAAAATCCAGAATTTGAGATTTTTTTGTAAACTTACAGACAAGATAGCGACAACTTCCTTCTTATTTGACATAAGAAGGTCATGGATTGTAACCGTGCCGCTTTATAAAGCTTAAGCCCGCTTTTGAGTTACTTTCCCATCTGTAAATTTACACAATGGAAAGATAAGTTGCAGCTCAGGAGCGGTGGTTATGTTTCCGGATTGCTACGGCGCCAGAAACCATCCCCTAAAATAAATCCGGATTTTTCTAGGACTTCGTGAAATCCTCTGATCGTTTGAAAACGAACGAGGTAGATTGATCTACCCTAAACGTGAAAGGAGGCTGTCAGTATTCAGATGTGTGTAGCGCTTGAGCATGGATAGCTCTTTATGTCCGGAGATTGTGCCGACCTCCATCACGTTTAGACCAAGATCAAAGAACCGGCTGACAGCTTCATGGCGCAAGTCGTGAAACTTTAGATCCACAATGCCGGAGCGTTTAATGACGCGCTTCCACGTTTGATCAAAGGCTGAGCTAGTCATCCCGAAAGGCATAGCTTGATCTACGCTGCCATTATCATGAAGTGACATGAATGCTTCATATGCGCGTGTCGATAATGGAACTCCCCGGCTCGTTCCGTTCTTGGTCATCGTCAATGAGATTACCCGGCGATTGTATGACATGTCGCTCCATTTGAGTCTCAGAAGCTCACCACGGCGCATCCCGGTCTCAATGGCTACAATGATCAGCGCACAAAAACATTCGACTCTACCGTCGTCACAGGCGGCTAATAAGCGCTGCTCTTCTGAAACGCTGAGACGGCGTGAACGTGCATTGTTAATGGTCGGTCGACGGATCATTTTCACGACGTTCTGGGCGAGAGGGGAACCCCAATCACGCATGGCGACATCAAGGACGTGGCTAAGGATAGCAAGCTCACGAACGGCTGTAGCTGGCTTGACTGTCCGAAGACGTTCATCACGGAAGGATGCAATGTCTTGCTGTGACAAACCTATGAGCGTCCGGTAAGCAAGTTCATGGCGTTGCAGCACGCCAAAGCGCTGTATCTCTTGTGTGGCACCACGTTTGGTTGGCGAGACCTCTTCGGCATAGCGTTTCATCAGTTCGCCGAGCGTCGTGCTTTCAAGAATGCGTGTGTCTGGTGCTGCGCCGAACTTGTCAACTTGGTTCTCTAGTTCACGTGCCCACTTTTCGCCTTCGGTCTTGCTGTCGAACGATTTGCAGCGTGGTTTCATCCCACGTCTGCGGACTTGCACTTGCCAGCGGCCTCTGAGTTTGCGGATGGTTGCCAAAGCATGATCTCCAATTGGTATTGAATATCATGCGTAGGATGCCCCGGATGCGGAACCAAGGATGTTTCTTAATTTATATGGCTAGATGCTAATTAAATCAAATGAATCAACTATCAAGCTGTGTGCTTGTAAGTTCGCTTCGCTTGTTGCTACATGAGAGGTCTTAGAGATTGGTAGTATAAATATGTGCTCAATGAAAATCACGCAAAGCGCACCGAGTTATAATGAATTAGAGGCGTTGTTTGTCAATAACGATGCACTGCAGCGTATCGAAGCTTCTCTTAATCGCTTTAATCCAATCAAAGTTATGAAGATGGAAGGAATGGAAATTCGCCACTCTGCCATTCTCGCTTGGTTGCTGAATCCAAAAGAGACGCATGGTCTTGGTGATCATTTCTTGAGGGCATTTTTGTCTGAAGCAATCAAGGGAGACAGCGGTAAAAAACCCAATGCTCTTCAAATTTCGCAAAGTGATATGCGTGATGCAGATGTTAGATGCGAGTGGAATAATATTGATATTTTTATATTGTCACCGCAGAATCGTTGGGCCTTCATCGTAGAGAATAAAGTTCATAGCCGACAGCACAAAGGACAGCTTACCAAATATCGTGAGCGTATAATGGAGTTGTTCCGGGCGCAGAGCACGACCCAGGCATCTGTGTCGACGATTGATATTCGTGGGGTTTTTTTGACGCTACATGAAGAGATAGCCGAAGACACAGAATACACGTCAATAAAATATAATAAAATTTGCAGCTTTCTAAAGCGATATCTTGAACAAGAAGCCTATCTTCTCTCACCAGAAGTCACGACTTTTCTCACTCATTATTTGCATATTCTGGAGGAGCTCACCGGTATGAGCAAAGAGCGATCTGAAATGGAAAATTTGGCGCGCCAGCTGTATCGAGACCATAAGAAAGTTTTGGACTTCGTTATAGAGCATGGCTCCGGGTCAGATTTTGCCTTGGCAGTGCATCGCGTATTTGGAGACAATCCTAAACGAGCTGAGCAGGTCATAATAGGTGACACTAAATATATCTATTCTGGACTTACGAAGAATAATGTCAGCTTTCTGCCATTTAGCTGGTTTGAAGCGTTGGATGGGACCAATAGACAATGGCCCGGCTGTGAAAGTTGGTGGGGTGGCTATCCGTTTATTGTTTGGGCAGAAATTTGGGCCGGGAGCGATGGCACTAAAGGCCATATAAAGCTGAATGCAGAAGTTGGCCCAATTTCTGATTACCAATTTCGGAAAGGCATAATTGATACGATCAAGCTGGTGGCAACTGAGAAGGGCATGGGACGGGTTCAGTTTCAAAATGGCGCTGCCGATGAGGGGCGGCTTTATTCAAAATTTCTGAGAAAGAATACTATTGTCATTAATGACGTTCACGATACTGATGAAATTGAGCAAAAATTGAAATTGCTGCTGGCCGACTTTAATCCGGAATTCGATCTCGTAGCTAGTCTAATACCTGAATTCTTGCATTACGGAAAACCCAAGTCATAATTTGCAGCGTGGTTTCATCCCACGTCTGCGCAACAGAGGGCCTGTGTTCTCTGAGTTTCCGGATGATAGTCATTACATGATCTCCAATATGTGTTGGAGATCATGCGTGGATGCCTCGAAAGGGGTGCCAAGGGCTATTCTGGTATACTCGCTATTATGGCGTTTACGATTAACTCTATCGTTAAAGACATTCTTGTCTGCGTCAGATAGTTGATGCTAGATCATCTGGGAATGGGGTAGGTCATGCGTAAGTCTTTAATTTGTAGCATCGCAGCTTTATTTGGCGCGGTTTGCATAGTTGCTAGTGGAGCAGCGTCTGCAGGCGAAACTAGTTTCGGACCCTTTACCGTTGCTGCTTCAAGGCCGGATGTGATCAATATGAATGGTATGATTACGCCCAGTGCTGCACTGGATTTTCGCAGGGCATTGCGTGCAGCGCCTGATGCCAAATTAATCACGCTTAATAGTGATGGCGGCAGCGTGCAAGCTGGCTTGCTGATTGCTGATGACATTAACCAGCGTGCATTGGCAACATATATTCCCAAAGCTAGTAAGTGCTATTCTGCCTGCTCGTATATATTCCTTGCAGGTAAGGAACGGAAAGCTGACGGCGAATTGGGCGTGCATCAGATATCATCGGATTCACGAGACCTTGTTGGCGCTCAATTAGCGATATCAGATATTATAGAGGTATTGAGTAGATTTGATACGCCTGCAGAGGTTATGCAGATCATGTTCAAAACCCCACCTGATGATATGCACGTATTCAGTCAGCAAGAGATACAGCAATACAAGCTCAACCGTTCAGGCGACGATCAAATAAAAAATGGCCGACCAATTGAAAGCACGGTTTCTGCCAATCAAGAGAATGTGACAGAAACCGGTATACCAGATTCCGGTATACAGACACTGTCTAATGATCAGGCGTCGAATGTGGAAACTGAATCGCTTGCTAAGCTGTCACCGCTTGAAGAGTTCACCAAGCGTCCGAACAGAATAGCAGTTTATACAGGGTTGGATCTCTTCGGTGAAGATATATCCAGTGTGCGCGTGGTTGATGCCGCTGCATGCGCTAAAAACTGCCTTGAAATGAATGGACAGTGTAAGGCGTTCACGTTCAACACCAATCCTAGGCTTAAAAAAGGCCCAAATTGTTTCTTGAAGTCGAACGAGGGTCGGGCAGATGGAAATAGCGTCGCTTTCTCTGGTCGTTTTCTTAGCGGTTCGGAGTCTGATCCCGAACCTTTTTCCATGGGTATGATTGATCCCGCGAAAGCGCTCTTTGATGATGTCGATTTGCCTGGCGGGGATTTGTCGCGTCGTCCTCATGCCTCAGCTAAAACTCCCCTCGCGTGCCGTCTTGCGTGCATCGACAATAACCGCTGCGTGGCCTTCACTTATGTAAAGCCCAAAAAGGAATGTTGGCTAAAAGGAGCTGTAGGCACGCCGATGTTCGGAAAGGGATTGGTTACTGGTGTTAAAAGATACGAGACGTTTACTCCAGCCAAAGTTATTACTTTGAACTGAGGTCAAAATTGCTTGATATAGTAAGATTTTTCATTGGCAATTTTCGGTCGTGTTAAGTATCGAAATGAAATGACGCATTTGGGTGGAAAATGTCTTTAGAATTGAAAAATAGGGTTGTTGAGTTATTATCTTCCAACCCGGAAAAGCAATTTAAAGCTAGAGAAATTGCTATATGGATAGCTGAAACTTATCCGGATCAAGTTGCCGCCAAACTTGAACGCAGTAGCTCTCTAAATACACATGCAGAGGTTCTTACGCAGTTAGTAGCGGAAATTGGTGCTAATAGACCGTTGTGGCAAAATAGCATTAAAGAGCTGAGGACTACAGAAGGTGTGAGGCCGCGTCTATATTATTGGACGATGTTATCAGAGGCTGAAGAGGTTCAGATAGCTGAAAGTTATGTTGCGGCGGTGTCCACTGAAATTAAATCAAGCTCGCAGCCTACTTTAGCTCAGAATCAAGAAGAGCCTCAAAACAAGCTTAAAGAAAGTGATCTATATCCTGCGCTTGTAGAATTTTTGAAAGCCGAGCACAACGTCAGCGGTTCACGTATAGATGAGAAACGCTCGTCTAATAATTATGGTGCTGGTGGTAATAAGTGGCTGTATCCTGATGTTGTTGGAATGGAGAACCTAACGGATGGTTTGCATCCGGAGGTGATAAGCGCCATACGTGAAAGCCGTGATCGACGGGTTCGTTTATGGTCATTCGAGGTTAAGCTGCTTATCAATCGTTCTAATGTCAGAGAGACATATTTTCAGGCTGTTTCAAATTCGTCTTGGGCGAATTTTGGGTATTTGGTAGCTGCCAACTTTGAGGGTGTGGACACCTTAAAGGAGCTACGAATTTTGTATGCTGTCCATGGCATTGGATTAATACAACTTAATCCGGAGAATCCTACTGAAAGCCAAATTCTTGTGCCTGCTCGGGAGAGGCAAGATATAGAATGGCCAATGTGCAGCAGGCTGGCAACTGAGAATAAAGACTTTAAGTCTTTTATGAAAAAAGTCCGGCAGTTCTTTCAAACCGGCGATATGTAGCCTTCGTGCCTCTCGCGTGGCTCTCGATAAGATACCAAGAAGGGGCTACGTAACAGAATACGGTCTGTAAAGGGTGATTCCTGGTATGTGGTCGCTTTAACAGAATAAAATGGAGGAGAGGGTGGGTTTCTAACCCACGATGGAGTTGCCCGCACATCGCATTTCGTGTGCGGCGTTACAATCATTGATTATTCAGCCTAAGCGATCAACTAGATCGACCGCACGTAGATGACTGTAGCGTTGCAACATGCGCAGTTCTTTGTGTCCGGAAATCGTAGCAGTTTCAATGACGTTCAGACCTTTTTCTAAAAGGCGCGAGATTGCCTCGTGACGTAGATCATGGAAGCGGAAGTCAATCATGTCAGCACGAACACGAAGATGCTCCCACGCTTGTCCTACAGCTGATTTTGTTAAGGGAAATACACGCTGATCAGCGCTTGCCTCTTTAAGTTCTACGAGGGTTCGCAAAGCAAGTTGTGACAGTGGGATGTCGCGGCTTTCACCATTCTTAGTCATATCCAAATGAGCTATCCGGCGATTGAAATCGATGTCTTGCCATTCAAGCGAAAGAATTTCACCTTGGCGCATAGCTGTTTCAAGCGCGATGATAATCAGTGAGCGCATATAAGGATTGCGAGCAGTATCTGCTGCTTCCAATAGCTTTTGCTCTTCACCTTCCTCTAAACGTCGTTCACGTCCACGTGGCGGTGATGGTCGTCTAATCATCCGGCAAGGATTTTGCATCAGATGGACACCCCACTCTTTACGACCAATGTCGATGGCGTGCGCGAGCGTGTTCAGCTCTTTGAGTATTGTGGAGGTCGCAACAACCTTTAATCGTTCATCGCGATATAATGCAATGTCTGTAGGGCTGAGCATGGCAAGCGTGCGATATGCAATTTCATGCTTCATAAGCACGCGAATGCGGTAAGTCTCAGTTTGTGCGCTGCGTTTGTGTGGCGTGATCTCTGTAAGATAGCGCTCAAGCAATTCCCGGAGTGTCATTTTCTCGGCAAGACGTGTATCGATGAAACCGCCGCCGCGATCTAATTCAGTCTCCAGATTGCGTGCCCATTTCTCAGCATCGGCTTTGGTGTCAAAACTCTTGGCTCGTGGTTTGAGCCCCTTACGGCGAACCTGTGCCTGCCAGCGTCCACGTAATTTACGAATTGTAGCCATAGAAACTCCATCCGATGTTTCAACAGTCTCTAGGATGCCCCTTTATAGGTGCCAAGGATGAAACCGGAATATGAGCTTGACGGTATTGGTCGGCTTTGCATCATGATCGCAAGACCGGAAACATAGGTGCTGAGGAGAGTGGCGAGGTTGTGCCGATTGACCCGTTTTACGACTGGAAAACACGTCGGAACCTCGAGGGAACCAAGGTTTTTAAAATTGCCTCATCCTGATTTTCAGGGCAGCTCTTTCTCGTAGAGTGCCACGTAACATAGGCACTGACAACGTTTGTCTGCCCAAGTGGCGGGGATGTGCCAGATACCAATTGTGACGCTATAAAAGCGTGATCACCTTGTTTAAGCAATTGAAATAATAGGAATATTTTAGAGCTTGACCGCGGCCTTCGGACTCTTCGGAGGGCAGCACTCTATCCAGCTGAGCTACGGGTGCGCAGTCGCTTTAATATAAAGCTAAGCCGTTCTAACCCAAGCGATCTTTCGTATCAATGGGGAAAGGCTGAATTGATTGTAGATTATGTGAATAATCCTACGGCAAAGGTCACAGGTTCGACTCCTGTTGGTATTGCCTGATGGGCTTGTTGCCTGCCATGTGCCTAGTGGCTAAGCCAAAAGATATCGCTATAAAAGTGCACAATTCTGATATGCATATCGTAACCCTTCAGTCAGCTTGCCCAATTACTGAAAAGAACTCTGAACATTTTTATCGAGGCTCTAATGACAAACCCTACACGTATGATCGCAGTCTTACCTACCAATGATATACATGCATCCATTAAGTTTTATGAGTTGTTAGGCTTCAAGCCTAAAGGTTCTGATGTTTATGATGGCTATCAAGTGTTAATTGATGGGAAGGGTTCAGAATTGCATCTTACTGTAGCGCCAGAAGATTGGCTAATCCCAGGTAAAAGCCCGTGTGGCGTTTATTGGTATGCTGACAATGTTGACGAACTCGCAGTGGTTGCTAGTAAATATGCCCTGCACCCACCACGCAAAACCTCTTGGGGGACATATGAATTCGCATTGTCAGACCCGGATGAAAACCTTATCAGAGTAGGAAGAATACTCGTCGATTAAGTGGTTTCCGGTGCCCCAAGATTTAAGGTAGCGGGCAGACAATATTAAATTCTACGAAGTCCTAATAATATAATTATCGTGAATGCGGCGCCACAATCCTTCATGGCGCCGTTCTTGTGGTTGTGGTGTGGCTACTTAAATATCTAGCTCGGGTAAGCTATTCACAATCTTCATCGTCTCAACGCTCACGGTTATTACGCGCTGGAACAATTCAAGAGGATATTTCGGATCGCCGATCGTTTCGTTTGTATAATCGTTGGCATCATTGACGATACCACTGTCTTTGTCTGTCTTGACAACTTGGCGCTCCATAACCCATTCAAGTGCTGGTTTGCCGTTGACGATGTAATCATAAGCTTCCAGCGGAATGTTCTGCATTGTGATATTGTCATTATAAATGACAGTGGCGCGATCTTTTTCTTTACCTTTGCCTCCCCATTTCCATTTATTCGTATGGGTGACACGGTAGAATTTCTGTGGATTAGATTCTGCTTCCGGTATTAACCTGTGATCGCCTTCTTTGAACGTGACCATATAAGGCTCTACAGTTTCAAAATTCAAATGCAGATTACCAAGAGCCCGACCAGCATCACGGAATGCTGCGAAGTCAGTATAGGTTTTTACAGCCGGAATGCGCGGCAACTGTTTGGCTAGGTTGTTAGCAAAGCGCTTGCGGTATTCAGGTGAGTGCAGTAGGCCGTAAATGTAATAAAACAGGTCTTCTTTGCTGATCTCTTCATCCGGATAGGCAGCCTGGAAATGCGCAAGTGGACTTGCTTCGTAAAAGTGGAGAGGTTTTCTTGAGTTGAAAGGAAACTTACATGACGAAGCGAGCAGATTTTACG
>NZ_JBHEEH010000027.1:0-15952 GCF_041929845.1 Paenochrobactrum pullorum
CTATATGAGCACAGCTCAGTTCGAGAGAACGGCTGTTTAATATAAAACGCCTCTCCACTTTTACGAAGAAAGTACAGTATGCTCCGCAATCAAAAATTTGCAATAAGCACAATAAAAAAGCAACGGTGTTAGGTGTCAAGCACCGTTGCGTTATGGTCTCGCATTCTTGCATTGAGAATAATGATCATTTTGTGCATGAGCGCTACTTTGGCTGGTTTCCCCTGTTCTTTCAGACCTGTGAAGAACGCTTTCATCGCTGGATCGAAGCGGATGGCGGTAGAGCTGCAACTTAAAGCGCATCACACAGATGTTTTCTGCCATCGGCAATCACCCGTTTGTCCGCATCAAATCACTATCGCGGTTAGGTGGTGCCACACCAACCAGCTTGGCAATCCTGCCCTTTCCCGATAAATCCAAGCTCCGGCAAGTCTGCCAGAGCACTTTTCCAAGAGGAGCGCTGAGACAGAATTCTTGTTTCTATGCGCCGTGCATAATCAGCAAGAATGAAGGGGTCGATCTTGTCTGTTTTGGAAAGTTGCACGCAGGCTCGCGCGAACTGTCTGATCTGTTTGGCATTGACCTTGGCGATGGGCAGTTGTGCTGCTTGCAAGGCTTCGACTGTATAGCGATCATAACCACCTATTGGCTCAAGAACGAGACATTCGATCCCTTCAAATACACTCAGGAAAACGAGCAGATCGGCAAGACCCGCAGTAGAGTTGGCAAAGCAGGTTGATCGCTCATCTGGTAGACACAAATATCCAAAGTCGATTTTGATATGTCGATGCCGACAAAACGCGTAGTATAAGATATGAGGCAGTTTCCCTTATACACAAGCGCGAAGCTCTCTCAACGGTGCGACGAAGCCTCTTATGGTGCAAAAGGATTATGCATTTTTACGAACGAAAGTTCATGGCCCGACTGTCAGCTGACCGGCGGGGATTTTTTGCGTTCAGGGCAAAAAGGGGCACTAAATCAATTAGCAAGGCCAGATAATACATCTACAGCACGTGCTGGATATCTTGTTTAAATCAGTTTTTACCAGTCTGCGATATGATGGTAACGCAGAAAGATCAGCCTGAAAAATTATAGATAGACAATAACAAATCTAGTCATAAAATTATTTTCGTTTTTCAATGATTGTAAGGATATCTGTATAGTTTTATTCAGATGGTTAGGCACCTGCACGTGCTTTCACTTCGGATGCAGCAGATTGATGGCAACACGGCTATGGCAGCTATGAATTCATCTAAGATAGTCTTGTTGGTTTCTTTCGCCGATGTCTGCAATATCACCCGAATCGCGATGTTCTAGAGTGTGTCTCACTTAATCGTATCCACTGTGCTCGCTCTAGCGTTTTGTTTTTACGCATGTCTTTATCCCAAAACCGGTTCCCACTTTTGGGAGACATGCACTAAAAATGTAATATTGCCGTTGCCATTGTCCATGGTCGATGTGCTTACGTCGATGATACCACCTATACTGTTGGCAAATATATGATCAAGCGAAAAACCTTCAGGATATTGAGACGTCTAAGAACTGTCGCCGGCGCTGAAGGTTTGGGTATTTTGAGCAAAATCTGCGACAGGTAAAGCAAGGGCAATGGAGAGAAGCCCGGAGCAAGAACGGAAGTCATGAAAACCCTTTCCTGGATGGATTAGGGATTAAAAACGGCAATTAGGCAGCCGTTGGTTCCATGCAAAATACGATTTGCATGCTTATCTGTTTAGCGTCTTTTACTTGTTGTTGCGAAGTCCCAGATAGCTGAGTGGCGGGCTGCCGAAAGCACGCTTGAACATCAATGTGAAAGCTGCCGGATTTTCATAGCCCAAATCTAATGCCACATTAGTAACCTGTTCACCGCTGGCAAGACGCGGGATGGCCGATAAAAGGCAGGCTTGCAGACACCATGCCTTAAAACTCATACTGGTTTCACGACGAAATAGCCTTGTGAATGTGCGTCGGCTCATGCCCAAAGTCCCGCACCATTCATCAATTGTTTCATGAATATTGGGTGCGAGCGTGAAAGTACGGCAGCGCGTAGCCAGCATGGTATGATTTGGATATGGCAGTGAAAGCGGAAGAGGCGGCAACTGCGCCACTTCATATAAAAGCAGCTGCATCAATGTGCCGACACGACCATGTGTTTCATAATCTACAGGTAAATCCAATGCCTCATTAATCAACTCGCGCACAAAGGGTGAAATGCTGACGACTTGACACATGTCAGGCATGTCAGGAATGGCATCTGGTTCAATATAAAGACTTTGCATGGTGACTGTGCCGACCATGCGAACATTATGCGTTGCGCATGGCGGAATCCACATGCCTCGTTGCGGAGGCATGACCCATGTACCTGTTGGTGTTGTTAAAACAATCAAACCGGAAATGGCCGACATTAATTGCCCGCGACGGTGATGGTGAGGGGCAATAGAATGACCGTCGGGATAGATATTGCCGATAGCAACAACCGGACGGCCGATATGATCAACTTGGTCAATGTGGATATGACGCATAAATTTGACCCGATCAAGTAATTGATTGACCCAACATTAGTGGCGGGTCTAATGCCTTCTGTATCATGAAAAAAGTGTATGGCGCAATCAATTGCAAAAAAGCAGGCGACCAAGGCCTGTTATGAGAATGAAAGTTTAGCTACCGTGTCAAATACAATTGTTTCTGTTGTTCCGATAAAAGCAAAAGCTGCTTTTCCTGTTCTTTTGGGCGCAAGTGCAGGACATCTTCTTAATGATCTTTTGCAGGCCTTGCTGCCGGCGATGTATCCGATTTTGCAACAGGGATTTTCGCTCAGCTTTGCTCAGGTCGGTATTTTGACCTTCGTTTACCAACTGACAGCGTCACTCTTTCAGCCATTTATCGGCCATTATACCGACAGACATCCAATGCCCTTTTTGTTACCTTTCGGCATGGTATCATCTATGTGCGGTTTGTTGGCAATCGCTTTTGCCCCAAGCTACGGCTGGTTGCTGTTGGGTTCGGTTTTGCTGGGCTTGGGTTCGTCCATTTTCCACCCTGAAACGTCGCGTATCGCACGGTTGGCTTCGGGTGGTTCACACGGGCTTGCGCAATCCTTGTTTCAGGTGGGGGGCAATTTTGGTTCAGCCCTTGGGCCCTTGGCCGCAGCGTTTATTATTCTGCCGCGTGGTCAAACCGGCTTGGCGTGGTTTGCCATTGCTGCACTTGGCGGGATTATTTTGTTGTCGGCATTGGGCGCTTGGTATCGTTCCAATGGATTGACCCGAAAAGCCGTAACTTCAGTGCCTGAACGTCATCCGTTTTTGACCAAACGTCAGGTCAGCATTGCAATGGCTATTTTGATTGCATTGCTTTTCTCCAAGTATATCTATTTGGCAAGTTTTACCAGCTACTACACATTCTACCTGATGGAGAAGTTTGAACTGCCGATTAAATCGGCGCAGGTTTTACAATTTGTGTTTTTTGCGTCCGTTGCAGCCGGTACTATTTCCGGCGGACCGATTGGTGACCGTTTGGGGCGTAAACTGGTGATCTGGGTGTCTATCTTAGGTGTGCTGCCGTTTACATTATTGCTGCCACATGTGGGCTTGACGGCTACGGTTATTCTCACCGTGATCATCGGTTTTGTTATCTCGTCTGCATTTCCGGCAATTGTGGTTTACGGCCAAGAGTTAATGCCTGGACGTGTTGGTATGGTGTCCGGTCTGTTTTTTGGGTTTATTTTTGGCATTGGTGGGATTGGGGCGGCAGCACTGGGCGTTTTGGCAGATTGGAAAGGAATTTCTTTTGTGTTCCTGCTTTGCTCATTTCTGCCGGTAATTGGTGTGCTGACAGCATTTTTGCCAAATCCACGCGAACTAAAAGCCGACTGAATTTGGAAAATTGCTGAAAAAAAGCCCCTTCACGGGGCTTTTTTTATTAATGCTGGTTATCGTATGCTTCGGATGCTTTCACCAATGCATCAATATCATCGGCACAGATTTGAGCGCGGAGCGCATCAAATTTATGTTTGTCCCATTGATAAATGCCAAGTGATAACAAGCGTTCGATGGTGGCTGCGGGGAAGCGTTGTTTGATTGGTTGTGCAGGGTTGCCGGCGACAATTGTATAGGGTGCAACCGATTTGGTGACGATAGCGCCGGAGGCAATAATCGCACCTTCGCCGATGGTCACGCCCGGCATGATCATAGCGCGCATACCGATCCATGCACCATCTTGAATGATCGTATCGCCTTTGCCGATATAAGCATCGGCAATGACATCTACAAACGGATAAAGACTGAACCAGTCGGTGCGGTGGGTGTGATTGCCGCCCATTAAAATGACCGCTTCTGCGCCAATGCAGACATAGTCGCCAATATGAAGCTGGTCGATTTCCCACATTGGCTCCCACGTGGCCAGACTATATTCATCACCATAATGATAGCGGACGACACTTTCTTCAAATGTGCCGGTCCATGCGCCGCTATAATAGCTGTGCTGGCCGCGAATATGAATATTGGGATTTTTGACGGTTTCCGCCAGCATTTCCACTTTTGACCAATGTTTGACGGATGCCTGATCAACCGACATTTTACTCTCCGTTTAAAGATGAAGGACAGGCATGAAACGCCATATTGAAACATTTCTATAACAAAGTGACCCAATGGTTTCAAACATTAGCCGACTAAACATTTCAGCTGTAGTCAGAGGTTGAATTTTTTGCCCTTTAACAAAGTGAGCAGCAGCAGCGGAAGAAGCGTGGTGATGATAATGGCAATGAGTGCCATTGCCATGCCAAGGCCGACCGATCCTTGCTCGAATTGGCGCCAGATAAAGATGGATATGGTTTGCATGCCTACCGGTGCAATCAACACCGAGGCGACCAGCTCACGGGTGGCAACGGCAAAAACCAGCAACATTGCCGTGATCAGGCTTGGCGCGATCAGTGGCAGCATGATGCGGCGGAAGGTGGTAAAGCTGCTGGCGCCACAAACGCGCGCTGCTGCCTCAAGATTATCGCCGATTTGATGGAAAGCTGCCGTTGTATAACGGATTGGCTGTGGCAACAAAATGCAGCAATAAGCCAGCAATAAAATCAACGGCGTGTTGTAGGGTGAGACCAGCAAAGCCGGTTGGTTCCATGCCAAAATAAGGCCGACAGCTACCACAACGCCGGGTAGGGAATTTGGCAAAACGGTTAAAACATCAAGGAAGTTGCGGCCACGAAAACGCATTTTTACCACTGCATAGGCTGCAATCGCACCAAGCAATCCGGTGAAAAGTGCGCTCGCAATACCAAGTGACAGACTGCTGATAAGGGCTTTCATCCCGCCTGCAGAATTTTCTGCAATGGCGCTGAAATTGTCAAAGCCGATATTGGACAATGTCAGACCGCCGGAAATCGTTTTGGAGAGAGCAGTGGCAAGAATGGCAAGCAGTGGCACTCCGGTTGCAATAAAACTGACAATCGCAAAAAGGGCGACAACAGGAATGGTGAGCTTGCCTAATACGCGTTTATCTTTGGCCTGCGGTTTGCCACCAGTGGTGACATAAGAACGACGGTTCAAAATCCAGCGCTGGATCAAAAACGCGCCAAGGGACAATAAAACAAGTGCAAGCGAAAAGACTGCAGCACCGGCTAGATCAATCGGCCAGTCCGAAACGCGAAGGTCGATTTCAGTGACCAGAACTTCAAAACCGGAGCGGCGGCCAAGCGCTGCAGGCGTACCATATTCTTCAATTGCGGCGGCAAAAACTAACAGCAAACTTGCAGCTAAACCCGGAGTGGCAAGAGGCAAAGTAATGCGGAAAAACGAGCGCCATGACGAGGCACCAAAAACGCGGCCGACATCGGCGTAGCATGCACCAACGGCTTCAATGGTGCGCGAGACGGCAAAATAAACCAGCGGAAATGTATTGAGCGCCATGACAAAGGTCATGCCGGATACGGAGAATAAGAAAGATGACAGGTTGAAACCTGTAAGCTGTTCGAGATAGCCGCGCGGTTGCAGGCTCATAATCCAGCCAAGAGTGGCAATATAAGGCGGAATCATAAACGGGATCAGCATTAAAATGTCCCAGAATATTGCCAGCGGTACTTTATAAAGAGCACGAAAAACTGCCAGCGGCACAGCAATGAATGCCGAGAGTGCGACCACCATTAAGCCAAGCAACACTGTATTTCCGGTAATGCGAAACAGGCGCGGGTCGTTAAACAGCGTTGTAATATGCGAAAAAGGATTGGCCAGCGAACCACTGCCTAATTGCGGGAAGATCGATTGCAGGATGATAAAAACAAAGGGAACCGCTACAACGAGTAACAGACCTGCCATGGCAAAATAACCAAGTGGATTTTGCAGGCTTGCATTTTTAATCTGCATCTTCATTTCCAGTATCAATTGAAAAAATCAGATGCGGGAAGTGCACAAACCTCCCGCATCTCATGCTCTTCAGGTGTTATTTGTTGGCGAAAATTGCGTTGAACTCTTTAAGGGTTTCGTCGCGCTTGCCATAAACGGCTTCCGCATCAACGGTCAGAATTTTAAGATCATTGATCAGCGGGCGGTTTGCCGGAATGTCGGTGCGTGACGGCATCAGATAGGTGTTGGCCACCATTTTCTGGCCTTCGTCAGACAGCATGTAATCAATGAAAGCTTTCGCTTCATCCTGATTTTTTGACCAATTGAGGATCATGGCCGGACGTGGCGCAATTACAGTGCCGCTTGGCGGGAAGATCACGTCAATGGCTTCGCCTTTGGCCTTGCTGGAGAGCGAAATATAGTCAACTGCTCCAAAGACGGCTGCTTTTGCACCTTGTAAAACAGGGTTGAGCGCTTCAGCATTGGCGCCTGCAACATTGGCACCATTGGCTTTGAGTTTTTTAAACAGATCCCAGCCGCTTT
Source organism: Paenochrobactrum pullorum (assembly GCF_041929845.1). Lineage (NCBI taxonomy): Bacteria > Pseudomonadati > Pseudomonadota > Alphaproteobacteria > Hyphomicrobiales > Brucellaceae > Paenochrobactrum > Paenochrobactrum pullorum. The sequence goes on from NZ_JBHEEH010000027.1 coordinate 6,882, forward strand.
GTGCCTGAAGTGCTGCAACCAGCTCAAAGGTTGCGCCTGACTGTGCTGGATCCGGCAAATTCACCAGATCTTTATATTCCGGCTTGGCAAGGTCTGCCCATTCGGAAGGCTTTGGAGTTCTGCTATTCGGGTTCCACGCAATACCAAGTGCCGAAACGCCCTGTGCGACCGCAAATTCGTTTTTAAGGAAGTCCGGCACATTGACGGCATTCGGGCTTGTATAAGCCACCAGCCAATTGCGCTTGGCAAAATCGGTTGCTGTGTCCCAAGAGGCGGAAATCAGCACGTCTACCACAGGATTGGCAGCTTCTGCTTCGATACGTGCCATGACCTTGCCGGTTGTAGCCTGAAAGACCTGAACCTTGGTGCCTGTTTTTTCATTAAAACCCGCCGCCAGCTTTTCAATCAGGCTGCCGGGGCCTGCCGAATAAACGGTGATATCGGCAAAAGCAGCGGTGGAGCTGAGCAAAGTCAGGGCGAGTGCAATCCCGCCGCCAAACAGCTTATTCTTCATCATATTCTCCTGAGATGTCGGGTAAAAGTTTGATTAATTGGAAAACCAGCGCAGCTGGCTATGGTCGATTGCCAGTGCCGTTTGGCTACCCTGCGGACGGGGCAATTGGTCGAGATAGGTTACTTCATGGACGTTGGTGTCATCACCGATACGTACAGTGGTGAGATGGCCATCACCACGAAATTGCGAGCGCAGCACAATGGCCGTTACACTGTCGTCTTGGGAGGACGTGGCAGAAATGGCGCGGGTCGGGATGAGCACATGGCTATGGCCTTGGTGGTAATGTGGCGCTTGCAAGTAATAATTGGTGCCGCGAATTTTGTAATTCTGCGTGCAATATTCAACCGGCATCACACAGCCCAGGCGCAGAAAGTCGGCAACTTGTGTGCTTGCCGGACGTGCCACCAGACTTTGCGGGTCGGCCAATTGTTCAATGATGCCGGCACGCATGATCGCAACTTGATCGGCAAGAGCAAAAGCTTCGCTCTGGTCATGGGTGACATAAACGGCGGTCAGGCCTAAATTGGTCACTAATTGTTTGATTTCGCTCACCATATTCTCGCGCAATTCGCGGTCGAGATTGGAAAGCGGTTCGTCGAACAGTACGATTTTAGGTTCGGCAACAATCGCGCGGGCAATAGCGACACGTTGTTGCTGTCCGCCGGACATATCGCTGATGGAACGGTTTTCAAAGCCACCAAGACCGACACGCTCAAGCGCTACTTTCACGCGTTTTTCGCGATCACTGCGGTTGATGCCGCGCATTTCTAAGGGAAAAGAAATATTACCTTCCACACTCATATGCGGCCAGAGTGCATAATCTTGAAACACCATGCCGAGGTGGCGTTTTTCAGGTGGCAAAAACAGGCCGGACTTGGCATCGGCCACCATCGTGCCATTGATGCTGATATCGCCTTTGGTTGGTGTTAGCAAACCTGCCAGCAAACGCAGAAGTGTGGTTTTTCCACAACCGGAAGGCCCGAGGAGTGCTAGAGTTTGCCCTTTTGGCAGCATCAGGCTGATATTGTTTAAAATTGTGGTTTTGCCATAAGCGAGGCTGAGCCCGGTTACGCTCACTGCAATTTTTTCTTGTGCCGTTGGATCGAAAAGCATCAAACTACCATCATTCTTCGTTGTGAAGTCTGATAGGACAGTTTTGTAACGCTGCAATGACGAGTTTTTGACAGTTATATTACAATATGATTTTGCCGGATAATCCATGAAGATCATCCGGCTAAGATTATGTTTAAAACTTATTCAACACCAAGAAACTTGAATGGCTCGGACTCTTTGAAATTATCGTTGACCTTGCCGGCAAAGATATTGCTTTGGTTTACTCCCAGATCAAGCTTTTGCACTTTGCCGCTTTCTTTCGAGAAATCCAAGTTCTTCATATCAACCCAGAATGTATTCGGGGTGAGCGCTGATTCAAAGAAATAGAGCATGCGGCTATGATCGGCGACAGTTCTCCAGCGAGTGGAAGAAATATTCGGCTCGTCAGGTGTGCTGATGCCGTAAGGCACTGACACATTGCGGATGACACTGAAAACGCTGGCAGCAGCAATGTCTGGACTTTCATTTTTTGGCAGTGCATCGACATAGAAAGAAGCACGGGCAAAACGGTCCGCTGCTCGGTTAGTTCCTGGAAGCATAACGGTGCCGCCGATTTGTTCCCAATAGCTGTTCAGCGCCAGCTGCTGGTCAAATGTTGGCGAATTGGTCATCACATTGTATTTGTTGCTGTGATGGATAACTTGTTTGCCGTCGATATACTCGACGATGGCACTGTCGCCTTTGGCATCTGAGATTGAAAGATGCAGCGTGGCTAGGCGTTCTTCGCCCGGTACGCCGTCAGTGACAATTGTGTACGGCTCTTTTTCCATTTCCTTAACGGCTTCTTCCACTGTTGCAAAATTGTCGAGCACATATTGCGCCCATGCAGCAATGGTTAGACCTGGTTTGGAGTCGTCCTGTTTCGGATATTCGGATTCAACCAGCCATAAAATATTGGCAACAAGACCCGCTTCATTCATGCCGTCGGTTGTTGAGATATCGTAAGCGGATGCAATGACGCTGCCATATTTGGATGTCCACTTTAATGAATTAGCACCGGTTTCACCATTGCGTTCCATACCACGTGGAAAAATCCATAGATTGGTTTCGGTATCGACCTTCCAGTCCATTGAGCGAGCGGTAATAACTTCATTATTATTCCCTTCATAAACAAGTCGGGTACAGGCTTGTGATGCTAATGGTGCTGCAAATATGGAAAGTGCAACTGTACTCGTCATAAAGACAGAACGAATTGACGTATGATTAAGGAACATGTGGCTAACTCCGTTACTTGTATGGAAATACTTATGGAATTAAATTGGATATTCAACACAATTGAAGTATCAGCTTCTTTTATGATTAATATTCGTGCTGATTAATCGCTCTTTTTATATTAAAATTTTATCTAAGGTAATTTTCATCAGAATTTTATAGAAGTTTAAGGAAAGATTTAAATAAAAACCAGCGCATTGAGCGCTGGCGTGTCTCAAGAGGGGCGTAACTACCTCATAAATTCATGAGCTTGCGTTTGATATTATAATCCAACGGATCGATTAAACTGTTAAAAGCCTTTGAAAAGCACGTCCTGATTAAGCTCGGAAACGTTGGAACAGCCGAGATGGCCAAGCGTTGTCCAGAACTCTTTTTGTAAAATCTGCAAGACGCTGGTGGCACCTGCCTGACCATCGGCAGCAAGTCCAAGCGCCAGCACACGGCCAAGCGCCACAGCATTGGCACCAAGCGCAATAGCGCAAGCAATATCGCTGCCGCGACGAATGCCGGAATCAAAGATAATCGGCACTTGTTCGCCAACAGCTTTACGCACATGCGGTAAAGCATGGATGGCAGGCGGTGTGCGGTCAATAGTGCGGCCACCATAATTGGAAACATAAAGACCTATAGCGCCCGCATCTATTGAGGCTTTAGCATCGCGCACAGAAGCGACACCTTTGACAATGCAGGGAAGTTTTGAGCGTTGAATGACATGCTCGGCCTGTTTCCATGTCCAGCGTGGTTCGGTGAAGTTCAGCAATTCTTCCAGAGCAGCGGGATCAGATTTTCCTTTGCCGAAATTGGCTGCGGGGCCCTGACCACGGACTGAAAAACGATCCTCCATCATCCGTTCGCGCCATTGGCGGATTGGCGAATACGTTACGCAAATATAGCGATAACCGGCATCTTTCGCACGCTCGATCATATCAAGAGCTGCTTCTTCATCACCGGCAAAAGTCATTTGGAAGATGGTGGCCACCGAGGATGCTTTGGCAACATCTTCCAGCGAATGGGAGGCTGCTACCGGTACCATCTGGCTGATGCCGATGTTTTGTGCTGCACGCCCCAGCGCCAAATGGCCATCGGGATGGAAAACGCTTTCACCACCGCCAAATGGGGCTACAAAGGCCGGAAAACTTAAATCAATATCGAGAACGCGTGTGCTGGTATCGGGATTGCTGACACCGGCAAAAAGCGGGGCTTCAAAACGGTAATCGTCAAAAGCGGTGATATTTTCGCGCAAGGTAACTTCGTCACCTGTGCCGCATGACAAATAATTCCAGCACATTTCCGACAAACGCAACCGTGCATCGCGCTCTATGCCGCGCATGGTTGTGTATTTTTCACCAGCAACATTATAGCGGTCATCCATATGGGTTGGTTTGTGTGCCGGGTCTTTTATCATCGCCTTGCTCCTCCATTGCGATAAAAAATGGAAGGGTTACCCCTTCCATTCGGTCAGGCTCATTTTTTAGCAGCGATAACAACCACTTCAATAAGACGTTTAGGATCGCCAAGATCCGCACCGCCGATGGTGGCACGCGATGGCAAATCTTTACCATCCAGCCATTCCAGCCAGGCTTCGTTCATTTCTTCCTTACAGCTCATATCGCTCAGATAAATGCGGGCAGATAGAATGTGATGTTTGTCGGAGCCGCATTCTGCCAGAATGCTGTCGAGTTTTTCACAAGTTTGCTGTGTCTGTTCTTTCATGCCGACCGAAATGTCGGAGGCCGCATGACCGCCGACATAGATCACGCCATTATGTTCGACCGCGCCGTGCATAATGCGATGTTGGCGATGACGGGTAATCATGGAATTTCCTTTCAGATACATTAAAAATAGATTACGCTTATGGTTCAGACAGCGTAGCTTTCGAGGGGAACGGACGGTGTTTCGCCGGTAACAAGCTGCGAGAGCAATTTGCCGGCGAAAGGCCCGATTGTGAGGCCTGCCGCACCCAGACCATTGCCGATGGTCAGACCTTCAATTTCAGGTGCACGGCCTAACACCAGCTTCATTTCCTGCGGGGCAGGACGGAAGCCGATACGGGTTTCGATATGGGTTGCATTGGCAAGGCCGGGTGCCAATTGAAGACCAGCACTTAAGACTTCATGCTGACCGCCTGCGGTGACGCGGTAATCAAAACCGGAATTATCTTCGCGCGTTGCACCGATCACCACGCGTGAATCGTCAAAAGCCAACATATAATGACTGCTCATTGGTAAAAGCACCGGCCATTTGGCTGTAGCAACACCGGGCAGTCCAAGATGGATGATCTGGCCTTTTTGTGGTTGAACCGGATGCTTCATGCCTAATGGATCAAGGATTTGTGCGGCCCATGCACCACTGGTGACAATGATCTCATCAGCTTCAATTACGTCGCCATTGCTGCCCACACATTGGGCACGACCATCTTGGCAGCGCAGCGAGACATGATCATTTCTGAATGTGGCACCCATGGCAACACTGGCACGTATCATGGCCGCAGCCAAGAGACGTGCATCAACGCGCGCGCCGCCGGAGATATAAATTGCCTCTAAATCTTCACGCAAAGGCGGGAATTTTTCACGTGCTTCTGCCGGAGTGAGACGACGAACCTCACCGGCTTCCGGTGCATTTTTCACGCGGCGCTCAATGCGCGCAGCCGCTTCCTCAAATTCTTTTTTGTCTTCAGCGACAACCAATGCACCGACTTTGCCATAGCCGAGATTAGTCTCGCCCAAGCTTTTCAGGTTATTGACCAGTGTTTCATAGTAACGGGCACCGGCGGCATACATATCGTACCATTCGCCGTCTTCCATTTTTGTCGCCCACGGGCAGACAATTCCCGCACCAGCCATCGTGGCTTTACCTTGATGGGCTTCGTCGATCAGTTCAACTTCAACACCTTTACGGGAGAGGTGATAGGCCGTGCTGGCACCTAAAATACCTGCACCGATGATCAGAACACGCATAGAGTTTCCCGACTTTTGTTTTAAAGAAAAATTGCATCCGGCGGCATCAAACCGCCGGACTATGTACGATTTTAAGCAATGCGTTTATTCAACGCTGACACCAGAAAGACGGCTGGTTCCGAAAATTTCAGGCACAAAGCCTTTGACGTTTTTCGCAACAGCAGTGATCGTATCCGCACCACCAAGAATGACAGCAGGAACCTCTTCGTGGAAGCGAGACTGTGCTTGCTTGTAGAGCTTCTCACGGGTTGCTTGATCGGTGATTTTACCGGCTTCATTCATCAGGCTGATAAAATCTGCATCACACCATGCGCCAATATTGGACGGGCTTGGTTTGCCGCTTGAGTCGCAGGTGAAATAATTGTTCGGAATCTGGCTTGGATCGGGAAAATCATAAATGCCGCCGAACATGCCGACTTGCGCCTCACCAGCACGCGAACGCTGGATATATTCAGCCCATTCATAGGTGATGATGTCAGCTTTGACGCCGATGGCAGCCCAATCTGCCTGAATCATTTCAGCTGCACGGCGACCATTCGGCATATAAGGACGAGAAACCGGCACTGCCCAAAGCTCGGTGGTCATGCCGTCTTTAAAGCCAGCCTCTTCCAACAGTTTTTTGGCTTTTTCCGGATTATATTCATGCGGCTTGATGGAACTGTCATGTCCCCATAAGGCTGACGGGATGAGCGAGCCGGTAACAGTACCCATGCCATTATAAACCACTTCGACCAATGGCTCCATATTGATCGCATGTGCCAAAGCTTCACGTACACGCTTGTCCTGAAATTTTTCTTGTTTCATATTGAAATTGATAAAACCGGTCGATGCGACAGGTGACTGAACCAGATTGAGGTTCGCACTGTTTTCGATCGTTTCTTTATCTGCGAGATTTGGATAAAGCGCGATAAGGCATTCTCCTGCCAGTGCACGTTGTAAACGTGTGGATGCATCCGGTGTTACAGCCATGACAACAGTATCGACTTTCGGTGTGCGGCTGTCATCTTTAATGATTGCGCCCCATGTTTCCTGAAATGGCAGGAAGCGCAGGATAGAACCGGTTTGATAGGCCTGCAAAGCAAAGGGGCCGGTGCCGATAGGCTGTGTGTCATAGGCATCCAATGTGCCCGCTTTTTGCATGGCGTCGCCATATTCTGCCGAGGTGATGGCGAGTGATTGGTGTGCCATGATGCCGATAAATGGCGAAAGCGGTTCTTTCAGTGTGAAACTGACGGTATAATCGTCAAGTTTATCCACGCTTTCCAATGCATCGGCCAGCTTGGTGTTGAAGGTGATATAATTGCCGCCATTGACTTTCGCGTAAGGATGTTTGTCATCCATCATGCGGTGAAAGGTGAAGATCACATCATCGGCGTTGAAATCACGGGTTGGAGTGAAATTGGCATTGGATTGCCATTTGACACCTTCGCGCAATTTAAATGTATAGGTGCGTGCATCTTCGGAAACGGTCCAGCTTTCAGCCAAACTCGGCTGAATTTCCGATGACCCTGTGACCACCGACACCAAACCATCATAAATTTGGCCCAGTGCAAACAGGGTGGTGCCATTGCTGCTCAATTCCGGGTTGAATGTTTCCGGCGCGCCTTCAATGCACACGGATAATGTTGCGGCTTGCGCCGGTGCTGTAGCAATCAGTGCTAACAGGGCTAAACTGGCAACGGACTTCATGATGATTGGCTCCCTCCTGCACAGCCGGAAAATCCTCTAAAAATCCGGTGCTGCGACTTCATCTCCCCAGCCTGAAGGTTCAGGCTTACTGGATGATTATCAACGCCTCACTTACATGATTGTCAAATTCATATTTCTCCTGCCATTATAACCTAAGGTTATATAGAATCGTTTGAACGGTATTAAGAAATGAATATCAGGCAGTTGGAAGCATTTCATGCAACGATGGAAACCGGATCGGTTACACGGGCAGGGGAAACTTTAGGGATTTCACAGCCGGCGGTAAGCAAATTACTGCGCAGCTTTGCTGATAATTGCGGCTTTCAGTTGTTTATACGCAGTGGCGGTCGTCTGGTGCCAACATTGGAGGCGCGTATGCTGGCGTCTGAAGTAGAGAGAATGTTTTCCGGCACAAAACGCATTGCCCGTATTGCAAGTGCGGTGCGCAATCGTGAATGGGGCGAGGTGAGTCTGGCTGCACCTGCGGCGCTCGCCACACGCTATTTGGCGCAGACTTTAGCCCCCCTTTTTGTTGAGCAACCCGATTTACATTTAACGCTTCAAAGCCATAAAAGCCCGCGCATTCTTGAATTGGTTGCATCGCAGCAGGTCGATATCGGTCTTAGTGTTTTGCCTTATGAACACGCCAGTGTGAATGCGGAAATATTGATGCGGTTCGAAATGGTGTGTGTGTTGCCGCCTGATCATCCGCTTGCCAAGCAAGATGTGGTGAGCATCAGCGACCTGGGCGATGATCCGTTTATTTCGTTGCCGCGCGATGATTGCTCCTTGATGACGATTGATCGCGCTTTCCAGATTAAAGGCGTGCAAAAGCGCAATCGCATTGAAGTGCCTTTGTCGGAAACAGCCTGCAGTTTTGTAGCTAACGGCGTTGGAATCTCCATTGTGCCAGCTTTTGCAGGGCTTGATTATAAAGACACTCAACTGGTGCGACGGCCAATTTCACCTGAAACGCTGATTGATGTCTGGTTACTGACACCTAACACACAGCCTTTGTCATTGGCCGCAGAAAAAATGGTGGAGTTTTTGCGCCAAGCGGTAAAGCCATTTGATAAAAGGTAATTTAGTCGGCCAGCCTGATCTTACGGTATAATTTATTTGACGCGCTGATTGGTCAGGAAATTAGCATGGAGAATGACGATTCAGCTGAAATGGAATCGCTTTGCTTCGCTAACGATATTTAAGACAATATATAATTACGGATGGATGTGGAGGAAGGCATAAGTTCGATATGTATATAATGTATAGCAGAGAGGATTGGTAATTCATTTATTTTAGATGATTCTTATAAAAACAAGCGTTGTTTGCATAATATGGGTGATGACGGCCTGTTGATAAGGCATGAAAACAGACTTTTTTGCAGGATTTTTATGAAAAATGATCTTTTTTAAGAGCGGTGCTTGACTCTTTGGCGGGAATGACATTAGTAAGCCTTCTCTACGACAGATTTGTGAAATTCACTAAATGTAGCAGAGAATTAAGAAAATCAATTATTTGCTAAGTAAATGATTTTCTTGCAAGTTTTCGCTTGACAGTGATGACTTGAGGGGTTAGAAGCCTCAGAC
>NZ_JBHEEH010000028.1:0-13189 GCF_041929845.1 Paenochrobactrum pullorum
GAAGAACACCGAAAGCAGCTGGAAGGCTTAATAGATATTGAACGCGACCGCCGTATCAATGGCGGTTTTACGTTTCAGGGTGTGTTCTATCAAAGCAGATCACAGGATCGTGAAAACATTGCCGGTGCCGCTGTGGCCGCACTTGCTGCAATCTCAGCCGGTGCAGCAGCCAAAGATTACCGCTGGCATGGTGGTGATGCTGATTTTCAATGGATTGCAGAAGACAATACGCTGCATCTGATGGATGCGCAGACGATGTTTGCCTTTGGGCAAGCCGCAATGGCGCACAAGCAGGCGATGATTTTTTCAGCTCGCGCGCTAAAAGATATGGCTGAAATTCCAGCCGATTTTGCTGATGATCAATATTGGAATAGAGAGTGCTTAGTGACCCTAATTTAGCACCCTAAAACTTATAAGTCATGCCTAAAACAGCCGTTTGTTGTTTATATTTTGCTTGTCCGGCGTCGCCGTAATAGGTCTTCCTGCCAAAGTCGTGATAGCGATACTCGGCACGCGCTATGACATTATCAGTTAATGCATACTCCGCACCTGCGCCTAGATTGTAGCCGTTGCGTTTGAAAGATTCATCATAGTTTAGAAAGCCGATACCACTGTCATCTGAACGGAATGACCTGCTGTACTTTGCGTGCGCCCAACCTCCAGTTGCGTAAACCAATGTGCGGTCAAAGGCATAGCCGAGGCGGGCATTTACACTGATTAGTGCTTTTGCTTTGTCACGATAGTCGGTGAAGGACATATTCCAATCGGCAGACACGGCATTGAATGCTGCGCCAATTTCCGCGCCCACGACGAAACTGCCAATTTTATGATTATACCCAGCATAGCCTCCAATCAGGCCGCCGCTTGGCTTTATACTTGTTGTGACGGGACCTCTCGGCCCCATACCTTCGGTTTTCTCCTCAGCCCAGCGCCCACCAGCCTGAATCCCGATGTAAGCACCTGACCAGTTGTAGGGTTGCGCATTAAGGTCGGCAGCTTGCGCTGATGTGGATGCTAGCAATGTAAATGCAATAGCAAAGTATTTCATAAGTTTCCCCCGCTTCAGTTTGGAAGCTAGCGCCTAATTAATATTTAGGCAACACACAGGAATCCCCCATGAACAACACAACATTCTTCGCATATGCGAGGCGTGCGCCTTTTGGTGTGGCCCATGCGTAAGACATTACCAATAGCCCTCGATCTAATGTTCGGGCACGAGGGCGGCTATGTTAACAACCCGAGTGACCCAGGCGGTCCAACTAAATACGGCATCACGCATAAGACATTAGCCGCACATCGTGGGATCAGGTCAGTCTCTGCGGCACAGGTTCAAGCGCTAACGAAAACAGAAGCCGCGGAGATCTATCGACGTTCATATTGGACGCAGGCTGGTGGCGATTTGCTGCCAGTTGGCATTGATTACATGGCGTTTGACTATGGGGTTAATAGTGGCCCCGCTCAGGCTATCAAATCTTTACAGCGCGTTGTTGGGAGTACGATTGACGGCATTGTAGGTGGGCAAACTGTCTCAGCAGTACACAGTTATAAAGGCGACTTGATTGCCGCTTATGGCGCAGAGCGACTGCGATTTATGCGGTCTCTCAAAACTTGGTCAAGTTTTGGCAAAGGCTGGGAAAAGCGTGTAAACGACGTGCAGGCCAACGCTCGCAAGATGATAGCCGGCGATATAGCTAAGGCAACGGAACCCACCGCAATAGCCAATCCTGCTGACAGGTCATTAGCTGAAACCCTAAAAAAGCCAGAGGCATGGGGGCCGCTTAGCGGCTTGCTTGCCACAATTGGTGGATTAGCAACAGGGGCAGGGCCGGTACAGTGGGCGCTGGCTTTATTGATTATAGCGGCCATCGGTTATGGAGTGTGGCATCTTGTTAAGGCTGAGATGGGGGCGGCATGATTTCCCGCATTAAAGGCTGGGTCGTAGCAATAGCTGCGGCCTTGGCCATCCTCTTTGCTGCTTACGCCAAAGGCCGGTCAGACAAAGCTGCCGACAGCACTAAAGAGCGCCTTCGCGCCATCAACAAAGCCAGAAAGATTGAAGATGAAACAAGCCGTCTTAGCGACCGCGATGTTGATGCTCGCCTTGGTAAGTGGCTGCGCGACTAGCGGGAGTTACTGTGACATTGCGCGACCGGTTTATGCCAGCCAAAGCGACACACCAGAGACCAAGCGGCAGATATTGGCTGAAAATACAAAATTAGAAAAACTATGCGGGGTAACGCCGAATGGGTGATGTTAGATGACGCCAGCCGAAATTATGGCGGCAGTCGGGTTCATGATTATGGTTTTCGGCGCTATTGGCCGGTTTTGGTTCCAGCTAAATAATGGGCTTGAGAAAGGTAGGGCAGACCTTGCCGCTCATAAATTGCACACGGCTGAAACCTACGTCACCAAAGCCGGCATGTCTGAACAGACCGCGCAAATCATGAAGGCTATTGATGGTGTCGGCGCTAAAATCGACCGCACCAATGACCGCCTAGACGGGTTGATGCAGCCGAAAACGAGTAGGGCGCGAAGCCAGTAAAATATTTATTTCGCTCCCGCTCTTTACTTTTTCCGACCTCAACTCTCTATACATTCGTGTGAACACCACTCACGCACTAAACAGAGGAGATACTTATGCCTGTATCAGAGCATGGCGCTGTTGCGCCTATCGGCAAGACATTTGCAATTGCCGACCTTCACGGGAGATACGATCTATTGCTTGCTGCAATCGAGCGTATTGAACAATCCAGCCATAGTGGCGGCACTATCGTCTTTACCGGTGACTATGTTGACCGTGGGACACAGAGCGCAGCTATCATCGAGCGACTAATGCAAGGTCCTTCTGACCCAAAGCGATGGTAATGGGTTTGCTTGCAGGGCAACCATGAGGAAATCATGCTGACCTGCCTTGCCGCTACTGGTTTGGCAGCATCATGGTGGGTGCCAAATGGTGGAGGCGCAACGCTTTTGTCGTATGGGGCAAAGGAAGGCGACGGCTTACACGACGCTTTAGGACGAGTTCCAGATGAGCATATAGAGTGGCTGAAATCCTTACCTCTCATTCACGTTGATGAACATCGCGTTTTTGTTCATGCCGGCGTTGATGAAACAATCCCGCTTGACCAGCAAACGGCGCAGACAATGCAATGGATGCTTTACCCTGAAGGCTATGAGGGTGGACACGGCAAGCGTCATGTCGTTCATGGTCATCATCAGTTTGAAAATGGCCCGATGCTTTATGAAGGGCGAACCGACCTTGACACTCTCGCTTGGTACACTGGTCGCTTAGTCATTGGTGTATTTGATGATAACAAGGCCGGAGGTCCTGTAAGCACCATTGAAATTAAGCTACCGCCTATCAACGAGCTTAAGGCCACCCAATGACCCCAGAAACCCTTAAAGCCCGCGCTGCTGCTTATCAGCAGTACGGCGGCATACGTGCGGCTGCGAGACAGCTAAACGTGCCTTACACTACAATGCACGCCAGCCTTAAGCGTGCGGCAGAGCAGGGGCTGCTTGGCACTGCGCCGGTCATTCCAGGCTTTGCCATTAAAAGCATTGCGTCTAAACAGGGCGATGCTTGGGTAAAGCAGACCAAAGAGGCTGGCGAACCTTTCCAGTTGCCGCAAGGCCATGCCGTTAAAGGCGTGTCGGCTTTAGTCGACGCTGAAGGCCGGACAATCCAGAAGTGGGTGAAGACCGGACAAAACGCCGAGGAGCAGGAAGCTGCCTTTGCGGCTATGGTCGAGGCGCTAAAAGAAGAACTGCCGCGACTAGCGCCAACAGCCCATCCTGCCTCTGTGCAATCAGAACTGCTTAATCAATACACGGTAACGGATTCCCATTTCGGTATGCTAGCGCATCGTGAAGAAACTGGCGCCGATTATGATTTGAGGATTGCAGAGCAATTGTTGCTTGATTGGTTTGCGGCTGCAATTGCTGGTGCGCCACAGGCTCACACGGCAGTGTTGGCGCAATTGGGCGACCTTTTGCACCACGACAGCCTTGAAAGCGTCACACCTGCTCATAGGCACGTTTTAGATGCTGATAGCCGTCTGCATAAAGTAGTAAGGGTGGTCATTCGCACAATCCGGCGCATAATTGATATGCTATTGCAAAAGCATAAGCATGTTCATGTCGTAATGGCTTCCGGCAATCATGATCCCGCCTCATCAGTGTGGGTGCGTGAGCTACTTGCGGCTATCTATGAGAACGAGCCTCGCGTAACCGTCGATTGCAGCCCTAAGCTCTATTACGCTTATGAGTGGGGCAATACGGCGCTCTTTATGCATCATGGCCACAAACGCAACGTGAATAATGTTGACGCAACGCTGGCCGGTATTTTCCGCGAGTTATATGGCCGTAGTAAATACGCTTATGCGCACATAGGGCACCTGCACAGTGATGAAGGCCGCAAGACCGGCCTTATGTATGTCGAACGCCATGAAACACTAGCGGCGCCTGATGCCTACGCTGCGGGTGGAGGCTGGCTATCTGGGCGGTCTGCAAAAGTCATTACGTATCACCGGAAATATGGTGAAGTTGGACGCGCAACTCTGCGACCTGAAATGGTCGCGGGGGCTGCGGCAAATGATAATGTGAAGACGGGCTCGTAAAAGAGTAACCGCCATCTTGAAAAAATTCGTCTGTTAGATAATCATTTAAGCCATAATGGAGATATTCTCATGAGCGGCTTATTGGCTTTATTGGACGATGTTGCGGCAATCACAAAAATAGCAGCCGCATCAGTTGATGATATATCTGCCAATGCGGCCAGGGCAGGCACCAAAACACTAGGGGTTATTATCGACGATGCCGCAGTAACGCCTAAATATGTAGTTGGGATTTCAGCTTCACGTGAACTTCCAATGATTGGGCGTATTGCCTTGGGTAGCTTGAGAAATAAGGCTTTCCTGATACCAGCATTATTGCTGTTGGATTATTACTTACCGGTTGCAGTGACTGTTTTGCTAATGTTGGGCGGAGCGTATCTTTGCTATGAAGGTGCAGAGAAAATTTGGCATAAAATTATGCCTGCAAAGCCTCATGAAAATGATCAGTCAGAAGAAATAAAAGACCCTACTGTGCTTGAGGAATCCAGGGTTTCAGGAGCGGTAAAAACAGATTTTATTCTTTCTGCAGAAATCATGACCCTGGCATTGTCTATGATTGAAACCCGTTCCTTGTGGGTCGAGTTAGTGACGCTTTGTCTGGTTGCTATTATGGTGACTATACTTGTGTATGGTGTTGTTGCAGTCATTGTAAAACTTGATGATTTTGGAGTGCTACTCGTCAAAAAGGGACGTTTCGATTTGACACGTTCATTCGGACGGTGGGTTGTTCGCTCTGTTCCTAAATTACTTTGGCTACTTACAGTCATAGGCACGGCGGCGATGCTATGGGTTGGTGGGAGTATCTTCATACATGGAATGCATGAGTTAGGTATTCAGGAGCCATTCGGCAGAATACAAACCTTGGCAAACATGGTTGCAGATATGCTTTCTAGCGGTCTATCTGGGGGCGTGAATTGGTTTATCACTGCTCTAGCTGACGGAATCTTGGGCTTTGTTCTCGGCTCTTTATTAATTCTAACAGTTTCAAAAATGTTCGTACCTATATGGGAACGAACATCCAATAATACGAATTAACAATATCACCACACCACACACTTGAGGAGAAATCTATGAGATATACACGCCCGACTGATGGTCTGGATAAAGACGCACGCCTTCATATTGAGGGTGCGCCAAATAAAGGTTTTAGGCCTGATTGCAATAATCCTGATGCCCGACCACCTGCCTTAGTCGTGATCGAATCCCCGTATGCTGGCGACATTCAGGCCAACACAGCTTACGCCCGCTCATGTCTATTGGATAGCCTACAACGAGGTGAAGCGCCAATTGTTAGTCACCTGTTGCATACGCAAGTTCTGGATGACCGAAACAAGTTTGAACGGAAGTGGGGCATTGAGGCTGGCCTCGCATGGTATCCTGTAGCTGGTATATGCGCGGTTTATACGGACTACGGTATATCAGATGGCATGAAGGCAGGCATTGCTCGTGCCGAGTTGCATGGCGTGCAGGTTGAGTATCGTCGTTTAGATTCTGCTGAGGTGGCAGCATGAACAATCTAGCCCTCGAAACCTTCGGCGAGCTTCGCCGTTATGTTGCCGTCAATGACAATGCACCGCGTGTCATTGCGCTTACCGGCCTTGCTGGAAGCGGCAAGTCAACGGCTTCTGCCTATCTTCAATCAAAGGGCTACAGACTAACGAAGTTTGCATCCCCGCTCAAAGATATGCTTCGAGCTATCGGCTACAGCGAAGCAGAAATTGAAGGACACTTAAAAGAAGCGCCACGAGCAGATGGTTATACACCGCGTCACGCCATGCAAACACTTGGCACAGAGTGGGGCAGGAATTGCATGGGGCAAAACTTCTGGGTGAATATCTGGAAGGAAAGAGCCTCATCTGGTCTTATCGTCGTTGACGACTGCCGCTTTCCAAATGAGGCCGATGCCGTGCGTAGCCTTGGTGGCACTGTTATCAGACTTGAAGGCAGGGGCGGTATTGCCGGCCGTCACGTAAGTGAGGCGATGGATTTCGAGCCTGATTGCGTGATTAGCAATGATGGCAGCATTGCAGAGCTGTATGAGAGGCTGGCAAGGCTTTTACAATCATTTCAGCGAGTGTCTTAAAAACAGCCCCGCCGGATTAGGACGGGGCTTTTATTCTATCATTTTGAGCTTATCGTTGCTCAGTGGCCTCTGTAATTCTTTTGCAATATCCCATGGCGCACACATCCACATCTCAAGCTCCTCTGGCTCGGTTAGAATAACCGGCATTGCCTTGGGATGAATAGGGGCAACAACTGCATTTGGTTCACTTGTGAGGAATGCAAAAAGCGCATGGTTTTGCTGACCCTCGGACGATCTTCTAATTCCTATCCACTCCGTCCAGATACCCGCAAAGAAAAATAGCGTCTTGGATCTATCTATGGCAAACCAGTGCAGAGGCTTCTTACCGGTTTCAGGATTTGGTTCTTGAGCATATTCACTGAAAGAAGTTGCTGGCACCAAGCAGCGATTTGCAACGGTCAACCATTGCTGCCAGTGACGAGACGAGATATTCCTTACATTTGTAATGCCTTTGTCGGCATCGCCTTTAACATATATTGATGGGGTGGGCATACCCCATCGACACAACGCAAGCTCTGTACCATCCAGATTATTGCGAACTACAGGAGCGGGATAATCTGGGTATATCTTTTCATCAAATGACGCGCCGTTAGTAAAATCAAAGGTAGGTTTAAGCCTCTTTTTGATTTCGGAGGCTGATGTTTTGATGCTGTAAAGATTGCACATACCTGCCTCGCTTTAGACAAGACACATTTAATTGAAAATAGCCCCACTATTTTTATAGTGGGGCTATAAAATTAAGCTGCTTTTGCATTTATATTTTTATCCGCAAGCTTCGTTAGGTCTTTATCTGTTTGACCTTCTTCCTGTAGGGTTTCATCTAGCAGTTCGTATATATCTTTATGTCCGAGTTCTTTAGCCCAACGTTTCAGCGTACCGTATCGAGTGATTTCATAATGTTCAACGGCTTGGGCTGACGAGATTAAACCAGCATCAATAGCCGGGGAGCCCTTGTAATCATCAATAATATCTTCACCCTCTGAAATAATGCCCTCGATAGCGTCACAAGTCTTTCCCTGCGCACGTTTTCCGAGAATTTCAAAGATTTGCTGCAAACGCTCAACGTGCACCTGAGTTTGTTCATGATGCTTTTCAAAAGCCATTTTAAGCTTTTCATCTGTCGCAGCTTTTGACATTTTGGGCAGTGCTTTTAATATTTTTCGCTCTGCATAATAGATATCTTTTAAAGTGTCATAAAAGAGGTCGTCTAATGTTTTTTCTTTAGGCATAATTTTCTCCCTTTATGTGTGACTGCACTTTCAAAACGGAGAGTATGTGCATAAGGTTCCGCTAATTTATTAGATGTTTTTTCCTTGATTTAGGGTTTTGCCTGAATATCTTCATTACTTTCTAATTTCATTTGACGTGTTGGCGCATCTATATCGGCTACTCCATCTGGGAAGTACATCGCGCGGTCAAATGCAGGCGCTTCCATGAGTTCGTCCTTGGTTGCTTTAATAATTAACCATCTATCGCCATGGCCTAAGTATCCTAATTGCAATTGATCAGGGCTCACCGCCACATCTTTTTCTCCAATACCTAAAAAACCACCTACACCAATAACAGCCGCTACAATCTGTCCTTCAGCGGTCGTGACTAAATCATTTAGTTTCCCCACAGTGGCGGCATCCTCCTCATCACTTTCGTAAACTGGCTGACCAATAAAAGATGAGATTAATAATTGACCTTCCTTTGGTACAGTTAAACCAACTTTATTGGTTTCTGATGCTGTAGATGATGGTGGGTTACCAAACATATTTTTAATGTTAAGAGATGGCAAAGAGGACTTTTCTGGGCTTGTCGTAGGAATAGTGGTGTCACTGGTTTGAGCGTTGGCAGCGCTGCAAAAACTCAGTGACAATGAAATTAAAAAAAGAGTTTTCTTAAGCATAATAATTTCCTCCGTTGATTATGTTGCTTAGATTCAACTTGCGGGAGGCGTAAACGTTCCTTTTTTTTTAAGAAACGGCGATGTCTTTAGATTATACGTAGTGATCGCCGGGTAAAAATCGATGATATACAAAAGAATCGACAACTATCTTACCTCTTTGTCGCCTTCATCTTTATGCGCCATGCAAAACCACAGCTGGCCATAGCGTCCTTGAAAGCCGAAGCTTCCCCATTTTTTGCAGTTATTATGCATGCACCAATGCTCATCCATACCTTTGGATGTTCTGACCTTCTTTTCATCGCTCATGCTATGCCACCCACAAAACCGCTCAACTCTTTAAGGCGCTCCATAGCCATACGGAAACGGCCATCACAACCTTTGCCGCGACATCGTGAACGCCGCTCGACTTCGTCAAGGTAAAGCTGCTCATAGCCTTCCTTCTTGCAAATGTCGGCCTTCTTAATGTAGACGAGGCGGCGACACTTTTCACAAATCATTTCTAAGCGCTGATCATCTTCCAGATCGCGGACTTGTATTTGGCTTTTCCAGCTCATATCGCGCATTCCAAAATTTGGCGAGTTACATCAATCTCACGCAATAAAATGCGCAAGTTCATGTCTACAAAATGTGAATTGGTTCTTAGTCTTCTTGTTGTGCTGGAACTTCGCCATATGAGGCGAGCAAGCGCGGTTCATTCATATCGCCTGTTTCGGTGTCTACTGTGACTGCATAGGCAACAACGCCGGCAAAGCGTTCTGCCATAAGCCCAGCAATCCTTGTCGCACTCTCTGCGGTTTGTGTTGGCCTCATTTCTGCGGCGACTAAGTTACGGCGATTTTTACGATAGGGGATTACAATGAACTTTTCGGCTGTTTGTGCATTTGCGCTCATGTCGCGTACTCCTTTTGTTCTAGTGTGAACAAGATAGGAATATTTGTCAATATGTAGGCATATGTTCCTTAGGATGGGGTGTGGAGAATTCAAAATAAGTCAACAAATTCAAAATGTATGAGGGCTTTGGCTGACAGGAATGAAACTGCGTTTTTGAATAGTATCGTGGAGCTGACGGCTCAACACCTATAGGAATCAATCACTGTTAGGTTGCACAGTTGATCCTACAATCCGCAGTGATAATGATGCTTTAAAGTTGAGATAAGAAATATCTAAAGCTATGCGCTTTATTTCTCAGTTATGTCAAATGAAGATTTGTAGGAAAAAAACCAATAAAATCAATGGTTGTGGCGGAGGGGGTGGGATTCGAACCCACGGTACGGTCACCCGCACGCCGGTTTTCAAGACCGGTGCCTTAAACCACTCGGCCACCCCTCCGGCAAACACTTTATATTTGAACCTAGTGAACAAATATCAGCTTATTTAAGGCAAATAAGCAGTGTTGAATGTCGCCTTTATATGCAAAACATTAGAAACGTCAACTGCTTATTCGACTGAAAGAAAAATATTTTGAATGAAGCTGTTAATAAAAGTTTCAAGGTGCATCACAGCTTTCCGGAACACTCTTTTCCAGATCAAGCGGCGAGGGGGTGAGGCTGCCGGTCATGATTTCCAATGGCTTGAATGGTGGCTCTTCCTGCATCGCAGGATTTGTCATACGTAAGGTATAACAGCCGGTAAAAACAGATTTTTTGCCATCGCTATCCTCCGCCTCAATAGCAATCGGCAAACTCCAGTAAATTTGTCCGGCACCAGGATCAGGCTCTGTATCTCTTGTTTTAATAATAACAGATTTTGTATTTTCATAGCCTTTGGTAAAATCATCAAAATGCGGGTCGCGGCCTTCCTCAGAGTAATAACTATAAGCGCGGGCATATTCTTTACGGTTAATCGCATTGTAATAAGATTCGATCAACGTAACCGGATTACTTCGATTATCCAGATAATCGGGGAATTTCTCAGGTGTTTTTTCATCCTCGGTAAATGTTTCAGTCTGTTCCACGGCTTCAGATGTTTTACTCTTTTCTTGTTCATTGGCAAAAGCTTGCCAAGGAGATAGTCCGGCCAAGAAAGCAGCCATCATCAACCCGCATAATAGATTGCCATCATATTTTTGGTGCATGAAATAACTCTTGCTCATCATTAATCTGGCCTCAAATAATTGATCCCTTGCGATCATCACTGTAGGATACTAAATATAGTGAAATCATGGCAAATAGAGAGATGGTTGATGCAAGTCACGATTCTTGATGTGTTTGCTGATAGTTTCAGTACTTTTGTACAAATTGAAAGTGATCAAAATGGGCCGTTTTGCAGTCATGACCTTGACCGATGCTGCTGCTGGTCGTGTGAACGAAATAGTTGAAGCGCGTGAAAATGCGCATGGTATCCGTATCGGCGTTAAAAAAGGCGGCTGTGCCGGGATGGAGTACACTATTGATTTGGTTGCCGAGCCGCAGCAAACTGATGATCTGGTCGAGCATAATGGTGCACGTGTTTATATCGCACCACAAGCAGTTATGTTTTTGCTTGGTACGCAGATGGATTTTGAAGTGACTGCTTTGCGCACAGGTTTTGTTTTCAATAATCCCAACCAGACATCAGCCTGTGGTTGTGGTGAATCTATCGAATTGGCACCCGTTTCGGAAGAAAAATTACGTGAACTTCAAAGCTCTATGTGAAGATATTATAATAATATATTGAATTTGTTATTGAATACGCTGCCGTTTTATATAAAACGGCAGCGTAATTTTTATTTGAGAGCAGGGAGCTTTCCTGCATCCCGCCGCACCAGATAGAGCGATGCGCCAACGATAAGCACTGCGCCAAACCAGAAATTATTATCCGGTACTGCAGCAAAGACAATCCAGCCAAGAATAACATTGATCGGCAGCTTGAGATCATCAAATGGTTGCAAAAACACTGCATCAGCCTCGGAATAAGCTGCGATCTGGCAATATTGTGCAATGGCGGTGAGGGTGCCGATCAAAATTAGAATGAACCAAACTTCGGTAGTCGGGGCTGCCATTTCCGGTATACCAACACTTGAAGCAATCCAGAGTGCACCATTGATTGGCGAGAGCAGTACAAGCATATAGATTGAAATGCTGACCGAACGTTCAAAGCGGGTCAGATATTTGGTCATCACGGAATAGCCAGCCCATAAAGCTGCGGCTAGAACTGGCAGCATGGCATAGGCTGTATAGGTGTCTGACCATGGTGCAAGAATGATAATGGCACCGGTAAAGCCGACAATAGTTGTGATGAGGCGTGCTGGTGTTACCACTTCTTTCAAGAAGAAACGGGCAAACATAATTACAAAAAAAGGCGACGTCATGGATAATGCAATAACTTGCCAGATCGGCACATGGGTGAGGGCGTAGATCCATACTTGCACACCTGCCGCTGCCAGCGCTACACGCAAAATGTGCAACATAAGATGATTGGTACGCAGAGCGCGCAAACCACTTTGTATTAAAAATGGTAAAGTCAGAACTAAAGCGATCATATATTGCCAGAAAGCAATGATTACGGATGGAATGCCGGTTTTGGTGCCAGCCCATTGGGTAGCTACATTAACGCCGGCATAGGCCACACAGGCGGCCAGCATCAAACTGGCTCCCAGAAAAGATGATCTGGTGGTTTTAACAGAGGTAATTGGGCTCAACGTTGTTTTCCTGTCTCGTTAGCCTGTCACCTCAGGGTACGGGTCGAAAAACAACAATTGCCAACGGTTTCACAACCGTTTGCTCATGCAGCATTCACACCACGCTCTCTCTCATCCGGACTATAACCGTCGGCTTCGGAATTACACCGAATCTGCTGACCCTGACCAAACAAGTCAGGCGCTCGCGGGCTTCAAACATTGATATTCGTTACCGCCGGTGGGGAGTTTCACCCCGCCCTGAGAACTGGAATTCATTAATCTCAACGCCAGCTAACATAATCTGAAATCTGGCTGCTTATGAAATAAGATATGTGATGCGCGAAATCAATCACTACGTGATCCAGAATTGTCTGGTTGTGTTTCTTGTGCAGACACAAATTCATTGATCAGCGTATCAAAATCTTCAAAAGGCGGAAAACCTTCATAGCTATGCGTGGCAGGTGTTTGCACCCAAAACAGCTTTTCTTTGGTCATTGTCTCTATGAATGGCACAAACCATGTATGATCATCAAAGATGGACGGGCGCACATTGACAAATGCATCCACACCTTCGATGCGGGTAAAAATCCATGTCATGCAATGATCGCAGAAATAATGATGCTGTTGCGGGCCATGCAGACCACCGATGACAGGATATCCCTGAGTGACTTTAAAGCCAGACGAGGGTATCATTGCGGTTAAGGAGAATGCGCTACTGCTCATGGATTGGCAGCCTGTACAATGACAAGCTGCTGTCATTATAGGTGCTTCGCTCACATCAATCTTGATTTGACCGCAACGACATTGCCCGCTCAAAGGTAGTCGAGGCATTTTCATCAGGAATGTCCTTTAAACAATGATGATCAGCTTAACAGTTTACTGGTATTTCGCACTTCAAACTAGAACCCACCCTGTTATAAATATTGTTTTAGCAAGTTAAAGTTGCGACGTTCCCAGCAAAATAGAAATGCGACAGGCGCTGACGACAGCCCCCATTCCGA
>NZ_JBHEEH010000029.1:0-11731 GCF_041929845.1 Paenochrobactrum pullorum
CCTTGGTGGCTTTTAAAAACAACCACACTATCGCACAAAAGCGGATCAGGAGGCCGTCCACCACATCAAGTCCAGACAAAAAAATGCGTCTCCAAATTAGCACAGATATGTAAGTGAAAGCGCTATTCGGCGCTAACTTTGATAAATGGATTCCACCCTGCAGAAAAATTATTCTAGACTCCAAAAACTTTGCGAGAAGCCGCCAGAGCCCCTCGTGAAGGATATAGGCGTAGCTATGGCTTTATCGACAACCAACGAGTCGCATGCGTGTTCATCAGATTATCTCGGTAGCCTTCAATCTTATCAGAGACGAGTGCTTGTGATGAAGGAGCGAGCAAGGGAATGACCGGAACCTCAGCCAATAAAATCCGTTCGGCTTCCGCCAATATTTCAGCGCGCGCATTAATGTCAGTCATGGTTTCTGATTTGGCAATCAGCGCATCGTAGTCTTTGTTCGACCAATCAGAATAATTAAAATAATTACCGGTCGTGAATAGGCTTAAGAAGGAATAAGGATCGTTATAATCGGCAATCCATGCCTGATAGGCAAAATCATACATTCCTTTTTCTTGTAGGTAGTTGAAATAAGTTGCGCCTTCGACCTCGTCCTGCTCGGCAGTAATGCCTATAGATTTAAGCATATCAGCGATCGCAATCATCGTATTCTTATTATTGATTGATGTCGCATAACGCAATTTCACCGATAAGCTGCCCGGTGCTACGCCTGCTTCTTTTAGCAATTCTTTCGCTTTATCCTCACGATCAAGAATATCCTGATTGGCATAATCGAGCTTGGGCGCATTCGTAACATAATTCTTGGTGCCAGACGGAACGATAGAATAGTCCGGCAACATCAGGCCGCGCCGGATTTGATCGGAAAGAAAGTCACGATCAATCACCATGGACATTGCCTGGCGGACACGCGGATCGCGTAATTTGCTGTCCGGCTTTCCTTTGACACTAAGATAAAAGACGCCGAAATAAGGCGTAACACGCAGATATGGCTTTAGATTGTTATTTACATAGTCCATCTGTTCGGCGGCAACCGTTGCGCAAATATCAACCTCTTTAGCCTCAAAGCGTCGCATACAGGAAGCTGCTTGCTCAAATGGCATCCAGTTTACAGCATCGATTTTGACTGCGCCTACATCCCAAAAATAAGGGTTCTTTCTAAGGGTAATTTTGTCATTCGGTATAAACCCGGTGAGCGTATAGGCACCATTAGAAATCATATTGCCGGGCAAGGTGAATTTAGTGCCGTATTTCTCAATTGCTTTACGGTTTACTGGATAGCTGGTTTGATGGGTTAGAAGTGTCAAAAAATATGGTGTTGGTGAGACAAGCGTAATCTCTAGTGTTCGATCATCGATCGCTACAACGCCATGCTGATCGGGCGATAGCTTACCGGTGTTAATCTCTTTCGCGTTTTTGATCGAATAAAGCACATTGGCATAACCGGCAGCAGTTTTTGGATCCATAATACGACGTAGTGAAAATACAAAGTCTTCGGCTGTCACTGGATCGCCGTTTGACCATTTAGCATTTTCACGAAAATGAAATACATAGGTCAAACCATCGGGAGAAATCTCCCATGACTTCGCCACGCCCGGGATCACTTCTCCCTTGCTGTCAAAAGTGACAAGTCCTTCATAAAGATCACGCAATATGTAACCTTCATATACGGTTAAGGTATGATGCTGATCCAACGTAGACGGATCCGTGCTACTGTCACGATTGAGCACTGTTTCAGCGAATGTGGTGCCAGCCAATGCGAATAAGCAAACGCTTGCCAACAAAAAACGACGATACATGAAAATCTCCCATCGATGGCATCGCTTCATTAAAGCCGAATGAGGTTTCCATAGTATCTGTACTGACCAGTGTATTCTACTTTAGGTAGTTGCCCGCATATAGTTGTCTTGCAACAGGTAATAAACTTCTAAAGTGTAGTGCTTCAAGCTTGATCTTGTGCAGACCAGTTTTCCCTGATGTATGCTCTTATTGTTGTAGTGATCCATCAAAGAAGACAAGATGATTGCTTGATACCGGAATGACTGGTGCCTCTGAACAGCGCCGAGTTTGCCGGAGGTTCCACACTGCAGAGCGTTGTCATTAAATGAGCAAAGCCAATGATTGAAAAAGCTTGCCCTGTTGTTTTCAGAACTTCTCGGCATGGATTGGAGGTTCTCGCGTTTATTCATCCTTTGGCGGGAAAGCAGTTTGTAAAGGGGACGGTTGAAGATGCGGAGACAGCTCGATATGCAGCCGAGCAAGAGCTTAGGGAAGAAAGCGGATGGTTGTTCATTCTACGTTGATTTTTCTGGGAACGCAGAAAATCGGAATTGAAGCCGTGCCGTGGCACTTCTTCGCTTATCACAGCCTATCTTTGTCGAATGCTTGGATCCACGCCACTGAAGACGACTTCGGTCACTCATTCGCATTTTTCTGGCATTCAATCCAAGTACCGCTTGATCGAGACTGGCATCCTATCTTTCATGAAGCCTTCAAATTCTTTGTTCCCAGACTCCCTCTCATTTAGCTGAGCTGATCCCAGCATTCGCACATGATTTCACTACCGTATACCTATGCCCCTTTAATGTTCAGGGGCCAAACACGTCAGCAGCTGACTGCTGCGCTTTTCAAACATGAATGGATTTTACAACATCCACAGAAGGCATTCGACACTGGGAAGAATTTAACTCGTTAGGTTCTAACAAAATACCGCCCAACAAGATAATGGGGCGGAAATCAAAGGGACAAGTCCACAGCAGACCGGCCAGTGCGGTCGTAAGGTCAAGAATAGTCCCCCCTCCAATGGATAGGCAGGATTGTGATTGATGAGCACGATTGAAACTTTTGTTCCGATTTGTGTTTAATGCCTTTATGTCAGGCAGGCAAGAAACCATTCAACCGATTGCCATACGGGGCTGTCCAGTACTGTGGAACGCCATTAAGACATACGAGAAAACTGAACCCAGTTGTCACCGAAGCGATATGGCACCGCGCCGGCCGGAACGTCGGTGAGAAGCCCTTCTAAGCCGTCGCGAAGATCGCCGGCATCCACTCTTAGTTCCGGCATGCCGGCGGCGATGGTCAGCGCCTTGTCGAGCCGTTGCCTGCGCTTTTTGTGTTCCGGCCAAACCAGTGCCCGCAACCATGCTGGGTCATTTTTCGAACTGGCATTCAGTGGATTAATATCCAATCCACGCCGCCAAACAATTTCAGGATGTCGGTCGGGGAGAGGTACATATCCATCCGCCGCACATTGGAACACCGGAGTCCTCTCCTCTGGTGCGGGGATCGTTACGCTGCCCGTTTCTGTCGTGTAGGTGTAGCCATATCTGTCCGGCAAAAGGCAGAGACCGGCTGATGCCCCCACTTCGACAATCGCCAGAGGTTTTCCAATTGCGGCAAGGATCGGCATGAGTGCAGCACACCGGCCCGGTTCGTTGGTCTGGGTGCTGCGCTTGCGCATTACTTCTTCCAGATCGTCAGCCCAGTCTAGGACCGTTTCAGTCAATGCGCCTGACGGAGGCAGACAAGCCAGATACTGAAGCGCAGCAAAGAGGAGATTAGGTTGCTTCTTTTCGGTCGGCAGCCGGCAAAGAAATTGCAGAACTGGAAAACTTGCAGCGACCTCGCGTGCCAGCGTTTCGTAGACGTTCGAAGTTCCTCGCGCTTCGAATTCGGCAAAGTCTAGATACGACTTAGCAATACGTTCGCCCTGACTGTCCATCTCTCACCTATATATTGTGGGCTTGTCGCAACGTTTTTCAAAGGTCGCGTTGCTTGCTATAACGACCTTTTCTAAAAGATATGGAGCCAGATTTACCCACCATCGACAAAAATGTCTCGACACAGCTAAACATCGAAGAACTTACCGGAAACGTAAATAGCCAGTTTAAGGGTTGTTTGAGAGAAAAATTTTTCCCTCATAAAAGGGAGCTTTAACCTAGACTAGTGCCGTATTTTGGATGGATGTAACATGGTGAAGTAATCCGTGCTTATAAGACATAAATAGCATCAAAAATCTAAGCAAAAGGAGAGAATTATGGGTTCCCGTGTTCTGAATTTTAACGTGATTTGCGATTTTGCTACCCCTGAGAAGAATTCATCAGTCGAACTTCATATGGAACTTCCAGTACCTTACAGTGACGTGAAAATCCTACAAACGTGGTTTGACAAAGGGGAATGGGCGACTGCTGAAAACTATCTTATCCAAAAATATCCGGAACATCGTAATCTACTAAAAGAATGGATGATTGGTTGTAAACGCCGGAGTGAAAATGATAGCACTTCAATTAAGTTAGCTGCCGTAGGATAAGTTAACTATTGGGAATAACCTTGGTTGAGAAACCCCAAAGTTTAGTATGGGCAGCTGTCGTTCGTTTCATGACAGTTGCTCTTTTTTTTGATGCTCTTGCTCCGTTGTTCCCACTAATGGCAACCAGTAACGGGTTATCTCCTGCTTTCTTTCAAATTCTTCTTGGTACTTGTTATCTTATTTTTGCTTTCTCACAACTCACTTCTGTGTCCATCATTAATATGATTGGTCTATATCGGTCTTCTGCTACTTCGTGTCTTTATCTCGGTTTGGCCACGGTTGCTCTATCTCTTATACAAAATCCTAATGTTTTTATTATTATTTTTCTTTCGATGTTTGTTGCCAATAGCATTGGATCTAACGCCACGCGGGTCATCTTACGAGAAGCGACTAACGAAAGCGGATATAAACGACTTATCGGATGGGCTACCAGCTTGGTTGAAATCAAGCAGATTGCAATGCCCTTCATAGCTGGAGTTGTTGCTGCTAAATATGGATGGCGTTTTGCTGTTGTATTGCTGGTTATTCCTGTGGTTAGCGCAGGGATTTGGTTAGAATTTGTTGATCAAAAGCACCGTGCGCAGTCGTATATCAAGCCAACTGAAAATAAAAACTCTAAGAAAAGCGGCTGGCTAGCTCTGATGGTAATGCCTACCTTTTACATACCGACCTTAACTCTTGCAGCATTCCAGATAGCATTTAGTCTTCTTGTTGTAAGTTTGCCTTTTATTCTGTTCGAAGAAGCAAAACTGCCTCAAGCCGTGATTGGCTTGATACTATCGGCAGACAATGGCTTTGTTGCCATTTGCTTATTTCTCAGTGGCTACCTTGCCCCCTATTGTTCCAGTGACCGCTTGTTAAATATAGGTATTATCATAATGGCTATAGGTATTATCATAATAGGGTTAAGCTTCTTGCTCGGTATCTACTATGCAATTATCGGGATTATTATCTTTAACGGGGCATTTGGTTTTATCACAGTCCCATGCTCGGGAGATATTTTGAATATATCTGAACCTCTACGAACAAAAGCATCTTCTCTTTTGGGATTTGTACAGACAATTTCTGGTGGTATATTTGTTGGACTCTTTGGTTTGTTTAAAATACCCCTTATTAAGGGGACTATCATAGTGGCAATTATCTCAATAACACTCATTGTTACGATCAAAGTTATTTCATGGCGTAAATGTTAAGCAAAAATAGCTGTTTAAACTTTCCTCCCCCGTGCCTTTTTACGGCTTAAACCGCGTCCTCAATTACGCTGTAGGTTTAAGCCGTAAACAAACATTAGAACCAAGGTTATAAGCTCAATCCAACAATGGAGCCACACATAGATAATCGGCAAGCATTATCTTACAATAGATAATGATTAATGCCCCCAAGCCTCCAAGAAGACTGAGTTGCTATGTAGTAATGATTGTCATTGTTGAATTTGTTGACCAATCATAATTGGCATCAACCACTTTTTTCTTCTCAATTAGTATTTTAATTAAATCATCGATTGCACCGGCAACAGTTAGTTTCGTGGATGAGCTACCCAATGCCATGAGTTTAGATGCGATTGAATTCATCCCGTTTTGAATGGCATAAATAATCTCGCCAAGATGACTCCACTGAAAACCCAAATAAGCAATCAGTATGAGCTTAATGAACAGTCCTAAGAGCCGTTCTATTGGTATATATTTGTATTGCAGGAAGTAGTTGAGAATTAAAAGCATATTGCAAGCACAGCCGATGTTGCGGCAATTCCGTTAATAGCCTCTAGGATGAACATAAAACCGGTCTCGGCTACAGGATTGCTCAGATTATCGGCTTTGCTGACAATCTGAGCAACAAAACGATCCATTTAAAAACTTGTATGTTCTCCTTGGCATTCGGCATCAATCTGCGAATGATGTCTTTGCTCAGGTAGGAGACCGTTTCTAACTTGGTGCTATGACGCCGTCGGGGAGCATGGCTCCCCACCTGTTTTACCTTTAGCCCGAACAAGTCGCCAGGTCTTCGAGATCACATCTGACAAGTCGGAGCAGCTATTACAGGAGAGGCATATTGAACATCACATCAACCCCGACCCTCATTGAGACCCAGATTCTGAGCATCGACGTTTTCAAGGCTTGGTTCGACGTTTTTCTACATCCAGCAGCTATCAAGGGTAAGCGATGTTTTAGCCCCACATTCTGCTTGATTTTCTGATCTGTCATAATGAGGACGCTGAAATTGTCGTAAGCAGTTTTCCAGCAATGGTGCATAGGCTAAAACGACCGTGTTGCATAGATAGCCGTATCACTGATATCCAGAAACCGTTCATGTTATCAGGATGTCTTTGATGCCGCACAAGTTCAATGCCTCTCGCCGACACAAGATAGCCAGACAGAAGTTCAAGGTTATGAATTGTTCGGCTTATAATGAAAGCCTGCGTCAACGCGGTGATTTGACCATATGGGTGAGTGAGGCGGCGGCATGTATGTGGTCTGCGGCCAGCCCAAATATTCGGATTTTGCAATTACACTGTGCTTGACCTTGCGCGTTGTCTATCACCTACTGCTGCGCCAGACCCAAGGTCTGATGCGCTCTGTCGCGCGGCTGATGGGGCTTGATATTGCCGTGCCGGATTTTTCCACTCTGTCGCGTCGCAGTAAAGGACTGGTCTTGCCTTCTGTCAGACGTCACGTTGCAAGCAGAGAGCCGGTTCATCTGGTCATCGATAGCACGGGTTTAAAAGTCTTCAGTGCGGGTGAATGGTTGGAAAACAAGCACAAAGCCAAGGCCAAACGCAAAAGCTGGCGCAAACTTCATCTCCGCCTTGATCTTGTCAGCGGAGAGATTATCTGCTCTGATCTAACCACGGATGACATTGGCGACCCGATAGCCTTGCCTAGGCTTTTGGATCAGATCAGCGGTCCTGTGACCAAATTTATTGCCGATGGCGCCTATGATGGAGCGCCAAGCCGCGATTTTCTGGATACGCGCTTCGGTGCAAATCTGGAGGTCATTATTCCACTTCCCAAGATTGCCGTTCTCAGCCCGTAAGCGGGGCGCAATCCATCGGTTCGAGACCGGCATATTGCACAAATACAGACCTGCGGTTGGTTGACCTGGCAAAAAGTGACCGGCTACAATCTGCGCAGCCGGGGTGAAACACAAATGGGCCGATAGAAAACCGTGATCGGACCAAAACTCAAAGCGAAGGACTTGGACAACCAGAAAACAGAAGTTAAGATCGGCGTCCGCGTTCTCAATCGGATGACGGAACTTGGCCGTCCACAATTTCAGCGTGTCTCATGAAACAGGCCGTCGATAGGACAACTTTGTCCTGAATTCGATCCATGCAACAACGCCGCTCAGACTTAAATCAGCATCATCCTTGCGGATCATTGCTTTGCGTTCAGCGGGGCTCATCGCTTCAGCCCTTGTGACAAAAAACCATTTTCAATCGCTAGCTTGCCAATCTTGGCGTGGAGCTATTTGACTTGTGTATCATTGCCTTCTGTTTTTTTGATCTTAGCAGAAAACACACCAGCCAAGCCATCAATCGCTTGCCGTTTCCATGTGGTCACTTGGGTTGGATGGATTTTGCATTTGGCGGCAATCTCTTGAACCGTCTTGTCACCGCGCAGGCTTCGAGCGCCACAGTGGCTTTAAACTTGTCTGAAAAGTTCCGCCTTGTCGTCATTTGCGTATCCAATCGCTAAAGGCGGATACATCTTAGCAGACTATCCAGTTTTGCAGGACCACTTCAGTTTTGCCATTGATAAACTGAATGTAGGATCCATCTGCTAAGCGATGAACGTCAAGCGTGTCTTTTCCACCTTGTCTTGTCATACGAGCGCAAGCCTAAGTATCCGTTCATATCAAAAGAAAACATGGAAGTAATAAATTGAAGCCGGAAATGTAATCGATCCAGTGAATCGATTACCCGGCGGAGCGCTGCAATATTTTTCGCGGCACAAAAGCCGAGAGATTTCAGTTTATTACGGATTATCGTGGTTATCTCTCACGTTCACGCATATGCCGTTTGATGGGCGTAACAGATCGTGGTTTACGCGCATGGAAACGCCGCCCTCCATCACAGCGCCAGCGTCGTGATCTTATACTTCTGGCACATATACGCGAACAGCATCGGTTGTGTTTAGGAAGCTATGGCAGACCGCGTATGACAGAAGAATTGAAAGCACTGGGTTTCCAGGTCGGGCAGCGGTGGGTCGGGCGTTTGATGCGTCAAAATAACATTACAGTTGTTCGAACGCATAAATTCAAACGGACAACTGATAGTCGTCATACCTTCAACATTGCACCGAACCTATTAAAACAAGACTTTAGTGCAAGCGCACCCAACCAGAAATGGGCAGGCGATATCACTTATGTTTGGACCAGAGAAGGATGGGTCTATCTTGCTGCCATCCATGAGCGAGAAAGGTAATTGTTTTGATAACTCCGCAGTAGAAAGCTTCTTTAAATCATTAAAGGCAGAGTTGATATGGCGTGAGGATTGGCAAACAAGGCGGGATATTGAGATTGCAATCTTCGAATATATAAATGGCTTTTATAATCCACGCCGAAGACATTCAACACTCGGCTGGAAATCGCCGGTGGCATTTGAGAAAAAAGCCGCATAACATGAGCAGTAGACCGGAACACAACCGGCGCAAGACCACAATTGGCATTATCTATTTTTATGCTGCATTCATTGTTGGTCGTCCCTCAATTATCAGGCGAAAATCCACTCAGGTGTAGAGGTGTATTTATTTTAATCAATCTCGCATTAATATTATTTTCCAGTAATGATAGTGTGTCGTTTAACTGCGTCGCATTAGTATCAGTAGTGGTTACAGCCGCTTGGTTATCTCCTGAGATCTTTGCAGCAAGTGTTGTAATACGTTCAATCTGATCTGTAGTGACCTTATTTCTGGCTGACCATGCACTGACATCGTCACAAATGCGCTCTGCACTTGCGAGACGCGGAAACCATGCTGCAGCTTCAGTTCCAGCTGGTGGCGGTTCCTGCATTTGAAAACGTAGCTTTTTACGCATAGCAGCCAGAGATGAATAGGCGTGCTACTTGCCAGTAACTGTTTGTCCCCATGCTCTGCTGTTGATGGCTGCCTTAAAGTCAATAAATACGTGGCAATGGCATTGCGAACTTCATGAAAATTCTTGTCAAACTCCTCCCGATGCTCGCGCGGCCACAAGAAGTATCCAAAAATCAAAATAATAGCACCACCAACCAACGTATCGAGCATACGCTGCAAGCCGTAATCCACATTATGAATATTTGGATTGATTAAATCCAGAAGCATTAAAACGATAGGCGTGGCGATGAAAGTACTCATCCAGTAAGAACGCTGTGAAGCCCAAGGCATACAGGATGCAAGGGCGGCAAGTATGCATACCAGCAACATGCCTTTAGGGATAAAAATGAAAATAATTACACCCAGACAAACCCCAAGAATTGTTCCGAAAATTCGCAAAATTGAACGTGTGAAGATTGATCCCAAATCAGGTTTCAGAACAATGATGACCGTTAAAGGTGTCCAGTACCAATGGCTGTTTGAATTGACCCACTTCGTACAAAAAGCGATACCTATGCATAATGCTAAAATGACTGCCGATTTAATATCTTGACCGGAGATAACATCACTAAGTTTTTTGGAGGGTTTATGCTCAACAGATTTTCCAATCATAACATTTGGCACAGCTGTGGAATTCTGATGGTTATAAGATTCAATAAATGTAGTCACAATCGGAGTTAAAAACATATCGTTTGATAGATTGTTCTTTTCTCCAATAACCGAAATTTTATTATCCTGAATTTCTTTTGACAACTCACGCAGAACCTTGGCCATCTCTGCTAAATTCTCGGGTATTTTCGCGGCCAATGTTGAATTACTTATCGCTTCCAGATCTTCCAAAATGGCTGTCTGCCATTCCAGATAATGGTCATACATCACTCGACGATAATAGCGCTTAATAAGCAGACTATTATAAGCGCTAGAGAATTGTTTATGAATGAGGCGCCTATAGGTGTTCTCCTCTGCTTCAGAAACATTTTTTGAACGTGCCTCTGCCAGAATGGCAATCGCTTCTAGTAATTTAGCAATCGATTTTTTAAAACGTAATTTATGGAAGAGCAGAGCATCAAGCGATAGCAGAGCGGCATAGAAAACGCCACCCGCGATAAAGAACAAGGCTGGCTGCCAGAATGGCGCTATGTTTGGCATAGCGATGGCGATGGTTGCCATCAGTAGAGCTTGCGTCATTGCTGCCGAAAGTGCCGCGCTGAAACTGCCAATAATACCTGCGCAGAATGTTGCAAGCATCATCACTACAATAACAAGTTCCCACGAAAAGCCAGTAACATACCCCATGAAAAAGCCGGTTGCACCTATGAAGGTAATAATGAAGACTTCTTTTAACCTTAATATATAAGATGTGTTTTTCTCACCCAGCGCTAAACCAAGTGCACAAAGGGACATCATCATAAAGTTACCGGCATTATTCAAAACAATGCCCAGTAAAATAGGACCTGCAATCGTGATTGCTGAGCGGATACTTTGTCTAAGCGGCCAATATGCTGGAGATAGCGCTAACAATTGGTGGAACCAACGCTTCTGCATCTCTACTTTGGTTTCAAAATTTTGTATCAAATTCAATAAACCCTTACTACCGGCATTTAATTCATATTAGCTTATTTTATGTTTAATCATCAATATTAAATGACCGCTTTGGCTTTAGTATGATTAAAGATAAGACAATTAAATCAGTGTTAGGGCGTGAACGGGCCTGTCGCTAAGTTTTTCATAGGGCGAGTTGCTTGCTATAACGACGGACTTTCATACTTCATT
Organism: Paenochrobactrum pullorum; assembly: GCF_041929845.1. Taxonomy (NCBI): domain Bacteria; kingdom Pseudomonadati; phylum Pseudomonadota; class Alphaproteobacteria; order Hyphomicrobiales; family Brucellaceae; genus Paenochrobactrum; species Paenochrobactrum pullorum. The sequence goes on from NZ_JBHEEH010000029.1 coordinate 11,167, forward strand.
AACCTTTTGAATTCCAAAGCACTGAGCAATCAACTCATTCTGGCTGAGAACATTCCGGTCCCCTAAAAATCCAAAACCTTGGTGTAGCCATAGCATCGCTTCAAAACCCATGATTGTTCTGCGGGCCGTATTGAATGATTGGAAACACCCAATCTTGGGCATGTTCTTTTGGATCCTGAAATGATCGCTTTCAATGCCTTGTTGTAAATGCTTTGTTATATAGTGCAGTGGATCGTTTGGGAGGAGAAAATCTTGTGAAGCTGCCTTGATGGCTGGTGGAAACATTCCCGCTCCATCTGTCCTTATGCGATCCGGGGCTAACCAAGGTTCATTCTCCAGTATTTTCTTAAAGAACCGCTTGGCTGCGGGTAGGTCTCGTTTGGTTGTCAAGAGGAAGTCAACCGGATTGCCGTGCTTATCGACAGCTCGATAGAGATAACGCCATTGGCCGCGTATTTTAATGTAGGTCTCATCAATACGGATAGAGCCGCAAGTGGACTTGCTTCGTAAAAGTGGAGAGGTTTTCTTGAGTTGAAAGGAAACTTACATGACGAAGCGAGCAGAT
>NZ_JBHEEH010000030.1:0-11662 GCF_041929845.1 Paenochrobactrum pullorum
AGCACAACGTCGAACTGGCCTGCCTGCGCATCCTGAATGAGCGCCTGAATGCCGGGACGCAGGATCATACTTGCGCCGGAGATGCCAGCATCCTTGTAGGTTCCGACGATCTTCCACTTCTCGCGCTTCGCCTGCTCACGGCAGATGCGCAACTGATCCTCGATCGACGCCTCGCGCTGATTGTCGGAGGAATATCGGGCATAGAGCGCAACGCGGGTCATATCGTCAGTCCTTTCAAGCTCCGGGTTGGGGGAGGTATTCAATTCCGTTCAGGTTCGGAGGTCGTCTCGACGGTCTTGCCCGTGCGCTGCGCCGCTGACAGTAGCTCGTCATATTGGGCGGCCGACATCAGCACAAACTCGCGCCGGCCATGTCGCGTGATCTCTACCGGCTCACGGTGCGACTCGTTCAGATACTGTCCGAACTTGCGCTGAAATTCGAGGGAGGTTGTGGTTGGCATCGCAGACTCCAGGAGAATAGGTCTGCTTATATAGTACGTATTATACGTATAAATGCAAGGGAATTTGCAGGTCAGCTACGCAGGTGGCGTTGAGCTTTGCGCTCCGCTGCCAATTTGCGCTCGAACTGCTCGCGGGCGATCTGGCGACCAATCAGGCGAGCCAGCGACATCACGGCAGCGTCTTTGCGCGCAGGATCGTGCCGGTCCGTTTCTGGGCCGGTCGAGGGCGTAACCTCGATATTGACCCTGTTCCGCTTGACCGCCATCGTCTCCAATATCCCATGTTCGGAAAGGGGCTGGGGCAATGGAAGCGCGGAATGTCAGCGCAGGGAAGGTCTCGGGCACCGCTGTGCGGTGAATGGGATGCTGTGGCGTAGAAAACGGATAGGTCAGTTTCGGAGGAAGGGTGATTGCTGTCATTATTGGCTAGTAGCCCCAAGTGAGTTCGAATCCGCATGCTCCGCCAGTGCAGAGATATAGAAATACCGGGCCATGCGGGATAGCCATGAGAACGATATCCAAGCGCTAAGCGCCAAGATCAATGACCGTGGCAACGTTTGTATTTCTTGCCGCTTCCACATGGGCAGGCATCGTTTCTGCCGATCTTCCCCTTTGCCTTGGCTTGCTCAAAACGCCGCTTAACCAGACGAGCGCTGGCTTCGCGGATACGCTCCATCTCAGTTTCGTCCACGCCATTGAGTGTGACATGGGAAAGGCTGGCTCCGACGATGGAGTCGTTATAGGCATACTCCAGTTCGACAAGCAGGCGTTCTTGCTCGTCATTCGCGAGCAAGACGGCACGTGTGTGCAGGACAGCCTCGTCTTTCAGCCGAGGGGCCGCTGGCGACCAAGCGTAGATGGTGGCTGCCATGCCGCCATAGAGCGATAAAGGGCGCGCCCTTTTTAGATCCCGGTTCTCCTTCTTGGCCGTCGAGATGAACTCGGCAAGTTGATCGCGTACTTCGCCGGACGCATCGAGAAAGTAGGCGACGAGTTCGGATCGATGTGCCTGACCCTCAGTTTGAGCGAGCCATTCGACAATGCTTGCTAGTTCAGCGGGCATATTCTGTCGCGGCAGCTTGGCCTCGTCACCCTGATTTAGGGCGCGGAAATATTCATCGATGGGGGTCCGGAACCCGTCGAAGTTGACCCTTGTCAGCTTGTTGCTCCCCTTAAGCTCGCTAGCGTACTGGCTGTAGTTGTTCTGCTCGAGATAGAGCCCTAGGTGGTCCATTTCATCGAGAAGATCGACATCGTCAGAGCGGCCCGCGCGAACGCGCTGCTCGATAAAGTGAAGGAACACTAGTGGGTTCGTGAATATCTCAGCGTAGACGCGCAGGTCGTCTACGGAAACGGGCCATATTCCCCGCTTGCCCACGTCTATTCCGACCTTGGCCAGGTGCTGTGCACGGGCGGCAAGCTCTGTGAAGGCGTCAAGGGTCACGGTACAGACGGTAACGTGCCGAAAGTCACCCTTCCGAAGTCGACCGATCTCGTTGTGCTGGTCATCACCAATCGGAACGTCATCAGCGCTCTCAAGATAATCCACGAACCGGCTGCCCTGCCGGACCGGCGCTTCCAAAAGGTTCTTTAGCGATGCGAGATGAGCTGCGAGGTCGTTTGCGGGCGATGTGTAGGTAAAGGCACCGGCCTTCACTTCAATCACGATCAAGTGGTCGTCATAGATCACCAAACCGTCGGCTTCGTACCATTTTAGCGGCTCGTCATCCGCCTTCCAGTGATAGTAGACCGGCGAATATGTGGTGGCGCCAGGGAGTAGCCGAGTCAGGTATTTGAGGGGCAGCTCTTCCGACACGGCCTTCTGCCTGTCATTCCAGTATTTCGAGTAGGCTGGATCACGCGCAACGATAGCGCGGCGAAGCACTCGGTAGATGTTGTCGAACAGGCTGAACATGTCGAAGCAGTGAGCCTGTCCATCTAACTCGATGAACGGTCGGCGCATGACAGGCCATATGCGCAATGGCCAACCGGCAAAATCGCCGGGTGCAAAGAATTCCGTTTCTTCTCCCGGCTTCCAGGTCAGGTCTTCGACCAACGCCGCAGGCAAGGTTGTGTTCTTGGCAACGCTGAAGAGGTCCAGTCCAAAAATCTCGCCCATCACTTTGTCTCGGCGGTTGGCCAGTTCCTTGTCTTCAAAGAGCTGGTCACGGAGATCCTCGATGGTGGCGTCCGGCGCGGCAACTGCAGCTAGCTCCTCCAGCCGCTTCAGCGTTTCATCCTGGAACTTCGAGAACTCTTCAAACGCGTCGTGCAGTCCGCGCGTGAGTTTTGACAGAATGTTGCCGAGCTGAGCGACAAGCTCATGAACGTCGATGCCGTAAAGCTTGACCAGTTCGTCGGAGTGAGGTTCCAGCACGTCCAGCAAGGCTTGGCTCTCGTGCAAGTGATAGCGCTTGCCCCGGATGTTCATCCAAAGCGTCTCGGCGCGCATGCGGAACTCTTCCAGCTCCATATCGAGAGCCGGGTCCTGTGCCCGGCGATAGGCCGTAAGGCACGATTGATACTCGAGTGTCAGGCGTTGGAATAAGGTCCCAACGTCAGATCGGAGCTTGCCCCAGTCTTCTTCAGTGATCTGCTCGGCATAAGCGCCGGCAGGTGGAACAGCAGCGATCACGCTCTGTACGTAGTCGACCATACGCATGGCCATGAGTTGATCAGACTCGGAAACCTTCCCACCCAAGCCGATCATGGCGGCAGCAAACTCCCACCATCCGCGCTTCAGCAGCTCTTGCGGCGGCAGACGACAAACCTGTTCAGCGACAGAAGCTGCAAGCGCATCGATGTCAGCGACCAACTGGGGGTAGGAGTCGGCCATTCGTTTCTGGATTTCGGCGAATTGCTCAGGCGTGGCACGCGAGCGGCTAATGGTGGTCTTGCCGAACCTTGCAAGTTCGAACGGGCCTGCGACGAAATAGTCGTCAGGTCGTTGGGGCTTTCTGCCAGATTTTCTTCGCCTCGCCATAATCGTGCTGTCTCCCGCTTGTGTTAATCGCGAAGCATTCCGGCATCGCAATTTCCATTCTAGCGCGTTCAGCCGCAGCTAAAATAGTTCGCACACTGTTGATTGCCGCTGAGAACTGACCCGGAATTTCCACCGAGAACTGACCCGCCTTTTAATTATTGTTCGGGTTTTTATTCGCGGTCAAGTTTCGTGTTTTCCTTTGGTCGTTTTGTTTCTTGTGCGGAACTGTTTTTGAACCGAAAGCTATCATTTCCGGTTTCAAGGATGTGGCAGTGATGAGTGAGCCTGTCGAGCAATGCGGTCGTCATTTTGGCATCACCAAACACGCTTGCCCATTCACTGAAGCTGAGATTGGTGGTGATTATGACGCTCGTGCGCTCGTAAAGTTTGCTGAGCAGATGGAATAGAAGTGCGCCACCTGATGCGCTGAATGGCAGATATCCGAGTTCATCAAGAATGACGAGATCGGAATAAATGAGTCGGTTGGCGATCTGCCCCGATTTGCCCTGGATTTTTTCCTGTTCAAGTGCATTCACAAGTTCAACGGTTGAGAAGAACCGGACACGTTTGTGGTGGTGCTCGATCGCCTGTACTCCAATAGCGGTGGCGATATGAGTTTTACCCGTGCCGGGTCCACCAACCAGAACGATGTTGTTTGCATCATTGAGAAAGTCACAGCGATGCAGCTGCTGGACCAATGCCTCGTTTATCTCACTGCTATCGAAGACAAAGCCGTTCAGATCACGGTAGGCTGGAAAGCGTGCAGTTTTGAGCTGATAGGCAACTGATCTGACTTCACGCTCCGCCGTTTCGGCTTTTAGCAGCTGAGAAAGAACTGGAATAGCTGCCTCGAATGCTGGTGACCCTTGTTCGGTGAGTTCACCAACTGCTTGTGCCATGCCATGCATCTTTAATTGCCGCAGCATGATAACGATAGCACCACTCGCTGGATTATGACGCATGACGAGCCTCCGCCTTTCTCAAGGTGTCATAGCGTGCGACGTTGGCCTTGGGTTCATTGTTAAGGGTAAGTGCCTGCGGCGCATTAATCGGGGGTGGAATGAGAGATTTGCCGTCGACCAAACGGTGAAGCAAATTGAGGATATGGGTCTTTGTCGGCACTCCCGACTTCAGTGCCATATCGACTGCCATAAGTACGGCCTGTTCATCATGCTGTAAGACGAGGGAAAGGATATCGACCATTTCCCTATCGCCGCCCGGCTTCTTCAACAGATGAAACTGGAGTGTGCGAAACGCTTCAGGAAGCTCCGTGAAAGGAGCGCCATTGCGCAATGCACCGGGCTTTCGTTGAACGACCGACAAATAGTGCCGCCACTCATAGACAGTGTGACCTGGTGCTTCGTGAGAGCGATTGAAGATGCGTGAATGCTCGCAAATGATCTGCCCTTCGGCAGCGACCACGACAAGATCAGGATAGACACGCAGGCTTACTGGACGATTGGCAAAGGATGCTGGAACACTATAACGCGTACGATCAAAGTGAACGAGGCAGGTCGGTGATACGCGCTTGGTATATTCGACAAAGCCATCAAAAGGTCGGGAAACGGGCATGAGAGCCTGAGCTTCCTCCATCCAAAGATCGGCTATGCTGCCGCGCATTTTGCCATGCTGTGTCGTTGCCCAGAAAAACCTGCAACGTTCCTCCAGCCAGTCGTTCAATTCATTCAGTGAAGCAAATCGTGGAGCTGGTTGAAAGAACCGATGCCGAGAATCCTGAACATTCTTCTCAATCTGTCCCTTCTCCCAACCCGATGCAGGATTGCAGAAGTCTGGTTCAAACAAATAATGGCTGGCCATGGCTTGAAAGCGAATATTGACGTCCCGTTCTTTGCCTCGACCGACCTTATCGATGGCTGTACGCATATTGTCATAAATGCCACGCCGTGGAACGCCACCAAGCACACGGAATGCATGGTTGTGAGCGTCAAACAGCATCTCATGGGACTGTGTGAGATAAGCACGAATGATAAAAGCTCTGGAATAACTTAGCTTCGTATGGGCGACTTGAAGCTTTGTCCGTTCACTGCCGATAATTGCCCAGTCTTCTGACCAGTCGAATTGAAATGCTTCGCCAGGCTCAAAGCTCAAAGGGACAAACGTACCTCGACCCGATGTCTGGTTGTGCATATGAAGATCGGCCTTCCACTCGCGGGCAAAGGTGGCAACGCGACTGTATGATCCCTCATAGCCCAGAGCGACAAGGTCAGCGTGCATCTGCTTCACCGTGCGCTTTTGTTTGCGAGGTTTGCGATCTTCCGACTTTAACCACGTGGTCAGTCGGTCAGAAAATGGGTCGAGTTTGCTTGGCCTGTCCGGAACCTGAAATTTTGGTTCAACGCCATTGAGACGCAGATACTTGCGGATGGTGTTCCGCGATAGGCCCGTTCGTCGGGCAATCTCGCGGATCGATAGTTCGTCCCGGTAATGCCAGCGTCGGATAACACTCAATAATGCCATGACGATCACTCCATAGCCCTCGCTGAAAAACACACAAGGGAAAGTACAAACAAGGGTCAATTCTAAATGGAAATATCCGCCCCCCTTACCGCCGTTCGATGCGTTTTCAAATGGGTGGCGTCGATGATCAGTTGATCGGGCTTGCCCCCTTTTGCTGCCAATTCGGCAAATATCTGGTTGAATACGCTGCGGCGGCTCCAGCGGATGAAGCGGTTGTCGATCGTCTTGTGGGAATCGTATTCGCGGGGCGCGCCGCGCCACCCCAGCCCGTTCCGGATCACGATTATGATGCCACTGACGTTCCACCGGGCATCTACCCTCGGCACACCATATGACCGAGGGAAATGCTGCTCGGTCCGACGCATCTGCGCCTCCGACAGCCAGATCAAATCACTCATTGCAGCGCCTCTTCGCGTCACCAATGATCAGCCGTTCGGTCTCACCGCAAGAGTTTTAATAGACCCTGACCCTAGGATGGGGATCTGATCAAACAATTGTCTTTATTGAGTATTTTTATTTTTTTTTAGGTTTTGACAGTAGGGAGGCTTATTATCAGCGATCTTTTCTGGCTTTCAGATACTGCATGGCATGCAATCGAACCACATTTACTTAAGAACCACCTCGGAGCACGTCGTGTCGATGATCGGCATGTAATTTCTGGTATTTTGCATGTTCCCAAGGTCGGTTGTCGCTGGCGTGATGTTCCGGCCGAATATGGTCCTGCAAAAACCGTCTACAACCGATATCACCGCTGGGCACAACGGCGTACTTGGCATCGTATATTTGAGACGATGGCAGCCAGCGGTCCGGTTCCGCAGGAGCTTTCCATCGATAGCACACACGTCAAAGCGCACCGTTCGGCACAAGGCTCAAAAGGGGGGCATGGGCGCAAGCGATTGGCACGTCGCGCGGCGGAAGAACAAGCAAAATCCATTGCTTGGCCGATGATTGCGGCAGACCGGTTGCGTTCAGCTTAACACCGGGAAACATTGCCGACATAAAAATGGCAATTCCATTATTAGAGGTCGCTCGCCCAGCAAGCGCCTGTTAGCCGACAAGGCATAAGACGCTGATAGTCTTCGAAACTGGCTCAATAATGCACGCATCAAGGCTGTCATTCTCTCCTCGTTAGCACGAAAGAATCTCTATCCTTTAGATTGTAGCGCATATGAGCGTAGAAATGTCATCGAACGGCTTTTCTGCAGGCTCAAAAACTGGCGACGCATTGCAACGAGATATGATCGCCTCGCAATAAACTATCTCGCTGCAATCGCTCTTGTTTCTGTAGTCATCGCATGGGTGTAATTCAGTCCCCATCCTAGGGAAGGGCGTTTTTGTTTCATAAGAATGGTCGTTTTGTTCCAAATTAGCCAATCATCTTGCAGCATCGATTGCTGCTCTTTGAATATCTGTGGTACGTTTTATAAAAACTATGGATGACAATAAAGATTTGTTCTTCTCGATCATCTCAAAATTTTGGAAGGTTCTTCAATACCATCTACAGTATTACTGAAGATGGCAATCAATGAGTGCAAAAAATGTTGCTGGTTTGATGTTAGCTTAATTGCAGAATGGACTTAGTATATGAAAATAGCGACGCAGTCTCGACGAACTTTTCTTAAGCTTACTGGAGCATCTGCTCTCTATCTCGGTATCCCCAAGATTGCTTTTACTCAGCAAAACACCTTCCCCGCTGGATTTTTATGGGGTGCTGCCTCCGCCTCGGCGCAAGTGGAGAGCCGAAAGGGCCGGGGGAAAAGCAATTGGGACGTGTTCGTAGATGAGAAAGGTCACATCCGGGACGGATCGACCAACGCCATCAATACGGAATTTGAAAGCCGCTACAGCGAAGATTTCCAGCTGTTGTCACAGGCGGGGCTGAATGCTTTCCGCTTTTCCTTTGAATGGTCTCGTATCCAGCCTGACGGGCCGGGAGAACCCAATGCGGAAGGGCTGGCGACATACGATCGGATAATCGATGAAATGCTGGAACGCGGGATGGAGCCGCTTGGTACAATGTGCCATTGGGCAATGCCGGTTTGGGTGGGAGATTTCCGCGATCGCGATCTGGCTTGGCGTCTTGCCGACTATGCGGACATCCTGACACGCAAGTTCGGAGATCGAGTCGGCAAGTGGTTGGCGCTAAACGAGCCGAACTCGGTGGCTGCCGCAGGCTATGGACTCGGGATTCACGCACCCGGACTTGCATCCACCGCAGCTGTAGGCGCGGCGGTTCATCATCAGAATATTGCGCAAGGACTCATGATCTCCGCTGCACGCGCCAACCTGCCATCTGCTGCACGTGTGTCAACGACCATAAACCTTGTAATGGTACGCGCTTCGAGCGATAAGCCGGTAGATATCAAAGTAGCCGAATTTGCTGATGCTTTCTGGAACACAGCTTGGCTTGATCCTCTATTTGGAAGAGGTTACCCCGAACTGGTAAGGCATCTTGTTGATCCTTTCGTGAAGAACGGTGATATGGAGATTATTACGGTCAAGCCTGACTTTATCGGCATGAATAATTATTGCAGTTTATATGTCCATGCGGCAGAACAATCGCCATTGGGATTCCTGCCGGACCTGCAGTACATTCCCCCTGGGGCTATCCCGACGGAATTGTATCTTGTCGAGCCTAATGAGTTTAAGGAAATGCTGATCCGGGTGCACAAGAATTATGGCGAACCGGATATCTATGTGACCGAGACTGGCTTCGCTGTCGAGGATCCACAGCCGGTGGACGGGGTCGTGGATGACCCCAAGCGAAGCGAATATATCAAACTATACTTGCAGGCAGCTCAAGAGGCAGTAAAACAGGGAGTTAAGCTCAAGGGCATCTTCTACTGGTCTGCTACCGACAATTGGGAATGGGCAGAGGGATCGGCCAAGACATTCGGTCTTATTCAAGTGGATCGTGAAACACTGAAGCGAACTCCAAAGAAGAGCCTCAGCTACTATTCCCAGTGTATAAAAATTAATGGCGTCGCGTGAAGGTGGCAAATGCTTTGCTCCAGTGGCGAGTCAGTGCGCTACTGGATTGTGGCACTATATGGCGCATAAGCAACGCGTCAGTGCACGCAAGCGCCAGCAGACGCCAACCTCGGCAGTGCAGCACAAGGTGCAGTAATCCATTGGTGCTACAATGAAATTAATACAATTGGTCCACTATATTCCTCTCATTGTTCTCGGAATTCTGCCGATCATGAATCCGGTGAGCACCGTTCCGTTGTTTCTGGCACTAACGGGCGGGATGACCGAGGAGCACAAACTGAGGCAGGCAAGGATGGCCTGTTTCTACGCGTTTCTAATTCTTTCGGTATTCCTCTGCCTGGGGAACGTCATCATTTCCTTCTTCGGCATTTCCCTTGCCGGTATTAGAGTTGCGGGCGGCCTTATCATTCTTATGCTATCCTTCAGGATGCTGTTTCCGGCTGACATGACCCCGGTTACAAAAAGCGGTGTAGATAGCGTTAAAGAAGCAACGGTAGATTTTTCATTTTCGCCGCTTGCCATGCCTAGCATCTCAGGTCCAGGAACTATCGCCGTAGTGATGGGCTATGGATCGCAGATTCCAGACGAGCATAGCATTGCCGGTCACGCTATAGTTATAATGGGAATAGCGATAGCAATTCTGTTCGCCTATATGACACTTTTGTTCTCCGGGGTCATAGCGAAGTTTCTAGGCGAGCACGGTATCCAGGCGGTATCGAAGATAATGGGTTTTCTTCTTGCCTGCGTATCTGTTCAATTTCTAGCCTCTGGAATACATGAATTCATCATAAATCTTGGTACAACCATTCAGGCGAGAAGCAATTGAAGCTCATAAATTTTCTGGTCATTATACCTTTTCTATACGCTACAAGTTTGTCTTCCGCTACCGGCCAGTTAACCACTCCGGAAACCGGAGTGCTGTGCGATCAATATATCTGCGTCGATAAGAGCGGAGTATCCGTTGAACTCACAAGAAAACATATTGGCGACAACGCCGCCCAGGCGATCAAGTCGCAGGGAGAATTTGATGTTACGGAATTTACGTTTGCCAACGGCGTTTATTGCGATGTCAAGGTAAAGCTCTGTTATAAAAATCGTTATTTCGATGCAGAAGGCAAACGTAGTCCGGTCGAGCGTATAAGCACGGCTTGGTTGTTTGACTGACAGAACGGGAAATTCTGTTTGGATGCACTTGGTTGCGGATGAAAATATCGCGGAGCAATCATTGTGGGAGATCGTAGTTTTGGACTCAATTAAGATAAGATCGGTCATAAAAGCAGGATTGATGACAACGGGATTGCTCTTTTGTCAAACAGCTGTCGCCGCCGAAAAAGGAACCGGCTTCTATTTGCTAGGCACCAAAGGCCCACTGGCTGCCGTCCTGCCGAATCCGGGATGGTATCTGCAGAACGATACATATTACTATAATGCAGGTGCAGGTGGCTCGGAAAAGCTACCGGTAGCGGGAACAGTTGGTCTCGGCATTCGCGCCCATGCGATCATAGATATGCCGACCCTGTTGTGGTCGACTCCATATGAAATTGGCGGGGGAAGGCTCGCATTAGCGGTGACCGCCCCTTTCGGGCGTGAAAGCATTGATGCAGATTTTCTTTTTGGTCCTTTCTCCGGAGATGTCAAAGGAAGCAATACGGCAATTGGCGATCCGATATTCACGGCAATGCTGGGCTGGAATCAGGGAAACTGGCATTGGAGCGTAAACGGCATGCTCAATGTTCCGATTGGTGATTACGATCGGAACGCTCTGTCAAACATAGCCTTCCATCATTGGGGTGGAGATGTTTCGGTGGCCGCGACTTGGCTCAACCCCACGCTTGGGCTCGACGTTTCTGGCGTGTTGGGCTTTTCTTTCAACGGAAAAAACTCGGTAACGGAATATCGTACTGGGACGGAAATGCATATTGAAGGAGCGATCTCACAATATCTTTCGCCGCAATTCTCGATTGGTGTAATCGGATATTACTATCAGCAGATAAGTGATGACAGCGGGGCAGGCGCGCACCTGGGAGGTTTCAGAGGGCGTGTTGCTGCTTTGGGGGCTACCGCTAGCTACTCGTTTGAACTCGATAATACACCGGTCACGGCACGGGTGAAAGTATTCCGAGAATTTGCGGCCAAGAATCGGCTTGATGGTACTGGTGCTTATTTGACGCTCTCAGTCCCATTAGGTGGTAGATAGACCATTGCCAAAACGATCCAGACTGCCACCGAAGATCATGTCGGCATTCCCTAGTGCGATCAGTGCTAAACGATAGTGCCGCCATTGCGCATGCACCCATGACTCGGCTGGCGGCGACTTTAAGCTCCTCAAACAAGGGTGTGTAGCAAAGTTTTCAGTAGGTTAGATGCGTACTTATCTCTGAGTGCAATTATGCTGTGAGTTCCGCCACGATCTGAAATGGCGAGCGATTGTCGTTTGCAAATTGGTTTTTACGGATCATGTGGGCTACCTTGATGCCCGCGATGGTGGCTGAAGCAGAGTGGAAGGCTTTGAAACGCATCATAGGCTTGGTCATCCGCTTGATGAAGCGGTGATCATGCTCTTGTCGCGGAAATCCTAAATTTTGCGTCCGGGCCGACCGCCATTGAAATTGCAGATGTCATTTTCCAAAATTAGCTTCAGCAAATTGCCACATATAACTTCAGCAAGAGAGGTCTGGACTTGATGTGGTGGACGGCCTCCTGATCCGCTTTTGTGCGATAGTGTGGTTGTTTTTAAAAGCCACCAAGGA
>NZ_JBHEEH010000031.1:0-11081 GCF_041929845.1 Paenochrobactrum pullorum
GGCCATAAACAGTGCGACATAGACCAACTTTTACCATGGAACTATCCAAACAAGGTGTGATCGAAACATCGCTTACAGCTGATTGATGACAGGGCAATTTATTCGGCCACTCCTGAAATACATGGAATCGTCAGTTTTTGGACGTATTTTGTGAAAAACTACGATTATTACTGTTTAGGTGAACCAGTAACGATTGCTGTATGTGGTAGCGGGCGGCCTCAGCGGCCTCTTGAGGGCTTCGATTTTGAATCGCGTTAAAAATTGCCCGATGCTCTGATGCAAGTTGTTCGGGTCTGTCCTCTGGAATATATCGAGCGCCGCGCAGCATGACCATGGAATCAGATATAGCGCGAATTGCTTTCATGAAATATCGGTTGTGCGTTGCTTCATAGATGGCATTGTGAAACTCCCAGTTGACCTGGTTGAGACGGTGCCGATCGTGCAATAATTCTTCCGATCTTTTTAAAATATTGTCGATCTGCAAAATTTCTATATCCGAAGCATGCTGAGCTGCAAAGCGGGCAGCTGTAGCCTCCATCTCTTGACGCAACATATATAATTCAACAACTTCCTGATGTGCCAGTTCAGCAACAACTGCACCCTTTCTGGGGGTTAGCACGACAGTTCCGTCGTTATGTAAGCGTCTAAGCGCCTCACGTACTGGTGTTCTGCTAACGCCTAATTCTGTTGCCACAACTGTTTCGCGGATGTGTTCGCCGGGAGTATAGCGCCCTTCACGAATGCTTTTTACCAACTCGTCGTAGATGTGCGAGCCTAACTGGGAAATCTCTGTTTCCACGGTTGAAGCAGCTGAGTTGTTCAGGGCGCTTTTCTTCAAGTTGATGTCCTTTCAAGCGTCTACTGGCAAATCGGTTAAGTGCTTTGAGTATATACATAATATTTGTTTGAATCTAGATGTTCCTAATTGTACTTGTTTAAGTACATAAAATACAATATGTCTTTTTAAGAACACGATTCTGTACAAAATCTCGGAGGAATGTCGGGTGGAGATTGAAAATCAGCGCATTATAGATGCGGAACTCAGTGCGCTTGAACTGTCTGAGCCGGGCAAAAATCATTTCTTTGGATATTATAACAAGCAGATCTGGGATCTGACGGGGTCACGCGTGCTTGCGCTGCAATGTGATTTTCCCAACAAAGATTTGCAGCCGTCCGATGTGGTAGCAGTCGGATATTTTGACCTTGCCAATGGCAACAAGTTTCAGAAGTTAAGTGAAACCACCAGTTGGAACTGGCAGATGGGGGCGCAGCTGCAATGGCTGGAAGCCACGCAGTGTCGTGAAATTATTTTTAATATCCGGCGCCCGCTTAATGATGCTGACCTTTATCCCGGGTTTGGTAGCCGCGTCGTTAATGTGGAAACCGGAGAAACGCGCGAATATAACGTGCCTGTTTATGTGGTTGCACCCAGCTCGGAATGGGCTGTTTGTGTAGATTACCGTCGTTATAATGCTACGCACCCGACCATTGGTTATGTTGATGAGCTGGCACCTGTCGAACTACCATTGGCACCATCAGACGATGGTATGCATATTTTGGATATGGTGAGTGGCGAAACCAAGCTTATCCTTTCGCTTGCTGATTTGAAAGCCAATCAACCTGTCGCATCTATGGATGGTGCAATTCATTGGATTAGTCATCCCGAGATCGCGCAAGATTCAAGGCGTATTTTGTTTCTCCATCGCTGGACGAAACGCATTGAAGACGAATTTTGCTGGTTACACCGTCTTTACTCGATCAATCCTGATGGCACGGATTTATACCTGCTTGAGTGTTCCGATCACCCAATTCCGCAATTGGACGATGCCTATGATGCCGATGCCAATAGTGTTTTTGATTATGAAAAATCTGAATACCAGATTTCTCATCCAACTTGGGTGAACCCGAAAGAAATCATGGTTTGGGGTCCGCATAAGGGTGAAATTCATTATAATCTTTATACGGATCGCTCGGATAAGGTTGAATTCATTGGCACGCAGGTGCTGACCGAAAATGGTCACATGACCTATTCACCCAATGGTCGTTTCATTCTATCCGATACTTATCCCGATGATACAACGAGCATTCGTACTCTTTTTATCTACGATACCCATACAGGCGCTCGTTATGATATTGGACGGTTCTGGACTGACACTAACCTTGGCAAAGTAAACCGTTGTGATCTGCATCCGCGGTGGCGCAGAGACGGACGGGCTGTGTGTATAGATTCAATCCACACAGAAGCACGCAATCTGTATCTGATTGAAGTCGGTGACATGCTTGACCAGATTCAAGCCGAAGGTGACAAGGCTTAATCATGGTCAGCTATCAACAGGCGTATGATGCACGCAAAATTCTGAAATTAGGCAATTTGTCTGATTTTCCGGCCTCAGGATTTGCTGCTTTGCGTTGGCAACCGGATAATCGCCGTCCAGAATTTTGGTGCGACGGTTGGCACGAGCTGGCGGTTATCAATGGCATTGATGTTGACTTGCTGGTCAATAAAGCTGCTGAAATGGCGGGGCGTGATTGGCAAAGATTGCTGATTTGTGATCTCGCTGGCGTGCTCTCACAAAATGCCGTACCTGTTGAGAATTGGGATATTGTATCATCTGAAGATGCCAAGTTTAGCTTGACGCCAACTACAGCTAATCTGCTCTCCTCCATCTGGTTTTTCCTACAATATGGCGAATGTCCGCCATTAAATGCAGAGCCGGATATGCAAGAATCATTGAAAGCGCTGGAAGAGATTCATCTGGATGGTTCAGCCCAAGCGCCTAAAGTGCTGAGTGCTGAACAGATGGAAAGCGATCTGCTGCTGCTTGACCGTCTTATAAAATCTGAATTCTCTTATTGGTGGATTTCCACATCGGAATATAGCGTGCGCCACGGGCAAATGCTGGCTGAAATCCGCCAGTCCGGCGCGAATAAATCGCGGATCCAGCATGTGGAAGCCATGCGGGATTTGATGGTGTTGTTGGGTGATGCCCATACACGTGTCAATTCTGCTGATAGCGCATTAATCAATAGCGGCATTGCCCCATTGCAATTTGATTGGATCAAGCAAAAGCTCGTTGCTGTGAGCTTGGATCGCCGCTCACTTATTGAGCCGGAATATCCCTTTGTCACAGCTATTGCTGGTGTGCCGATAAAAGAATGGAAACGCGTGGCTGGTGGCGGAGTGCCGCGCGGTACGAGTTCCATGCGCCGCACATGGATGGCGCGTGAAATTCGTCGTATTGGTGCTTTGGCCGAAAAACTCAATGTAGTTTTGTCGGATGATATGTCCGTTACGGTGACGCTCACCAATGAAAGCGGTAGTGCGACCAAGAATGTCATATTAACATTGCTTGATCATGATCCAAAGCCTGAGATTGAGCCGGTTCAGGGTGGCATTATCGCTGGTAATATTGGTTATATCGCACTGCCTGCAGGCATGGTTGGCGAACCGGAAGCGATTGCTGCCGCACATACTTTGATGCGTAGTTTCGAGGCTACAGATGGCATCATAATTGATATTCGCGATAATGGTGGCGGCTCAAGGCATCTGTTGCAGGCCATTATCGGCTATTTAGTGCCTAAGAATAAAGCCTATGTGACGTCTTGGGCACGGATCAGACGGATGCCTGGCGGTGATCCGGAAGCTGGCCGCCATATTATGCAAAAGCGTTTGATGCGCCCATCGAACAGTACCGAATGGAGCGGGGAGGCGCAAACCGCAGCTGCAGATTTTATGGCGCAGTTCGTACCTGAATGGCCGGCGGCAGAAAATGAAAATTTTGGCCCCGTAAATCTTTTGATGGCTGAACGTTTACCGGAACATGGTGACTTGCATTTGGCACAGCCTGTCGCGCAATTAATTAATTTACGCAATTACAGCGCCTCCGACATTTTTGCATCTTCGATAGCAGCGTTGCCACAGGTTCGAAGCTTTGGAACACCGACGGCAGGTGGCAGTGGTTTTGTCCGCCGCACGATTTTGCCGGCAAGTGGCACTGAAATTCAGATTTCGACGATGGCTTCAGGCATGATCAACGGTGATCTTTATGAGCGCCGCGGTGTTTGCCCTGAAGAAATAATCGAACCGTCTCTCGCACAATGGAGAGATGGAAGCGATGCTGATCCGGTTTTGCAAAGAGCCGTCAGCTATTTAAAGAGTATGAAATAACAATTAACGCTTAGCCTTTTCAAGGAGGGGGAAACATGAAAAAGACACTCGCTTTAGCCCTGTTAATGAGTAGTACAGTTTTTTCTGCGACGGGAGCTGCTTCTGCAGCTGAGCCAGGCTGGATTTCTATTTCCGCTTGCGTTCCTGCGGCTCCACTCATTCCAACTAATACGAATGAAAGATGCGGCTCCGACGTTTTACAGCCAATCCTTGCCGGTCTGGTCAGTGTTGATCCCAAAACCGGAAAGGTTTTGATGGATATTGCAACTTCGATTGAAACAGATGACAACATCAACTGGACAGTCACAGTTGCAAAAGATCGTGTTTTTCATGATGGTACACCAGTAACAGCCAAAAGCTTTGTTGATGCTTGGAATTGGGCAGCTTATGCGCCTAACGGCCAGACCAACAACAACTGGTTCACTGATATTGAGGGCTATGAGGCACTCAGCCCTAGTAAAGTTGATGGTGTAACACCGGAGCCGACCTCCACTGAAATGACGGGTCTGAAGCTCATTGACGATAATAGTTTCAGCATCAAGCTGAAGGCACCATTGCCGTCATTTATTTCCAAGCTGACCTATAAAGCATTTTTCCCGATGCCTGAGGCTTTTTTTGCTGATACAATGGCTTATGCGAAAAAGCCGATTGGTGCCGGTCCTTTCATGTTTGAATCCGGCAGTGCAGATAGTGGTTTCCGACTGGCTGCTTTCGAAGGTTATACCGGTCCGTTCAAGCCATCACTCAAGGGTATTGAACAGCGCATTTATACCAATGGTGAAGCTGCCTATAATGACTTGGTTGCCGGCAATCTTGATATGATGCGCGATGTGCCTGTTTCCAAGCTTGTTGGTGAGCAATGGAAGCGCGATCTTGAAGACAGAACATTGCTGTTTCCGACAGGGGCAACAATGGCGCTCGGTATGCCTTACACGGATGCAAACAAGCAGCTCTTGAGCCCGGAATTGCGACAAGCGCTTTCTATGGCAATTGATCGTGAAGCGATAATTGAAATCATTATGAATGGCACCGCAGTCGCTGCAACTGGTTGGGTTCCACCGGCAGCTGATGGCTATGTAGCAAATGGTTGTGGTGACACTTGCAAATTCAACCCGGAAAAAGCCAAAGAGCTTTACGATGCGGCCGGTGGCTATGAAGGTGATATCAAGCTCTATTACTCGGCTGAAAGCAACTTGAAGCCTATGATGGAAGCAGTTTGCAACTCAATCCAGAATACATTGGATGTTACCTGCCTGCCACAGTCTTTATCAGATAATTCCACTTTCTCCTCACTCACCCGTTCGGGTAAGATTGACGGCGTTTATCCTGCAAACTGGTCTTTGGATTATCCTGCAATTGATAACGCATTGATCCCTGTTTACTCGATCAACGGTACATCAAACCGTGGACAATATGCTAATGACGCTTTCGAAAAGCTGATTGAAGAAGCCAGCTACAAGAAGCAGGAAGAAGCATTTGAAATCTATCAGCAGGCTGAAAAGCTTTTGGCTGTAGATCTGCCGCGTGTTCCGCTTTGGCATCCGAAAGTGGCGGTTGGTTATTCGCCGCGCGTTGGTGAAATTGTTCTCTTCTCCAATGGTCGTCCGGATTACACACGGATTTCGCTTAAATAACCGATAAACACAATGTGTCACAAGGGATGAATCGTTATGTCCGGTTACATTCTACGCCGTTTGTTACAGTTCATCCCTGTTGCACTGGGGACAACATTTATCGTATTTTTTCTGGCTTGGGGAATGCCTGGCGATCCTTTAGCCGGAAAATGCGGTGATGCAGAGTGTTCCGAAGCTTTTATTGCGCAGGCGACTGCGCAATATCACTTGGATGAACCACTGCCGGTTCGTTACGTTTATTATATGATGGATGTGTTCAAGGGAGATCTTGGACGTTCATTTACTGGTCGGGATGTCGCCGAGCAGATTGCCGGTGTATTTCCGGCGACCATTCGTCTTGCTTTGATGGCAGTGGTCATTGAAGCGTTGATCGGCGTTGCTCTGGGAATGCTGTCAGCTTTGAAACCAGGCAAATTTTTGATACGGCAAACTTGCTTGCAGGTCTTGTCATAATCGCCTTTCCAACCTTTGTAATTGCGAATTTGGCGCAGTTGATTTTAGGTGTCCGCCTTGGCTGGTTTCCGGTGACGGTCAATGATCCAAGCAGCTTCAGCCAGATGTTGTTACCTGCTTTTGTGCTTGCCATTTCTCATCAGGTTGTGCTGACGCGTTTGACCCGTACGACTGTTATCGACAGTTTGCAGAGTGATTATGTACGTACAGCCCGTACGAAAGGCCTGAAAGATAGCCGTATCATGCTCGTGCATGTGCTGCGCAACAGCTTGATACCTGTTGTGACTTATATTGGTAAAGATATTGGTGGCTTGCTGGCTGGTGCAATTGTTGTTGAAGGTGTCTTCAATATTCAAGGTGTAGGCGGCCTTATCGTTCGCTCAATCCGACTTCATGATGGCGTTACAATTGTCGGCGCGGTGACGATCATCGTTCTTATTTATCTCTTCGTTAATCTGCTGGTCGATTTGACCTATGCTTTGCTGGACCCACGGATTCGCTATGAATAAAACACCTTCAGCAGCAGCTATTCCAACTGAAACACTACCGAGCGGTCAATCACTGAGCCGTATGGCTTTCCAAGAATTGAGCCGGCGTCCGCTCGTCTGGATAATGCTGGTAATCTTGGTTGTTCTGGCCTTGATGGCAATTTTTCCCGAATGGTTTACTTCGGCTGACCCGCGTAAATGCCAACTGTTGAGTGCGCGGCGCGCGCCATCAGGAAGAGCATGGTTTGGTAATGATATCCAGGGCTGTGATATTTATGCACGTACCATTTATGGCACTCGTGCCTCACTGGTTGTTGCTATATTAGCAGCACTTGGCTCGACATTGATCGGCGGTATTGTGGGGTTGATAGCAGGTTTTAAGGGGGGGGCTATTGATGCTATTTTATCCCGTATTACGGATATTGTCATGGGGCTGCCGACCTTGCTGGGTGCTATCGTTATCTTGTCTGTTTTGGGCAATAACGGCGGCAATGGCATGCTCCGTCTGGCATTGGTATTGTCAATGCTTGGCTGGGCAACGGAAGCGCGTTTGATGCGTGCCAGTGTTTTGCAGGTTAAAGAAGCTGAATATATTCGTGCTGCCCGTGTGGCAGGGGCTTCTGAGATGTGGATTGCCTTACGTCATATTGTTCCCAATGCAATTACACCACTTTTGGTTATGGCGACCTTATCGCTCGGCGGCTATGTGGGAACAGAGGCGACCTTGTCCTATTTAGGTTTGGGTTTGCAGCCCCCGATCATTTCTTGGGGAACAGCTATTAGCGATGCGCAACCATATACTGGTGCTGCCCCCCATATGCTGATCTTCCCATCATTATTTTTGGTGGTGACCGTTTTAGTTTTCGTTCTCTTGGGCGAAGCTGTGCGGCGTGCCTTTGACCCCCGTTCCCGTTGAGGTTTCATCATGAATTCATCAGATAAACCACTGGTCTCGGTCAAGAATCTTTCCGTTAGCATTGGCGAAATTCCAATTCTGGATGGTGTCGACATCGACATTTATCAAGGGGAGATTTTGGCCGTGATGGGGGAATCCGGAGCAGGTAAAAGCATGGTGGCAATGTCCATTATGGGTATACTACCACCTTTGGGCAGGATTATTGGTGGCGAGATATTCTTCCGTGACCAAAATCTGCTCGGGATTGATAAAAATTCTCGCCGTGAATTGCGCGGAACCAGCATGGCCATGGTGCATCAAGATGCACCAACAGCTCTTAATCCGGTTTATACGGTCGGTTATCAAATTGCAGAAATGTTCCGCGCCCGTCTTGGTATGGGCCGCAAGGCCGCGCAGGAAAAAACTGTCGAGCTTATTAAGAAAGTCGGCCTGCCCAATCCGGAAGAACGCGCAAATTATTATCCCCATCAGTTATCCGGTGGGATGCGTCAGCGCATCATGATTGCTATGGCGATTGCGTTGCAACCAGACTTTTTGATAGCGGATGAGCCAACGACAGCCCTCGATGTGACCGTCCAGGCGCAAATTCTGGATCTTTTGGCAGAGTTGCAACGAGAAAATCAGATGGGCGTAATGCTTGTTACCCATGATTTTGGTGTTGTGGCTGAAATTGCTAATCGGGTGGCTATTTTATATGCAGGCCGCGTGATTGAAACGGGCAAGCCGGAAGAAATATTTACGCGCGCCGCACATCCTTATGCCTTGGCTTTAGCTGCTTGTGTACCTGATCTTGATTTGGAAGAACAATCGCTACCATCTATTAGCGGTCGTCCCGCCAGCTTGATGGATAGTGTGACCGGTTGCGCCTTCGCACCACGTTGTCCATTCGCACAAGATATTTGCTTCAGCGAACGGCCTTTACTTAAAGTGGTCGCTCAGGGGCGCCAGGCTGCTTGTCATTTTTCAGAAAAACTTATGGCTTCTGATAATGCTGCCAGTTCCTTTATCTGAGGATATATTAGATGTCTCAAAATGAAACTATTTCAGAGAAACCCATTCAGCCACTTCTAGATGTACGGGACTTGGTTTGCCACTTTCCTGTCCGCTCTGGCCTTTTGCGCCGGCAAACTGGCGCTGTTCAGGCCGTTGATCACATTTCTTTTTCTGTCGCTAAAGGTGAGGGGTTAGGAATTGTAGGCGAATCCGGATGCGGAAAATCCACGCTGATCAACACAATCTTGAAATTGGTTCCTGTCAATAGTGGCGAAATTATTTATGAGGGCCGAGACGTTCTCTCGATGTCGGGTAAGGAGTTGCGCAATTGGCGGCGTGAAGTGCAAATGGTTTTTCAAAATCCGTTTGCTTCCTTAGATCCACGTATGACAATCGGACAGATTGTCGAAGAGCCATTAATTGTCAGCAAGTCGGGCTTGAACCGTGCGGAACGGCACAAGCGTGTTGTGGAAACAATGGAAATGGTTGGCGCTGACTCACGTCAGGTTGATCGATATCCGCACCAGTTGTCCGGCGGCCAACGCCAACGTGTGGGCATTGCACGGGCATTAGTACTCAAACCTAAATTATTGGTGCTTGATGAACCTGTTTCCGCCTTGGATGTGTCCGTTCAGGCGCAAGTTTTAAATTTACTTGAGCGATTGCGGCATGAATTGGGATTGACGACCATTTTCATTGGCCATGATTTATCGGTGGTAAGCTATGTCAGTGATAGAATTGCGGTTATGTATTTAGGCCGTATCGTTGAAATCGGCACGCGTGAAGAAGTATTTAAAAGCCCGAAGCATCCTTACACACAAGCTTTATTATCAGCGGTTCCAAGTGTGAAAAAAACAAAAGGGCAACAAAGAGTTCGGCTAAAAGGTGATCCGCCCAATCCAGCCAATCCACCAAGCGGCTGCCGGTTTCATACGCGCTGTTCTTACGCAACGGAATTGTGCTCAAAATCGGAGCCGGCGTTGCCTGTCGATACAGAACACTCGGCAGCATGCTACTTTCCAAGATAGATTGTCCTGAGTATAAAAATAGATTTAAAAAATTATAATTCACTGTGAAATGCTCCTTGGACACACCTTGGGAGCATTATTCGTATCAAAAATTTTTGACTTTCGAACGCATCCGGATAGTTGAACCGCCGTATGTTTACCGGCGTTTAATTTGTTTGACGATTATTCAGCTCTGTCACATATTTCATATTCTGATAAAAATCTGTTCAGCTTCTGCAGGTGTTATATTTCCGATTAGCTCCAGCAAACGTTGATCATTGTACCAATGGATCCAGTTGAGCGTTTCTCATTCAGTTACGGCATTGTCATAAGCGTCGCCAATGCTACGGACCAAAGATCAAATCTGGGCCGCAGCTAGCCACTCGGTCTATTTTATAGAAAGATATTTATATCCGCGGACAGAGTGGTAGGTCAAATCCTTATTCATAGCGGCTTTACGCTTTGAGATGGCTTGCTCAAACGCATCAAGCTGGAGTTGCTTAGTAAAATGTGATCGCTTTGTCATGTAAGTTTCCTTTCAACTCAAAAACACTCCACTTTTACTAAGCAAGCCCAGTTTCATAAATGAGCCTAAAGCCGGCATGTCTGGTTGAGCTATCAGGTGTATTCCCCATTCTGGAAGCTATGCGGTAGCGGTGGCAATAGCTCGCATGGCAGAGATAAGATCCGCCTTTTAGTAAAATTCGTTTTTCAGCTTGTTGGTTTTGTAGTCTGGATTTTTTGGACAAGGAGCGAATTTTATACGTGTCTATACTCCACTCCCAGCAATTGCCGGACATATGGACTTGCTTCGTAAAAGTGGAGAGGTTTTCTTAAGTTGAAAGGAAACTTACATGACGAAGCGAGCATGTTTTACGAAGAAATTTGAGCAGGAAGCAGTTCGGCTTGCTGAGACAAACGGTCGAACCCGCAAGGAGGTCGCAGAAGATCGCGTCATAGGTCTTTCGACTCTAAATCGCTGGCTTTCCCGCAACCGTGACGCAGGCGTGAATGATACTAGCCTCCGCAAGTCCGAAGAACATATGGCGGCTGAGCTTAAACGTCTTCGACGTGAGAATGAGATTTTATGTCAAGAGCGAGATGTTTTGAAGAAGGCAACTGTAGATTCAACCTCTCAATGCAATATTATATAAAATAGCGGTTTGTGGCGTTTGATAGCCTAGCGTTTTTCTAGGATGTGGAGCTGATCAAACAATTGTCTTTATTGAGTGTTTTTATTGATTTGAGGTTTTGACAGTAGGGAGGCTTATTATGAGCGATCTGTTCTGGCTTTCAAATGCTGCATGGAATGCAATCGAACCACATTTACCCAAGAACCAACCCAGAGCTTATCTTATAAAAACCTTTGGCTTCTTGAGATACAAAGAAGCTGTTACCCAGCACTGTTAACTGCGGGGTTGC
>NZ_JBHEEH010000032.1:0-8564 GCF_041929845.1 Paenochrobactrum pullorum
CTCATGGTTCCATTACATCTCAACTCTGGGTCATTGATGAAAAGAACGGTTTCGCGAGAACGCTAAGTCGCTATTACAGGCTTGGAAAAAGAAGACAGTAAACCAAACCA
The DNA here is from genome assembly GCF_041929845.1 of Paenochrobactrum pullorum. Classification (NCBI taxonomy): domain Bacteria; kingdom Pseudomonadati; phylum Pseudomonadota; class Alphaproteobacteria; order Hyphomicrobiales; family Brucellaceae; genus Paenochrobactrum; species Paenochrobactrum pullorum. The sequence goes on from NZ_JBHEEH010000032.1 coordinate 111, forward strand.
ATAACAAATCGACGTGATGTCTTTACCCGTACACCAAAACCCAACGGGCTTACAGATAGCGGGACCAAGGCAGTTCGAGGTCATTGACGCATTGTTACAGGCTGAGTCACCAAACAGGCATTATCAGCATAATTAGAATAACTGACCTGAGCCCGTTTTTAAGCCACCCAGCTGGAGAGTTTTCCGATTTAATAGGAACAGGTCAGTCACACTATCACACCGTATTAATCATAATGATTAATCTTGCGTTGGTTATAAACCCCATATACCTATGTTATATAACTCACATAACATAGGTTATATAATGGCAAAAGGTGAATCAGGGCGCATAGTTTTGGAAATTGATCCGGAATTGAAGAAAAACCTATATTCCGTATTAGCGCATGAACAACAAACACTAAAATATTGGTTTGTGGATAAGGCTCAAAAACATATAGAAGAAAAAAAAACTGAGCTTATTAAAAGCTTTTCAAAGGCAAAATATGAAATTTAAAGCAGACCAGTCAGCACAAAAACTAAGAGGCGGGTATTACACGCCTCAAAATCTGGCAGATTACGCGACAAAATGGATATTAAACAAGAAACCAAAATCTATTTTAGAACCGAGTTGTGGTGATGGTGTATTCGTTCAAGCACTTCATAACAACAAATATAATAAATCTATAAAAATATCTTGTTTCGAGTTATTCGATACAGAAGTTCAGAAAACATATAATCGTTGTAAAGCTTTGGGGTTTGATAATGCTACAGTTACAGAAGGCGATTTTCTTACTTGGGCTAATAAGCAATTAAATCATAACCAGAGCGCATATGATGCAGTTCTTGGCAACCCTCCCTTTATAAGGTATCAGTTTCTTGAAAAACCGTTTCAGGAGCAAGCCGAGCTTGTTTTTAAACAAATTGGTCTAAAATTTACAAAGCATACAAATGCTTGGGTTCCTTTCTTGCTATCAACTCTCGCTTTATTGAAAAATGGCGGGCGAATGGCAATGGTTATTCCTTCCGAGATTATTCATGTGATGCATGCGCAATCACTCCGTAGCTACATGGGACAAGTTTGTTCCAAAATAGTAATAATCGATCCAAAAGAAATTTGGTTTGAGGGCACACTGCAAGGGGCTGTCATTATCTTCGCTGAGAAGAAAGAAAATCCAAATCAACCATCCGAAGGTGTTGGCATTGTAAGTGTCAACGGTTTTGATTTTCTTGAAGAATGCCCCGAAGAGTTATTTAGAAAAACCTTAGGCATTAACGGTGAAACGGTTGAAGGTAAGTGGACAAAAGCAACTTTGGAAAAGAGTGAGTTGTTACTTATAAAAAAATTTATAAGCCATGCCTCCGTCCATAAATTCAATGACATTGCAAATGTTGACGTTGGCATCGTAACAGGTGCGAACCAATTCTTTTTGGTTGAGAATGAAATAGTCGAAAAATACGAATTAGAGAGTTATGCCCATCCAATGTTCGGCCGCAGCCAACATTGCCCAGGTATCTTGTATAATAAGTCACAGCATAAAAGTAACCAAGAAAAAAGTCTTCCAACTAATTTTTTGTACATAGAAAGTGATTTTCAGCAACTCCCCGCAAAGGTCAAAGATTATATTGAGCTTGGTGAAACTGAAAAATACCATGAACGCTATAAATGTCGCATTCGCAAACCTTGGTACAAAGTACCATCCATTTACAGCACCGAAATAGGTATGTTGAAACGCTGCCATGAAGCCCCCAGATTGATCCTGAATCAAATCGGCGCATACACAACAGACACAGCCTATCGCGTCACTTCGACATTCACGAGTGCGGAGAACTTAGTGTGCAGTTTTTTGAATCCTCTAACTGCTATCACAGCTGAATTAGAAGGACGTTATTACGGAGGTGGTGTATTAGAACTCGTACCTTCTGAAATCGAGAAGCTTTATATACCAATCATTGATGGTCAAAAGCACGATATAGCTGCACTAAGTCGACTTGTGAAAGATGGACAAATTGAAGAGGCCATTCAGATCCAAGGTAAAACAATATTTACTAAACTAGGCTTTACTGCCGAAGATATTGAAACGCTCATGGCTATATGGAGAAAGTTACGAGACAGACGATTGCGTAAGTAAATTCACATTAAATGGCAGCTCATTTAAGTGAGCTGCCATATTTGGAAATTTCAAAGGGATCTATATAGCTTAGCAACAGAAGGAATTTTCTCGTCAAGCACTCCAAGATCAAATAGCTCTTTGAGCCGACCATCCATTTTCATCTCCAAGTTATTAAAGCGCCTTTGTAACGGAATTTTTGAACGTGTATCAGCGCTAGATATTTCAAAGTATAACTTATTCATTTCCTGCTGAAGCTTGGCAATAGCATTGTGCTCCTCCGCCTCCTCTATGTCATCAAAATTTATTATTGGAATGGGCATTCTTATTTGAATTTTTGTACCACGAGCGATAAAGCCACCTCTAAATACTTCACCATATATCGAAGCAAACCACTCTAAGTACCTCGAAGATAAAATAGCTTGAATATAATAAATAGAGTATGGGCACGTATTTGGAATATTTATAATACTGTAACCGGCAGTTCCACCGGACGATACAAAAGTTCGATGATTGTCTATCGAATATTTGTAACCATTTGACAACACTCCAACGATGATCTTTTGGGGAACATCACAATTCTCAAGAGATTGACTACGGCCATATCGATACCATTCATCAGGTGTTGTAGGATTTGGCTTAATAGAACGGGTTCCGTTATTTAAATCTTCTTTGACAACTTGTAAAAATTCAAACATTTTTGGATAATTCTGCTCCAAATCCTTATAATCTATAAGTTGGATTCTATTATCGACTTTTTTATATGGGTAAATTACGAAAGCATTTGGCTCTACGTCCTTATATGTATAGAATTGATCATCCCCCGAGCGTTGTGTTTCAAAATAAGGTCGGGTTAATTCACTCTCTACATGGTACGCCTTACCGTTGTATTGGAAATGTATATAACCTTCTTCTATCTTAATCACTCTATGAATGTAGTAGCGATTGGCACTCGTTTGAATACCATTTGCAATAGCATCTTCCCCTAAAATACTACCTAACTTCTCTGAACGTAAATACATCCGCTCCAGAATTTCATTAGTCTCTCTCTCCAGAATCCAAGTATCTGAGCTCAGAACGTCTACTTCGTAGCTGCTTGACTGTGAGGACATATCATCTCGTGCAAGCCACCTCTTGAAGTCTTTTACCTCATAAAAATAGAAATTATCCTGCTGAGATTTTCTCAAAAACAACAGACAAGTATAAGTGGTTTTATTTTTAAAAACTTGATTTGAACCAAAAGAAATTAGCTTACACAGGTACTTATTTTCTGAAAGCAATTTTCTTAAGTTTTTACCTGCCGTAACTTTGGTAAATTTCGAAGGTAATATATAGCCTAAATAGCCACCGTCTTTCAGTAGCTGCATCGAACGTTCGACAAACAAGAAATACTTATCGAATTGCATGAAAGCAGTTTTGTACTTCTTTTTATAAACCGCTAGCTCAGCTGGAGTAATTTGGCTCATATATTCGGTTGCCATATAGGGCGGATTGCCTACGATAACGTCAAATTTATCACTAATATCAAATGGATTAACCGATAAAAAATCCGCATCTTTTATATTATCTGATAGATCAACCAAACTATTTCCAAAATGAATATTACCATCAATCTTTGGTAAGATTGGAGTATCTTGGCCGATTGTTTCTTTCGTTTCCCCCTCTAGAAGCTTAAGAAGCAAGCCAAACGAGCATGCTCGAACTGCATTGAAATCTTTATCAATACCGTAAATACAGCGTGTAAGTATCTCTTTCTTACAAGAAAACTTCAGTTTAAAATTATACCCAGTTATTTGCTGGAGCTTTGAACGATCATGTTCTACGTAATAGTCGACCAAAATATCTTGAATGGTTTGGAAGACTTCAAGCAGGAATGCGCCTGAGCCACAAGCAATGTCTGCAAACTTAGAACTAAAAATCTGGTCATCAGTTTTACCTTTGCAATACTCAATAATAGTATTTCTTATAATATTTTTGATAATATGATTAGGTGTTGTAACTACATCTCTATCGATATGTTCCTCTTTAGGCTGTAGTTCGATTTCCCCCTGTGTATTAATACGTATTCTCTCACTCAAAAATATTTCATAGATATCCCCTAAAATATCCGAAGAAAACACAGAGAAAGAGTAAGCACTTTGAGGAAAATAAAGCTGCCCTATTATCGTCCAGATGCACGAAACTTTACTTCCAATCAGCTCATCGATATATTCGAGGCTAAATAATCCGGAATTGTATTTCTTATCGGAAATTCGTAGTTTATGTATAAGAGAATTAGCATCTTTGCTTTGAGAAAATTTATAAAGAGTCTCGTTATCTTCTAAATCACGATCTTCACAGACACGTAAAAAGACTATGCTGTTGATGTAATTTTGCGTTAAATCGTTTAACTGATCATCACTCAATGCAGGTTTTAACGTAATAAATTCGTTAGCCAGCATCAGTCGCCAGGTGTTTATTTGACGCAAGAAAAGATCATCTACGCTAAACTTGGCAATTTTATTCTCAATTTCTGACCACTCTTCATCGAATAAACCAGAATAAACACTATCCTTACCAATGAGTCGTTGAATTTCATCGAAATTTTCAATTAATTCTGTGTAGTGATATAGTTTTATTCTAGAATTAACAGGGCTATCATCCGCTGAAACTTGGTTTGAACAATCATAAATCGCTGTGTACTCAAAATTTGATAAAACTGAAATCTTCAATTTGGCTGTAAAACCATATCGACGAATTTGTCTAGCTGGCTCTGGATCAGCTACAATATTAACGCTCGGTTTTTTAGCCTCAACGAAAAATTTACGATCCGAGAATAGACGAACGGTATAGTCAGGCTTTTTTGTATTTTCGCCTGCTCTTCCTTTAAGGCCCTCTTCGACTAGTACTTCTCGTTCATAAGTTGGCTTTCCGTTCGAGTTTGTTATGTCCCATCCAAGCGCAATCAAAAACTGGTCAAGAAAGTCAGTTCTTAATTGAGTCTCGTTATAACTACTTGATTTATAGTGCTCTAAATTGCTGCCATATTGATGAACTAACCGCTGCAGAAGTTCCATTTTTGCCATTCTGTTATCTCAGTTTTTACATTTCAAGCTTTATATTTCAGGGGAATCCAAACTAAACCATTTCAAACAAAAAATACTATGGTAACCCCCCGTTTTTAACGGGGTTCCGCAGTAGAATTCACGCGGCCATTTTTCAGTTTCTGTGCAGGAGTAATCCCACCAATGCCCATATTGGGTCTTTCGGTGTTGTATGTCCAGAGCCACTGTGTGGCGAATTCCTGTGCCTCCTCAATGCTTTCTATGATATATTGATCTAACTATTCATGCCGAACGGTACGATTATCGCGTTCGATATATGCATTCTGCTGCGGCTGGCAAGACGACCACGCCAGACAAAATAGCCGCTTTCACTGACACCAAGAACCGAGCAAAGCCGATAGACGGGGAATTCTTCTTCGCTTCATCAATGAGTTTGAACCCCATCGACTTCCCTCTTTCGCGAGAATAGTTGCGGCACGCAATAATATTTCACGTTCTTGCCGAAGAATTTCATTTTCCTTACGCAGACGAGCCAATTCTTTTGTCACATCCTCATGGGGGCCGACTAAAAATCAACTTCATTCAACTGCTGCTACCAGCGCGATAAACTTGAAAGCCCGTCACCAAGGTCTTCGGCAACCTGCGGAAGTGCCCGACCACTCGTTCCTATAAGACGAACCGCTTCTTTTTTTAAAATCATCCGTAAATGTAAGGCGTTTGGTTTTGCTCATAAGGTTCTCCTGTTATCTAAAAATTTAACAGAAAATCCCTTCATTTTATCGGGGCAAAACCAATATTTATTTAGACCACGCTCGGAAACATGATAAATGAATGGTAGCTTCAAAGCAATTAATCACAGAGGCAATGTTACAACTCCGCCGCGTTGATTATGCAGTATTAAGTACAAATCTGAGCTCTAGGCGCAAGCCTTCATCATCTTCTTGTAATGGTCCTTCCCAACTTCTTTGATGAAGTTGATCCCCGCATCAGCCGCACGTATGGCTTCTTCAAGCGTGAGATCTGGCAGGGTGCCAAGTCCGTCAATAGTGCCGTGAGACTCGATTTGTACGAGACGTTCGAGAGCTCGCACGTCGAGCTTATCTTTAACTGCATCGTGGTGGTCCCCAAGCGCCCCAGCGAAATTGGATTGCCCTGGAGAACAAAAGGTTGCGAAAATCTCGAGCAGTTTTCTGGTCGCGTTCGGAAGCAGGAACACATAGTCTGTCACCTTCTTCTCCGCCGCGTCTCGAACTAGGCTAAAAAGATAGTGATACTCACTGTCATGCTTGACCAATAACTCGTGCATGTGCCTAAGGGAAGTTACGCGATCTTTTCCATCTCCCGAGCTGCGACAATCAAGGGACAGAAGCGCCGTGATCTTTTTGGTTTCATCCCGCCTCTGAAAGTTTTGAAACTCACGCTTCACCATGTTCATGAAGCTTGTATTATGTGTGAGAACGATAACCTGAGCGCACCTCTTGGTCATGCGGGTCATCAGGCTGTAAGCGTAGGTTCGAGCTGCAGTGTCCAAGCTCGATATAGGGTCATCAATAACCAAAACAAGGTTTTCAGCTTTGCGGCCTTCAGCGGCCAATTGGGTCAAGAAATAGCAGAAGGATACGGCCATACGTTCCCCTTCGCTCAACTCTATCGCAGAGCTTCCGTTTGCTCGGAGAATTTTATATCCACCATTTTCTGCAATTAAGCGAAGTTCTTTGTGTCCGAGATAAGCCCAAATTAGTTCGTTCATTTTATCTGCGCCAACACCGTGGTCTTGCAGGTCATTACGAAGTGCCAGCTGGCGATCAATAAGGTCTTTCTCTTCCTTTCGCGCTGCTGTCTGCTCCCTCTCAGCATCTACGGTGGCCTTTTGAAGGCGATTCCACTCACTTTGATTTGTTGCCAAGACGTGGGTTTCAATCCTGGTGAACGCATCCTTTTGCATCGCTTCAAAGCTAACAAAGGTTTCGTTGTGTTTCTTCACGGCCGTCGCTATTGCTACTTCGGTGGACGCGTATTCTGTGAGCCAGTCTCCAAGGTCAAAAGTTGCAAGATCACCTACAACCTCTACCTCCTTTGTGGGGTTTGCAACTTTCGTTTCTAATCCTTGGACAAGCTCTCCGACGCATACACCAAGCCGTGCGACGGCCAATTCCATGGCCGCTCGGTTCTTAGCAAAGGCTTCCCGTTCCTCTACGGCAATCTCTGCTTCCCTAGGGATGGAACGATAGAATTCTCGTAGGCCCTGCTGATGTCCCTTCCCGATCCTCACAGCGTCCTCCAAGGATTTAAGAGCTTCGGTCCACGATTTGTCGAACAATACTCGGAGTTGGGCACGACGGTTCTCTGAAAACGAGTTACCGCAAAGAAGGCAGTCTGACACGCTGTGCTCGTCATGGTAATAGAGCCCTTCCTCTATCCACCGCAGAGCATCCGAATGCGATTCAAACTCGTTCAGGGCGATGCCGGAGATGCTCTGCGTAAGAAGCGATTGACTAGCCTTGAACCAATCGGCTAGCTCATCTGGGAGACTCGGGGAAAAAGCGAGGCTCGGGAGCGGCTCACGTTGAACAAGCAGCGCTTGGTAAGCTTTGAGTTTATCTTCTGACAGCTTTTTCTCCATGCCAAAAGATGCTTTTGAATAATATCCTTGAATCTTTCGCGCATCGTAAGACTGTGTATAGCTGCTAGAGGATGCCAACTCGCGGATGTTGCGAGCGACTCGAGTCTTAAAGTCCGAGAAGGCCTTATCAGCTTTGGTCTTCACGCTCTCCTGAGTTTTGGTTTTCTGTTTTGCGGCCGTTAGCTTTGGGGCTATTTCATCGTACTCCTTACGAGCATCGACCTTCTTTTCGCTTAGGTACGCAATCCCCTTAGTACTGCTAGCATCCCATTCAAAGTTTCTGGAAACGAAGTCCGTGTTGAAAACCAGAAGATTGTTCCCAAATGGATTTGAAATAGGGTGATGCGAAATAGTTACTCCATCTGACGTCTCTATATTAAAAGTGGTTTCCTTTGGCAGCCGCTCTTCTAAATTTCCGCGCTCTATCGAAGAAAACACCCTTGATAAGGTGGTCTTCCCGGAACCATTGAATCCGTATATCAGAGTGCGCGGAGCCAATTGCAAATCGCCTGGCGCGCTAAAGTCTTTCCATACCCCTGCTTGTTTAAGCTCCGAAAGCCTTTGGATAATCATCTAACGTGCCCCCACACCAGAATTACAGCAGTTGTCGTATCCAACCTATATGTACCAAATGAGACTAGCAACCATTACCGGGGCGGATACACATGCTACACACACCCGTTTGTCAAACAAGTTGTAT
>NZ_JBHEEH010000033.1:0-8396 GCF_041929845.1 Paenochrobactrum pullorum
TCTCCTTGGTGGCTTTTAAAAACAACCACACTATCGCACAAAAGCGGATCAGGAGGCCGTCCACCACATCAAGTCCAATGTTCAAGTTATATAACAGGTGCAGTTATTCCGGTCATAGGCGGTTACTAATTTGATAAATATAAAACGAATTTAGACCAAGTTATTGTTTCAAAATAATGCCTGTCAATTATTTAAACTAACAGGCCTTATTTTAATAAGTCCAATGATACCTTTAGAAAATATAAGTGTCCGTGTTTAGTTAGTTCGAGCGCCGGCGGTAATAAAACTTCGAACCTCTTCCTTGATGCGGTCTGATATGAATCGGTCTTTATGAGCATCAGTTGGAACTGGTATTTCAGCCATTAATCTTGCCGGAGCACCAAAAACTAGTATACGGTTTGCAAGAAAAATTGCTTCATCAATACTATGCGTAACAATCAGAAACGTTGTAGATTGTTCATGGGCAAGGGTCTTGAAATCCTGTCGCAACCTTGATGCAGTCACGTCATCTAGCGCGCTGAACGCCTCGTCGAGAAGAACCAGCTCAGGATTGGCAGCAAATGCACGGGCAATATTAACGCGTTGTCGCATCCCCCCCGACAATTCGCTCGGAAGAGCATTTTTGAACTGACTTAGCCCGACTGCATCCAGCCATTTAGCTGCTATATCTCGCCGTTTCTGTTGTTCCACTCCCTGTATCCGTAGTGCCAATGCCGCATTATCCGTGGCAGAAAGCCAAGGCAGAAGACGGTCTTCTTGGAAAATTCGGGCAATATGCCCTTTCTTTTTACGAACAAAATTTTCAACTCTTTGTCCGTCAATTCGTATCTGGCCGCTATCAAGATTTTTCAAGCCGAGAAGGCAATCAAGCAACACGGATTTACCCGCACCTGTCGGTCCAACAATCGCCACATACTCTCCAGATTGAACTGAAAAACTCAGATCAGCAATAGCGGAGAATTCTCCGCCATTAGTCTGGCGGAAACTCTTTCTTGCATTTTCAATAACGAGTTTAGGCATGCTTTCATAAGGTGAAGCAGACATTCCATTCCCCATTTTAGTTAATTCCCCGATTATCGTCACGCCAACGCAGAGCAATACGCTCAAGGAATTCAATCGCGTACGTCATAACCAGTGCCATCATTACAAGGAATAACGTCCAAGCCAGAACAGCAGACATGTCAAAAACATTCTTAGCCAAATCCAGCTCTTTACCGATACCAAAAGAGGCTCCTACCAGTTCAGCAACAATAACTGTACGCACAGCATTACCTACATTCAGCTTGGCCGCAGTGAAGGCAGATGCTTTTACATAAGGCCATAACAACAGACGTACGTGTTGAACTGGGTCTGCGCCAAAGGCGAGCACCATGTCGGTCAGCTTCCGGTCTACTGCACGCACCCCGTCATATACGCAGTAAATTGTGACTGGTGTGCACAACATAATCAGTACGAAACCGATGCGTAACTCAGTCGTCGAAAACCAGATGATTACAATAATGACCCAGTTTAAAGCTGGTATCCCCATTATAAATTTTACGAGAGGGCGTAAAAACTCATCGATTCTACGCGACAATCCCATGGCTAGGCCAATGGGAATACCAATTAACAAGGATGCAGAGACCGCGAGGATAAGCCTTGTCCATGTGATCAAGCCTTGTGAAAGCAGATCCCAATTAGTCAGAATATTCCAGAAACTTAAAGCGACGCTTTGTAAACCCGGAAAGAGATAAGGTTTTGAAAACTGGGCTGCAATTTGCCAAATCACAGCTATTACAAGAAAAGGCAGTACCTGCCGCCAAATACTTTGAAGCCACATATATCGTCTAGATGACGACATTTTGGATATTCCTGGCATGGTTTCGATTGCAAGCGCTCTAGAAGCGACATTTTTGTTTGAATTACTCATTCGTCGCCCCCCAATCATAATAAATGCCTTCATCAGGCAATTCAGTCAGAAAATTTACATCCTTAAAGCCGCGAAAAAGTGCATTTATATTATCTTTTTGTTCAATCGCTGGCTCGATCTTGAACTGCGTAATCCCGAATTTACGGCTCAAAGCAAGTGCTTCTAATGGTACCCGTGTAAATTCGGAAATGATCGCATCAGCCTCATCCGGTTTCTGATTGTAAAAACTTGCAGCCTCCTGCCACATTTTTAATGTTGAGGCTGCCCGCTTAGGGTTCCCATCAATCCATTCCTTCTGAGCATATGCTCCTAAATACCAGACAGGCGCATCCGAATTGATCGAAAGGGCTTGCCGGATACCGGCATTCATATCACCAACCATATGGAAATCATGTGTCAGCATTTCAGACAAAGCCGGATCAAACAGCAGCCCTGCATCGACCTTATCAGCCAGTAACTGCGTACGGACTGATGAAGGTGGCGAGTTGATGAGATTCAAATTGCGGCGAGGATCAAGGCCATTCTGCTTTAAAAAGAGCTCCGCCATACCATAAAAGCCGGAACTCGTCGTAGCAGCGATTGTTTTACCCTCAAGATCATGCGGGGTGCGTATTGCCGGATCCTTACTGATGAAAGCATGGTTAGCAGTCGAAATCGTAAATAGCAGTTGGAGTGGCACACCACGTACATAAAAATTCGCACAGTTATAGATGGCTCCGAAAATATGGCTCGTACGTGAGGAAGCCAGATCAGAGTATAAAACAGAAGGGTCGCTGTATAGATTTACATCGAAATCCAAGCCATTTTGTTTATCGAGTTCCAGCTTCTGGATAATAGGAATGAGAAATGATCCATTAGATGGTGGTGCAAGCCCCCCAGCGCCAGAACGGTTTACCTGTGCCCACGCCGCCTCATGTCCAAGCATTCCTGTTGTGGCAGCCGCTCCGAGGCCAATGGTCTGGAGCATTCTTCTGCGTGTTAGAATTAAGTTTTTCATTGTAATTCCTCCCTTTTGTTCAAAATTCTATCTGTTTACGAATTTTCATCCGTTATTTTATTATTGATAAAATTTTGAATAATTAATTATTGCTCTATAATCATCAGACGAATATTAGCCACCTAGATTATTCGGCTGCCTCTGCAAGTAAGGCATCAGCACGGTCCAACGAATCCAACATTGCTATGCGTCGCAGAAGTTTTCGTCCCAATTCAGGATTATTCGCTGCTGATCTGATCTCATTACGGAATCTAGACCGGTCAGCCTCATCTTTCGCTTCAAGGTTTCTTTTATTACGAATAGTATCTCCTTGAATTGCTTCAAGAGTTACTGTTCTGCGCTGATGATCATAGTCAGAAAGAATGGACGATTTAGCAGTTTTGTTGATTACAGGTCCCAGCTTGCTGGTAAGACAAATCGCATCATGAATACCACCATTCATCCCCATACCACCAAGCGGATTGTTAATATGCGCAGCATCGCCAACCAAAAACGTGCGCCCTTTCTTAAACTCTGCCGCAACACGCTGATGTACCCGATACAAAGTTTTATGCATAATCGGGCAGTCCATATGATCTGGCACAACCCGTCTTAACGAAGCGGTTACATAAGCATCGGACGTTGCTTCCTCATCACTCATTTCCGTAGGAACCGGCATCATTACTCTCCAAGCGCCCAAGATACGTAGAAGAAAATACCATCTCTCCGAGTCTGCCACATAAGTCACAGACGATAAGCCAGGACGCAACATTTCGAAGTCAACCGGGGTTGTCATAACCAGAAACCGCTCTGGCCAAGTAAAGCCTTCAAATTCTATATTCTGGTCACGTCGGATAATACTGTTTGCCCCGTCAGCACCAATCAGCCAAGAGCAATCCAACTCTTGATCGAGACCATGTTGACGCACGATAATGCGTACACTGTCTTCATCTTGAGAAACAGAAATTACTTCACTATCAAAAGAGATGGAAAAAAGCGGATTACTTTGCAAGACATCCAGAATAATGCGTGTCAGCTTGAATTGTTCTGCTTGAAGCCGGAAAGGATGACGGGTCAGGTCGGATATGTCCCCGAAATTAAATGTTCCAAGAACACCATCTTCAGATGAACAATATTGAACAGTCGGCGCTTTCAAACCTTGTTTAATCAGTGCATCAGCAAAACCCAGATCCTCAAGAATATCCAAAGTCGGTGGGTGAAACGTGGATGCGCGGGATTCAGTGCTCAGATCGCTGAGTTTTTCTAGTACAAGAACCGGAATTCCCTGACGAACAAGATCTGCTGCAGCAATCATACCTACCGGTCCTGCCCCAGCAATGATTACTGGATGGGGTTCTTTTTTCATATTTCCCTCGATATCCTTATATTATGCAATGAATAAGAAGTTTTCAGGCGCGCACCGGCATGACCTGAACATCATAGCTGCTGGCGATCGTGCGTTTTAAAACCGGATCATACAGCTGATATTCAAAGCGCGATGCTGGACGTATGGAGCCAATAACAGGAAGTGTGCCGCCAAGAAGAACCGTACCATCCTCAATGGTCTCATAACCCGACATTTTTGAAAGCAGCTCATCTGGATGCAAAAGGTTTTTAATACCTCCCTCCTGATATGTGACCGCTTCTCCGTTCTCTGTAATGCGCGAGCTCAAAAGCAGACGATCCCAATGGGGCAGAACTTCAGCCAGCGGCCAAAGTTTTGATGCGCAAGGCTTGTCACACATTTGTTTGGATAAAGTGACATCAATTGCTTCTGCTTTGCGATCAGTATGATCGGAAGCTGCGCCGACATAAGTTTTACCTGAGTGCCTGATCAGGAAATATTCGACTTCACCACTACTATCCGGTCCAGAATTTTCCAAAACATGGCACGGAGATAGCCGCGATGCAGACACGCGATAAAAGAGCGGAGTGCTAGTGGGTCTTTTAATACCCAAAGCTTCCAATTCAACAATATGATGCTCAATTGCTGCCTGATTACGTCCGGCCCAACCGGCAATAATCAACTTGCGTACCGGAATATCAACATTTTCAGAGCCTTCATGACTCTCGATTTCAAATTTCATTGTATTTCTCCGAAATGCGCTACATTACGTAGTGCGCACACATGTTTGATACGCCTTGAGCAATTTCAAAAAGCCGGCGATCTGCATTGCGATGGCCCATTAACATCAGTCCTACAGGGGCTTTTTCACTGGAATGAATGGGAACTGAAATAGCGCCGCTCCCGAACATATTGGCCGGCGAGGTATTTCTTAAAAGCAGCTTGTTTATGCGGTAATACTCATCCTCATCAGCCAAAGTCATGATCGCAGGCGCAACAATGGGAACAGTGGGCATGGCCAATACATCAAATTCAGATGACTCATCAGCGAAAAGCAAAGAGAGTTCTTCCCGCTTGAGTAAAAGTTTTGAGTATTCTATTTTTGTGATGCTCTTACCAGCCTCGATGCGCTTTCGAATAAGAGGGTCGTACAAATTTGCTTGTTTTGCTAATAAATCCCGATGCCATGCATAAGCCTCTGCAGCAACTATGCCGCCATTAGAAATCATTTCTCCAAGTCTGGAGAGCGATTTAAAATGTACCTTCGAAATAACCGCACCACTTGCGGACAGTTGTTCCAGGGCCTGTGAGAACGCTGCGGCGACCTCATCATCCAGATCATCAAGCATATAGTTAGCGGGAACCCCCACCCGAAGCCCCGAAACCGATGCAGTATGGAGAGAGCTAATTTTCTCACCACGCAAAACTTGATCTAGTATCGCACAGCATTCTACTGAATTGGCAATGGAGCCTATACTGTCTAGACTAGGCGACAGAGGCACAATACCATTGCTTGAGATCGTGCCGGCACTCGGTTTGAAGCCAACCAACCCGCAAAGTGCTGCCGGTATACGGCACGAGCCGCCGGTATCTGTTCCGATTGCTGCGATGCACATGCCATCCGCCACTGAAACAGCAGCCCCTGAAGAGGAGCCACCCGGTATCCGACCGGTTGCTCTGTCCCAAGGGTTAAGCGGGGTTCCGTAATGTGGATTGATGCCTATGCCGGTATAAGCGAACTCTGACATATTCGTTCGGCCAATCAGAACGGCACCTGCGGAAAGCAGCCGCTGTGTGACCGTACAATCATCATCTGCCACATGTTCACTCAATACACGAGAGCCAGCTCTTGTGATGTCGCCGCGCACATTGAACAAATCTTTAATCGACAGAGGTATGCCAGCAAGCGTCCTGCTATATTTTGACATGTCAGTACGGTCTGCCGCATGTGCCTGCGCGATTGCCGAAGCACGAACACCTCCGATAAAGGCACGCGAGCCCTCACCTGACGGATCCAGAATTCGCGAGATAGCAAGTTGCGTCAATTCTGTGCTTGTGCTCTTACCTGATGAAAGCTCGGCAAGCGCTTCTGATATAGTTTTCCTCATATCTTAGACCGGATCGAAATAGTGAATTTCGAGCAAAAGGCAGCCTTGCTCAGACTTGAATGGCCCGTGCCAAGCATCTGGCGGCCGGACAGCATAGGTATAACCTGAAAAGGGAGTGCCTCCTTTGCCGGCTGCATCATTACCGACTGTCAAATCTCCGCTAACAAGAAAAACCTCCTCCCAATAATCATGTACGATCGGCTTGCTTGAAAAAAATCCTGCCGGAAACTTCAAAAGACGAGTTCTGCTGCCTTTTTTATTTTCCGTGTCCAATTCGCCTGAAAGAATTTTTTCTAAAGCACCAGACTCTGGATCATAGCCATCTGGCAACTGCCAACCATTGTTCATATCTATTGTATGAAACTCATCATGAAGTTTATTAACACCCATTCTGCCCTCCCAAAACAGATTTATGTGTTCCTTATGCCTGTGGAAAAAATAGCGGCCCCCATTTCAACAGGGGCTTCAACGGGTGTAACTAGAAAGTATCACCGCTAGAGGCGTATATTTTCTATCCGTTCCAACTTCACACACAGAGTATCTGCTTTAAATGTAAGGTGTCTTGTGCATATTGAGCAAACGATATATATCGAGGACATCTTGAGTTTTTGGAACTAACTATGCGACGCAAGTTACCTAGCTTGACAGCTTTGACCGCCTTCAACGCAGCTGCTAATCACCAAAGCATTACGCGTGCTGCTGATCAGTTATCATTGACAGAAAGCGCAGTATCCAGACAGATATCTCAATTAGAACAACAGCTTGGAGTACGACTCTTTCACCGAATTAAAAAAAGAATAGTATTAACACATGCTGGAACAGCCTATGCATCAAGAGTAGTTCACCTTCTCAAGACACTTGAACGAGATACTTTTGAGGTCATGGGTTATGAAGCAGACGGGACAGTTCTTGAAATTGGCGCATTGCCAACCGTTGGTACACAGTGGCTCATACCTCGTCTTCCAAGCTTTTATGCGAGCCATCCGAAAGTAACAGTTAATGTCAGTGCACGAAGCGTTCGCTTTTTCTTTAGCGAGACTGCGTTAGACGGCGCGCTCTATTTCGGCCAACCGGACTGGCCTGGTACCTATGCTGATTATCTTTTTGATGAAATGCTGGTTCCAGTAGGCAGCCCTCAATTACTTTCCGGAAAGAAGAAGCTTGCTGCCGAGGATATCGTAAATCTACGCCTTTTGCATCTGGCAACGCGCTCTGACGCATGGCGGTTATGGTGCACAGCCGCCGGCATTGAATATGTGAACGTCATGCGGGGCCCACGCTTTGATATTCAATCAATGTTGATAAGTGCTGCCTGCTCTGGCATCGGAGTAGCGTTATTGCCTCGGTTTCTAATTTCTGATCAATTGCAAACTGGGCAGTTACAGATCCTTTCATCATTATCAGTTTCTGGAGGTGGACAATATTTCTTCTCCTATCCCCAAGAAAAATTAAACGACCCGCTGCTAACGGAATTTCGTTCTTGGTTGCAAGTACAAGCTAAAATTTTTAAGGAAAATAACTAGTTATTTAGGATCATTATCCATTTAAAAAGTAAACATTCATGAACTGCCCCTATACCCTGCATTTTCAGGAAAGCATGGCTAAACGGGGGAGGCCGATCATAGTAAAATCACACAACTGTTTAACCCTTGCGACGATCAAGCGATCAAGGTTGTGCGAGCTTTGTGCAAAAGACAGATCGCCATTTTCACCTGACGGGCATCATGTGTGTTGGTTGAAATTTTTTTGCGTCTGACGGAGAATCTTGACATAAGATATAGTATGATTAACTGCGAATTCAGAACGACCGCTAGCATGACTATGTAAAAAAGAGGTTCTCACTAATACGTATAAGTTTATTTGTTAATACAGCAAAAAACTTAGTCTAAGATAATTCGAGACAACAAAAGAGATATTATATTACTGGGTAAGGTAGAACGGATGCGCTAAACATTGAAACTTAGTTATATCGGAAAATTCCGTTCCATAATCCATCTTATCAAATTCATATTTATAACAGCTATATAGAGATGCGACACTTGGGCAAATTAGAGATGC
>NZ_JBHEEH010000034.1:0-8237 GCF_041929845.1 Paenochrobactrum pullorum
ATTACCTATATCAAGACATATGAAGGGTTTTCCTACCTGGCTGTTGTCATCGACCTGTTTTCTCGACGCGTCGTCGGGTGGTCAATGCAATCGCGCCAGACTACAGACCTGGTCTTACAGGCTTTGTTGATGGCCGTGTGGCGACGAAAACCAAAAGAGCGGGTCATGATACATTCAGATCAGGGCTCCCAGTTTACAAGTATGGACTGGGCTTCATTCCTAAAACAACATAATCTTGAGCACAGCATGAGCCGCCGTGGGAATTGTCACGATAATGCTGTAGCTGAGAGCTTTTTTAACCTGCTGAAGCGAGAGCGCGTTCGGCGCAAAACATACAGAACTCGAGCTGAAGCAAGGCAAGACGTATTTGATTACATTGAGATGTTTTATAACCCGCAACGCAAACACGTTAGAAATGGTATGCTGTCACCAGCACACTTTGAACAGAACCACAAACTGAAGACGAAGAGTGTCTAATAAACGCGGGGCTATTCAGTATCCGAGCCCTACTGATCCTTCACGGATAAGATCAGTACGTGGTCTGTGGGGAGGACGTTGGAAAAACTGGCTTTCGTCAATCCGTAATGGTGACGGCAGAGAGTTGGGGCCGTTTCTTCTGCGTGAACTTTGCCGTCAATTTGAACGCCTTAAACTTGTCCACACTCAGCTCAAAGAGATGAAAAAGGAACGTGTTGCGGCATGGAGCACTGAAGGCGCAATAAGCAATGGAAGGCTCAACTCCTTGAGGGGCGATCGGCGTTTTCGGCGACGAGGCTAAAGCCGAACCTCCAGTTCCAACTGTCGACGTTAAAACGCTTCATGCTAAAATCGGTGAACTGACATTGGAGAATGTTTTTTTGTCAAGAGCGTTCAGCAAGGCGGAATTGCTGAGGTACAAGAAATGATCGACCGCGCGCACAAGCTGTCGGTTACACGGCAAGCCAGGCTTCTCGGGTTCAGCCGAGGCTGCCATTTCGATGGATGGAAAAGGCGCTTGGCGCGACAATCATCGTCGGGAAATCATGGGGCCATCCATGATTTCTATTCCCTCCTCTGTCGTTGAGCGGCTCTGACGGTCGATCAAATACGAGGAGGTCTATCTTCACGCTTACAAAACCGTATCCGAAGCCAGAATTGGCATCGGCCGATATCTGGCCTTCTATAACAACCGACGTTCCCATTCATCGCTTGACCGACAGACACCAATAATGATGGCAGCATAATCGCGGCGGAAATCCACTTAAAGAAACGCTCGAAACTGTTCAGACAAACCGAGCCACGTCTCTTCAGTGCATCAAAATAAAACCAATTTGCAAGCCCAGTTTATGAGTGCACGGCTTAACGTAAATAATCAAGATTAGCCAAGATTTTCGTCACTGTATTTAGCACTGCATCAAGCTTTGCTTTGCGTGACTGACGATGGAACTTGGCGAAAATGGGTGTATTGGCTACCGGAGGGTCAGTTTGTAAAATTTTCACTCTTCCGCCAGAGACTTCATTATCAGCAACTTTATTGGGGTAAATGCCAACTCCGACGCCTTTATTTACGAGTTCCGATAGAATGGAAACACTGCTGCAGAAATCAACGCGAGTAGGGGTCAAGCCATTACTGGCAAACCAGCCAATCATTTGCTGGTAATTAAGTGATCCGATGGGGTTAGATATAATCGGAAGCGACATTAAATCTTTGGGCCTGACTATTGTAGGTAGGTTCCAACTGGTTGCAGCAATCCAGGATGTTTCTTGAGCGCCTAAAGGTATTAGCTTAAAGTGTTCATGTTCTGTGGGATTAACAATAAAAGCCAAATCCAGCTTTAATGCATGTAACTCCGGTTCGATCTGAGCCGAAGTGGAAACCATTAATTCAGGTTGTAGCTCCGGGTAATTCTTGTGTAGCTCTTTGAGAATGTCAGGCAAGCAGATCATCGCGAATCCTTCGGCAAATCCAATTCGGATGGGGCCTGAGACCTTGTTAGAATAGCCTTGACCGCCGATACGCTCCATACAAGCAAAAATTATTTTGCATTCTTCGAGTAATGCATCGCCTTGTAATGTAAGTTTTAAGTGCCGCCCATGCTTTTGGAGCGGAATATAACCAAGAGCATCACTTAAAGTTTTTAAGCGCAGTGAAATTGTAGGCTGAGCAACATTTAGAATGCTTGCGGCACGATCTACCGAACTGAGAGTAGCTGTCCAATAAAAGGCTTCTAATTGCGCTAATGTAGGCTGAGACATTTGGTTTCCTAATGTATTATTACCATTATTCTAATTTGTTTAGTGAATTGCAAATGATTATGTTGGTTTTGACTGAAATGAGGACTTATATTCGTGAATGGCTCAGCCGATCTGATCAAATCCATTGATTTTTATATTCTTCAGGCTTCGATGCCGGAATTAGCTGGTAACGCCTTAAGGGTGTTTAGCGAAAGAAGTGCTTTACTCGTTAAAATTACAACGAATGGCGGTATTGAGGGATGGGGAGAAAGCTGGGCTTACCCATATGCTGCAGCAGAACTCATTAAACGTAACCTTGCCCGCCATGTGCTGAACAAAGACATCACTAATCCTCGTGCGATACATCAAGCATTATTGCAGGCCTGCATACCGGATAGGCGTGGCCAGACACATATGGCAATCAGTGCTTTAGATATGGCCATATGGGATGCATATGGCCGCGTTGCAAACCAGCCTATCGCTGCATTGCTTGGTGGATCCTTGCGTGAAAGCATCATGGCATATGCCAGTGGACCGCTTCTGCCAGCGGGAGAAAACCGTTACAAAGGTTTTGAAACGGCAGTCGAAACTTATTTAAATCAAGGCTTTCAAGCGCTTAAAATTCGCATCGGCATCGGCCATAAACAGGATGTATTTGCAGTTAAAACTGCCCGGGCAATGATTGGTGCCGAAAAGCTTTTGATGGTTGATCTTAATGAATCTTCAAACATTGCTAGCACATTGAAACTGGCGAGTGAGACCGATGAATTTAATATAGGCTGGTTCGAAGAACCATTACCGCATGATAATTTTCCAGGTTACCGCAAACTGGCGGACAAATTGACGGTGCCTGTAGCGGGTGGTGAATCTTTTTGTGGTGTCCAGTCATTTCGTGACATAGTTACAGATAATTCGCTCGGCATTTTGCAACCGGATCTGGCCATTTGCGGCGGTTTTACCGAAGGAATGAAAGTTGCTGGTCTGGCAGATGCTTTCGAAATTCCGTTGGCGCCTCATGTCTGGGGTACAGGCATAAATTTTCTAGCATCTCTGCAATTCGCAGCGGTTTTGCCTGATCGTGGGCGAAACACTCAATTCCCGTTATTCGAATATGATATGAGTTTTAATCCTCTTCGATCGGATATCTACCACGTCACACCGGATGCAAACGGGAAAATTCCTATTCCTGACGGATCCGGTCTTGGTATCGATATTAAGCCCGAAACCTTTGAAAAACACATCACCGAGCATTCACAAATCATCTTTTGAGCGAAGAACAAATAAATCAGATGGTTAATATTGGAGGAAACTATGAAAAAAACAATCTTGGCAACATGCATAAGCCTGATGGCGTTGTCCGTATCAGCTTCTGCGGCTGACGTTACCTTATCGCTTGGTTTTGTTGGTGGAACTCAGGCACCTGAAGCAATTGCAATGAAACAATTTGCGGATGAAATTGCGGAAAAAACAAATGGCCGCATTGCTATTGATCTTCAAGGTGGCGGAGCATTGGGCGGCGACCGTGAAGTTATCGAGAGTGTTCAGCTCGGGACTGTTGACATGGCCGTCCCAAGCACCTCTGTCGTAGTCAATTTTTCTCCTGATTTTGCTATACTTGACGTCCCGTTTTTGTTCAGGGATTTTGATCATGCCGAGGCCGTTTTAGCAGGGTCTGTTGGAGAACAATTGCTGGCGTCCTTGCCGGAAAAGGGCTTGGTCGGCCTTGCTTTTGGCGGTATGGGATTTCGGCAACTCACCAACAATACACGCCCAGTGACCAAGCCGGAAGATGTCGAAGGAATGAAAATCCGCACGCAGCAGAATGAAATGCATATTGCTGTTTGGAAGGAACTTGGTGTTTTACCGACACCAATGGCTATTCCAGAAGTTTATACAGCCTTGCAACAAGGTGTTGTCGATGGTCAGGAAAACCCGGTCGGTGCTATTATCAATAACCGATTTGGTGAAGTACAGAAATATTTAAGTATTACAGATCATGCGTTTACACCATTAGTATTGCTGATCTCACCAACTGCTTTCAACGCATTGTCCGATGAAGATAAGCTAGTTTTTAAAACTGCTGCCCAAAATGCAATGAAGCGTAACCGAGATGAAGTAGAAGCTGTTCTAGTCACTGGTTTGGATGGTTTGAAAGCGCAAGGCATAGAAATTATTACGGATGTTGATAAGGACGCTTTTCGTGCCAAACTTGATGGTCTATACGCCAAATTTGCTGATCAATTCGGCAAGGATCGTTTGGATGCTATCAGTGAGACAAAAGAATGAACGATAGAACTTCTCCGTTGAAAGTATTTTTGACTTTCGAGAAGTTTCTTACCAAAGCGGCAGTCGCGCTAGCGACTGCCGGCTTGGCTGTTGCTTCGCTCGTTGGGCTCTACCAGATTATTGCACGCTTCATTCTGCACGTATCAGCAGAGTGGTCCGAGCCCCTTATTCAAGTGACCCTCATCTGGATGGCTTATCTGGGTCTAGCAGCAGCTATGCGCTCAGGAACACTTATTTCAGTTGACTGGATGCTTTCTAAAAGTCGCGGACCAATGCGACAGCTCGTTAAAACAATCATTTTGATGAGCGTATTAACGTTGCTGGGCTTTATTGCCTGGTTTGGTATCGAGCTCGCTCTGCGCGTAAAATTTCAGACTATTGCTGGTATTGGTATAGCAGCGAGTTGGGCTTATGCAGCGTTACCCGTTGGCGCCATTATTTCAATTATCGCAGCACTGGCGCACTTGCTTGACCCGCGCTCGGAAATTGATCACGAAACTGAAAATAGCTAAGGGCAAAAAAGCATGCTAATCACAATGATTTTGCTCTTAGTGGGCCTAATGATGTTGTCAGTTCCGGTGGCCGTTGCTATCGGTTTAGCTGGTCTTACCGGCGTTATTGCGTTTTCTAACCTACCATTGCTTGTCCTGCCTCAGCAGGCTTATATTGCGTTAGACAAGTTTCCTCTAGCCGCAATTCCATTTTTTATTCTTGCTGGAAACTTGATGGCCGCGGGTGGTATTTCCAAACGCTTGGTTGATTTGGTTGAGAGCGTCATCGGCGATACGCGCGGCGGTCTACCGGCAACATGTGTAGTTGTTTGTATGATCTTTGCGGCAGTTTCAGGATCTAGTGTTGCAACAACTTATGCAATTGGCGCTATCTTGATCCCTGCAATGGTTGCGCAAAAATACCCAGTTGGTTTCGCCGCTTCTTTACAAGCAACCTCTGCAGAATTAGGCGTGATCATCCCGCCATCCATTCCAATGATTTTATATGGTGTAGCTGCTGGTGCGCCTGTCGGCGATCTGTTTGTTGCTGGTCTGGGGCCGGGGTTATTGATTGCTACAGCACTTATTATCTTTGTTTTACTTTGGTCTAAATTTTTTTACATACCGGCTGAAACTCAGAAAAAAATATCGACACCATTTTTTACCAGCCTAAAACGTTCCTTACTGGCTCTATTAATGCCAGTGGTTATTCTTGGCGGGATTTATGGAGGCATATTTACACCGACGGAAGCTTCAATTATCGCTGTTTTCTATGCACTTATTGTCAGCATATTCATTTACCGTGAATTGAATTTTGCGGGTTTGATAGTAATATTACAAAGATCAGCTATATCATCTGCCATTATAATGTTCATCATATCCATGGCAGGTTTATTCTCTTTTATATTGACACGCGCAGGTATTCCAGCTGCTATCAGCCAATGGATAATTGAGAATTTTGATAATGCATTTACGTTCCTGTTAGCTGTAAATGTCATATTATTCTTGATTGGTATGTTTGTAGAAACATCAGCATCGATTGTTGTTATAGCACCAATTCTTGCACCTGTTGCGCTCCGCTATGGTATTGATCCAGTGCATTTTGGTTTGATTATGATCACAAATCTGGCATTGGGTATGATCACACCGCCCTTTGGTGTAAATCTTTTTGCCGCTGCAGCCGTTGGTAAGGTCTCTTTGCATAAAATGATACCTTATCTGCTACCGATGGTCGGAGTGATCGTGTTGTGTTTAATGCTCATTACGTACTTTCCGATAATTAGTCTTGGCACCCTGTACTTATTTGGCATGCGTTGATGATAACTTGTTTCGTAAACGTGGAGTGACGTGCGCCTCTTATATCGGTCCATTTTCAGCTGGAATTTTTCATTTATAACGCCTTTTACGGGAGGATGAGAATTTCATGAAAGTGGGTAAATTTCAGATGCACAAATCGTCTTTGTTTTGAAGCAGGCAGAGGATGCCACGCCGATTGGTGAAGTTTGAATAGATGGAGTGGTTGCCGCCCTATCCAAGCGACAATTTTTGTTTGAAGATTGTTGCATTCAATCTACTCGATGGGAAGGATGGCAGACATGACTACAGATACAATGCTCGGGATCGATCTGGCTAAAAGCGTTTTCCAGGTGCACGGAGTCTCGATGACGGGGCAATTAAAATTCCGCAAAAGCTATTGAGACTACAATTTCGCAAGTTCATGGCGGAGCACCCTGCGACGACCGTGGTTATGGAAGCCTGTGGCAGTGCGCATTATTGGGCACGAGAGATAGCCAAATACGGCCATGAGGTAAAGCTGATTGCTCCCCAGTATGTCCGCCCGTTTGTAAAGCGTCAGAAAAATGATGCAGCGGATGCCGAAGCGATTTTTATCGCCGCACAACAGCCGGAGATGCGCTTCATCATTCCGAAGATGGAGGAGCAGCAAGCTAAGGCGCTTCTTTTTCATGGAAGAGAACGGCTTGTCTGCCAACGTACGGAGTTGGTCAACGCGTTACGGTCAGTCCTCTGTAAGCGATGTTGCGATCACACCTTGTTTGGATAGTTCCATGGTAAAAGTTGGTCTATGTGGCTCTGTTTATGGCCATTGACGATTGCCGTGAGCGTGCTGGTCAACCATTTTTGCGGATCAATGGCATTGAGTTTGCAGGTTTCAATGAGTGAAGCGATTGTGGCCCAGTTGTGGGCACCTGCTTCATGGCTTGCAAAGAGCGCATTTTTGCGGTTCAATGCGATTGGCCGGATCGTTCGTTCGACACTGTTATTATCCAGCTCGATACGGCCGTCGGATAAGAACCGGCAGAGGCCATCCCAGTATTTGGCAATATATTTTAAACCCTCGCCCAATGGGGCTTTTGCTGATACTCGTGTACGGTGATAAACAAGCCATGTTTCCATGTCGATGATCAGCGGCTTTGATTGCTCTTGTCGCGCTGCGAGGCGCGCTTGCTGGTTAAGACCGCGGATTTCCGCTTCGATCCTGTAGAGCTCACCGATCCGTTTTATGCCGTCTTCTGCAACCGGGGACGAACCAGTCCGTGCGATCTCAATGAACTTGCGACGCGCATGAGCCCAGCAATAAGCCAATTGTATATTCGGTCCAACACGATCAGGCGCGATCAGCCGATTATAGCCTGCATAACCGTCGACCTTTAGGATGCCTGTGAAGCCCTGCAATATCTGTTCCGCATATTGGCCGGAACGTCCCGATGCATAAGTAAAAGCAACACGAGGCGGTGCATTGCTGCCTGCATAGGCGGCCCATGGTCGATCATCGCGTGCTAAAGCCCAGAAGTAGCCTGTCTTGATCTATGCCCTGACGCGCCATAATCTGAGCTTTCCGATACAGCAGTGATGGTCGGCATATTTGGATACCAGTATATGGGCGATCATTGCCTCTGTCGGTAAACCTGACGGAATTAATCGGGCCGGAGCCGGAGCTTGTGTGACACCATCCGTACAAACACGGCATATATATTTGGGACGATGCGTGACAATGACACGAAACTGCGAAGGGATCACATCCAGTCGCTCGCAAACATCTTCGCCAATGCAATGCAGACAGCCACCGCAAGAACAGATCAGGCTTTCCGGCTCGATAACTTCATCAATACGTGGCAGATGTTTGGGAAGAGAGCCACGATTGACGGCGCGCGGCCTGGATATACGCTTGCCTGAAGGTGTATCAGCTTCGTCTTCTGCATGGATCGTAGCGATGGCAGTTTCGAG
>NZ_JBHEEH010000035.1:0-6785 GCF_041929845.1 Paenochrobactrum pullorum
CTCCGCTATGTATATTGGCGAAATTTCAATGACAGATCAGAAAAACGAAAAATAGGTGGGACCAAAACACCGCTTACAATCAGCTGACCTCAAGAATATAAGATATTATTTAAACCTGATAGTCGTTTATAATAGCAAAAGCAAGGTGATATTTTTATGGGTTTGTCGCAAAGTTTTTTATAAGTCGCATGGCTAGCTATCACGACTGCATTTCATACTTCATTGACGTTTTGAATTCCAAAGCACTAAGTGATTAACTCATTTTAGCGGATAATATTCTAGTCACCTAAAGTGAAGTGATTCTGGAAAGTTGGACTGTCTGCTAAGTTTTATCCATCTTTAGCGATTGGATACGTAAATGACTACCCGACAAAACTTCTTTGACAAATTTAAAACCACTATGGCGCTCCAAGCCCTGCGTGGTGATGACGGCTCCACACCGGACATTCTGCCGAGCGCCTCGGCGATCTATGCAAAGAAGGTTTCCGCCCTGACCAAGGCGCTCAATCGCAAGGAAGAGCGACAGGAAGCAGCCGAGACATTGCGCGGCCTGATCGAGAAGATTTCGCTCACACCGGGGCCCGAACGCGGCGAGATTTACGCAACGCTGCACGGCGAACTGGGCACGATCCTCAATTGGACGGAGCGGCAAGCCATTGGAAAGACTGTTAAAACAACAAAACCCGCAGCGATTGCTACGGGAGTGTTGGTATCAGTGGTTGCGGGGGCGTGATCACACCGTGACTTGTATAGATACCTGCTGGAAACATATATTTTAAGCTTCACCCCATATAAATTTCCAAGCCATTAAGCGCTCCAAGCAGCGTTTTCCACATCACTACAAAACTCGCTCAACTTTTATAGCTAGGATAAATTCTCAGTCAGCATAAATGTTGGCTCAAGTTTCTCAAACCCTTGTTATGAGTTGGCATGGATTGCCAATATTGCCTTGCTATCTGAACCTAGCAATAATTCACCTATGATCACGAAAGACGGACATATAGCCCAAAACACTCTTGCAGCTCATTGATTTATGTGAAGACAATTATTGGAGGGTATGAACAGATGAAAGAGCAACAACAATGGGAAGGCGTTCTTGGTTTCTGGTTTCCCGAAGGGCGTTCTTTGCGCATTGATCCTGCAGAACACAGAGCATTATGGCATTGGAGAATGCAGGGCGGTGCCGATGATGCGATCATAACGCGCTTTTCCTCTCTTACCGAGCAGGCGGCTAATGGCCAACTCGATCATTGGGCGCTGGATCCACATGGACGGCTGGCCTTGATCACTCTGCTTGATCAGTTTTCCCGCTCCGTATGGCGGGAAAGTGCGCGTGCTTATGCGCAGGATATGCATGCTATGTCCCTCGTGAACGACGGTTTTGCCAATGGTCACTTTGCCTCGCTGAAAACACCGTGGTTTAAAATTGTATATGGTTTGCCATTAGGACATTGCGAAGGAGATGATCATTTGCAGCGCATCGATCTGCTGATCAATGTTCGCGAGAAAATAGCGGCGGAAGCTCCCATCCCATTGCAGCCTATTTATACATCGCTGGCGCATCAGGCCGCGGATGTTCGCAAAGTAATTGCCGCATTTGGCCGGCATCCACATCGAAATGAAGTTCTTAAGCGCCCTTCAACCCCATCTGAAAAAGCGTATATTGCTAAAGGTGAATTTCCGCATCTAAAGGCATTTCAATGAGCGCCTGATAAGTTGTTAGGACAAAGATGAGCACAGGGGGAATTATGCTGAAACTTGAAAAGAAAATCCCACCTCCGCTGATTGCCACTCTGTGTGCAATCGCTATGTGGATAATAGCCATCTATACGCCCAGAGTGAATGTATCGTTCAATCTTCGTGTTATAGTAGCCTTGCTGATCCTAGTTTTGGGAGCCTTCTTTTCTCTGCGCGGAGCTGCCGCATTCCGAGTTGCCAAAACAACGATCAATCCCCTCCGACCAGAGACAACCTCAGCACTGGTTACAACAGGTATCTACCGCTATTCACGCAATCCGATGTATGTAGGCTTTGCACTATTTCTGCTCGCTTTCGCCGTTCTTTTAAGTTCTCCAGGCGCACTGCTTGGGGTGCTTGGCTTTGTTCTGTATATCGATAGGTTTCAAATTTTGCCCGAAGAACAAGCCTTAAACGTGCTATTTGGTGCAGACTTTACAAATTATTGCACCCAAGTACGCCGCTGGCTGTAAATATACGATGGGCGTAAATTTCTTTCGCACCTCTTCTATTCCTGTCCATGATGGGCAGGAATAGAAGAGAGTGAAGCATTATCATCTATTATCTGCAACAATAACGTCAGACTTCGTGTATTCATCCAGAAGCTTCCGGTCAGTCAAGTCCATTCGTGATTTTCTGATTGGGTCGTTCAAAAGTCTCAGACCATTTAAAACAACGAGCACAGTCCCTCCTTCATGCCCCAACACAACTAAGGGTAAAGGCAGCTCAAAAAAGGCAGAGCCAATAATCAAAACCAGCATTACGCCAATTGCGAAAGTAAGGTTCTGCCGGATAATGATCGCGGTACGTCTGGCAAGACGGTGCGCCGCTGCCAGCCTTTCCATATCTTCTGATAGAAGTGCCACGTCTGCAGCCTGTAGTGCAACTTCAGAGCCTGCGGCACCCATCGCAATACCAACGTCAGCCCGCGCCAATGCCGCTGCATCATTCACACCATCACCAACGAATGCGAGTTTCCTTCCTGCAGCCATCTCACTGACGAGGTTAACCTTATCCTCCGGTAACATCTCGGCATGGATTTCGTCCTGTTTTAATCCAAGAAGATTGCCAATGCGCAAAGCGACGGCATGCCTGTCACCTGTCATCATCGCGATGGACTTCACACCACTTTCGCGCAAGGCAACGAGCGCTCCGCCGGAAGTTTCACGAACTTTATCGGCAACACTAACCGCACCAAGAACGCGCGGGCCGCGCCCCAGATAGACGACGGTTTCAGCACTATCCTGAAACGTCTTGAGGGGATCATGATCAAGCGATGCTCCCATCATCTCTGCCATACGGCGGTTGCCTGCCCAAACAGAGCCATCCATATCCCGTCCGACAATGCCAGCACTCGGAATAGCTTTCACATCTTCAACATCGTGTAGTTTTAGCCCACGACGTGTCACTTCGCGTCTCAATGCCTCCGCGATATGGTGTTCTGAGTGCGCTTCAACACTGGCTAATGTCGTTAAGAAAAAGGTCTCATCTTCATCCAGTGTAACAATTCCGGTGACTTCTGCACGTCCTGTTGTCAAAGTTCCGGTCTTATCAAAGGCGAAAATATCGACAGCCGCGAGTGTCTCAAGCGCAGCGCCGCCTTTAAACAACACGCCGCCGCGCGCTGCCGACGACAGCGCAGACAAAATGGCAGCCGGCACGGAAATTACGATCGCGCACGGACTTGCGGCCACAAGCAGTGTTGCAGCGCGGTATAATGCAGTTTCCCAGTCTTGGCCGAGCCAATAGAAAACCCCAAGAGCGATAAGTGATCCCACTAAAACGGCAACGGTGTAACGCTGCCCAAACCATGCGCTGAACCGTTCTGAAGGAGCTTTGGCTGCCTGCGCTTCTGTAACCAGCGCAATCATGCGCGCGACCGTACTTTGTTCCAGCGATTTCGTGATCTGAACTTCAAGCACGCCATTCAGATTAACTGTTGCTTCAAAAACCTTAGCGCCAGCCTCTTTGCGCACCGGCATAGATTCACCCGTAATCGTTGACTCGTCCAGTGCCCCGCTTCCGCTTATAATTGTTCCGTCAGAGGGTACCCGCGCTCCGGGGCGAACGATAACAATATCGCCCACCCTCAGACTTGCCGCCTGCACTTCTTCAACAGAACCATCTGCTAATTTGCGAAAAGCTGTTTCTGGCCGCAATGCCATCAATGCTTCAATAGCACGGCGTGCGCGCCCCATGGCTCGCTCTTCCATCGTCGTAGACAAACTAAACAGCGTCAGCAGAATTGCGCCCTCAACTGCCGCACCAACAACCGCCGCAGCAATTGCTGCAACAATCATCAGTAAATCAATGTCGAGTACCCGCTCCTTAACTAGCACGTTTACCGCCCGCCAACCGGTCGGAACACCGCCTGCGAGATAGACAAGCACCACGCCGAAACTGATCAGCCCCAAAGCAGTATCACCACCGCCCAACCAAGTGCCAGCCAGAGCCAATAAAAGCCCCACCACAGTTGCTGTGGTAAGCGCAACTGATGGGTTAGTAAAAAACCGGTACATTATTGCATTGCTCCATTACGCAAATGTCTCGAAAAAATTCAAACGGCTGTGCCGACAATAGCGCCTATGCCTGCGGTTAGTGCCATGGCAAATGCACCCCAAAACGTCACGCGTAGGGTCGCTTTTGTGATATTGGCTCCTCCGGCTTTTGCACCGATCGCACCTAAAAGCGCAAGGAACAACAAGGACGCAATAGAAACTGCCGGTATCAAGATTGAGGCTGGTGACACCAAGACCATGAGTAAAGGCATGGCCGCACCAACGGCGAAAGTCGCAGCGGAGGTTAATGCGGCCTGAATTGGCCTTGCGGTGGTGATTTCTGATATGCCCAGCTCATCACGGGCATGAGCGCCAAGGGCATCTTTTGCCATCAACTGATCAGCGACTTGTCGCGCAAGTGCAATATCCAGCCCCCGACCAACATAAATATTCGCCAGTTCTTCATGTTCCATCTCAGGTTGGGTGGCAAGTTCTACCCGTTCACGTTCCAGATCTGCATTTTCCGTATCAGACTGAGAGCTAACAGAAACATATTCTCCTGCTGCCATCGACATGGCACCGGCAACCAGAGCAGCGATGCCAGCCACCAAAACTTCAGAACTGGCCGCAGAAGCGGATGCAACACCGACAATCAAGCTTGCGGTAGAAACGATGCCGTCATTGGCACCCAGTACAGCTGCCCGCATCCAACCGATACGCGAAACGAGATGATTTTCTGCATGCCAACGTCTCATTAGGACTACCTTTTAATGATAGATATTTCACATATTGCTTATACTTATAGATACTATACTGAATGAATACATGAAACATAGTACTGTACTATGGAATAGTCCGTTTTGCATCTTACTCAAAAAGCGGTCCGATTGGCATTAAGATAAAATCTTAATCATTCCGCTCAACGATTAACACTTCAAATCCCATTTTGCGGGCCAGTTCGGAGCCTTCTGCACGACCCTTTACCATCAGAGCGGTTGCCCACGCATCAGCCAGCATGCAGTTTTCCGCAACAACCGTCACCAAGGCCGCTGAAATGGGCGCGGC
The DNA here is from genome assembly GCF_041929845.1 of Paenochrobactrum pullorum. NCBI lineage: Bacteria > Pseudomonadati > Pseudomonadota > Alphaproteobacteria > Hyphomicrobiales > Brucellaceae > Paenochrobactrum > Paenochrobactrum pullorum. The sequence continues at coordinate 5,301 of NZ_JBHEEH010000035.1, forward strand.
TCACCACAACAGGGATTCAGTGTAGCGGAAAACTCACTTTAACCTTGCCGTTACAGGGGCAAAAGGACAGCATTGAAGCAAAATTCGAAAGCACCTCTGCCTCTAACTATTGGAAAGTCGTGTTAAATGAGACTGTGAAACGACTGTAAGAGCCCCCGAATTCTCCGGACATTTTCTCACCCTTAATGGTCTTGCACCGGTTGTGTTCCGGTCTAGCTCTCATTTTAAGCGGCTTTTTTCTCAAATGCCACCGGCGATTTCCAGCCGAGTGTTGAATGTCTTCGGCGTGGATTATAAAAGCCATTTATATATTCGAAGATTGCAATCTCAATATCTCGCCTTGTTTGCCAGTGTCTGCGCCAAATCAACTCAGCCTTTAATGATTTAAAGAAGCTTTCTACTGCGGAGTTATCAAAACAATTGCCTTTCCCGCTCATGGACGGCAGCAATTGATGTTTGAGCAGTAGCTTTTGATATTCATGAGCGCAATATTGGCTCCCACGGTCTGTGTGTTGAATACAACCCGGTGGTGGTTTGCGTAAAGCCAACGCCATATTCAGTGCCCTTAATGCAAGATCCTGCTTTAATCGATCACCTGTTGCCCAGCCAATCACGCGACGGGAATACAGGTCAAGGATAACAGCAAGATAGACCCATCCTTCTCTGGTCCAAACATAAGTGATATCGCCTGCCCATTTCTGGTTGGGTGCGCTTGCGCTAAAGTCTTGTTTTAATCGGTTCGGTGCAATGTTGAAGGTATGATGACTATCCGTTGTCCGTTTGAATTTACGCGTTCGAACAACTGTAATGTTATTCTGGCGCATCAAACGTCCAACCCGACGCTGCCCAACCTGCAGGCCCAGCGCTTTCAACTCTTCTGTCATACGCGGCCTACCATAGCTCCCCAAACACAACCGATGCTGCTCACGTATATGCGCTAGAAGTATAAGATCACGACGCTGGCGCAGTGATGGAGGACGGCGTTTCCATGCGCGTAAACCACGATCTGTTACGCCCATCAAACGACATATGCGTGAACGTGAGAGAGAGCCACGGTAATCCGTAATAAACTGAAATCTCACAGCTTTTGTACTGCGAAAAATATTGCTGCCTTTTTTAATATCTCCCTCTCCTCCCGAAGGATACGGTTCTCTTTGCGTAAACGTTCATTCTCACGCAGAAGATCAGTGTCTTGGGTAGGAATTTTAGTTTCATCGGAAATTGATGCGATCCATTTCCCAAGCGTGGAAAGCCCAATACTTAAATCTGACGCAACTTGACGGCGTGTTAAGCCACTAGTGAGTGCTATGCGAACTGCATCACGCTTAAATTCATCACTATGCTTTAATGACATATATGGTCTCCTTGATAACAAATAATGCTCTCAAAAAGACCGGAACGAAACCGAGGCATGTGTGGACGGCCTCCGTTTGGCAAGATGTTTTTTGATATTTCTGACAAGCTGGTCGAGTGCAGGCATGTGTC
>NZ_JBHEEH010000036.1:0-6592 GCF_041929845.1 Paenochrobactrum pullorum
CCAGCGGTCCGGTTCCACAAGAGCTTTCCATAGATAGCACACACGTCAAAGCGCACCGTTCGGCACAAGGCTCAAAAACTGGCGACGCATTGCAACCAGATATGATCGCCTCGCGATAAACTATCTCGCCGTAATTGCTCTTGTTTCTACAATCATCGCACGGGGGGTAATTGAGTCCTCAGCCTAGTCATACGCCTAACATTACTCCTAACCCTTAATTAAGGGTGAGAAAATGTCCGGATAATTCGGAGGCTATTACATCAAGGTAGTTCCACTGGTAGTTATCAAAGTTGATATACGTAGTGTTGTCGCAATGCTACTTTTCTAGCTTCCTACCATTTGCATGAGTTTTTCAATTCCTTCCCAGTAAGACAACCGCTCCTGTTAGAAAAATACTACTAATGGATTGAATACACGAATCGGGCAACGAATGTTGGGTTGAACTCATAGCATCAATTTGCAAGAGCTCGGAAAACGGTCGTTTTATGAGCGAGCTGAATCATATTTGAGGCAATTCAATGTCTGGGGCAGATGCAAAATTTAGTCAGGTCAGAATGCCAACCCATCAACCAAATATTGAACGTTATTATCTTTAAGGCTGATTTGCATGCGCCACCCATCCATACGGGTACGGTCTTTCCACATTTCGTCGATCCGTTTCGCCATTGAGGCGTCTCGAGCACCTGCGCAAGGATAAAACCCACATGACCCCAATGTGATTACATTCATGACAGGTGCCCCTTGCTCCATCAGGATCATTGCGCCCAAGCCATGTGATCCAGTAACGGGCAATAATAGTCTGCCATTCGGACTGAGGTGATCAAGCCAGGCAGTGACGGGATGTGTTCCCCCTGCAAATGCCACGATGAGATCAAAAAGGCCATCATTGTCGATCAGGTCGCATGCGCTATTGCCGTAACGCACTTCAACAGACTTCTTATCCACTAGGTTCTCTTGAGCGGCGAGAGCCAAACTCTGCCCGTCTCAAACACCAAAACCCTCCCGTTCCAACGAGTTGAGACAATATCGCCGTATAATATCCCGTACCCGCACCAATCTGTAGCACTGTCGAATTTTCGCGGACGTCAATCTGAGTCAGAAGACGAGCCCACATGGAAGGCTCACCAATATTAATGCCTTGTAATTCATCGAGCACTATCAATGCACAGTGATATAGATATCTTGGATCTGCATTGGGTGTCTCGACGGCAGCGACAGTGTAGAGCGGTGAACGCAACTTCCACGGTCCGTTTCCGGCGTAATTAGCGCCGCTCTTATCAATCACAACCTTGTCCGGAATACCGTTGGTTTCAATGGTTCTTTTAAAGAAAGCGGTGGCAGCAGTCTGGTCACGTTGCTCAGACAGCATGAAATCAAGGGTTTTGCCAAATTTATCAATGGCGCGATATTGATAAAGCCACCGTCCTTTCACTCTCACATAGGTCTCATCAACACGCCAGAACTGGCTGGTCGCCGCTTTACGTTGGCGCGTTCGCGCTGCGATAAGAGATGAATATTTAACAACCCACCGATTGAGGGTAGTGTGATTAACATCAATGCCACGCTCCAATAGGATCTCTTGTAGATCTCAATATGAAACCGCATAGCGCACATAGAAAAACACAGCGTGCAGAATAACAGATTTGGGATATTAGCTTCCTTTGAAGCTGATCGTCATAAACCTGAAATCCACAATGTTTCGATCCAAAAACAATAGACTAATAATTTGAAACCCAGGATACCTCAAATCTTTGCAACGGAGCCGTCAAAACTGATCGTATTGATGTTATGGCAATGGTATTCATACTGAAGGCTTACCTGCTTGGCAACAAATCTGTGTGTCGCCCTGTTCGGCTTCCTACGCCTGAAGAGGAAGATAGCAAACGTCTTTCCAGAGAACGCACTCAATTGAAGAAGGCACGGACACGTCACATCAATTGTATCCGAGCTCTACTGATCCTTCACGGTATCAGGGGGGCAGAACAAGATTAGTTCAAAATCGTACGCTTAGGTCGAACGAAAGAGGAACGTGCAGTCTTCAAACGTTGCCGCCACATACGATCACCCAAAGCCTGCGATAGTGCCTTGGAAGTTCTTGCTCGGAAATCGCTGCCAAAGCCAACGCTCCGCTGGGCTCCGCTTGTATGCCTGTTTCACGGGCCATATGCGCTCGCGCTTCGATGACGCCTGCGTCTGATGCTGCTAGTGTACGGACCCCAATTTTCTGGAGAATGCTAAAAGCAAGCGAGCCTATTTCGGTAACTTTCAGAGCATCACAGATTGTCTGCTCTTGAGCGACGATCTCCACAGGATGCGACACGTTAATAGCAGCATACAGGCGTGGATAATGCTCAGGCTCAGCTACATAAATATCGTTCTCGATCCCGCTGATCCTGAGCCCAATGAGGTTCCTGCGGCCAATCCACCGCCACCGCAAGCGACGACAATGGCATCGTCAGGAGAAGCATCATCCTTCATTGCATGAGCCAGTTCCACACCAAGGGAACAGCTACCGACCAGCATCGATGCGTCCCTGAACGGATGCAACAATGGCAATCCACGCGCTTTCGCTTCCTGTTCCGCACGATCAACGAAGTCAGATCGTGGTACGAGAAGGGCTTCCGAACCAGAATTTAGGGCCATTTCTCGTTTTGCAGCAGGTGCGTCGTCAGGCATAACGACTGTCGCTGGAATGCCAAGCTTTGATGCAGCCAACCCGACGGTTATGGGGAAGTTTCCGGAACCGCAAGCAACAACGCCTTTCGGATGTTTGCTAACTCCGAGTATAGCTCCCCTATATTTGAAGGATCCCGCATGTTGTCGGGATTCATCTACCAGCCGGATTTCCTTGGAATTTTTTGCTCCGGCAGCCAGATCGGCAAACTGGACGGGGACGCTGTGGCTTAGAACAAACTCGATGTCGGTTTCCAGGTTTTCCGAAAGCTTTTTGAATGATTGCCATGGTTCACTTGTCATTCATTTTCCCAATGTTTTCAGCAGCCTGATTCCGGATGCGCATGATTGTTTGTCTGCTTGTGGCAAATTTCCGAGCAATTGCCGAAATACTTATTCCTTCCAGCAGATCGGCAAGGACGTCCTGTTTTTGTTTATCGTCAAGTGTGGATGGACGACCCAAAGATTTCCCTTCCGACTTGGCGCGCTTGAGGCCTGATTGCGTCCGTTCGATCAGAAGGTCGCGCTCGAACTGCGCCACGGCGTTCAGCACATTCATGGTCATTATACCGGCTGAACTGGTTAGATCAGCACCACCTAATGCGAGGCAGTAAACCCTGACGCCCATTTCTGCGAGGGCTTTGACAGTACTGCTGACATCAATAGCATCACGACCAAGGCGGTCGAGCTTGGTGACGATCAGAATGTCACCGGCCTCCATCTTATCCAATAACCGGGAGAACCACGGCGCTGCGCAATGGCCGTGCTGCCGGAAACCGTCTCAGTGACGATCCGGCGTGGCTCGACATGGAAACCAGCAGCTTTAATTTTCTGAATCTGGTTTTCGGTGGTCTGTCCGGTCGTCGAGACGCGAACATAGGCAAAGGTGCGTGGCATGGGCTCAATTTCGTCCGAATAGGATGTCCGAAATATCCCCACTGTTCGAAACTATGTCAAGATAATTTGTGGACAGGGTGTTTTGACCCTGTACGCAATTGGACGATTCCGTACAGGGGTTGGGCCAACAGTACAGAGTTGGGAGAGTAAGAATGGCCAAGCGGTCGCTTCTAAAAATTCAGGACCTACATGAGCTTTTCGGCATCCCGACCGACGAAGATAGTCTGATCAGACATTATTCGCTTTCACCGGCGGATCGCCTGGAAATAGAGCTTCGTCGGCGCAAGCAAAATCAGTTTGGCTTTGCTATGCAACTTTGCCTGATGCGCTACCCTGGAAGAGCGCTCCTGCCGAATGAAGTTCCCCCACCGATGCTGCTCAACTATATCGCCGAGCAGATCAACGTAGATCCAAGGTTATTTAATTTATACGCAACGCGTGAGGAAACTCGACGCGAACATATTGGGCATTTGCAGCGCTATCTCGATCTGCGGAGTGCAACCGCTGAAGACCGTCGCGCCGCTTTGCGTGCGGGTATTGAAGCAGCATCCCAAACAGATAAAGGGTTGTCGATAGCAAAAGCGATTATCGCCACATTCCGCGAGCAATGCGTTCTCCTACCGGCAGTGAACATGATCGAGCGAATGGGGCTCGCAGCCCGTGCCATTGCTCGTCGTCGCGCTACAATTGTCGCTCAGCTTATCAAGCTCGGCCAAAAACTCACTGACGATGCGGTAACGATGTTCATCAAGCTGATCCGTCGGCTATTCTCAAAAGCCAATAACAAGAAAAAGCAGCAGCATATGAATGCTCGGATGGAAACATCCAAAGCGCTCAGATTATTCCTCGACACAATTGTCGCTTTGCAGAACGCCAACGATGCTGATGAAGATGCAATCAGAGTGATAAACAGAGAGGTTGGTTGGCATAAGCTGCTCCAGATCAAGCCTAACCTTGAAGCCATGGTTGAGAACGCTGACACATCGCCTTTGGCGACGGCGGCAGAACAATACGCGAATGTTCGAAAGTTCGCAGGCGTGTTCCTTCAGACATTTAAGTTTCACTCACACCGAAAGCATGATCCGCTTCTGGCAGCGATCTCAACCCTGAAAGGGCTTTATACGGAAGGGAGGCGTGTTCTGCCGGATCGCGTACCGGTCGGTCATCTCGGATCGGTTGAGAAAACCACACCGAACACCATGTGTAATCGTAATATTTTTTCCTATTTATGAGTGATGCAGCATTGACTTGTATTCTTTCTCATGTGACCTGCCACGTTCGCAAATATATGAGTAATAAATTGAGCTAGGATAAGCCATGACTGCGCTGATCGGTGGTATCGACTTCGGTACGTCTAATTCAACCGTTGGTATTGTAAAGAACGGAGCACCGCAGCTGACAGCTCTTGAAAATGGCATGGTTACACTGCCAAGTGCGATCTTTTATAATTTTTAAGACAACCAAACCTATTATGGGCGCCACGCCATTTCTGACTACATGGAAAATGTTGATGGTCGTTTGATGCGCTCGCTGAAAAGTGTTTTGGGTACATCATTGATCAAAACAAAAACGCAGGTCAAAACCCGCTCGCTGGCTTTCACCGATATTCTTGGTGAGTTTATCGGGCATTTGAAATCTCATCTGGATCACGCGCAAGGCGGAAATGTCGAGCATGTGGTTTTTGGCCGTCCGGTATATTTTGTTGATGGTAATGAGACAGCTGATCAGGCAGCACAAAGCCAATTGGAAGCCATTGCGCGTGATAATGGCTTTAAAGAAATTGCCTTTCAGTTTGAGCCAATCGCTGCTGCGCTGAATTATGAGCAGAGCGTAAAAAAAGAAGAGTTGGCACTTATCGCCGATATCGGGGGCGGTACATCTGACTTTTCAATCATTCGGCTTTCACCAAATCGTGCGGGCGTGTCGGATCGCAAAAGTGATATATTGGCTAATACCGGTGTTCATATCGGAGGTACCGATTTTGATAGGCTGTTTAGCATGGCTCATGTGATGCCGGAACTTGGTTATCAAACACCTTCAAAAGACGGAAAACGTAATCTTCCGGTGAGTTATTTCATTGATCTTGCGACATGGCATCGTATTAATCTTCTTTACGATAATAAAGCGAAAGCCGATTTGCGGGAAATGCGTTACGAGGCTGCCAGACCGGAATTACTCGACCGAATGATTGATATTGTTAATGAGAAGCAGGGGCATGCGCTTGCTGGTTGTGTAGAAAAGGCAAAGGTTTCGCTCACCGATGAGGCAGAAACAAATATCAATGTGGAATTATCGGAAGAACGCCTTATCATTCCTGTTACGTGTGCGGATTTGAATATTGCTATTGAGCGCGCTGTCGTTAGAATTGGCGATACAGTAAGCAAAACCATCGCGGATGCAGGTATCAAGGCGAGCGAAATTGATACTGTATTTTTAACAGGTGGCTCGACTGCGATTGAAGCCGTGCAACAGAATATATTGCATTGGATGCCTGAAGTTAAAGTGGTGGAAGGCGATATGTTTGGTAGTGTGGGGCTTGGTCTGGCCTTGGATGCATCACGAAAGTTTATTTGAATCTTAACCTATGATCGGGCGTCATGGGTCTTATAAAAAACCACGCGCAGGTTCGTGTTCAGCTAAACTCTCTGCACACAATCTAATTAGAGCTTCACGAATAGGTATCGTACTGCAATGCAATTCTCTTGCAGCGCATTTCGATGCAAATAGTTGATCCACTCATCAAGTCTCTATAAATTGTTAACTTCTTGAGTCTAGTATAAACTATGTGTGATCTTATTATAAGCATAATATTTACATTTACTTCGAAGCAGGTAGCCATATAATGCTCATTGATATACAAAGGACAATGCTTCAGAACCATGATAAATTTAATTTTTGCACTTTCATTTATTTTTATACAAAAAGCTCCGTTTTTGTTTATCTTATAAAATTGGGGAGAAGCTTAAGAACTCAGCTAAAGAGAGCCAAGTCCAGAACAAAACATAATGACAACTATATTTAT
>NZ_JBHEEH010000037.1:0-2500 GCF_041929845.1 Paenochrobactrum pullorum
TGGTTGCGGGGGCAGGATTTGAACCTGCGGCCTTCAGGTTATGAGCCTGACGAGCTACCGGGCTGCTCCACCCCGCGATAAACTTTGAGCGTCGGGCTTAGCCCGGTTTTTTTATTTTGTTCGTCCTCGCCGGCTTTGCCAGTCGTTGATGAACATGGGCTGCTCTTGCCCTTAGCCCCAATTTTTCGACGCTGTTATTCAAGCGAATGAGACAGCATTGATTGATTAAGGCTTGTAGCCAGTTTGTCATTGCTTTATCTGGCTGGTATTTTTTGTAAACGCTTGATGCGTTTTGAATAAGTTGTTCTGTTTTGAGAAGATGTTTCATTGATGCGATTAGCAGACCTGGCAGCGACCTACTCTCCCGTGCCTTAAGACAAAGTACCATCGGCGCTGGAGCGTTTCACGGCCGAGTTCGGAATGGGATCGGGTGCAGCCGCTCCGCAATAACCACCAGGTCAGCAAAGCGCATCAATAATGTTTGAGAAGCTGGAAGTCTTTCGTGCTATTTTTATCGCTCACGCTACCTTCACTGCGTGAAGGCTTACGCGGGCACGCCGAACGACCGGCGCCATACTGTCGTATGCTTATTGTCATCTTCGAAGTTTACTTCGCAAGGTCAAGAGACCGTCGCAACTGATGTTGCGTGCTGTCCGCAGGCTAGCCTGACTTGTCAGGCGCTCAGCCGTAAGGACAAAAGAGACATCAAACTTCGTTTGATGGATATTGATAATGAGAATGATCAAGTCGATCGAGCTATTAGTACCGGTAAGCTGCATGCGTTGCCGCACTTCCACACCCGGCCTATCAACGTGGTAGTCTTCCACGGCTCTGATAGGGAATACTCGTTTTAAGGTTAGTTTCCCGCTTAGATGCCTTCAGCGGTTATCTAGTCCGTATATAGCTACTCTGCTATGCCGCTGGCGCGACAACAGATCCACCAGAGATACGTCCATCCCGGTCCTCTCGTACTAGGGACAGATCCTTTCAATATTCCTACACCCACGGCAGATAGGGACCGAACTGTCTCACGACGTTCTGAACCCAACTCACGTACCGCTTTAAATGGCGAACAGCCATACCCTTGGGACCTGCTCCAGCCCCAGGATGCGATGAGTCGACATCGAGGTGCCAAACAACCCCGTCGATATGGACTCTTGGGGGTCATCAGCCTGTTATCCCCGGCGTACCTTTTATCCGTTGAGCGATGGCCCTTCCACTCGGGACCACCGGATCACTATGACCGACTTTCGTCTCTGCTCGACTTGTCAGTCTCGCAGTCAGGCAGGCTTATGCCATTGCACTCAGCGAACGATTTCCGACCGTTCTGAGCCTACCATCGCGCGCCTCCGTTACTCTTTAGGAGGCGACCGCCCCAGTCAAACTACCCACCATACACGGTCCTGGACCCGGATAACGGGCCGCAGTTAGACATCCATAAGATTAAGGGTGGTATTTCAAGGATGACTCCACCTGAACTGGCGTCCAGGCTTCAAAGTCTACCACCTATCCTACACATAACGTCACGAATGCCAGTGTAAAGCTATAGTAAAGGTGCACGGGGTCTTTCCGTCTAACCGCAGGAACCCCGCATCTTCACGGGGAATTCAATTTCACTGAGTCTGCGTTGGAGACAGCGGGGAAGTCGTTACGCCATTCGTGCAGGTCGGAACTTACCCGACAAGGAATTTCGCTACCTTAGGACCGTTATAGTTACGGCCGCCGTTTACCGGGGCTTCAATTCAAGGCTTGCACCTCTCCTCTTAACCTTCCGGCACCGGGCAGGCGTCAGACTCTATACGTCGTCTTGCGACTTCGCAGAGCCCTGTGTTTTTGGTAAACAGTCGCTACCCCCTGGTCTGTGCCACCCCCATCTGCTTGCGCAAAAAGGGGTCACGCTTCTTCCGAAGTTACGCGTGCATTTTGCCGAGTTCCTTCAACGCAGTTCTCTCAAGCGCCTTGGTATTCTCTACCAGTCCACCAGTGTCGGTTTAGGGTACGGTCTATATGCAGGAGCTATTTCCTGGAACCGCTTCACTGCAAGATCAATCCAATAAGATCTCACAATACACACGATCCGTCACTACCTGCAGGCCCACGAATATTAACGTGGTTCCCATCGACTACGCATTTCTGCCTCGCCTTAGGGGCCGGCTAACCCTGCTCAGATTAACTTTAAGCAGGAACCCTTGGACTTTCGGCGAGAGTGTCTCTCACACTCTTTATCGTTACTCATGTCAGCATTCTCACTTCTGATATCTCCAGGAGCCCTCACGGGTCTCCCTTCACAGACTTACAGAACGCTCCGCTACCACGCACATTAAGTGCATCCACAGCTTCGGTGTATGGCTTGAGCCCCGGTACATTTTCGGCGCAAAGACCCTTATTTAGACCAGTGAGCTGTTACGCTTTCTTTAAATGATGGCTGCTTCTAAGCCAACATCCTGGTTGTTTTGGGATCCTCACATCCTTTCCCACTTAGCCATAACTTAGGGACCTT
>NZ_JBHEEH010000038.1:0-5404 GCF_041929845.1 Paenochrobactrum pullorum
TGAGCGGTAAAGGTAATTGTTATGACAATGCCATGGTGGAAAGCGTGTTTAAAACCATCAAATCAGAGATGGTATGGTGTACAGTCTTTCAAACACGCATCAGCGCTGAAACAGAACTTGGCCGATACATCGATGGCTTTTATAATCCAATACGGCAGCACTCTTCACTCGGATATAAATCGCCAATAGGATTTGAGGCCATCACGGCCTGCACAGAGTGAAACTCTCTCAACTAATTCGGGCCAAGACCAAAGGCGCCCAATGTAGGTTTAGTAGATGTGCTTCGCGCTACAGAATGGATTGTACCGTCAATAGAAATTATTGATGCGCGTGTAACGGAGCCGCGTAAAATCTTTGATACAGTCGCTGATAACGGTGCAGCAGCGGGGTTGATTTTAGGCGGGCGTCCGATCCGTCCAGAAGATGTTGACCTACGCTGGGTTGGAGCCATATTCTACAGAAATTCTGAAATAGAGGAGACGGGACTGGCGGCTGGGGTGCTGGGGCATCCTGCAATGGCAGTGGTCTGGCTTGCTAATAAGCTTGCTCCCTTTGGAACGGTTTTGGAGCCTGGTCACATGTTACTTTCAGGGAGTTTTACACGGCCTTTATGGGCTAAGAAAGGTGACACACTCCACGCGGACTTTGGTCCTTTAGGTAGTGTTGCCGTACAATTTGTTTGAAAGGTTTAACCATGGAAGTGAAAAGAAACCCGTTTTAGGCAGACATGGCCTCGCGCACAAAGCAAATTGGTGTGTGGAGCATGAGTGCCAGCCCGGTGGCAGTGGAGATTATCGGCAATAGCGGTTTTGATTGGGGCTGCCTTGATGCAGAACATTCACCCGTAGATATTTCCAATCTGGTAACGCCTTTGCACGCAGGATCTGCCGGCAAGACCCATCCGGTTGTGCGTCCGGCATGGAATGATCCGGTCGTGCTCAAATGCATATTGGATGTGGGGGCGCAGACGGTGTTGGTGCCTTTTGTGCAAAATGCAGAAGAAGCGCGTCAGGCTGTTGCGGCCTGCCGTTATCCGCCTGAGGGCATCCGTGGCGTTTCTGGAAGTTCGCGTGCATCGGCCTATGGTCAGATGAATGGATTTTAAAAAAGGCTAATGACGAGATCTGCGTGCTTGTTCAGCTTGAAACAGGTGACGCCTTGCAAAATCTAGAAGATATTGCACAGGTTGAAGGTGTTGATGGTGTCTTTATCGGACCGTCCGATCTTGCAGCTTCGCTTGGTCATTTAGGCAATCCAGGCCATCCGGATGTGCAAAACGCTATACAGGAAGCAATCGAGAAGCTCAACAAATTGGGCAAGGCCGGTGGTATTTTAACCACTGATATTACTGCGGCACGTAAATATCTGGAATGGGGTTTTATCTTCGTGGCCTCGGCGCTGGATATTCAGTTGCTGATGGCGGGGCTCAAAAATGCTTTGCATGATGTGCAGGCATAATACTGACGTGCTCGCCGTTTTAAGGTCACCGTCTGGGGAATTTTCCGGGGTTTTGGCTTTCGGGGCACTTGATGGGTTATGTTGCAAATTTTTCACTTCTGCTGAGTTATATCACAACCGGTGCGTATAATTGAGTGATGCGGGAGCAGCTGATGGTCGACTTCAAAAGAGTCCATTTTCCGAAAAGTGTCATCCTTTATGCTGTTTTCTTCTACGTCCGTTGTGCAGTTTCGTATCTCGACCTTCAGGAAATAATGGCTGGCGAGGCGTTGATGTTGACCATGCAACATTGAACCGATGGGTTGTTCGCTACTCACAGCAGATTGCTGCTCAGGCACAAAAACGTAAAAAGCCAACAGCCAGTTCCTGGCGTGTTGACGAGACCTATATAAAAAGGTCAAAGGCAAATGGACTTATCTCTATCGGGCGGTTGATCGTGACGGGCAAACCCTTGATTTCATGCTCTCTGAGCGCCGAAATCTCGGTGCCGCGAGGCGTTTCTTCAAGAAGGCCATCACAAGCAATGGCGTTCCGTACAAAATAGTCATTGATAAAAGCGGAGCCAATTTGGCTGGAGCTCATGCTATAAACAACATCCCGAAAATCACTGGTACAGGTAAGGCGATTGAAATCCTGCAGGTCAAATATCTCAACAATATCCTTGAGCAAGATCATCGTTTCATCAAGAGGCTTACCAAACACATGTTAGGTTTCAAAGCGTTTCATTCAGCCTCAGCGACAATCGCAGGCATCGAAGTGGCTCACATGATCCGCAAAAACCAATTAGCAAATGACAATCGTTCAGCATTCAAAGTCTTTGCGGAACTCGCAGCATAACTGTGCCTGCAGATAAGCATGTTTATATCCTGTTCAAAATTTTGCGACACATCCTAAAATGGAGGGGCTCTGTTATACATCTAAGACAACAATTTACTGTCTAATTTTTTCTGACGACGCAATCATAGATTGAGTAGGTCGTCGTATAGTGCATAATTTGGGATGGAGGAACCATGTTTAAATTATTCAATACCGTGCAATATCGTATACTACAACAAGTTTGGCAACGGCCATGCTGTTTGTTACGGTAGGTGCCACTCCTGCTGAAGCTAAAATGGGTGCGCAGATATTACGTCCGATACACTTAGTGTGCCAGGGATCAAAATAATCTCAAGCATACACATTGCTAAAGACGCCAAGAACCCGCTCTCGCATTGTTTGGTTAAGGGTGTTATGGCTGAACGAACGGGTATAGATAATTATCCCTACGCGGTACGTTTCGAGATGCGGTTACCGGACAAGTGGAACGGGGTTTTTTTCATCAATTGAATGGTGGAGATAACGGAGAGGTTTACCCAGCTATGGGGCCGCTTTTGGGTGGCAATAAGAGCCTGACGGCACTGGCACGTGGTTATGCAGTACTATCTTCTGATGGAGGACATGACGGATCGGCACAGCCTGAATGGGGAAGCGCTGGAAGTTATCGCTTTGCGTTGGATCCTGAAGCGCGCGATTTTTTCGGATATCGTACGACCGAGACTATGGCACCGCTTGGTAAAGCAATGATTACAGCATATTACGGTGCCGATCCAAAATACTCTTATGCGGCCGGCTGTTCAAATGGCGGAAGGCATAGTTTGATGGCTGCGGAGGGCCTGTCGTCTGAATATGACGGTTTTCTTGCTGGCGCACCAGGATTTAATCTACCTAAGGCAGCGGTTCAGCATGCACATGACATACAGTCTTTCAAGGGCGTGAATGGAGATGTGCGCAAGGCATTTTCGCGTGAAGATATTTCACTTGTTGCAAACGCAATCTTAGGCGCATGTGACAGTCTTGATGGACTTGCAGATGGTATGGTTCTGGATACAAAGGCTTGACAAGTAAATTTGGACATTACCAATCTTCAATGTCAACCAGATCAAAACAGTGGCTGCCTATCGTCTGATAAAGTTGCTGCACTTGAAACAGTGCATGCAGGGCCGATCGATAAAAATGGTAAACAACTTTATTCCGACTGGGCCTGGGATAGCGGTATTAGTGGAAGTGACTGGCGTTTATGGAAGCTGGAAAGCCCTAGTGAATCTGTTAATTATATGCCTCGTATAGCTGTAAAAGGCGCGGCCTCTTTGGCGTACTTATTCACAACACCCCCGACCGAAGTCAAAGGTGATTCTGCCTCGCTGGAGCAGTTTCTACTTGATTTTGAGCTTGATGCAGATTCCAAAAAAATTAATGCTACGGACAGTAATTTTGTGAGGTCTGCCATGCAAACAATTGTTCCGCCTGGTTTCGATAATCCGACATTAGCTAATCTAAAGGCTTCGTGTAACAAGTTAATTGTCTTCCACGGAGTATCTGATCCGGTGTTTTCAGCGAATGATACTTTGGCTTGGTTTGAGGCAGTAACCGCTAATAACGGTGGATCAGCGTCAGATTTTGTAAAATATTATCCTGTTCCAGGTATGAACCATTGTAGTGGTGGTCCTGCATCTGATAATTTTGACATGTTCACCACACTTGTTGATTGGGTGGAGCGCGGAATTGAACCTCAGGCAGTAACAGCAGGCCTGACAAAGGGTAATACGGACATTCCAAGGATTGGTCAGCGGAACGCACAAGAAAACTCTGTCCCTCACCACAAGTAGCTCGTTTTGTGAGCGGCTCTGCTGAGCAAGAAGCAAGCTTTAATTGCGTACCTTAACAAGAACAAAAACCGTAGTTTGAGTTCTTAAATTCAACTACGGCCGACATGCAATGATCTGCGATTTTGTCATAAATATTTCAGCTAGTTAAGTGGGATATGTCGCAAAATTTTGAACAGGATATAAACATGCTTATCTTGGAAAAGCTACACCAAGTGCATAATGCCGTAAGTAAGGCTATCTGATTATGCTGCTTCCTGCAAAAGAAAGGCAAAGCTCTCGGCGGGTGTCTTAAATCCAAGACACTTGCTCGGGGTTGCATTAAGATTATGGGCGAGGGCAGTCAACTGCGCCTGGCTGAACTGCATCAGGTCAGTGTTGCTGGGTAGATACCGTCGAATGCGCTTGTTGATGTTCTCAATAGCACCTTTTTGCCAGGGTGAATTGGGATCGCAAAACCAGCTTCTCGCCCCCATTCCATCCTCCAAAGCCCTATAAGCCATAAACTCTGAACCGCGATCAAAAGTAAAACTGCGGCGTGCATGGTACGGCAGCGCTGCAAAGGTCTGAATGATTTTGTTCATAATAGGTTTTGAGTGTCGGCTACTGTTTTTAATGATGACGCAATAACGGCTTTTGCGTTCAACAAGCGTCATGACATTGGCTTCTCCCAGATCACGATCAAAGATAATCAAGTCACCTTCCCAATTGCCAAATTGCAGACGATTGCCTATAAAATCAGGGCGTTGATGAATGCGAAACGCTTCTGGAATCCGGGAACTGCGCGATTTCCTTATGCCTCATGGGCATCGCTTTGTTCGCATCTCAGCAAGGTGTTCAAACAGCTTCAGCCCATATTCTTCCTTTGAGTAAATGAAGCGATAGATCGTTTCCGTACATAGTCGTATCGCACTCAAACCATGGCTAATCAGTCGGCCGCAGATCAGTTCCGGCGACCAATGTGCTTCCAATTGTTCAATGACAAACTTGCGCAGTTCTGGATAACGTCTGAGCTTGCGTAACCGTGTTCTGCGGTCTTTGCTGATGTTGTCGGCAACAACGCTATGATAGCCATTATAGTCTGGTATCTCGGTGCCCCAAAAGCTGTTTCAGTTCGAAAAGACGGCGACGTTCAGGCAAAGTTATCTGTGAATAGCAATTCGACATCCAATTTCCTCTATGGCTAACCTTATGAATTTATTGGCATGTTGCATACTAAAAAAATGTACCCTGTTATAAATATTGTTTTAGCAAGTTAAAGTTGCGACGTTCCCAGCAAAATAGAAATGCGACAGGCGCTGACG
>NZ_JBHEEH010000039.1:0-5219 GCF_041929845.1 Paenochrobactrum pullorum
TCGTAGCGACATCCAGACTGAAGCATTTCAGCACTGGGAGATTGACCACGCCAATGACACCTAGCACCCCAACATGCGAACGCATGTCACGGTTGATGAAACGGATATCAAGCAGATGGAAGGCAGCGAGTCCATTGAGCTTTGTGTGCAAGCAATGACGTTCATGATGAACAACGGGAATTGGCGCGCAAACCTGCCGTTCGACTATCATGGGTACTTTATAAAAACTGAGCGCTAAATGAACATCGTCATATACCGCTGGACTCGTGTTTTTTACACTCATCCCCTGCCCCCTGATCACGGTCATTAAGTATTGTATATGGTTGCGTGGTTCGTTACCCACGATTTGAACCTGTTTTCTATAAGGTACTGATATAACTTATAAAACGAAATTCTGATGGGTTTTTGAGTTTTTGGACAACAAAAAACCTCGGCCAACGGTTTGAATTGATTGTGTTTTTTATTCAATTTGGTTACGGGGGCTCGCAGCCCCCGATACCGACATTCCCTTCAAGTGCCGGTGTAAGATGAGTTTCAAAGAGGTGGCCGCAAATGAGACCGATCTCAGGAAAATTCTGTGGCCGGACTGAAGCTTTACAGCACTATCACCTGTCGAGTGATTTCACGGCAGGGCACAAAAGTCGGGAATGCTTATAGCCGTTGACTATCGCTATGAGCGTGCTCGTTAGATATCAGCATCGTTCCGTCAGCACCTGTCTCTGCCACCATTTTTTCGCCGTAGTGCGAAAATTCGGCATCTGTCCCATCAAACTCCGCAAGACGGACTGGGGCATTTCCAGCTTCCGTCCAGGTTATTTCGCGGCCCCGTTCCTAAGGTGTAAAATCGATTAACTTTGCAAAGCAAAGATGCGCTTGACCAATTGCCGACGCGCCTAGGAGCAGCATGGTTAGCCGCGGAGGCATCGTACCCTCATCGGAAACTCAACTCGGGGCTATTCATACCTCTCCAATCGGCGTGTCACCTTCTGCTTGCTTCAAAACAAACGCGATCTGTGCCTCTGAAAATTTGGATGCCTTCAACGAATTCTCCTTCTCCCCGATAAGGGATCATAAATGGAAAATTCCAGCTCTGCATGGCCTGATTTAATGGGGGCACGTCACTTGTGAACTCACTACCATTGATACTGATAATCATACTGGGCTTTCCACGTTCTTCAATAGTTTGATCCAACGCACGGGCAACCCGAAATACGACTCACCAACAGCCGTTCTTCAACATAACCTCACACGATTAAATCAATACAATAAGACGCTACGCCATTAAAATTATGCTGGACCGTTTAGCGCGATGCAACTTGCATAATATTCTAAGCTCTTCTTAGGCGTACGTTTCTGCGTCGTTTGATCGATATGTATTAACCCAAAACGATTGGCCAAGCCGAGTGTCCATTCCAGATTGTCAGTAGACGACCAATACATCATACCTGAAAGGTTTACCCCCTGTTTGTAAGCTTCGAGCGCAGCGGTGATATAGCCCTTCATGAATCTGACACGGTCAGGATCATTGATGACAAGATCCTTCGGCATCTTTTCATCGAACTCCTGTAACGGAACCTCTTCTTTGGTAGCAAAGCCAAATTCCGTCGCAAGAATTTCCGGGCCACCGTACTTCTTGTGAATGTCCAGCAAGACCTTAGTATAACTATCGGGATCGTACGGGAACTCCAACGTCAGCTCTATATCTGGAGGAGGAGCAACCATCGTGGTGCCAAGCGGAGAATCCGGATCGTTTGCTACAAAACCTCTTGTATAGAAATTGGCGCCGAAGAAATCCGGCATGATCGCTATCGTCTCAAGGTCTCCGTCCCTGATATACGGTTCGACCATCGGGACGATGATATCGGGATATCCTTTACCGTAAGCCGGACCAGGCATAGCTTCGTTCCAAAGCACATCCATGAAACGGGCCGCTTTAACGTCTTCCTCTTTGCCTGAGGGTGCTTCAACCGGCTGCATGTTAAATGCAGATGAAATCTTCACATTCGGCAGATTGGACTTTACGGCCGCATGCATATGTCCCTGAGCAAGATTGATATGATGTATGGCGGCGCCAAGATATTCTCTGGAACGATAACCAGGTGCAAAAGCTCCATTACCGTAACCAAAGGCCGCTAAGGCGTTAGGTTCATTGAACATTAGCCATCTTTTGGCCCGATCACCGACCAATCTCGCCATGATATCGGCAAAATCTCCCATTCGCTTGGTGATGTCCCGATCCAGAAAGTCTCCTGCCCACAGTGGGGTTTCCCAGTGAGACAACGTGGGCATCGGCTCCAGGCCATGCTCAAGCATGGAGTCTACCAAACGATCATAATACGACATGGCGCGCATATTGGGAGAGCCGGGCGTTTCAGGTTGGATTCGGGGCCATGAGAACGAAAAGCGATAGGTATTTACGCCTGCGTTTTGGAGTAACTTGAACTCATCGACATAGCGCAGCTGAAATTCGGTATTACGCTGATTGATCGTTCCGTCCGCGGTGCTACCTTTATTATCGAGGAAGACGTCCCAGTTACTCCTTCCCCGACCCTCGCGGCTTTCGGTCTGTCCGGCGGATGTCGCTACTCCCCAGATAAAACCATCTGGAAAGTTCGCGGTTGCTGCCATGACGTTTCGTGGTAAAGCACTGGCCATCATCGTCGCCCCCGCTCCTTTAAGAAGCGTCCGTCTTGAAAGTGCAAATGAAGTCATAATACTACTCACAATAAAAGATTAATGATCCAAACAGCAATTTTGCATGCGTCATTATTTCGACTATTCGGGAAAGAAGAATGTTATTCCAGTGCGGATACCCCATTTCGGACTACCCCTTGGTGCTTCAGCATAGTATTTCCCGCCAATTTCGAAACTCATAGCTTGGTTGCCGATATTAAATACTTTAGACGCAGAAAGATTAACCGGAACCGTCCAATTTTCATGTTTCCAGTCGTAGGTTGATTCAACCGTGAGGTTGAGCGAGCGCCCGCCGCCGAAGTCATAGGACAAGAACGGCTCAATTTGACTGACACTGAAACCCTCACGATCATGTTTAGAAGATAGGGACCAGACATGACTGACAAGAGCGCCGGCCGTCCATCCATTTTTTTGGACAAGAGCCACACCGGTCGGGCCGGCTCCCCACTGCCCTGTGCCGAGGCTAGAAT
Source organism: Paenochrobactrum pullorum (assembly GCF_041929845.1). NCBI lineage: Bacteria > Pseudomonadati > Pseudomonadota > Alphaproteobacteria > Hyphomicrobiales > Brucellaceae > Paenochrobactrum > Paenochrobactrum pullorum. The sequence goes on from NZ_JBHEEH010000039.1 coordinate 3,165, forward strand.
TGGTGGCTGTTGGGACAAGTAGTGCTGGCCCAATTCCCCACAAAACACCTCCGGCTCCAGGCTGAGCCGGAGACAGGAAGAAACTGGCATTGATGTCGCCGAGGCCAGCGGTGCTTTTGTCTGGTGTATAATTGTTGTAGGCTATAGGAACAATCAACCGGGTGATCAGATTCCACTGATCATCAAGCTGGAACGGGATAACTGGCTCAATGTTGGCTAAATAGGAAAAACTATTGCTTCGGTCGCCGCCTTGGAAATTAAAGTCTTGAGTTATCGGAACGCTGATAACAGGCGCAAGCGGATTGGCAGCCGCCTTGGAAAGGTCGTCTACAGACTGTTGAGCGTGAACAATGCTGCACTTCGTTGACACAAGAGCTGCGATTACTAATAAACTTTTTTTCCGTCCATAGCTGCTTTTTATCAAGTCGCCCCCGCGGTGCATTCTTATAGTTTCTTTGCAATCGCTCGTTCTCTGGCAGATTTTAACCCCTTGAGTATGCAAAACAATGCGCATTTATCCCATTTTCAAATTGCATTTATCCCAATTCTCCAGCGCCGAATTATCTGAGTGATGCCTTTTATTATTTGAAACAAGAAAGATTGACTGCCGCGGTTATATTGCCACAATACTGATGGTGGATGTTCACAACAAAATCGCCAATACTGCTGCTGTTTACACCGTAAAGAGGCACTAGAGAACGAGAAGACAATGAACCGCAATGTTACACTTTCAACTGATATGATTGATTTGGCTGATCGTGATGAATTTTGGCGCGATGTTTCGAAGATCATTTATGATGTTTCCCCAGTAGTTGCTACGCAAGGTCTTGCCGGTAGCGTAATTTCCCAACCATTTGGCGAAATGATACTGGGCGCAACGTCTTTCAATAGTCAGTATTGCCAAAGAACTCGGCGTAATATCATGCATGATCCGCTCGATTCCTATATCGTGCAACTCGTTTTGAGCGGGCCTTACAAAGGAGACTTCAATGGCACTTCAATGACTGTATGTCCGGGGGATATATTTTTCCTCGACTTGGACCAACCGCTGGACAGTAAGAAGGAGAAGGGGCGACGTCTATCACTTGTTATACCACGATGCGAAATCCAAAAGATAATCCCCAACAGAAATCTCCACGGACAAGTATTGACTTCGAACAGGGGAACAACGAAATTGCTTTCGCATTACATTAAAGGTATTGCCGAAACATTGTCTGATATCGCCGACGACGAGACCGAAGCGGTGCAGAATTCTGTTCTATCGCTAATCAGCGAGGCATTTAACGGCATTAAGGCTACAAGAAGTCTGAACGTCGAACTTCCTCTCCGTTCGCGTATATTGGGTTTCATCGAACATAATATTAGCGATCCCACATTCGGCCTGCATTCTATCCTGTCCCAGTTTCCAGTATCAAGATCAAGTCTATATCGCGCATTCGAAGAAGATGGCGGTATTGCTAACCTCATTCGTCAAAAGCGCCTCGATCATGCCTTTAAACTTCTGACATCCCGGCAGAAGCCAGCTTATTCGGTCAAAGATGTGGTACGGCGCGTTGGGTTTACCGAAGGTACTCAATTTGCACGTTTCTTTAGGGCACGTTTCGGAATTCAACCTAATGAAGCGCTCGCTCTGAAACCGTCTCTCGCTACGGGAACAAATGGCTTCCTCGCCCTGCACGAGCATCTAACCCAGCGTATTTCGAACATTGAAAGAAGTCCCTCTATGCCAATTACACACCGATTTTGAACACAAAAGCCCTCATTGTTTTGAGAAATGCGGAATCTGGGTTAATCGCACGCACGCTTCAGTGGCCATCCGAACTCCCCATCGCATTGGTACTCGCGGACAGTCGGTTTCGAGTTTGTCGATCGTAGAAGTTTCTTATCCTGGTTTAATCGTTGCCAGAAGAAACAAATTGCCAATGATGAGATTAGCGATGCGCTAGGCGCGGCTATGTCGCAAAAACCGAAATGGCGAGCGGTTGTTATTCAGATATTTAACCTGTCGGATTTCAATCATGTTGCACGCTCCTGCGAATTTCAGCATGTTGTTTT
>NZ_JBHEEH010000040.1:0-3428 GCF_041929845.1 Paenochrobactrum pullorum
GATTTGGAGGCAAGGCACGGCAATCGCCGCTTGATGGCATCGGTTGAACTGACTTTTGTTTCTTATGCCGAGCAGGTACAGCGTTTGATGAGTGCGGCCTTGCTGGAAGGGCAGCGCGCCCGCCGACATACGATTGTTTTGCCACCACGCTTTTGGGCTTCTGCAACACCTGGCACGATCTTTGCTTGGACCTCCAAACGCAACGGCTATGTCAATAAGCTGATGCGGGTGGATGGCGTGGCTGATCGCGCCAACCTTGATGTGATGGTGGATCTGACTGAAGTTGATCCGACGGATTATGATTGGGACAGCGGCAAAGATTTCAAACCACCTGTTGATGGTGCTATCGGGTCTATGCGGCCACAGCCGCAGCCAATCATTGATTTCTCGGCCATTCCATCGGTGTCTAAAGATGCCAATGGGAATGATCGTCGGCCTGCCGTTCTGCTATCATGGGATGGCGATAAGGCTGACGTTGACCTCGTCCGGTTTGAGTTACGCCAGTCATGGGATTTAGCCGTAATCTATACCGGGCGCACCGAAGACGTTGGGCGTGGTTCAATGCTCATCGCCCCGTTTATGCTTCAGGCCAACTCCCAATATCAGGTGCGGGCGCGTTATGCGGTTTACGATGATTATCGAGAGTTCATTTGGTCTGATTGGATTTCGGTCAGGATGCTGGATGTTCGCTTAAGTGAGCTGGATATATATCCTGTTGGTGTAAACGAGCTAAGAGAGGAGGTTGAAGTTCAGCTAAAATGGCTGGGTAACTCCGAGAGCTATGCTTGGGATGAGTTAGAGCGACTGGGGCAGCTAACAGCCGAGCAGGATGCTGGTAATTTTGCTGAACGCCGCGTTCTGCGCGAAGAAGTTACAGTTGCCGTTAATAATGTAACTGCCTCCTACAAAAAAGCCATTCAAGTCGTTGTTAATGATGTGGGTGCAGTTGTTACCAGAATTGAGGAACTGGAAGTTTCTGTTGATGAGAGTATCGCGCGGGCAACCAGCTCCCTGCAAACTGAAATCAATAAGGTTGGTGACAAAGTTGATGTGAACGCGCGCGCGATTACAGCTCTTACCACTACCATTGATGAGGATGTATCTCGCGTCATCACGTTGATGGAAACGGAAATTAACAAAGTTGATGGCAAGGTCGATGCCAACAGCAAACTCATCACCGCTTTGTCGACTACGGTTGATAATGTTTCAGCCGGCATCAATATCCGCAGTGAAACAGAAGTATCACCCGGCGGCGGACGAGCTATACATGGCGTTCAGGTCAAAATGGGTAGTGGTGATGTTTGGTCCAGCTCTGCTTACTGGATTGAGGTTATCAATGGTGTCTCCAGTTTCATGGTTGCGGCAGATCGCTTCGTTGTGACCGACAGTACAGGCACATCAAAACAACCTTTAGTTTATATGGATGGCGAACTAACTCTGGCTCTTGCCAATATCGGTGAGGTAACAGCCGGTGTCATGCGTAGCCCTGATAATAAAGTGGTTTTCAATCTTAACAATGGGACGCTGATATTCAGCGATTAATGCATGGTTCAACGTGTGTTTTTAAGTAAATCCCCGCCACGGCTCATCACGTCGAAGGCGGGTAAGAATGCCACTCCGTCACTACCAGATGCAGACAAATCATTCGATAGCAACTGGTTTGATGGAGGCGGTATTAAATGGATTTTGCCCAGGAATAAATCAGGGGTATTTACCGCTTTTCCGTATCAGTTGAATTATATCCCCTATATTTGGGGTTTTTTGTCGGGAAATTATACAGGAGATCAAACCTATTTCGAGTGGGGCGTTATACCAAATAGCGCCGATAGACCCCCCACCAATGGAACTAGATACATACTTGATACTGAGTTTTTTAGCGGCGCGGGCGCGGATGCCAATCAAAATTACTACGCTACCAACGGCGGGATATATAACCATGTCCAAGCGGGACGTTGGCAAGGGGCAGATTACTTCGTGGTTTTCGAGGGCTGAAAATGGTGGATAGAATCTTATTAGGCAAAGAAAACAATAGACACTTACTTAGAATTTCAAAGCCCGGCTTTGATGTTAAAAACCGCGCTAATCCAATGGTTTTTTCTTCCGAGAATGACTACTTAAAAATACACGCAAGGGCGCGAGTAAAACTAAACTCATATACACAAAGCGGGAATGCTTTTTGGTGGGGTAAGTTTTCTTTTCCTCCACTAAGTTACCATCCATTGGTTTTTTATAGATACGAGTGGCCTCTATTGGGCAGAACCAATGTCACCTTTCCTTCGCAGGATGATGACATCTTCTGGGGCATGTCGTGCGTGGTAAGCTTTGATACACTTTGGTTTGTTTCATCCAATTGGGATGATTTTGTATCTGATATCTACGTGAATTACATCGTATTTGAAAATAGGATGCCGTAACGATGGTGGATAGGATTATCTTCGATGCCAGCGGCGTTAGGGTTTCAAAGCCGGGCTTTGACGCAAATACTGCTTCACCTCAAAACATGGCTATGTTTTCCGGCATGACCCCGTGCATACCGATAACGAGTAATAGCGTTTCGTTTACAGGTAACGGGACAAAGACATTCACATTTACTAGTCCAAATCAAAACATCGTCCCCACAGTATTGGTTAGGTCACCTCAAGGGATACTCCCTTCGTTCAGGACGTATTATGCGGAAATGAACGCGCCTTTTAATAGTGTAACCATTCGGAATGTGGACGGGAAAGCTAGAACTGTAGAATTCAAGGTATTGTTCTAAGCCGTCCCTTATGAGGAAATCATGCAAAACAGAATAATGATTGATCCATCGGTAGCCCTGATGGAATTGACCATTGACGCCAATTACTCACGTGATCGGCGGCTTTTTTTGGCCCACGAGTTGCATCATGCGCAATTGAAAATCCAAGAGATAACCGTCGACTTAGCATCGGCTCAAGAGGAAATAGCGCGCCTTAATCAGGTCGTGACAGATTTGCAGGGTGATGAGAATTCACCTGCTGATACGAAGGAGACTGAATAATGGCTTATGAAAGGGGTGTCAGGCCAGATTACACGGTCGGCACAATCACTTTGGTATCGGGGAGTAAGAACTTCACCACAACAGGGGCTTCATTGATCACCGCCACTATTGGCCGTGGCGATACGATTATGACGGCGGATGGCCGTGTGCTGATTATCAACGAAATTACCGGTCAGAATTCAGGTACTTTACTCTATCCTTGCCCTGTTGGTGTTGGTGGCACCAATCTACCCCTCTGCATCCGCTTTCAGTCCTCTGCATCAGCTGCTCCTGCTGCTATTCGCGATCTTATCGCCCGTTGGGGCATGAGCGGAAATGTCGATGCGCTTGCCGGATTGAAAACACTAAAAGATACACTGGCTTTTTTCACCGGTTCTGGCACTGCGGATGTGACTGCTTTAACGGAATG
>NZ_JBHEEH010000041.1:0-3091 GCF_041929845.1 Paenochrobactrum pullorum
CACTCGACTATATGAGCACAGCTCAGTTCGAGAGAACGGCTGTTTAATATAAAACGCCTCTCCACTTTTACGAAGAAGCAAGTCCAAACACCAACAGACGCACTCGACGCTGGCTTCCCCGAAATATTGATCCGCTCACGCTCAATGATCGGGACCCCGCATTCATCTGTCATCGCCTCAATAATACGCCGCGGAAATATTTGGTTACAAAACACCTGTAGAAGTCTTTCGGCAGAAACTGATCGCAAACAGATATTGTTATGCGTAAACTGAAACTGCAAAAGTCGCGTTTCAACATGAGTTCACAATATCATATCGCTCAATGGCACCAGCATTTGATGACCTAGGCTTCAAAGCGGCTGCTGATCTTGTCTTTAAAGGCCGTACTCAGCCTAATGGCTATACTGAAACCATCTTGACAGCTCGCCGTTGCGAAGCAAAGCTCTCATATTGAAGTGACCCGATAAGCCGCCGCCGGATTATCATCTCCGGCGGCTCTATAGCATATAAATGGTTGTTCTACGGAGTGGAGAGACATCCTATGACGAATTCTTTCATCTCTTATATTTCTGAGGAGCTGGACACATTAAAATCATCGGGTCTTTATAAATCCGAACGTGTCATAACGTCGATGCAAGCCGTGAATATCGAAGTGGATAGCGGCCAAAAAGTTCTGAATTTTTGTGCCAATAACTATCTTGGCCTAGCTGATAATCCGGATATCCGCAAAGCTGCTCAGGCAGCACTTGATCGCTATGGTTACGGAATGGCATCGGTGCGGTTTATTTGCGGAACCCAAGAAGAGCACAAACAGTTAGAGAGTAGAATTTCATCTTTTTTAGGGATGGAAGATACAATCCTTTACGGCTCTTGTTTTGATGCCAATACCGGCCTGTTTGAAACACTGCTAGGCGAAGAAGATGCCATAATTTCTGATGCACTCAATCATGCATCCATTATTGACGGCGTACGTTTGTCAAAAGCCAAACGCTTTCGCTATGCCAATAATGATATGGCTTCGCTGGAAGAAGAGCTTAAAAAAACCGAAGGCTGCCGTTTCAAACTGATTGCTACTGATGGCGTCTTTTCCATGGACGGTATTATCGCTAATCTTAAAGGCATTTGCGACCTTGCGGATAAATATAATGCTATGGTGATGGTTGATGACAGCCATGCAGTTGGCTTTGTCGGCAAAAACGGACGTGGTTCGGCTGAATATTGTGGTGTTGAAGGCCGTATCGACATCATCACCGGAACTTTAGGCAAGGCTTTAGGCGGTGCATCCGGTGGTTATACATCGGCAAAGGCGCCTGTTGTTGACTGGTTGCGCCAACGGTCACGTCCTTATTTATTTTCCAATACATTGATGCCGGCCATTGCAGCAGCATCGCTTAAAGTTTTCGACATCATCGAAAATGGTGACGGCTTGCGCCAACAACTCATCCATAATGCCCAGCATTTCCGTAGCAAAATGACAAAGCTCGGCTTTACTTTGGCCGGCGCCGATCACCCGATCATACCGGTCATGCTTGGTGATGCCACGATAGCGCAAGCAATGGCAGCCAAAATGCTGGAACGTGGCATTTATGTCATCGGCTTTTCTTTCCCTGTCGTTCCAAAAGGGCAAGCACGTATACGCACACAAATGTCGGCAACCCACACCATCGCAGATATCGACTACACCGTCGCGATGTTCGGTGAGGTCGGCAAAGAACTCGGTATAATCTGATCCCGCCAGCGTAACTGCTGCATGGGCACTCTCCAAGGAGAACAGCATGTCGAATATGATGCGTGCTCTGGTTAAAGCCAAAGCGGAACCGGGCATCTGGATGGAACAAGTTCCCATCCCGGAAATCGGCCCTAATGACGTTCTTATTAAAGTCAAAAAATCTGCTATTTGCGGCACAGACGTTCACATTTACAATTGGGATGAATGGGCACAAAAAACTGTCCCCGTTCCGATGGTAACCGGCCATGAATTTGTAGGCACGATTGCTGATGTCGGCTCAGCCGTCAGCGAATACAGAACCGGTCAACGCGTTTCGGGTGAAGGCCATATTGTCTGCGGGCATTGTCGCAATTGCCGCGCCGGGCGTGGTCATTTATGCCGTAACACATTAGGCGTCGGCGTTAACCGGCCTGGTTCTTTTGCTGAATATGTCGCCATTCCGCAGCATAATGTCGTGGCTATTCCCGACGATGTGCCTGATGAAATTGCCGCGATCTTTGATCCTCTCGGCAATGCGGTTCACACAGCCCTTTCCTTTGATCTCGTTGGTGAGGATGTGCTTGTGACCGGTGCAGGACCCATAGGAATTATGGGTGCATTGGTGGCGCAATCTGTCGGTGCGCGAAAGGTTGTAATTACCGATCTCAACCCTGTCAGGCTTGATCTTGCACGTAAACTTGGAGTGCGCCATGTCGTTGATGCATCGAAAGAAAATCTGCGCGAAGTCATGAAGAGTATCGGCATGACTGAAGGTTTTGATGTGGGCTTGGAAATGTCAGGCGCAGCACCTGCCTTTCGGGATATGATTGAAACGATGAATAATGGTGGTAAAATCGCGATCCTCGGTATTGCTCCAACCGGTTTTTCAATTGACTGGAACAAAGTTATCTTCAAAATGCTGCATCTGAAAGGCATTTATGGCCGCGAAATGTTCGAGACTTGGTATAAAATGATTGCCTTAGTGCAAGGCCCACTCGATGTTTCAGGCTTGATTACCCACCGGATCAGCATTAACGATTACGAGACAGGCTTTGAAGCCATGCGCAGTGGCAATTCTGGTAAAGTTGTTATGGACTGGTAATGGAGTTTTATCAGCTAGATGCGATAGCATCGAAGCTATTTCTAATACGAAATAATCATTGATTGAATGCAATGATTGCCATACCGTATTAGAGAATGATTTTGGCCCTGATTAGTGGAGAGAGTTTCACTCTGTGCAGGCCGTGATGGCTTCAAATCCTATTGGCGATTTATATCTCAATAAAGAGTGCTGCCCTATTAGATCATAAAAGCCATCGATGTATCGGCCAAGTTCTTTTTCAGCGCTGATGCGTGTTTGAAAGACTGTACGCCATACCATCT
>NZ_JBHEEH010000042.1:0-2451 GCF_041929845.1 Paenochrobactrum pullorum
ACGGATTATGATTGGGACAGCGGCAAAGATTTCAAACCACCTGTTGATGGTGCTATCGGGTCTATGCGGCCACAGCCACAGCCAATCATTGATTTCTCGGCCATTCCATCGGTGTCTAAAGATGCCAATGGGAATGATCGTCGGCCGGCAATTCTTCTGGGCTGGGACGGTGATAAGACGGCTGTCGATTTGGTTCGCTTTGAGGTTCGCCAGTCTTGGGATTTGGCTGTTGTTTATACAGGCCGAACTGAGGAGGTCACACGCGGGTCAATTCTAATCGCCCCGTTTATGCTGCAGGCAAACTCCGAATATCAGGTTCGTGCTCGCTATGCGGTCTATGACGATAGCCGTGATTTCATCTGGTCGGATTGGATACCGGTTCATATGCTGGATATCCGGCTCGGTGAATTGGATATCTACCCGATTGATGTCAGCGAACTGAACAAGGAGATTATAGCCAACCAAGAGTGGACAGCAGACTCGATCCGTTATGTAGAGGAAGAACTTGAGCGTATTGGTGCATGGGCGGCAGATCAGGAATTTGGCAACTTCACTGAGAGGCAAGGGCTAAGGCATGAATTAAAGCTCACTGCGGATGGTATCACCGCTGAATGGACTTATGCTGTCGATCTTGCTGTTAGCGAAACTGCGGCTTTGTCTGTTCGTGTTGAATCGCTCCAAGTCCAAATTGATCAGGATATTGCAACAGCTGTCAGCACGCTTCAAACACAGATCAGCAATGTGGATGGTCGCGTCACAACTAACGCTACATCCATCACCAACTTGACGGCTACGGTTAATAATAAAGCCGATGCGTCCGCAATAACTGCGCTGGCTGTGAGAGTTACAGATGTTGAGGGCATTACAACTACGCAAACGAGCCAGATTACATCGCTTCAATCATCTGTCTCGAATATCCAGCAAAACAAGGCAGATGTGACCGCGGTAAGTGCTCTTGATACCAAGATCAATACAGTTGACGGTCGAGTGACAACGAACGCCAATGCAATTACGGCTCTGTCCACTACCGTTAATAACGTAAGCGCAGACGCAACTTTCCGTATGGGTGTTGTTGCATCCCCTTCGGGCTGGACTTCACGTATCGCTATGCAGGCTCGCGTCGGGACATCAGACAATTATAAAAATGCTGGTATCTATCTTGATGCGACAACGACGAATAGCCGTGTGGTGATCGACACGGAGCAATTCGTCGTCAGGAGCGGTAGTGACTATGCGCGACCATTAATGTTTCAAGGCGGTGTTTTATACGCAGATGAAATGCGGGTCGCTTGGGCTAAAATTACAAATGTCCAAGTCACAAGTGCTCAAATCGCAGACGCAGCTATCACAACGGCTAAGATTGGAGACCTTCAAGTGAAGACAAGTAATCTAGATTTCAACCAAGTAACCGACGTCTTTACAAGTGGAGTTGTTAACTTCCCTAGTAGCGGTATCACTGGTGGCGCGGGCGTATGGGTTGAGATTATGACTATGTCAACAAACAACCCACAGGGGAATACATGCCTTGTTGATGTTAATGTTGACGCCAGATTTACGAGAAATGGTGCTGGAACTGCGAGTGCTTCTCTCCGCTTTAGAAATAAAACAACGGGTCGTGAATTTACTAATGCGTCCAATGGCGCCAACGGAGGATTTTCTATCTTCTTGGGAGGGATGTTTATCGACTCAACGGCGGCTACAGGGAGCAACGATTATGTTGTTGAGCTAAGAAACACATCGGGCGATGCCCTTCGATGGGGCGGCGGAAGTGGAATTGAAAGCTCTTTGGTATGGAAGCGATAATGACAAACAAAATCATGATTGAACCAGCCGTTGCCCTCAACGAGCTGACGATAGATCACGCCTATTCAAGAGATAGACGTTTATTCTTGGCGCACGAGCTAAACCTTACTCAGACCAGGCTTAATGAATGCGAAGGCGAGTTGGTATCTGCAAAGGAGGAAATAGCTCGGCTTAATGAAGTCATTCAGCAGATGCAGGGTGTAGAAATCCCTACAATTGATACAACGGAGATTGAATAATGGCTTATGAAAGGGGTGTGAGGCCTGATTATACAGTCGGCACAATTACCTTGGTATCGGGGAGTAAGAACTTCACCACGACAGGGGCATCTTTGCAAAGTGCCGCTATTCAAGCCGGTGATATGATTATCACCCGTTCGGGCTTGGTACTGATTATTGCATCAGTCACAGGACAGAACGCAGGCACCCTTGTCGAGAATACGCCTGCAGGCGCGGCAGGTGCTAATCAACCACTGCTGATCCGCTATCAGCCCGATGGATCGCGTTATCAAGGTGCGGCGCGCGATCTTATCGCCCGTTGGGGCATGAGCGGAAATGTCGATGCTCTGGCAGGATTGAAAACACTAAAAGATACACTGGCTTTTTTCACCGGTTCTGGCACTGCGGATGTGACTGCTTTAACGGAATG
>NZ_JBHEEH010000043.1:0-2096 GCF_041929845.1 Paenochrobactrum pullorum
TATTGATAGCCATTTCAAATAAAAAACCGGAGTTTTTATACTCCGTTTTTTTATTACTTATAAATATATTAAGACGGCGTTGTTACAAAGTTTTGAGTAGTGCAAAAGCAGCTTTATTTCTAGTCGCAATTATGCTGCGAGATCCACAAAGATCTGGAATGGCGAGCGGTTGTCGTTAGCGAATTGTTTCTTGTGGATCATGTACGCCACTTCGATCCCTGCAATGATGGCTGAGGCGGAATGAAAGGCTTTGAACCCATCATCGGCCGGGTGATCCTTCTCGAGGATATTGTTAAGATATTTAGCCTGCTGGATTTCAATTAAGTTTCTTGTTCCGGTGGATTCTAGGATCGAATTCACAACCTGAAGCCCGGCCAAACCGGATAGCGCACATAAAAGAAAACGGCGTGCAGGATGACGATTTTGGGAAACTGAGCGCCTTTGAAATCAACCATCATCTATCTCCCATGGCACCCAGCCCATCATAACAGACTTTGACCAACCGGTCCGAGACAAAAACTTTGCAACAAAACCGTTAGGTGTCCCTCGTTAAAACCGACTATATCAAATTGCATTTTCTGCGTTATTATCCTTCAACTTTTAAAGAGCTATTGCAGGGGGAGTTAATGAAAACAAACGCAAGAACAGCACGTGTTGTGAAAATTATCGTTGAAACAATCCGGCCACAATTCGGAGTGGAGCTATGGGATGGAACACGCTTAGGTTCGAGTGAAGGCAATCTCAAAGAGCGGATCAAAGCCATTCCCAAATGGCAATTACTGAAAGATATCCCGTCTCTTTTAATGTCTGGAAATCGAAGCAAGTCAGATCAAATGGATGGCAAATCGCCGTTTGTAAGTGGTTCAGACAAGCAGGCCATTACGCATCATTATGATGTTTCAAACGAGTTTTATCAGTTGTTCTTGGATAAAAGGATGGTCTATACATGCGGATATTTTACTGATTGGGCCAATAATATTGATCAAGCGCAGGAAGACAAGCTGGAGCTAATCACTCGTAAATTGCGATTGCAACCAGGTGAGCATTTTCTTGATATTGGCTGTGGTTGGGGTGCTTTACTCATTTATGCTGTCAAGAACTTCGGGGTAATTGGTACCGGAGTATCTCTTTCAGAAGCTTAAACAGAATTAGCGCGACAGCGGATTTCTGAAGAGGGTCTTGTAGACAAAATTACAATCCACATCAAATCATATACTGATCTCGATGGCCAGTTTGACAAGATTTCATCCATCGGCATGTTCGAACATGTCGGCATGGCCAATTACGAAACATACTTCAGCGGTGTAAAACGGCTGCTGCGCCCTGGTGGCTTGTACCTACATCATGCAATTACACGACGTATGAAAAGAAGCCGCAAAGCATTTCGGCGAAAAAGTGCGGAGCATCTGGCACTGGTGAAATATATTTTCCCTGGTGGCGAATTGGACCATTTGGGCATGACGATCGACAATCTGGAAGGTCATGGTTTCGAGGTTCATGATGTCGAAAATTTACGGGAACACTATGGCCAGACTTGTCGGCTATGGGCCGAGCGTCTAGATGCGCGGTTTAGCGAAGCCATTGCAAAAGTTGGCGAACCTCGAGCGCGCCTGTGGCTTCTCTATCTTGCTGGTTGTGCGCTGGCCTTTGAGCGCGGCACGGTGCAGATCAATCAAACACTCGCTTCACATCGCAAACGTGGCCTATCAGCCGTTCCGCAAACACGAGCCGATCTTTATCGCGCTTAGTGAGAAAATCTGCGCGACTAATTGATAAATAATTTTAGCAGACTAGCCGCAATCACTCACTTAGGGCAGGGGCCGAATGGATTTCAATCGCAATTTATAGTTTTTCTCTGATCGCTTCATATGGCGTTTTGCTGTTATGTGCATCGTGCGGACTGTTGAAATTATAAAAGCGCTTCCCTTCTGCCAGCTTTGCCTCAATATCGCATACCCTGTGTAACTGAGAAGTTGATAAAATTCCTGGCCAGGTTTTGTTGAAAAGCTTTTGTCTCTGTGAATAGCCCCTAGATTTGTAGATCCTTTGTGACTTAAAAAAGAGGCAAGGAGCCTACGATGGGTAAAGCTAATTTC
>NZ_JBHEEH010000044.1:0-1801 GCF_041929845.1 Paenochrobactrum pullorum
TGTTTTAGCAAGTTAAAGTTGCGACGTTCCCAGCAAAATAGAAATGCGACAGGCGCTGACGACAGCCCCCATTCCGAGAGGCTGGTCAGGGTTGCAAGCGAGGAATGGGGGCGAGTGAATACCCGCCTCTTCGGCTTTAGCTTTCTCAGTAGCAATTGTTCTGTCATTAGTTGATACTCGGCCCACCTATATCGGCTACGCTAAGCCATATCAGCGTCCATTGACGAGCTTTATTCCTGCGCCGGCTGTCTCAATAGGGCTTGCTCTCGCCGAGCAATGACAGCAGGATCGTTCATGTAGGCTGTGCGCGATTTACGCTCTCGCTTCTGATAGCCGTTGGCGGTGCTGCCGTCGCGGACGCCAAACATATGGTCCGTCTGTCCCGTGCGACGCGGACCACTCTTGCTGCGTTGCTGTTCCCGTCCAGCCTGCATCTCAGCGACAAGAGCCAGCATGTCGTCCAGCCGTTTGTTCTCGACAACGGGTGAGCGATGAACCGAACGCAATTTGTCAAACGTTCTATAGGGCAGGGTGTCCGTGCCGTGCATGATTTCAAGGCGACCGTCCGGATAATCGCAGACAATGACCTTTTGACGGGCCAGTCGTTTTGCAATCTCCGTTGGCTCCAGGATGAACAATACCTTGTCGTAGCGCAGCGTCAGAGACTGCGACAGTGTCCGCACTTCCTTCCGGCACAGTGCGCCGTCGAGGTTCTCATGCGCAGCCAGCGGCCGATGCATATCCTTCGGATTGCGCGGTAGCTTACCAAAACGGGCATTGAAATCTGCAATGAATTCCGGTGCATAAGCATTTGCTGCTTCCATCGTATCAATGCCGCGCAATCGCAACTCCTTCACTAGGCGATCCTGCAAAGTTCTGTTTGCACGCTCGACACGGCCTTTGGCCTGTGGGGTATTGGCACAGATAATATCAATGTTCAGCTCATAAAGTGCCCGACCGAATTGCGTTAGCCCACTCGTTCGATCTTTCTCAGAACCATGGGTGGAGCGAAATACTCCATGCTTGTCGCTGTAAAATGCCAGCGGCTTGCCCCAAAGCTCCAGATAGGCCTTCGTCGCATGGAAATAATCAAATGTGTTCTCTGATCCGGCAAAACGCAGATGCAGAAGCTTACCGGTTGCATCATCAATATAAACGAGGAGGGCGCATTTGGGCCCCCGACCCTCGAACCACCAATGATGTGAACCGTCAATCTGCACTAGTTCACCAAAACAATCGCGCCGGCCGCGCGGTTGAAATACACGTTTTTTGCGTTCTCGGCGTGAAATCCATATACCTGCAGCTGTCATCCACTGGCGCAGCGTTTCTTTACTGACTGAAAGTTGATGCAGCTCAACCAGCTTCTCACAGGCCAGTGTCGGGCCAAAATCCCGATAATAAGCCCGTATAAGATCCAGCACCGTATTCCGGAAATCCTCGCTGTAACGGCGATTGCTTGGGTGACCACGTTTGCCTGAAACAAGGCCAGCCGCACCAAACTTGTCAAAGGCCTGTAAAAGACGATGAATCTGGCTGCGACTGAGATCGAGCAATGCAGTCGCCTGAACAACAGTCAGGCGGCGATCCCGTATCTTCTGAATAACTTCTAATCGATTGAGTTCTTTCTGCGACATTGTGATCAAACAAGACATGACGGCTCCCATCCGCTGCTTGCATTCGGAACCCCAGTCTTCCTTTCTTTATTCTGTTTGAACAGGGCATGAGCTGCAAAATCTGTCGCATCTCTAATTTGCCCAAGTGTCGCATCTCTATATAGCTGTTATAAATATGAATTTGATAA
>NZ_JBHEEH010000045.1:0-1546 GCF_041929845.1 Paenochrobactrum pullorum
GCTTTCCGAAACAATCCGCGCCTTTAAATCGGTCGACCACTGACGATGTTTACCACACTTACTCTGATCTGTTGTGAGAAACTCTATTCGAGGCTCCATGGAGAAACTCCGCTATGTATATTGGCGAAATCTCAATGACAGATCAGAAAAACGAAAAATAGTTGGGGCTTAAACACCGCTTACAGTCCTCTGCGAGTTTGGTCACCCAATTCCGGCTGGGATCGGGCATCTGAAGCGGATTGAAACGATCATCGAGGATGACAACAGCGATCTGCCAGAACTGGTTCGCTAGGAGTGCCGTGACCTTTCGCGTCAAATTGCCGAGAAAACGCAACGAATTGAAGCAAAGGTCAAACAGATCGCCTCTTTGGCGACACAGACAGATTCGGCACGAAGCTTGCAAACTATGCCGGGAGTAGAACCGATGAGTGCGTTGGCCGTTGAAGCTTTCGCACCGCCGATGGACAACTTTAGACATGGCCGAGGTTTTGCAGCATGGTTGAGCCTGGTTCCGAAACAACATTCTTCCGGAGGAAAGGAATGGCTTGGTCGCGTATCGAAGGCCGGACAGGCCGATATCCGAATGCTGGATCAGCCCAGAGGCTGGCCTGCGAAGAGCAATCGCACGGTTTAAAGCCATCAGTGCCAGATCTTTTTTGAGCCTGTCACTTGTTGCCCATCCGCCAATACGCCGCGAGAATAAATCCAGCACAATTGCCAGATAGAGCCAGCCCTCAGCGGTCCAGATATAGCTGATATCAACACCCCATTTCTGATCTGGGCCAGTGCATGTAAAGCCCTGTTCAAGAAGGTTGGGGGCAATCAGACCAGCATGGTTGCTGTCTGTGGTCTTCTTGTAGCGCCGTTTTTGTAGAGCTTTCAGCTTATTTTCCCTCATAAGCCTCGCAACGCGATGACGCCAACATCAATACCAGCCTCCTGGAGTTCTACATGTATGCGTGGAGATCCGTAGGTTTCATGCGATGTCTTAAACTGAGAGCGTATATGGACCAATAAGATCATATCCCTGTTCTGCCGGGAACTGGCTGGACCTCCTCTCCAGGCAAAATAGCTACTTTCACTGACACTAAGACCTGAACAGAGCCGATAGATGGGGAATTCCTTCTTCGCATCATCGATGAATTTAAACTTCATCGACTTCCCTCCTTGGCTAAAAAGTTGCGGCGCGTTTTAATATCTCGTTTTCTTTGCGCAGTCGCGCCAGTTCTTTAGTTACATCCTCATGGGGCCCAGCTAAAAGATCAGCTTCATGAAACTGGCGTTTCCAACGCGTCAGTGTAGAGAGGCCAATTCCAAGGTCCGCGGCGATCTGGCTGATTGTCCGCCCGTTAGTTGCAATAAGCAGGACAGCCTCTTTCTTGAAATCATCCGTAATAACGGGGCGCTTGCTTTTACTCATAGGGGTCTCCTGTTGTATGAAATATTAACAGAAAATCCCTCCATTTTATCGGGGCATGTGTGGACGGCCTCCGTTTGGCAAGATGTTTTTTGATATTTCTGACAAGCTGGTCGAGTGCAGGCATGT
>NZ_JBHEEH010000046.1:0-1388 GCF_041929845.1 Paenochrobactrum pullorum
GGCATGTGTGGACGGCCTCCGTTTGGCAAGATGTTTTTTGATATTTCTGACAAGCTGGTCGAGTGCAGGCATGTGTCCGGCCTATTGATGCGGCTATAACATGCCGCTGGCCCTGATGAAGTCCGCAGATTGAGTTCCTTACAAGTCCTCGCGCTTTCATACGCAGCCCCGGAATGCGGAGTGTCTCAATCCCGGCTTTTGACCGTTTGTCATCATACCATGAGCATCTCACCTCTTGTTTGTTGCGTTCAGCCTCTGAAGCAACAATGACAAAAATACTTGTTAGATGCGTTGCACACCAAATGTGGAACCGTGCACCATAAGCGCCCAGACAATTCGAGCCATTTTATTGGCTAACGCGACAGCAGCAACCATATAAGGTTTGCGCTCCAAAAGCCCGGCGGCCCATTGTGTCGTTTGAACAGTACTTTTCTTGCGAAAGCGTAAGACGGAATGTGCTCCGAGAACAAGAAGACGCCGTAAATATGGATCACCTTGTTTGGTGATACTCCCCAGCCGGTTCTTTCCTCCCGACGAATTCTGGCGAGGAACCAAACCTATCCATGCCGCAAGCTCCCGGCCCGACTTGAACACTCTAGGATCAGTGATCGTAGCGCTCAGCGCGCTTGCTATTATCGGCCCAATGCCTGGCACGCTTTCCAAGCGTTTGCTCAATTCATTTTGTTTATGCCAAGCATGAATTGATTTCTCCAAGCCTATTATTTCGTTGTGAACTGCTTTCATTTGGCGCACTAACGGCAATAAAGCCATGCGGGCAACTGTTGGTAAGCTCGCATCTTCTTCACATTCGATTACCTCAACAAGTTGCATTGAGCCAACAACGCCTTGGCGGCTAACAAGACCAAGTTCTGCTGCATGAGCACGAATGGCATTAACGATCATAGTACGTTGTCGAATAAGGTGTTCCCGAGCACGGTGGAGCATGATCACGGCCTGTTGTTGTTCGCTCTTTATAGGTACGAAACGCATTGTAGGGCGACTAACAGCTTCGCATATAGCTTCGGCATCTGCCGCATCATTTTTCTGCCGCTTTACATAAGGCTTGACGTAAACTGCTGGCATTAATCGCACATCATGCCCTAATTCCTGCAGCGAGCGCGCCCAATGATGAGCACTGGCGCAAGCCTCCATTCCAATTAGACATCGTGGGATGCGACTGAAGAATGGCAAAACATCGCTTCGTGACAGTTTTCGGCGTAGAATGACACGCTCCTGACTATCAACTCCATGAATTTGAAAAACGTTTTTAGCTAAATCAATTCCTACCGTCGCAAGTTCTGACATAACCGTTCTCCTTGGTGGCTTTTAAAAACAACCACACTATCGCACAAAAGCGGATCAGGAGGCCGTCCACCACATCAAGTCCA
>NZ_JBHEEH010000047.1:0-1381 GCF_041929845.1 Paenochrobactrum pullorum
GGCGCAAGTATGATCCTGCGTCCCGGCATTCAGGCGCTCATTCAGGATGCGCAGGCAGGCCAGTTCGACGTTGTGCTCGCGGAGGCACTGGATCGCATCAGTCGCGACCAGGCTGACGTCGCCACCTTCTACAAGCACCTCAAATTTGCTGGCGTTCCGATTGTCACGCTGTCCGAGGGCGAGATCAGCGAATTGCATGTCGGCCTCAAGGGCACGATGAATGCGCTATTCCTGAAAGACCTTGCCGCAAAGACGCATCGTGGCATCCGTGGCCGCGTCGAAGAGGGCAAGTCAGGCGGCGGGCTCAGCTTCGGCTACAACGTTATCAAGCAGTTGGATTCCCGTGGCGACCCCATTCGTGGCGATCGTGAGATCAATGAAGCCGAGGCCAATGTCGTGCGACGGATTTTCCGCGAGTTTGCCGCCGGCGTCGGTCCGCGCACGATCGCCCGCACCTTGAACGAAGAAGGCGTGCCCGGACCGGCTGGCAAGCTCTGGAACGACACGACCATCCGAGGCCATGTAAAGCGCGGCACGGGACTGGTGAACAATGAACTCTATATCGGCCGTCTGATCTGGAACCGTCTCCGCTACATCAAAGATCCTTCAACAGGAAAGCGTGTCTCGCGGCTAAACCCTGTATCGGAATGGATCATCAAGGACGTTCCGGAACTGCGCATTGTAGATGACGAACTCTGGCAATCCGTCCGCGCTCGACAAGGTGAGATCGCCGAGAAATACATCATTGTCACAGAGGCCGTGCAAAAGCATCACAAGAAGAACCGTCTGAACGGCACACGTCGCCCGAAGTCCCTTCTGTCCGGCCTGGTGTTCTGTGGCTGCTGCGGAGGCCCCTACTCGCTTCGCGGCGCTGATCGGTTCGCCTGCTCGAACCACATCAGCAAGGGTGCCTGTTCAAACAGCCGCACGATCCTGCGTGAGGATCTGGAAGCCCGCGTGCTCTCCGGCCTGAAGGACCGCATGATGGCCCCCGAGATCGTCGAGGAGGCGATGCGCGCCTATGCCCAAGAGACAAACCGACTGAACCGGGAACGCCGCTCCAGCGGCGAAGCCTGGAAGGCTGAACTGGTAAAGATCGAGAAGCAGATCCGTGGCATCATCGAAGCGATCAAGGCCGGGATGTTCCACGAGAGCATGAAGGCTGAGATGGACATGCTGGAAGCACGCAAGACCGAACTGAACACCCTGCTGGCCGATGCGCCTCAGGACAAAGCGGACGTTCTGCCAAGCGCCTCGGCGATCTATGCAAAGAAAGTTTCTGCCCTGACCAAGGCGCTCAATCTCAAGGAAGAGCGAACAGGAAGCAGCGGAGACATTGCGTGGCCTAATTGAGAAGATTTCGCTCACACCGGGGCCAGAA
>NZ_JBHEEH010000048.1:0-1313 GCF_041929845.1 Paenochrobactrum pullorum
TGGACTTGCCCGGATAAAATGGAGGGATTTTCTGTTAACATTTGAGTCAACAGGAGAACCCTATGAGTAAAAGCAAACGCCCCGTTATTACGGATGATTTCAAGAAGGAGGCCGTCCGGTTGATTGCAACTAGCGGGCGGACAATCAGCCAGGTCGCGGCAGACCTTGGTGTTGGGCTCTCTACACTGGCGCGCTGGAAACGGCAGTTTCATGAGGCAGATCTTCTGTCTGGACCACACGAGGATGTGACTAAAGAATTGGTGCGACTGCGTAAGGAAAACGAGATCCTTCGGCAGGAACGCGAGATATTAAAACGCGCTGCAACTTTTTTCGCCAAGGAGGGAAGTCGATGAGGTTTAAATTCATCGATGATGCGAAGAAGGAATTCCCCGTCTGTCGGCTCTGCTCAGTTCTTAGTGTCAGTGAAAGTGGCTATTTTGCATGGAGAGGACATCCAGCCAGTTCCCGGCAGAATAGGGATATGATCTTATTGGCCCATATACGCTCTCAGTTTAAGGCATCGCATGAAACCTACGGATCTCCACGCATGCATGTGGAACTCCAGGAGGCTGGTATTAATGTTGGCCGTCATCGCGTTGCCAGGCTTATGAGGGATAATAAGCTGAAAGCCTTACAAAAACGGCGCTACAAGAAGACAACAGACAGCAACCATAGTGGTCTCATTGCCCCCAACCTTCTTGATCAGGACTTTGCATGCACTGGCCCAGATCAGAAATGGGGTGTTGATATCAGCTATATCTGGACCGCTGAGGGCTGGCTTTATCTGGCAATTGTGCTGGATTTATTCTCACGGCGTATTGTTGGATGGGCAACAAGTGACAGGCTCAAAAAAGATCTGGCATTGACGGCTTTAAATCGTGCGATTGCTCTTCGCAGGCCACCCGCCGGGCTGATCCAGCATTCGGACAGGGGCAGCCAATATTGTTCTTATGACTATCGAGAACGATTGGCCAGTCACGGCATCGTCGCATCAATGAGCGCTAAAGGGAATTGTTATGATAATGCGATGGTCGAAGCCGTATTTAAAACAATCAAATCAGAGATGGTCTGGCGTACGAGTTTCCAAACGCGAGCGGTTGCTGAAAAAGCCCTTGGCCGATACATTGATGGCTTCTATAATCCAATCCGGCGACATTCAGCGCTCGGATATAAGTCGCCAATAGCATTCGAGGCCAACAACGCATTCGCTGAGTGAAAGTCTCTCCACTAAAGCGGGGCATGTGTGGACGGCCTCCGTTTGGCAAGATGTTTTTTGATATTTCTGACAAGCTGGTCGAGTGCAGGCATGTGTC
>NZ_JBHEEH010000049.1:0-1247 GCF_041929845.1 Paenochrobactrum pullorum
GGATTGAAAACACTAAAAGATACACTGGCTTTTTTCACCGGTTCTGGCACTGCGGATGTGACTGCTTTAACGGAATGGGCGCGGACTTTGTTGGCGGCTGCAAATGGCGGTAAAGGTTATGAAGCTTTGGGAGGAATACCCAATGGGCAACTTCCGGGTAGATTAAGAACTATAGGAAATACTGCGGGCGACCCGAACGAAATTATCGAAAGCGGATGGTACCGAATAGGTGGGAGTAATCCCAACATGCCGGAGGGTGCAACCATGCTTCTTTTCCATTTAGCTTTCAGCAATACACAAGCCAGACAAATAGCGCTGAGACATACCACAAACAGTATGTATGAGAGAGCGCGCATGGATGGTGTTTGGTCTCCGTGGTATAGAATGTATTCGGCTAACAATTTATTGGCAAACGTCTCTCAATCCAACGGTATACCAACCGGCGGTGTTATTTATCCCGGTAACAATGCAAATGGCACTTTTGTTCGGTTTGCAGACGGTACACAAATTTGTTGGGGTAAAACAGAAGTAAATTATTCTGACTCTAACTCTAATACAGGACGCTTGGGCGGTAGTTGGACTTATCCTGCGGCCTTTCCCAACAGTAATAGCGAGGTTTTTCTTAATGTGCCGATACAGCAGGCTGTAAATTGGACGGGTATTACCGGAGCGCAATCAGGTCGTGGAAGTGCTCGAGCTTTTGGAGCCGCATCCAGTGCTACAGGTGCTACTTTTTCAATTTTCTTTGATGCGGGTACCGTTAGCGCAACAGAAGGGCGCGTACAAAATATAGGTATTGTAGCAGTTGGAAGGTGGTTCTAATGTTTAAAATAACTTTATCACCTCAATTTTCAGATCAGACTTTAAAGATTGAAAAACGCGGAAGTGTTTTGACAATTGGAGATAGGTCTTGTGATTTTTCACAATTGGCAGACGGTAGTGATGTGCCTGCGGAAGCTATCGATAACGATTGTATTGTCGGAGGCATTACAAAAACCAATGGCATTGTGAATGTAACTGTCCTGATGCCTTACAGCGACGAGGATGCGCCGGATAGTGTCTTATTCCCAGAGCCGATTACGCTGATTGATGATGGTGAGATCATCTTTAATGAAAAGGTGGCAGCCGATGATTGATTTTTCCAAAGTAATCACAAAGGAAATGAAGGCTGAAGAACACCGAAAGCAGCTGGAAGGCTTAATAGATATTGAACGCGACCGCCGTATCAATGGCGGTTTTACGTTTCA
>NZ_JBHEEH010000050.1:0-1233 GCF_041929845.1 Paenochrobactrum pullorum
TAAAATTGGGGAGAAGCTTAAGAACTCAGCTAAAGAGAGCCAAGTCCAGAACAAAACATAATGACAACTATATTTATTAGGGTTTTACATAAGTCATATTACAGAACCATATTCATTTCGTCTGGAAGGAGACTTTATTGAAACCATATCTTTCTTACTTTATCGGTAAAAAGCTCGCAAAATCAACAACTGCACTGATCGTCATCGGAGCGATCTCCGCTCCTTATGGGGCTTCAGCCTGTACGAGTATTCTTTTGCCGACAACAGATGGCAGCGGTGTTTATGCTCGCACAATGGAATTCGCTTTTGAGCTCAAATCCAACGCCCTGATGATACCTCGCCAGTATGAGCTAAGCAGCACCGGCGCGGATGGTAAGACCGGCATGAAATGGAAGAGCAAATATGCTGCTGTTGGCTTAAATGCCCTTGGTGTCAACGCTCTTGTAGATGGAATGAATGAAAAAGGTCTTGCTGGTGGCATTCTATATTTTCCAGAACTGGCTGGTTATGCCGACGGCTCAAAAACAGATCCAGATAAGTCACTGGCCTCATGGGATCTGCTGAGTTGGATTCTGACAAACTTTGCCACGGTTGAAGAAGTCAAGGCCGCCATTAATGATGTCACAGTCATTGATGTGAAACAGGCGGAAATGGGTTTCGCCCCGCCCGTACATTATACTATTCATGATGCCTCCGGTGCGTCTCTGGTAATTGAGCCAGTTGACGGAAAATTCAGAATCTATGACAATCCGGTCGGGGTTATGACCAATTCACCAGCCTTTGATTGGCATATGACCAACCTCAGAAATTATATTAAAATTTCAGACATTAATGCACCGCCATTAAAAATTGACGGTTTAACACTTAATCCGCTGGGTCAGGGATCTGGTCTGCTCGGTATTCCGGGCGATACGACACCGCCATCGCGTTTCGTACGTGCAACAGCCTATTCAGTAACTGTTCAAAAGCAGCCAAGTGGCACTGGTAGTGTGCGTCTTGCAGAGCATGTCATCAATAATTTCGACATACCCAAAGGCTGGATACGCACTGATATGACAGCCAATGAGCCGTTGGAATATACACAATGGGCAACCATTGCCGATCTTAAAAATCAAAAATATTATGTTAAAATGTATGATGATCAGGTCTTGCGCAGTATCGACATCAACAGTTTCGATTTAAATGGTAAGGAGCTCAAAATAGCGCAGTTACCTCCGCAACTGACGCCGCCAG
>NZ_JBHEEH010000051.1:0-1114 GCF_041929845.1 Paenochrobactrum pullorum
TGCGCCAGAAGGTTTAAGCCCACACCAACGGCGGTGCGAAGCAGGAATGAGCCAACGACACCCAAACCACCAATGAATGAGCCAATCGCCGTGCCAATGGTTGCGAGGCCTGTAAAAATAGCCATGAATATACCTTAGGGATAAGAATGTAATTTAAATCTTACATATTCATTGACGTGAACGTCTTTGTAATATAAATATTACAGATGATTGAAGTTCGCCAAACAGAGATATTTGCCAAATGGTTTTCATCACTTAAAGATCGAACTGCTCAGTTGCGCGTTCAGAAGCGCATTGACCGACTGTCTTTCGGTCTTTTGGGAGATGCTAAATTTTTCGACGGTATAGGTGAGCTTCGCATCGACTATGGCCCCGGTTATCGGGTTTATTTTGTCAAGCGCGGCAACACTATTTTCATTCTGCTTTCCGGTGGCGACAAACGCTCGCAGGATCGTGATATTAAAGCTGCCATCAACATGGCAAAGGAGGTTTAATGTCTATTAAAACCACCCCATGGGATCCAACTGCCCTACTCACTAGTGACGAGGCTATTCAAGAATATCTTGAAATAGCGTTTGAAGACGGCGACACAAAAGACATTGCTATCGCTTTGGGCAACATAGCCAAGGCTAAAGGCATGACAAAGGTTGCCAAAGAAGCTGGTATCACCCGCGAAGCACTCTACACATCTCTAAGCGAAAAAGGTGACCCGAAGCTCTCAACTTTGCTCGGAGTGATGAAAGCCCTCGGTTTGCATTTAACAATTCGATCAGATAAGCACGCCGCCTGATTGTCAAAGAATTTTAAGAAAATGCGTCTCAACCGATCTGTAGCCGCGGCGCAAATAAAGCTTCGAGACATCATTGATCTCTAACGAGGCCATACCAATAGCGGTGCAGCCCTGCTCTTTTGCCCATGTCTCATAGGCTGAGAGCATTTTGATTGCTGAGCGGCCACGCGATTGCGGGGCAATAAACCAGACTGTTTCCTTGGCGTAACGGCCGGCACCAAATGGATGCTCAAACCAGACCGCCATCAAGAGGCCGCTTACTTGGCTGTTATGTTCAAAGACAAGCACGCAAGCTTGACGGCTTGCCATGTGCTGATCAAAGAG
>NZ_JBHEEH010000052.1:0-1109 GCF_041929845.1 Paenochrobactrum pullorum
CAAAAGCCGACCTTTTCCATCAATGGCACCTTGCAAGGTGGCGGAGATCTGCCGCGCTCCTTTATTCTTGGTCGCACTGCTACAGCCGGTTCTCTGGTCTGGGCAAATACCTGGGGGAAAGACGGAGATACGCCGAACGGCTATCTCACACAGGTGATTGCGCTTTCTGATTTGCCGATTAAAGGGCTGATACGTCTGTGGGTGAATAATGAGCCGGTGACTATCTCCGATAGGGTTGATGAATTTGGCAGTGTCGTCACGGAATATCTGAAAGACGGCAAACCTAATCTCTGGATCCGTTTTTATGACGGCACACAAACACAGGCCGATGGTCTGTTGGTGTCAAAGGCTTCCAATGGTAATCGTTATTGGTCTGCAACCCGCGTTGGCCGTGGCATCGCCTATGTTGTCATCACCGCGCGTGTTTCCAAAAACATGTTTTCTGGCATTCCGTCTTTTAAATTCGAGCTGGACGGCATGCGCCTTTATGATCCGTCCAAGGACAGCACTAATGGTGGTAATGGCTCGCATCGCCAAGCTGACCGGTCTACATGGGGCGGTGATGGTGACTATCTGCCTGCCGTGCAGGCTTATAACCTGCTGCGCGGTCTAACCTATGACGGTAAGTGGTTCTACGGTGTGCAGGGCATGTCAGCTGCGCGTTTGCCGTCTGCCAACTGGATTGCTGCGATCAACAAATGCCGTAAGCCGGTGGCCTCAGCTGAGGGAATGGTGCCGCAATATCGCTCAGGCGGTGAAGTAACCATTGATGCAGCACTTTCAATTGCGCTGGAAGCAATCAACGCAACCTGTCAGGGACGCATCGCCGAGATTGGCGGTATCTATCAGATGTTTGTCGGTGCACCTGAAGCGCCGGTGATCCATTTTGACGATGATGATATTCTGTCGACTGAAGAACAGTCCTTTACGCCTTTCTTTGGGCTGTCTGATACCATCAACGGCATCATTGCCACTTATCCGTCACCGGCTGATGGCTGGGCTGTTAAAACGGCGCCGCCTATCCACCGCACAGATTTGGAGGCAAGGCACGGCAATCGCCGCTTGATGGCATCGGTTGAACTGACTTTTGTTTCTTATGCCGAGCAGGT
>NZ_JBHEEH010000053.1:0-1046 GCF_041929845.1 Paenochrobactrum pullorum
TTATAGAATCCGTCAATATATTGGGCAATGGCTTTTTGTGCATCATCGCGCGTATGGAATACGGTTCTCCAAATCATCTCTGACTTCAATGTTTTAAAGAAGGTTTCAACCATGGCATTATCATAGCAATTGCCTTTGCCTGACATGGAAATCAGGATGCCATTTTCCTTCAGCTTGGCCTGATAATCAAAGGAACAATATTGGCTGCCACGATCCGAATGATGGACCAAGCCTTTTGGCGGTCGCCGCATTGTTATAGCTTTCTCGAGCGCCTGAAGAGCCAGCTTACGGTGTAAACGCTCACTAACGGCCCAGCCGATGACATGACGCGCGAATAGGTCAACAACGACTGCAAGATACAACCATCCCTCCCGCGTCCAGATATATGATATGTCGGCACCCCATTTCTGATTTGGTCCTGTTGCTAAAAAATCTTGTGCGATGATGTTGGGCGCAATCGGAAAGCTATGATAGCTGTCTGTCGTCTTTTTAAAACGGCGTTTTTGGCGCGCGTGCATTTTGTTCTCACGCATCAGGCGGGCAATCCGGCGACGATCAACAGCGAACCCTTGATCCTGTAACTCGCGCGTCATGCGCGGACTACCGTAGGTTCCATTCGAAAGAGACCAAGCTGAGCGTATATGTGCCAACATCACAAGGTCAGCGCGCTGGCGGCGGCTGGCCGGACGATCTTTCCACGCAAAATAACCGCTTTGGCTAACACCCATGAGATAACAAAGGCGAGATACGGGGAATTTTTTCTTCGCTGATCGATAAAGTGAAACTTCATCGACTTCCCTCCTTGGCGAAAAAAGCTGTTGCCTTCTTCAAAATATCTCGCTCTTGGCGCAAAATCTCATTTTCACGGCGAAGGCGTTTAAGCTCGGCGGCCGGATCCTCTTCGGCCTTGCGCTGGAGAGGGTCATTCATGCCAGCGTCACGGTTGCGCGTAATCCAGCGCGTTAGTGTCGAAAGACCTATGCCGAGATCTTCTGCAATCTCCTTACGGGTTCGACCGCTTGTCTCAGCAAGCCGCACTGCTGCTC
>NZ_JBHEEH010000054.1:0-863 GCF_041929845.1 Paenochrobactrum pullorum
TTCCTCACGGACTGCGAGCCGCACCTGCGGATTAAGACCACGTATTTCCGCTTCGATCCTGTAGAGTTCACCGATCCGTTTTATGCCGTCTTCAGCAATCGGGGATGCGCCTGTACGCGTAATCTCAATAAGTTTGCGACGCGCATGCGCCCAGCAGGAGGCCAATTGTATATTGGGTCCAACACGATCTGGCGCATAAGTAAAAGCAACACCAGGCGGTGCATTGCTGCCTGCATAGGTGGCCCATGGTCGATCATCACGTGCCAAAGCCCAGAAGTATCCGTTTGGTCTTGCCTGATCCAGGATCAAGCACCGGTGCCCGTGTTTCATCCATAAAGAGCTTGTTAGATCGCTTCAAGTCAGCAATCAGCGCATCAAACACGGGACGCAATTCATAAGCTGCCCGCCCGACCCAATCGGCCAGCGTAGAGCGATCAATATCTACGCCCTGACGCGCCATAATCTGGGTTTGCCGATACAGCGGAAGATGGTCGGCATATTTGGATACCAGCACATGGGCAATCGTTGCCTCTGTCGGTAAACCTGCCGGAATTAATCGGGCCGGAGCCGGAGCTTGCACGACACCATCAGTACAAGCACGGCATGCATATTTGGGATGATGCATGACGATGACACGAAACTGCGCGGGGATCACACATCCAGTCGCTCGCAAACATCTTCGCCAATGCAATGCAGACAGCTGCCACAAGCGCAGATCAGGCTTTCCGGCTCATCACTTCATCAATACGTGGCAGATGTTTTGGCAGAGAACCACGATTGACAAAACGCGGCCTGGATATACGCTTGCCTGAAGGTGTATCAGCTTCGTCTTCTGCATGGATCGTAGCGATGGCAGTTTCGAG
>NZ_JBHEEH010000055.1:0-811 GCF_041929845.1 Paenochrobactrum pullorum
TGAATAGCCCCTAGATTTGTAGATCCTTTGTGACTTAAAAAAGAGGCAAGGAGCCTACGATGGGTAAAGCTAATTTCACTGATGAATTCAAACTTGATGCTATTAAACAGATTACAGAGCGTGGCTATTGTGTAGCAGATGTTTCGCGTCGCGTGGGCGTAAGCACACGTTCACTTTATAGCTGGATGAAGCGCTACAGCGCGCCTGAGAAAGCAGCTACGCCAAGATGATCAATTGTCAGAGCTCAGGCGTTTGAAGCAAGAGCTTGCTCGTGTCACCGAAAAGCGTGACATACTAAAAAAAGCCATCGCGTATTTACGATAGGCATGCAAAATGAAGTACGCGTTTATCAAGGCGCATCGTGTTCTATTCAATGTGCGAGCCATGTGCCGGATGCTTTGTGTTCATCCAAGCGGATTTTATGCATGGATGAGGCAGCCTTTAAGTCACCGTGCAAATGAAAATATCCGGCAGACAGCACTGATCAAAGATGCATGGCGCATGACAGCGGTAAGGTCTACGGATACCGCAAATTACACGATGATCTGCGAGATCAGGGTGAGACCTGCTGTCCAAACCGAGTTGCGAGACTGGCCAAGCTGGCAGGTATCAAAGCTCAGATTGGTTATAAGAGCCGCTCCGGTAAATATGGTGGCAAACCCTCTATCGTCATAGACAACACTCTGGATCGTCAGTTCGACGTGAACATGCCTGATAAGGTTTGGGTCACAGATATTACCTATATCAAGACATATGAAGGGTTTTCCTACCTGGCTGTTGTCATCGACCTGTTTTCTCGACGCGTCGTCGG
>NZ_JBHEEH010000056.1:0-733 GCF_041929845.1 Paenochrobactrum pullorum
CCTCCCTACTGTCAAAACCTAAAAAAAAATAAAAATACTCAATAAAGACAATTGTTTGATCAGATCCCCATCCTAGGCTTTCGGGCGCAAGTAAAGGTTCATTCTCCAGCATTTACGTAAAGAAACGCTTGACTGCGGGTAAGTCCCGTTAGGCGGTCAGCAGGAAGTCAACCGGATTGCCGTTTTTGTCCATAGCTCAGAGAATAGCGTAAATAGCAACTGACTGCCTGAAGGATTAGACAGGTCACAAACTGACGACCTTTAAAGTCATTTTTGGAATGGTGTTTGTGTTTCTGAACAATGGCATTTAACAGTATGGAGATCTTCTGAGACGGGAGACCAGTATTTAATATTATGATTCAACTATCGCTAATTCAAACACTTTACGACAGGCCTGATTCGAGTATTTGGGCTGACCACCGCGAGATCTCGGGCAGACCGCAGACTACAAGAAAGCAGTCTTATCGCTTACCCACACGGTTAAATCACCACAGCGACGCAGGCTTTCATTATACGTTGTCCAATTCGTAACCTTAAATTTGTGTCTGGCCATCTTGTGCCGTTGAGCAGCATTGAACTTATGCGGCATCAAATGTATCCTGATAACATAAACGGTTCCACAATATCAGTTTCGCAATAATCCCATCAACAAAGCTTAAAATTGGGGAGAAGCTTAAGAACTCAGCTAAAGAGAGCCAAGTCCAGAACAAAACATAATGACAACTATATTTAT
>NZ_JBHEEH010000057.1:0-727 GCF_041929845.1 Paenochrobactrum pullorum
GGCTCAATCATGATCTTTCCTTCCAATCGGGTGCGGATCATGGTGGCAACAAAGCCTGTTGACTTTCGCAAAGGCCATGACGGACTTGGCTCACTGGTCAAGAATGAATTGCGCAAGGATCCCGTTTACGGGAACAGTCTTTGTCTTCCGTTCGCGCAAGGCAGATCGTTTGAAGCTGATTTACTGGGATGGCACAGGCATGGTGCTAGCTTATAAACGTTTGGAGGCCCATACATTCAGCTGGCCTGCGATCGAGAATGGGCTGATGTCATTGAACCATGCACAGTTTGAGGCTTTGTTTGCAGGACTGGATTGGCGACGTGTTCGTGGCTTGGAAGTCAGAGCACCGATCTCTGTCTGAGAGACAAACGATTGCTCTAAAAATATCTGCGGCACGATGACTCTGACAGCATATTCATCAAGCAAATCACAGCTGAATTTAGTAAATTCGATCCATGTTAAACGTAAGCGATCTCCCCAATGATATTGCTGAACTCAAAGCGTTGTTAATCGCAGCCACTGCGCTTGGGGCTCGCAAAGATGAGCGCATTGAGTGGCTGGAGAAACTGGTTGCAGCCTTCAAACAGGCAGCATATGGGCGCAAGTCAGAAAAGATTAATCCCGAGCAGTTTGATCTGGCACTGGAGGATCTCGAAACTGCCATCGCTACGATCCATGCAGAAGACGAAGCTGATACACCTTCAGGCAAGCGTATATCCAGGCCGCG